>DBGFTB010000033.1:0-19406 GCA_048532905.1 Collinsella aerofaciens
CTGCAAAGACGAGCGTCGGTAAGACACGCCGAGGTCGCCGCGGACGGGCTGATATAGGGAGAGGGCCTGACCCCATATCGTTGGGGCCAGGCCCGATTTTGCCTCTTGACAATGTCCTGCTCATATTAAAAGGAACGTCCCCAACTGCCAGCTAGAGGGCACCGAAGAGGATGGCGTAGGTAGTGGATTCGCCGGGATTGAGCTCGTCGCCGGGATTGAGTTGGGCGGAACGGCCGGGCTCGACCTGAATGCAGACGCGCGTGGCCCCGTTTACCACCACGGTTCCGTTGGTGGACGACAAGTCCTCAACATGCCAGATATTTTGAGCATCGCACCAGATATGGGCATGGCGGGCCGAGACATCGTCGCCGACGTCGGTAATATCGCCCTCACCAGTGGCCAGCGCGCCAATCTCAACACCCTGCTCACTCGGCTGAATCCAGCGCGGGGCGCTCACGACAAAACTGTTTTGTACGCGCAGCAAGCCCAAGGGGTGCGCCGGGGCGGGTTCGCGTGCGCCCGCGGTCATCGACATGCCAAGCGAACGCGGCGTGGAGGTGCCTCCGCCACAGGTCGCGTGTGCGTAGTCGATGGCATAGTTCACCGAGGACCGCACATCCGCCGAACAACCGACGGTGACAAACAGCACCAGCACGGCCTCGGCGCGCTCGGCGGGCATGAGTTCCGCCGCCTGGGACAGGCGATCGAGCGCGTTGCGATAGAGATTCGTGTCCTGGTGGCACTCTTCGAGCGCGCGTACCATCGGTTCACCTGCAGGACCGCACACCATATTGATCACAGCCGTGGAGTCCATGGGATTGCGCTGGCGCAGGGCCAGTTGCGACATAATACGCGCAGCCGAGGTACCGTATTCGGCAAAGTAGCGCTGCTGAAGCGTGCCGACCGGCGCGCGAACAATAAAGCGGGAAACCCAAGAGCGATCGGCGGCTCGGCTCTGCGGGCTGCGGCCGTCGGCGAGCGGACGGGACGAAAGCACCAAGCCGCACAGCTCGATATGGCTCAGATGCGCCGCGCGCTTAAAGATGTCAAACATGGCCCCGCATGGGGTGAGCTCAACTTGAGATGCCATGACCTAGGCCTCCTTGGTCGTAGAAATAGAATCGGACGATACTTCGACAGGTCCGCCAAAAGTACGGGCAGCTGCGGCTCCACCGGCAAGCGGAGTCGCCATCTGGGCTTTTGTGCGTCGCGGTGCCGAAACGGGAAGTTCAAAGGCAAAGCCCATCGCAAGCAAAAACCACGTAAGCGTATAGGTTGCAACCAGAGCGGCAACAAGGCCGCCCATCACGGCGCGTTGGGAAAATACGCTACATGCAGCAACAACCAGCACCGGAACCTCGCAGGCAGAAAGCGCAAGCACACCCTGCAGGAACCCCGAGCGCCGATCACGCGCAAGTGCCCCCGCGGCAACGCCGGCTATGCCGGGCAGCGCCAACGCCAGTGCGGCAATAATACCCGGTAGCGACCCAGACCACACGAGCGATCCCAAAGTCGCCGTCACGCGAGCGCCCGACGCCAGCAGCGCGGCCGAAACCACGACCACAGCCCAAACCACGCCACAGACGACCGTCGCGCCGACCATCAGCGCGCAACGAACCGCGCGGCCGGACGCATCCATGGGGCACGGCGTGAGCGGCTCGCCGCGGAGCGAACGACCGACATTTTGCGCATAGTGGTCACAAAACGCCGAGAGCGCCGCCTCGACCGCCGCCGGCTCGGGACGATCTTTTTGATGGCTGGACAGACAGGCCGTCACCACGTCGAACAGCTGGGCATCGACAAACGCCAGCGCATCGCGTAGCTCCTCGGAATCCGGCTCAAGCCCCAGCTGCTGGGCCTGCTCGGCCGCGGCGAGCGCCACATCGGGCTCACGACGAAGCAGCTGAGTCAAATCGCAACCGGGCGCATGGGCACCAATGGGATAGTCGGGCCGCGTGTCCATCTTGAGACGGTAGGGGCTGGCGATGTCACGCGTCTTTTTGCGCGAACCCGAGGTGCCCGAAGTGCTCGGCGCGGCTTCGTATGGCGCGACGCCGGCAATGAGCTCGTAAACCGTGCTTGCCGCGGCATAGACGTCAATCGCCGGCGACATACGCAAAGCGCGCAGGTCGGGAATATCGTCGGTGAGCATCTCGGGCGGAGCGTAGGCCACCGTCGCGCGACGCAGCGTCGCATAACGCTCCGTAAACGACGCCTTGCCGCCGGTACCGGCCACGGCCGACGCAGGCTCAAGCGCCAGCGACGAGCCAAAGTCGATCAGGCACAGGTCAAAGGTGCCCTCGGCAAGCTGCCGGTCAAGCGGTAGACGCGCCGTACGCACCATAATATTAGCGGGCGAGATATCGCGATGGACAAAGCCCTCGCCCACCAGACTCATACGGCAGAGCAGATCGAACAGGTCGCGACCCAGACGCGCCGCCACAAGCGGCGACAGGCGTCCGGCATCGTCCACGGCAAGTCGCGAACGCAAGCGGGCGAGCGTCTCGCCCTCGACCCATTCCATGACAATTGCAGGCACACCGTCGACCTCGCCCCAGCCATAGAGGCGGGGAAAGCCCTTAAGGCCCGAAAGGGCGCGATGGCATTCGTATTCCTCGCGAAATGCCGCTTTGAACTTGGCGACCAGCGACTCATGGGCGGCATCGTCGTCAAACTCATCGCGCGTCGGCAAGATGAGCTGTTTGAGTGCTACGTCCTCGCCTTGGGCGTTGACAGCACGCGTCACGCGGCCGATACCGCCACGGCGCATGGTGGCATCGTCGGCAAACAGTATCGTAAAACGACGCAGATAGGCAGGCAGTTCGTCCTGACCGAGCGCAATGGCCGGCTCAAACCCGTCGACACGCGCCAGGCGCAGGCCGACCATGGGATCGCGACCGAGCGATTGTGGTGTGGTGGATGCAAGATCGGTCATCATAGGGCAAGCGCCGCCACGTTATTGTTGAAGTTACCGAGCGCGACGTCATCATCGCCGTAATGGCCGACCCATTGACATAGGTTGGTGTAACAGCCCCACAGATTGGCATACTGCTGATACCACCTTGACCGGGGCGAGAATGTCTGACGACCGAACTCGGCTCGAATGACAAACATCTCCCCGACCAGGCTGTCGCACGGCCTGGGATCTCCCGTAGAGTTATAGGTCGAGACCACGTCATTGGCACGAGAAACATAGCCGTCGAGCATGTTGTACTTGGTCACAAGCCAACTGTGAATGCTCTCTTCCTCAGCAGCGGAAAGGCCGCCGGAGTTTGCATCGTTGTCAGTGTTGCCGCCCGTCGAGCCGCCGTTTCCAGGCCCTCCGGTAGAGGAACCCGACCCAGAGCCGCCGCCCGAACTCGATGAATCCGAGCCGGAGCCAGAAGTATCCGAGCTACCGGGCTTTCCGGACTGCTGGGCGTCCTGCTCCTTTTGCTGCTCGACCTTATTCACCGTTGCCGCCACGCTATTGTTGGACAATCGATCGATGATCTTGGTGTTGGTGAGCACGATGGTTTTGCCATTGGCAAGCGTGACTTCGTTGTCCGGGGCCTCGGCGCCGTCCGCATCGTCGGTGCCAAACACAATATGCCCGACCACACTTGCCCAAGCATATCCAGTCGTGGTGCCCAGATCGCTTTTGGCCTCATGCCCCACGCGCGGTTCGCGTGCGGCATGCGCCTGCATCATGGACGGCACGGTCATGCCATAGGCAGAAACGCCAGCTATGACCAGCACCAGCGAGCAGATAGCAGTGCGTACGCCCGCGGCGCCAAGCCCAGTCGGCGTCGTATGCGCACCGCGGCGCCGCGCTTTGTCTGAGTGCCACCGGGCCGCATGCGTTCTCCTCCAACAAAAACACGCCGCTCGGGAGCGGCGCATTCATTCGAATCCATATTTGAGTGTATCAGCGAACCCAAAAGGTTGCGCAACGAATGAGCAAATTAAGGATGCGAGCGGAAGCATCCATGCGATAAGCGGATACGAAGCATCTTTGTTGCACAACAAACTCACAGTCGCACGGGGAAATTATGACTACCCCGTGCGACTGTGAGGAAAACATACGGCAGGAGCAGGCTCGCCACCTAAATCGCGCGACGGGCCTCGATGGCGCGGCCAAGCGTAAGCTCGTCGGCATACTCCAAGTCGCCGCCCACGGGAAGGCCGCTTGCCAGACGCGACACCTCGACGCCCAACGGCTTGATGGTACGGGCCAGATAGCTCGCCGTGGTCTCGCCCTCAATATTGGGGTTGGTGGCGATGATGACCTCGTGGATGTCCTCGTGGCCCAAGCGTGCCAGCAGCTCTCGAATGTGCAGCTGCTCGGGGCCAATCTTGTCCATGGGACTGATCACGCCGCCCAATACGTGGTAGAGGCCGTGGTAGCTGCCCGTGCGCTCGATCGCCTGGACATCGCGCGGCTCGCCCACCACGCAAATGCGAGTGGTATCGCGCATCGGGTCCTGGCAGATGGAGCACTCGTCGGCCGTGGCGTAGTTAAAGCAGCGGCTGCAAAAGTGGACCTCCTGCTTGACCTCCAGGATGGCCTCGGCCAGGCGGCGCGCCTCCTCGGCGTCGGCCTCCAACAGGTAATAGGCGATGCGCTGGGCCGACTTGGGACCAATGCCCGGCAGACGGCCCAGCTCATCGAGCAGTTTTTGCAGACTGTGGTTGGCACTCATATATATGCGTGTCTTAGAACGGCATGCCCGGGATGTTGAGGCCGCCGGTGATGGCGCCCATCTGCTTGTTGGCGAGCTCGTTGACGCCGCGGACGGCCTCGTTGACGGCAGCCATGATCATATCCTGCAGCATATCGACGTCCTCGGGATCGAGCGCATCGGGATCGATGGTGAGGTTGACGAGCTCCATCTCGCCGTTAACGGTCACCTTGACCATGCCGCCGCCGGCAGAGGCGTCGACGGTCTGGGACTTGAGGTTCTCCTGCGCGGCGGCAAGCTGCTCCTGCATCTTGCGAGCCTGCTTCATCATCTGCTGCATGTTCATACCGGCCATGATGGCTCCTTTACGTGCGGCCGCACGCCGAGCTGCAAGGGCAGCCGGAGCACGGCGGGACTTTCAAACTCAAAAATCGTACCACGGCGCGCGGCGAGAGAGCGGGGCGGACGTGTTACCTCAGTCGATATACATGTCCTCCAATACAAACCGCACTCAAAGATTATGCAAGGTCGAATTATGCAAGGTTGCATAATATCGCACACTCAATCTAGTAGAGCCGAATCCGGCATTTCATGTGCGCCACTAAATAGCTAAATGCCGAACCGCTGCTCGAGGCGGCGCACATGGCGGCAGGGTATAATTTGATTGCCATAGATAGTAATTTGGAGGTGCCCCATGAATGCCCCCAACGCGCTCCAAAACATCCGCTCAAAACACCCCGTTGCATATGTGGTTCTCTATCTCTTTGTCGGCTGGGCATTGCTGGTTGTCATCACCCATGCCATAGCTTTTGGAGCAGAACTGCTGATAGCCAGCTCGGACCAGCCCGTCGTCAAATGGGAGACGACCGATGAGTGCACCGACGGAACCCGAACCGTCTACTACAACAGCCCGTCCCTCTATCAAGAGTTCAAGGTCAAGATAAAGGACTTCAAGATTGTCGATGCCGAGCTAGGCGTTTATTTGGCAATCGGAGCAACCATTAACGCCGAGCAAGTCGAGTACACGGACAGCCATGCGACGTATCGTATCGACCTCAGCATCCTAGGCCGACCGTCACGCACCTGTCTGCTCAAATGCGACATACGCGGCACCACACTACACATGTCCGAAATACAGATGCGCCCGGACAAGGGGTCCTCTTCTTGAGCAGTATACCCGCCTGCGCAGCTACTCCACCGGCTTGAAGATGGTGGCCTGACCGAAGACGCTGCGGATGAGGTCTTTGGCCTCGTCCTCGGTCTGCGGGATGCTCGGGGCTGCGCCCTGGTGGCCGAAGGGGCTGCCGGCGCCGGGGTTGGACTCCCAGGGAGCTGCAGAAGCGTCCTCCTCTTTGGGGGCAGCTACAGCGGACTTGGGCGCGGGCGTCGCACCCGGCACGTCGAACGGAGGAAGATCGTCCCCGCCAGCATCGGCAGCAAAGCCGCCGACCATGGCGTCGTCGTAGGGTACCTGCTCGGATTCCCACGGCGCGGACTGCGCGACAGGCTGAGCCTTGGGGGCAGCCGAGCGCTCGGGCGCACGGGGTGCGGGCTCGGTCGGGAGCTTACCCGTGGCAGGAGCACCGGCGGGGTTGTCGGAGCGTAGCCAGGGGGCTTTGCCCAGGTCAGACGACTTGGGCGCGGGCGAGACGGGCTTGGGCGCGGGTGTCGGAGCAGCCGGTTTGGGCGCCGCGGGCTTAGGCGCCGACGGGGTCGATGCCGCTACCGGTGCCGTTTGCTGCTGCGGCGCGCTGGCGCTCGAGGATACAGGGGCCGCCGAGGACACGGGTTGCGGGTCCGCAGATGCCGCAGCCCGTGCAGATGGAGAATGCTCCTCATGTTGAGGAGCCGGCGTGCCACCCCCATCCAGGACATAGTCGACGGTACGACGACCGAAGACCGCGCAGACCGTCGGTAGGACCACCGACTGCGTATCGGCGCGACCGAGCATCTTAATGGCAAAAGTCGAACCCACGGGGAACGAGACCGTGAGCTTGGAGCCGTCGTCGGCCGTGGCGCGGGCGTTGAGCAAAAGCCCTGCGTAGGAAGCCTGACGCGCCTTGACGCGCTCGACGACCTCGGCCCATTTGCGCTGCAGCTCGCCGGCGTCCTCGACCGCGGGGGTCTCGGCGGCGCCGGCGGCAGCAACCTGGGCGGCATTGTTGGACTGGGGCTGAGGCGTCGGAGCCGGCGCAGGCTGAGGTGCAGGCGCTGCAGGCTTGGAAGCTGACACGGGTGCAGGCTGAGCCGCCGGAGCGGCAGCACCACGGTCCCAAGGCATGCCACCCTGGCGCGCGGACGTAGCAGCAGGGGCAGCGGATGCCGCCGGAGCGGCAGCACGAGCGCCCGAAATGAGCGTCGGCTGTTGGGCAGCAGCGGGTACGGATGCTGCAGGCGCGGCGGCCTGAGCAGCAGCCACGCTCGCCGGCACGGCGCCGTTGGCAACCATGGCCTCCAGGCGTGCCACGCGCTCGGCCAATGCCTCAATCGTTAAATCGGCCTCGGGACGCGCCAGACGCGTGCAGGCAATCTCGAGCACCAGGCGCACGTCGCTCGCGCCCCTCATCTCCAGTGCGGCATCGTCGAGCACCGTCAGCACACGGGCCAGGCGGTCGGCAGGATGCTCGCCAAAGGCAGCGGCCTCGGCAGCAAGCGCCTCGGCCTGCTCGGAGCCGCCCTCAAACAGCTCGGCACGGGCACCGGCAACGCAGGCAACGTACACGTCACGCACGTGCGCCACCAGGTCGCGCGTCAGCTCCAGCAGGTCGTTTCCTTCCTCGACCTGCGCACGGATCAGTCCATATAGCTCGGCGACATCACGCTCGGCGATGGCGCGGGAAAACTCGCCCAGAATCTGGTCCGAAACCTCGCCTAAAAGAGAGCGGGCGTCGTCCGCATGCACAGAACCGTTGCCAAAGACGCTCAGCTGCTCCAGCGTGGACAACGCGTCGCGCATGCCGCCCTTGGCATGGCGCGCCACGATAGCCAGCGCCTCATCGTCGTAATCGAAGCCCTCCTGCTCGCACACGTATGCCAGGCGGTGCTCGATATCCTCGTTGCCGATGCGATGGAAATCGAAACGCTGGCAGCGCGAGAGGATGGTCTCCAGAATCTTTTGCGGGTCGGTGGTGCACAGCACAAAGATCACGTGCGCCGGCGGCTCCTCAAGCGTCTTGAGCAGCGCGTTGAACGCCGCCGTCGTGAGCATGTGGACCTCGTCGATGATATAGATCTTGTACTTGCCGCGCACCGGGGCAAAGTTGACGGAGTTGATGATCTCCTCGCGCACATTGTCCACGCCCGTGCGGCTTGCGGCATCGAGCTCGTAGACATCCGGGTGGTTGCCCTCGGCAATGAGCTCGCACTCCTCGCAAGTACCGTCGGGCATGCAGCCGCTTGCACCCTCGGCGCGCGCCGCCTCGGCATTGCGGCACAGCAGTGCCTTGGCCAGAATGCGCGCCATGGTGGTCTTGCCCGTGCCGCGCGGTCCGCAGAACAGGTAGGCGTGGGACAGGCGCCCCTCGGTGATGGCGTGCTCGAGCGTCGAGACGATATGCTGCTGGCCCACCACGGAGTCGAAGGTGAGCGGGCGATACTTTCGGTACAACGATTCCATGGGTGCTCCCCCGGGTATACTGAGTCTTGTTGCCGCGACGGCCATGCGGTCGCACGGCATACTGCATTCATAATAACCCGTACGGCGAGCCCGCCGCGATAGGAGTCCAAAGAGCATGGCAGACGCAGAGAGCAACCTCGTTCCCTCCGAAGCAGCCGACCAGGTCGAGGTCGCGCTCGAGGAGCAGGCCGCAGCCGACGACGGCATCCTGTACCTCAACGAGTACCAGTACGAAAACGACCTGGTCACCGACTTCGCCCGCTTGGTCGCCTCGCCCAGGCGTCGCGGCTCGCTGTATGTCGCCGCAGCAGTTGCCGCGCTGCTCGGCATTGGCATGCTGGTGGCCGGCGGCAACTGGATCAAGTTTGGCGTCGTCCTGATCGTATTCGGCGCCTTTTTGGCCTGGTGGAGCAAAAATCTGCACCACACCCTCGCCCGCGACTTTATCGATGCCGTCGAGGCCGACGAGTCCATGGGTGGTCGCTATCGCCGCGTCGCCGCCAACGAAGACGGCCTGATGGTTTGGGGCAAGAGCGGCAAGTCGCAGTTCTTCCCGTTTGAGAAGCTCGACCACGTGCTCGACGGCGAGCGCATCTTTGTAGCCATGTTCGCCGACCAGGGTGTGACTATCCCTAAGGACACCTTTGTCCGCGGCGATGCCGAGCAGTTTGGCACCTTCCTCAAGGCGCGCATCAACAAAAAACTCCGCATCGAGACCAAGAAGAAGAAAATGAAGGCCGAGAAGGCTGCCGCCGAGGCCAAGCGGGGCGACAAGGCCGACAAGCCCCAGGACAACAAGGGCAAGCAGCGCAAGCGGAAAAAGAGCAAGAAGAAGCGCTAAGGCCAAGCCAGACAGGCAGCCTCGCATCCCGCCATCCTCGCCATCTGCCCGAGCGTGCTACACTAGCAGCATCTATGCCACCGCGAACGGCTCGGCTCCGCGCCCGCCACTCGCAAACGAACTTTAAACGCACGAGGGTTGGCCATGCCGCTTTTCTCGCAACATACCGCCCGGTTCTCGCCGGACGTTCCTCTGGAGGGCACCAGCTCTCGCGAGCTGCTTAAGCGGTACCAGCCGCTCGAGACACTTGCGACCGGCGGTTTTGGCTCCATCGAGATCTGCCGCGACACGCATCTGCGCCGCCGCGTCGCCATTAAGCGCATCCCCCTTATCAACGGTGCCGGCATGCCCGCCAGCGACATCATGGATGTCCTGCGCGAGGCGCACACTGCCGCTATGCTTCAACATCCCAACATCGTGCAGGTCATCGACTTTACGCACGACACAGCCTATGCCTACCTGGTTATGGAATATGTCGATGGCATGTCGCTGGCCGAGTTTTTGCACCGCGTGGACGGCCACTCACTTACCTTTGACGAGGCCGCGGCCATTGCCGATGCCCTGGGCCAGGCGCTCACCTTCGCTCATAGTAATGGCGTACTCCACCTGGACATTAAGCCCGCCAACGTGCTCATCGACCACTCGGGCAATGTAAAGCTCACCGACTTTGGCATGGCGCGACTGTCGTCCGCCGGTGGCTTTGGCGGCTCACGCGGCGGCACCATCGGCTACATGCCGCCCGAGCAGCTCGATATCGAGACCGGCACGGTCGACGAGCGCGCCGATGTCTTTGCCCTCGCCTGTGTGATCTACGAGGGCCTGTGCGGCAGCGCTCCCTTTATGGCGGCCACGCCCGCCGACTCGCTCGACCGCATCATCGGCGGCGCCACCTATCCCAGCGAGCTGATACCACACTTTCCCCCGGGAGCCGAGGCCGCGCTCATGAGCGCGCTCTCCCCCATGCCGCAGGACCGCCCCAACAGCATCGAGGCATTTTGCGACCAGCTCCTTGCCGGTCTGGGCAGCGTGCGCGAGGGCCGTCGCAGCCTGGAGCAAATGGTTGGCGAGCTTTCGGATGACGAGCAGGAACTCGACGATATCGAGCCGTCGCACTACGAGGACGACGCCATCGAGGTCGACCCCGCACTCGGCTGGGCGGGCACGCGCTGGAGCCATGCGCGCGACTACACCATGCGCACTATCTCGGCGCTAACGTGCGGCACCTTTAGCTTTTTACTGATGCAAACGGCCGGGGTCGCGGCGCTTCCCGGCCTGGTCATTGCGGCCATCGCGATCGGAGCGGCGGCTGGCCTGGCCCCCCAGATTGGCTCGGCCATCTCGGCTGTGGGCTTTTTGGTGCTCATGGCCAACGCCACCATGCAGGCACAAGGCATCCTGTCGATGCTGCCCGTCGCGGTGATCTTTGCCGCCGCCATGTCCGGTTGGTGGATCGCCTGGGGTCGCACCGAGACTGCCGCGAGCGCCACGCTCACCTGTGCGGTGGCACTTGGCTGTCTAACGGGCGACGCCCTCCTTGCCGCCGGGGTCGCCGCTGGCATCGCGGCCTTTTGGCTCGGCCCGGCAAGCGCCGCGGCCGCCACGGGGATGGGCGCGCTTTTTGGCCGCCTGGCTACGGTTGCGCTTTCCGCCGGAGGCGTGCTGGGGCTCGGCAATGTTGCCGCGGCGCTGGGAGACATGCTCTTCTGGACTGCCGTCGCACTCGTCGCGGCGACAGCTGCACTGACATCTCTGCTGCTCAACGCCCATGCCAAGCGTGCCGAGCAGGGCTCGAACCTGACTGCAATCGCTGCCATCGCCGGCTGCGGAATAGGCACCGCGGCGTCGCTCTGTCTTGCACACCATATGGAAATTGCCAGCCTTGCGGCCGCGGTCGTCGTCAAGGCGGCGGTTGCGGGAACCCTATCCTCTATAATCGTTGGGATATGCCTATATTTGCTCGGATACCAAAGAACCTATACGGAGAGTGATCTTTCGTGAACTTCCTGAACATCTTCGAGGACCACGTGGCCGGCATCTTCGGTGCCACCCGTGCCCCGTTCTCCTTTAAGAAGCTTGCCAAGCAGGCTGCTCGCGACATGGAGGATCAGACTCTGGTGATCAACGGCGTCAACACCGCGCCGGCACTCTATACCATCCTGATCGCCGCCGACGACGATCCCATGCTCGCTCCGTTCTACCCCGAGCTTTCGCGCGAAGTCCGCGAGTTTGTGAAGGCACAGGCCGAAAAGCGCCGCTATGTGTTTGTCGGCGAGCCCCTCGTTCGCTTTATGATCGACCCGCAGCTGCGTGCCGGTAAGTTCTCGGTCTTTGCCGAGAACGTCGACGCCCCCACGCTCGGTCGTCTGTACGAGGAAGAGCGCGCCTACCAGAATGGCCTGGGCCAGAACAACTCGGCCGCAAGCCGCGCCGCCAGCGCTCCCCGCGCCGGCAAGCAGCAATTCGCCGCTCCGCAGCAACAGCACCCCGCCGCCATGCCCCAGCAGCCGTCGCCCCGCGCCGCCGCTCCCGACCCGCTCGCCGTGGCCGATCCCTTTGCGCCCAACGTCCCCGACCCCGCCGCCGCGCCCATCCCCGTGCCGCAGACCGTCTCTCGTGACGCCCTCGCCGGTATGGGCGGAGCCGCCGCGACCGGTGCCGCCGTGGGCCTTGGCGCCGCGGCCGGTATTGCCTCCAACATGGCGAGCACCCGCGCCCCGCAGCGCCCGCTCGCCCAGCTCGTCGATGTCGTGAGCGGCGAGAGCCACAGCATCACTTCCGCGCAGGTGACCATCGGTCGCGAGCGTTCGGTTTCGGACATCGCCCTGCGCGACCCCAACGTGTCGCGCCGCCACGCCCAGCTCACCTTTACCGGTTCGGACTGGTCGATCGAGGACCTCAATTCCACCAACGGCACGCTCGTCAACAACCGCCGCATCACGCGCTGCCCGCTGCGCAACGGCGATCTGCTGACGTTTGGCCTGAGCACCTTTGAATTTAGGGGATAGTCGCTTATGAACATCGATATCGTCCTTTTTGCAGGCCGCATCGTCCTGGTCGCCCTGCTCTACATCTTCCTGTTCGCCGTCATGAAAACCGGCGTGGGACTCGTACGCGGCCAGCGCCGCGACTCCGCTATCTGGACGATCGATGTGGACAAGGGTCCGCGCGGCATCCGTGGCATCCATGTAGACATGCTCGGCCCCGTCATCGTTGGCCGCTCGCCGTCCTCGGACATCTGCATCAACGAACCGTTTGTCTCGGCCTCGCACGCACGCTTTTCGCTGCAGGGCCCGGCACTCATCATCGAAGACCTCAACTCGCTGAACGGCACGCTCGTTAACGGCCGTCAGCTGGTGGAGCCCGCAACGCTGCGCGAGGGTGACGAGGTCCAGATTGGCGACGTGGTCATGAAGGTGAACCGTCGATGATCGACGAGGAGAACAAGTCCGCAACCATGCCCGAGACGCCGACTGCACCCGCAGTTGCGCCGGCTCATGCCGCTCCGACGCGCCCTGCGACCGTGGAGCCCGAGGACACGGTGTTCTCCCTGCCTCTTTCGCATGTAACGCATGATATTTCGGATCTCGCCGATAACGAGGGCGAAGAGGATGCCGTAGCGGCGCCCATCGGCGCACATGCTGCGGAACAGCCCACAGCGCCCGAAGCAACCTCGGCGCCGGCTCACTTTGCAGAGCCCGTCGCCGCGGCAATCAACGAGAGCGCTGCCGTGTTTGCAGCCCCCGAGCCTGCCGCGCCGGCGTTTCCCATAGCCCCGGCATCCGAGGTTGCGCCCGCGTCTACGCCGGCGCCCGAGGCAGGGCCATCCCCCGAGGACGGACCTGCGCCCAAGACCCCGCAGCCTGCGCCCGCAAGCGAGTCCGATGCCGTGGCCGAGCCCGCCGCCCAGTCGCAAAACACGCCCGCGCCGTCGCACTTTGCGACGCCCGAGCCTATAGACGTCAGCCCGCAAGATGACGAGTCGACCGCCCGCGTTTCCGAGGAGCCCGACTCCCCGGACACCGGCGATTCCGAATCAAACGCCGAGACCGACACCGTCTCTCCCGGTGACACAGCCGAAATCGACGTTGCCGCCGTTGAAGCCAAGCTCAAAGACCCCGGCTCGACCATGAGCTTTGAACCCCTGACCGAGGAGCGCATCGAGACCGACTCGACCTATGATGCCGGCACCACCACGCAACTCATGTGGGGCGCCCGCTCCGACGTTGGCTGTGTGCGCCCGCACAATGAGGATTCCTACCTGGTGCAGTCGCCGCTCTTTTGCGTATGCGACGGCATGGGTGGTCACGCCGCCGGCGAGGTAGCCTCTTCTATCGCTGTCGAGACTATAGCCAAGACGGCCCCACAGTCCGCCGACGCAGCACGCCTGGCCGCAGCCGTCGAGGCAGCCAACGCCGCCGTAATCGAGGCGGCCCTGAACGGCCTGGGCAAGCCCGGCATGGGCTGCACAGCCACCTGCGCCTATATCGAAAACGACACGCTCGCCATCGCCCACGTGGGTGACTCTCGCGCCTATCTGCTCCACGAGGGCACGCTCATCCGCGTGACCCGCGACCACTCCTACGTGGAGGAGCTCGTGGACGCCGGCGAGATCACGGCAGACGAGGCTCGCGTCCACCCCAACCGTTCGGTCATCACCCGCGCGCTGGGCTCGGACCCCGCCATGTATGCCGACCACTTCACTCTGCATATCGAGGAAGGCGACCGCCTGGTCCTGTGCTCCGACGGCCTCTCGAGCATGATTCCCGATAGCGATATCGAGAACATCGCCACGCAGTCCTCAACCGCGCAAATCTGCGTCGACAACCTAGTGGACGCGGCGCTTGCCGCCGGCGGCCACGACAACGTGACCGTAGTAGTCGTTGACCTGGTTGACGATGGCGTCATGCGCGAGGCGCAACGCGTGCGTCGCCGCAACGTTACTATCGCCGCCATCCTGGCCCTCGTCTTTGTGCTGGCAGCTGGCATCTGGGCCTACACGGGTGTCACCGGCTCGTACTACCTGGGTACCTACCAGGGCAATGTCGCCGTCTGGCGCGGCCTGCCCGGCAAGCCGCTCGGACTCAAGCTCCACTGGCTCGAAAGCGAAACCAGCATTAAGCTGTCCGACCTGCCCGAAGACACGCAAAACCGCCTCAAGGCGGGCATTCCGCAAACAAGTGTCGACGATGCGCAGGACACGATATCCAAGTACCGCCACCAGATCGACGAGGAGCAGACCCGCCAGGTGATCGACGCGCAAACGATTCGCGACAACACCAATCAGGGATCAACCTCCGAATCAGATTCCGAGAAAACCGCCGAACAGTCCGCCGAGGCCGAAGCCTCCGATAAGAATTAGAAAGGGAGTGCCGCTTATGAGTCGCCGCAACACCGAGCTGCTCTTGCTCATCGCCTCGGCGTTCCCCGTCATCCTGCTGTATGCGATGTACGTCCTCACCGCGGGCGCTGCCATCTCCTTTGAGACGCTCGCCGTACCGATCGGCCTCTTTGCCGCCTTTGCCGCGGCACATATCGCCGTGCGCATCTTGGCGCCCGGTGCCGACCCCGCCATCCTGCCCATCGTATTTATACTTTCGGGCATCGGCATCACGTTCGTGACGCGTCTCGCCCCCGCTCTCGCCATCTCACAGCTCATCATCCTGTTTGTCTCGGTGGCGCTCATGGTGGGAACGCTTGCACTGGTCAAAAACCTCGACGTGGTCATGCGCTACAAGTACACCTTTGGCATTATCGGCATCATTCTGCTGATGCTGCCTATCTTTATCGGCACCACGATCTCGGGCTCCAAGCTGTGGATTCGCATCGCGGGCTTTACCATCCAGCCTGGCGAGTTCGCCAAGGTCTTTATCGTCCTGTTCCTGGCCGGCTACCTAGCCGAGAACCGCGAGCTGCTCTCCATCTCCAACCGCAAGATCCTGGGCTTTAAGATCCCTCGTCTGCGACTGCTGCTGCCGCTGTTTGCCGTGTGGGGTGTGTGCCTGCTCGTCGTCGTCTTCGAACGCGACCTGGGTTCGGCCGTGCTGTTCTACACCATCTTCTTGCTGATGCTCTACGTTGCCACGGGGCGCTTTTCGTATGTCGTTATCGGCCTTGCGCTCTTAGCCGTTGGAGCCGTGGGCGCCTACAAGTTCCTGTCGCACGTTCAGGTGCGTTTCCAGGTTTGGGTCGATCCGTTTAAGGACGCCCAGGGCCAGGGCTACCAGATTGTCCAGTCGCTCTTCTCGCTTGCCGACGGCGGTCTGGTCGGCGTTGGCATCGGCAACGGGATGGCCAACAACATCCCCGTCGTCGAGTCCGACTTTATCTTCTCGGCCATCGGCGAGGAGATGGGTCTTTTGGGCGGCGGCGCCGTGCTCATCCTGTTTATGCTCTTTGCCGTGCGTGGCCTCACCACAGCTGCCCGCGCTAAATCCGACCTCGCCGCCTTTAGCGCCACCGGTCTTACGGCAGCCATCAGCTTCCAGGCCTTTTTGATCGTGGGCGGCGTCACCCGCCTGATCCCGCTGACCGGCGTCACTCTGCCCTTTATGAGCCAGGGCGGCTCCTCGCTGCTGGCGAGCTTTATCATCGTCGCGCTCCTGCTGCGCGCCGGTGACGAGGCGACCGAACGCGAGGCCGAGCTTACCGGCACCGGCACCATGGCCGCCATCACCGATGATCAGGTCGCATCTGCCGCCGCCCCGACGGGCACGCGCTTTGCCACCTCGTCTTCCTACGGCAGCGGCAGCCATTCCGTCGGCTCGCGCATGCGACGTCGCCTGCTCGACACGCCTGAATCCGGTGTGCTCGGCCGCGTTGCGCTCGCCAACCGTCTAACCCGCGCGGTGCTCGCCTTTACGGCGCTGTTCGCCATCCTTATCGGGAACCTCACCTATGTCCAGGTCATTAAGGCCAAGGACTATCAGGACATGCCGACCAACAACCACACCATCGCCCGCTCCAAGTACATCCAGCGCGGCTCCATCATCACGTCCGACGGCGTGACGCTGGCCGAGTCGCTGCAGCAGGAGGACGGCACCTACGTACGCTCCTACCCCAACGGTAACCTGGCAGCGCACGTGGTTGGCTACGTGAGCCAGCAGTATGGCACCACCGCCATCGAGAGCGTCATGAACGACACGCTCACCGGTTCTAAGGACTACTCTAGCTGGAACAACGCCATCGCGTCGCTCGCGGGCCAGACCCAGCCGGGCAACACCGCCAAGCTCACCATCGACTCGCGTATCCAGACGGCGGCCGAGCAGGCACTCAAGGGCTTTAAGGGCGCTGTAGTGGTCATCGACCCGCGTACCGGCGCGGTGCTCGCATGTGCCAGCTCGCCCACCTACGACAACACCAACATCGATGCCCTGCTGCAGACGGGCGGCGGCGAGGACGGCTCCATGTACAATCGCGCCATGGACGCGCTGTACACGCCGGGCTCCACGTTTAAGGTCGTTACGCTTTCCGCGGCACTCGAGACCGGTACCGCCAGCCTTACCAGCACCTACCAGGCGCCCGGCTCCATGGACATCGGCAACGCACCGGTCACCAACGATGCCAACGAGAGCTACGGCACCATCAGCCTACAGCAGGCCTTTGCCGTGTCCTCCAACGTCGTCTTCGGCCAGGTGGCAAACGAAGTTGGCGCAAACACGCTCGTGCAGTTTGCCAACGCCTTTGGCTACGGCCAAAAGCTCGGCCAGGACCTGACCTCCGCGGCCTCCATCATGGCCGACCCGTCGCTCATGACCGAGTGGGAGACCGCCTGGGCCGGCGCCGGCCAGCCTGTCGGCATGGACCACACGCCCGGCCCGCAGACCACCGTCATGCAAAACGCCGTGATTGCCGCCGCCATCGCTAACAGCGGCGTGGTCATGGACCCGTACTTTGTAGCCCAGGTACTCGCCCCGGACGGAACCGTGGTCAAGACCACGCAGTCCCGCTCGCTGGGTCAGGCCGTCAGCTCCGCCACGGCCGACCAGGTCAAGCAGGCCATGCTTGCCGTCGTCCAGTCCGGCACCGGCACCGATGCCCAAATCCCCGGCGTCAAAGTCGCCGGCAAGACCGGCTCGGCCGAGACCGGCGGCACCAACGTCAACTCGATGTTCGTTGGCTTTGCACCTTACGATTCACCCACGGTCGCCATCTCGGTGGCCTTGGAGGATTTCGACAAGCATGACGTCAAGGCCGCTAAGATCGCCGGTATCGTCCTGACCGCGGCGCTTGCCGCACAGGGAGCGTGATGCCCATGATCGAATCGGACACCCGAGGCGCGCCGCGGCCGAAGAGTTAGCGGCAACGCGCCACACGGCCCCAGCGGCCACATCATAGGTACTACACACATCGTTGAGCGAATAATTATGTTAGGAGCAGGAATGGAACAGAGGGTCCTCGGGGGAAGATACCTCCTCAAGGATAAGGTGGGAACAGGCGGCATGGCGACCGTCTACCGTGCACAGGACCAGGTCCTCGACCGCACGGTTGCCGTCAAGATCATGCTGCCGCAGTATGCTGGCGACGCAACCTTCGCCGCACGCTTTAAGCAGGAGGCCCAGGCAGCAGCCGGTCTCTCCTCCCCCTATATCGTGGGCGTCTACGATTGGGGCAAGGACGGCGACACCTATTACATCGTCATGGAGTACCTGCGCGGCACCGACCTTAAGAGCGGCATCAAGAGCCACGGCGCCCTCGACCCCAAGAAGGTCGCCCAGATCGGCTCGCAGATCAGCTCCGCGCTTTCGGTCGCCCACAAGCACGAAATCATCCACCGCGACATTAAGCCGCAGAACATCATGGTGCTGCCCGACGGCAACATCAAGGTGATGGACTTTGGCATCGCGCGCGCCAAGAACAGCCACCTCACGCAAGACAACAACGTGCTGGGAACCGCCCACTACGTCAGCCCCGAGCAGACCCGTGGTCAGGACCTCGGCCCCACCTCGGATATCTACTCGCTGGGCGTCGTGATGTATGAGTGCGCCACCGGCCGCGTTCCCTTTGACGGTGACGACGCTATCTCGGTCGCACTCAAGCAGGTCAACGAGCTGCCTATTCCGCCGAGCCAGATCAACTCCGGTGTCGACGCCGACCTTGAGCGCATCATCCTCAAGTGCATGGAGAAGGACCCCGCAAACCGCTTCCAGACCGCCGACGAGCTGCGTCAGGTGCTCAACAGCTACCTGTCGGGCCGTGCCGTCAACGTCTCGGAGCCCACGCGCATCATCGGTGCCCCCGGTGAGTTGGGCGCCACCAAGACTCGCGAGCTTTCCGATCAGACGCGCGCCATGGTGCGTCCCGTCTCGGGCGTGAGCGGCCAGAATACCGCCCGTAGCTCGGTTTCGGGCTCCACCGGCTCCTACGAGGTCGAAGAGCCCAAATCCAACAAGAACAAGATCATCGCCGCCGTGGTGGCAGCGGTTGCCGTCATCGGCATCGTGGTGGCCTTTGCCACAGGACTCTTTGGCGGCGAGCAGGTC
Source organism: Collinsella aerofaciens (assembly GCA_048532905.1). Classification (GTDB taxonomy): domain Bacteria; phylum Actinomycetota; class Coriobacteriia; order Coriobacteriales; family Coriobacteriaceae; genus Collinsella; species Collinsella aerofaciens_CB. The sequence continues at coordinate 18,598 of DBGFTB010000033.1, forward strand.
ACCGTGCCCGACGTGCTGGGCAAGGACCAGCAGACTGCCGTCGAGCTGATCAAGGAAGCCGGCCTCGAGGTCGGCACCATCGACCAAAGCTACAACGACGATGTCGACGAGGGCAAGGTCGCCGAGCAGACGCCCAACGGCAACACCAAGAAAGCCAAGGGCACCAAGGTGAACCTGGTAATCTCCAAGGGCCCCAAGCCCTCCGAGAAGGTTGAGGTTCCCAAGCTTGTCGGCCTGACCAAGGACCAGGCCGAGGCCGCGTTGGCAAGCGTTGGCCTGAAGGGCAACGCCTCAGAGGAGGCCAACGAGGCCGATGAGGGCCAGGTCTTCGAGCAGGGCACCGAAGCCGGTAAGGAAGTCGCGAAGGGCACGACCATCTCGTACAAGGTCTCGAGCGGCCCGGATACCACGTCCGTCCCCGATCTGACCGACATGACCGAGGCCCAGGCGCGCAACGCCCTCGATATGGCAGGCTTTGGCGTCGACGTGAGCTACCAGGAGAACGACTCGGTTACCGAGGGCACCGTGATCAGCTGGAACCCCAGCGGCAAGCAGAAGCCCGGCGCCACGATTACCGTCGTCATTGCCAAGAAGTCCGGCAAGGCCACCGTCCCGGGCAACCTGTACGGCAAGAGCATCTCCGCCGCCGTCACCGCGCTCAACAACGCCGGTTTCTATAACATTGGCTTCTGTGACCAGAACGGCAATCCCGTAAGCGGTAACGAGGATGCCACCGTTACGGGCGTCTCCCCCACCGGCAAGCAGTCCACCGACAGCACGATCACGCTAACAGTCGCACTTTCTGGCTC
>DBGFTB010000034.1:0-24653 GCA_048532905.1 Collinsella aerofaciens
TCACCTTTTTGCGGCCGCAGCGGCGGGCATACTCAAAGGCATACTCCACAATGCGGCGGCTCTTGGCGATGGAAATCGGTTTGATTGAGATGGCGGAATCGGCGGCGAAAGTCTTCTGACCCGAGCGCTCGACAAGCTGCGAGAGCTCCTCGACCTCGGCAGCACCCTCATCGAACTCGATGCCGGCGTAGAGGTCCTCGGTGTTCTCGCGCACGATAACCAGGTCGACACCGCGGAAACGAGAGCCGTCGCCCGGCTGCGACAGGCAAGGGCGCACGCAGGCGTACAGGTCAAAATGCTTGCGCAGAGCCACGTTGACGCTGCGGAAACCCGTGCCGACCGGCGTGGTGATGGGACCCTTGATGGCAACCTTGGTCTCGGCGACCGCATCGAGCACGTGCTGGGGCAGCGGCGTGCCAAACTCGTCCATGACGCCGGCACCGGCCTCCTGGACGTTCCAGTTGATCTGGACACCGGTTGCCTCGACCACGCGGCGCATGGCCTGCGTAATCTCGGGACCGATACCATCACCGGGAATCAGGACTACATCGTGCGCCATAATCTGTTACTCCTCGTCTTCGGCGGCCTCGGATTTTTTAACGCTAGCACGCTTCTTCTTTTTGGAGAGATCCAGGCCAAAACGTTTAACAAGCATTTCGCAAATCTCGCTCGAACGGGCCTTGAGATAGCTGCCCTTGCCGTTCTCGGCGTCGAACTTAAGGCGCAGCGCGAGCTTCTCGGCGACCTCGGCGTCGATCTCGCCCTGGCCAAACTCGTACAAGCAACCGAGCATATCGCGATACTCGAGGTCGCCGTGGTAGCACTGAATGGCCTCGTCCAGGATGGGCCAAGCCTCGCGCGAACGCTCGACGCTCGTGGCGCCCCACACGCACAGCAGGCGGAAGGCGGCATAGCGCAGCGTGGAGGAAATCTCGTCGAACAGCGCGGTCTCGGCGCCCTCAAAGGCATCGCCCAGCTGCTCGGGGCAGGTGGTGGCGAGCGTCGTCAGGGCATCGAGGGCCTCCCAGCGGGTCTGCGCCTCGGGGCGGTCGAGCGCCTCGATCAGCGCGGGCACGCAGGGCACGACGCGCTGCGGATCGCGCTCGGCAAGCAGGTGCAGCACGCGGGCGGCAAACTGGCGGATGCGGCGCGTGGGGCAGCCGAGTTCCTTGACCAGACGGTCGACGGCGTTCTCGTTCTCCTCTGCCAGCTGAAGCTGTGCCAGCTCCTCGTCGGTGAGCTGTTCGTCTTTGTTTTCTGCCATAGTTACCTCTTCTTACTATTTCTTAGCGTGCTTGCCAGCACCCTTGCTGTCATCGGTGACCGAGATGAGCTGTCGATCGGCCGCGCCATTGCGACGCGCACGGCGGCGTTCCTCGGCGTCGCCCGCGTCGGCGGCGGCACGGTGAGCCTTGTTGACGTTAAAGACCTCGTCGTGCTTGCGCCACGGACCGACGGACTCGCCAAAGCTCATCTTAAGGCCGGCGATAAAGCCGCCGAGCCAGCCGATCGGCGCAAACTGCACCAGCGGGAACAGTGAGAACACCCAGGTCAGCAGGACGACTGCCGCCGCTCCCGCAAAGTTGGCAATCCAGTAGTCGCGCTTGGTGATGACACGCTTTTCGCACGCCCACTGGCCGCACAAAAAGCCAATGTAGATCGCAAAGAGAAAGAGCACCAGCGCAAGCACCACGAACGTCCAGCTCATGGGCGCTACTCCCCGTGATGGTGGCCGCAGCAGCACTCGTGGCCGTCATCATGGCCGTGGCCGCCGCAGCACTCGTGGCCCTCGTCGTGGTGGTGGCCACAACCGCACTCGTGATCGTCGCCATGCTCGCCGCAACCGCAGCCGTCCTCGTGAGCGCCATGCTCCTCGGGACGATACTGCGACCAGTCCAGACCGGCGGCGATGGCGTCGGCCTCCTCCTTATAGAGGACCGTGACGGCCTGGGTACCCAGCTTGGCACCACCGATGGCGTCGAGCATGTCGTAGAGCGTAAAGGCCACGTCGGCACCGGGCAGCGCAAGCTCGCGGTCGTCGGCATAGGCGAGCGCCAAGCGCAGGTCCTTAATGAAGTGCTCGACCATAAAACCGGGCTTGTAGTCGCCGTCGAGCGCCTTGGGAGCCAGGCTCTCCATGGCGCCGGACTTGCCGGTACCGCCCAGGATCATCTGGCGGGTCTTCTCCAGGTCAAGACCGCTCAGCTCGGCAAATGCCATGGCGTCTGCCATGCCGACCATGCAGGCGCCCAGCGACACCTGGTTGGCGAGTTTGGCAGCCTGGCCCTTGCCGGCGCCATCGAAGCAGCAGATGTTGGCCGCAAAGGTGGCAAGGATGTCGCGGACCGGCGCGATGTCGTTCTCGGTAGCACCCACGATAGCCGTGAGCGAACCGGCGATAGCGCCCGACTCGCCGCCGGTGACGGGGCAGTCAAACGCCATGCGGCCAGAAACCTGGGCGGCCTCGGCAATGTCACGGGCGAGCTCGGGCGAGCTCGTGGTGAGGTCGATCAAGACCGCGCCGGGCTTAGTGCACGCGAGCAGGCCGTCGCCCGCCAGGTAGAGCTCCTCGACCTCGGAGGGATAGCCCACCATGGTAAAGACGACATCGGCGTTCGCCACGGCCTCGGCCGGCGTATCGGCCCAAACAGCGCCGCGCTCGATAAGCGCGGCGGCCTTGGACTTGGTGCGGTTGTTGACCGTGACGGGGTAGCCGGCGTCCAGGATGTGGCCGGCGATGGGGGCACCCATGATTCCGGTGCCGATAAATGCGACAGAGAGCTTGTTTGCCATGAAACCTTTCCTTTTGGGTTGGTTGTTACCAGGTTGAATACTCGGTGCCAGCGCTTGGGCAGTGAGTTGGGGTCGATTACGGCCGCATTACTTGCCTACTGGCCGCGCACGCGACGGGCGATGCGGTCGGAAAGCGACGCCTTGTCGGCGCGGTTCTTACCCCAAAATGCGCAGGCCACCATGCCGGGGCCTACGTGCGAGCCGATGGTGGGGCCCACGGAGCTGCGAATGATCGTGACGTCGGCGCAGCCCTCCTCCTTGCGGATGGCGGCTTCGAGCCAGTCGCCGTCCTTTTCGGCATCGGCCGTCATGATGGCGATGGGCATGGTGCGGTCGGGCACGTAGTTCTCGCGGAACGACTTGAGGATGGACTTGAGTGCCTTCTTGCGGCCGCGGTTGACGCCGATCAGCGACAGCGAGCCGGCCAAGTCGTAGGAGAGCTCAGGCTTGACATCGAGCTTTGCCGTGAGCTGCGCTGCCGCGGGCGGAATGCGGCCGCCGGCAGCCAGTGCGTCGAAGCTCTCGAGCGTAAAGTAGCCGTGGACGTAGGTCTTTGCCTCGTTTGCCCAATCGACCAGCTGCTTGGCGGTCAGTCCCGCCGAACGCTGGCGCACGGCCTCGAGCGCCAAGAGCGCGCCGGTCGCACAGGGCAGAGCGTTGTCGACCACGTAAAGCTCAAAATCGGGATACTCGGCGCGCACGGCATCTGCCGCCTGGCACGCGGAGTTGTAGCTCGACGACAGCGCCGAGGTAAAGCACAGGTAGACCGTGGGCGTGCCCTCTTTGGCGCACTCGGTAAAGAACTCGATATAGCGACCGAGCGACACGGCGGAGGTAGACACGCGGGCGCCGGCGCGCATGCGGTCGTAGAACTCCTTGGGTGTGATGCTCGACCAGATGTCATCCGTGCGCTCCTCGCCATCGATAATGAAGGGGAAGCCCAAGATATCGACATCGAGGTTCGCAGCGACCTCGGGGCTAAAGTCGCAGCAGGTATCGACGACGATGCGGCAACGGTCCGAATGACCGGCGGATACGGCCTTGTCCATCAAAGCGACTCCTTACGTAAAAAGGCGGCCACCCGCATGGGATGGCCGCCAACCGTTAACTCATGCAAGTTAACGTATTTTACTCGTCAAGTGTTTCGATGCGGGGCTTGATGATGCCATATCCACCATTCTTACGGTGATACACCACATTGATGAGACCAGTCGTCGCGTTCTCGAACACGTAGAAGTCGTGGCCCAGCAGATCGGTCTGCACCAGCGCCTGCTCCTCAGTCATCGGGGTGACATCGATGACCTTCTCGCGGACGAGCAGGTCGTCCTCCTCCTCGGGCAGCAGCAGGTCGGCCAGATCCTCGACGCGCTCGACCGGCGCAACATCCGCTGCACTGGCACCGCCCTGGCGGTTGTCCACGACCTTGGTCTTGAACTTGCGCAGCTGGCGGGTGACCTTATCGGCGGAGAGGTCGATGGCGGCGTACATATCTGCACCGTGCTCGGCAACGCGAATCACCGAACCGCGGGCACGAACCGTAACCTCGACGATTGCCGGGTTGGGGTTCGAGGGGTTCTTCTCATAGCGAAGTACAACGTCGACCGTCATGGGCTCGATATCGAAAACCTTGAGCGCCTCGCCGATCTTCTCATCCACGTGCGCACGCAGAGCATCGGTTACCGTCGTCTTGCGTCCAGAAACCTTGATATCCATACGTGGCTCCAATCTGCCTCGGGGACTTACTGTACTGGCTATGTACCCATTGCCGTGCATTTAATCACGCGGATTCCTAAAGACCCGAATAACGATTGCTTGATACCGCATACCGAAGTCTCGCACTTTTCTGTGGCAAAGTGCGCTATAGGAGGGGCCGGCGGCTTTGTATTTGGTCCCGAAAATTAGCTTTGACCTGCTGGTTTTATTGGGATGAAAAAGCCGGGCTCCCCTATTGGGGAAGCCCGGCAGTGCGTGTTGAAACCGTGAAGAAGTGTCCTTTCCAACGTATAGGAGACACCACCCCTAGCAATAACTAGCTATTGAGTTTGTTAATGTCGTCGTCGGTGATGGCGCCTTCCTGGCTGGACGATTTGTCCTCGGAGGATGCGGTCTCATTGTTGGAATCGGAGGACTCGCTGCCGGAGGACGTGGTCTCACTGGACTCAGAGTCGCCCGGCTGCACGTTAGCGCCCGAAACCGTCTTAGTGGTGAGGTCGTAGGGCATCGTGCCATACCAGACAGAGTGGACCGCCTCGAGCGTACCGTCGACCGTGATGTCGTCGAGGGCATCGCTCACGGCACGGCACAGTTCGTCATTGGACGAGAGGCCCGCAACACCAAGCGTCGAGGGCGCCTCGAGCACACCGACATAGGAGACCTCGCTCATCAGGCGTGCAAGGTAGCCGCCGGCCGTGGAGTCGCAGATTACATAGTCGACCTCGCCGGACTCGAGCGCCTCAAAGCACTCGTTGATGTTGGAGTAGGTCTTTTGGTTGGCGGTAATGCTCTGCTTAGCAAGCGCCTCCTGCGAGGCCGAGGACATCTGAACGCCCAGGGTGGACGTGCTAAGGGTATCGGTGGAAACGCTTAGCGACCCACCATCTCTAGTTTTACCGAACACGGAAGTGGCATCGTACAGGCAGGTGCCGAGCGAGCTAATGTCCCCGTCCGTGGAGTTAATCTCGCCGATAAAGATATCGGCCTTTTTGTCGCCGAGCGCGGAACCTGCCGAAGACGCATCGACAAAGGAGACCTTAAGGCCCATGCGGCTTGCGAGGGCGCGGGCGGCGTCAACCGCATACCCCGTGAGCTCGCCGTCGGCGTCCTGCATGGCCTGCGGCGCATCGGAAGTATCGAGGGCGACCGTCAGGGTTCCGGGAGTGACCAGGGCGTCGTCCGACACCGCCGGCGTGACGGTCTCGTACTCGATCTGGTCGATCGTGGGAGTCGTGAACGTAGACAGCGGGTTGAACGCGCATCCGCTCAGGCCCAAAACGGCGATGACCGCTGCGGTCCCAGCACCTAACCGAGCCGCGTGCATCAAGCTGCCCCTCACCATGTCCACTACCCTGCCTTCTGTGTCGTATACGATCCGTGCGTTGCGCGGAATATCAGGTTGTTCCCACCAGCTGACCTGGTATTTGACCCCACACTTGCGCACCGGGGTGTTTGCTCGGGAGGCCGCAGCCACCTTCACGACTGGCCCGCTCGCCCGCGAGGCGGTATTGCCCCAAAGAAAGTCGAACGGACGGTGCGGCTTACATCTAGGACGCGCCATGATCGCGCCGCGCGCACGCGGTCGCTTACGTGGATCCCTTTGACCGCGTCTGTCTTGGACTAGGACGGGCATTTCGTCCGTCCGCAACCACAGCCTGGTAGGAACGAAGCGCATTATAGCTAAGTTCAAGCTAAAGTTTAAGGTTAGGGGCGTTATTCGCATCGCGAGTACAGATTTCGCAGGTCAGGACGGACCGCACGTGCTCTGATTGAGCCCGTCGCTCCCCTATGGAAAGCCCCAACACACCCGTCTTAGGGCGCCGTGGCCAAAAAATAGCAAATATGAGTACTGTTACCAATTTAGTAGCAGGAGTTTTTGGCTCTGCAAGCTGTTTTCACGCTCTATAACGTCAGATTGATGCCAGGATATTCCACATTTGTTTAATAACTTTCTTATTTACCCCCTCTTCCAGTCCCAAAATCCCTGATTTTGCTGTTACTGATTTAGTGACAGTACTCATATTTGCCATATTTTGGCCAGGGCATATGATTAACCCTCTATTTTCGACGCGAATTAGACCGGCTTAAGCCCAAAACACACCCGCAGCGTGTTAAGCAATGCCTCTTGTTTCTTCCTGCGGGCATCGACACGATTCCGGTACCGTTTTCGCATACGCTGGTAGATGCGCCATGCGAGCGCTTCCATCGCTTCCATGTCGCGGAGCATTTCGTTGTTGACCGTCGCGACCTCGATTCCCATAGTAATCAAGCCCGTGTTGCGTTTTTCATCATGGATACGTCCCCTCCGGGAGGAATGACCCAGCTCACCGTTGTATTCCAGGTCAAACCGGGCTGCCTCCTGATACGCATCGCAGACTGCATGCGGCATCCCCGAGATTGCCTGCGCGCGGTCATCGAACTCAATCTTGTAGTCGGTCTTAAAGGGACCGCAGGCAAATCCGCCATAGGAAAACGGAAGCGAAAACAGAGCGAGCATGATGCACTCCATGGGCGAGCGCAGGTTTTCTGACAAGTAGGGACACAGACGCTGCAGTTGTTTGGCCGCATTCCCCTTGCATACCGCGAGGTAATCTGCCAGACGATCGGGCGTCAGCACCGGCTCAACCTCAAAGTAGCCCACGTCTGCTGGCTGGTCCTTGTCCTTTGCAAGCTTATTCGTAACGGGCGAGGTGTAGGGAGGCAGATACTTCCCGCGATCACTCAGCGAAATCTTAGAGCACAGCTCCTGAGCCAGGGCAAATGCCTGGATGCAGCCGACCTCGCGGGCGACGACAACACAAAGGGCCTCGGGAGATAGACTGTATACACCCGGCTCCACTTCTAGAATCGAGCCGGCGGGCAACCCGGAGCATACGGACCAGCCCACGCCAGGCATGCGGCGGCGCTGCGCCGCAGATCCCACCAGCAAGCAAAGATCTTCTTGCACCTCGCCGCTTGCGGCCCCAATCCGCACCAAGTCGGGAAGATAGATGTCCTCGGTCGAGGGCGACGACGCGCGCAGCACACGGCGCTCTTCATCGGGATTGAGGTCCCTCCAGCTGATGTAACCCATTTTTCGGCGCTCGGCGCGCATCATGCGTAGCGCCGAGGCGCCTGCTAGGATTACGGAAGCCGCCAGCTGTTCGTCTGTCGACTCGTTGCGCCGCTCAATCTTCACTGCCACAAAACCACCCCTACCAAACGCGTGCGATAGCGAGGCCATCAACGGCCACGGCACCGGCGCGCTTGAGTTCCGCCGAAGCCGCTGCCATCGTCGCACCCGTGGTGATAACGTCGTCGATAAGCAGCAAGCGGCGGCCGTGCACGTCCTCAACCGTCTCGTACATGCCTTGGGCACGCTCGCGGCGCTCCTCACGACCGAGTTCGCGCTGGTCGCCATGCCCGTACTTGACGAGCGCATCGAGCAGGGGAACACCCGACAGCTCGCAAAATGGGCGCGCAATAGCCTCCATATGATCAAAACCACGCCGCCGAAACGCTGCCGCCGTCGCAGGCACAAACACCACCGCATCCGCACCGGACAGCACACCTCCATAGCGATCGGGCGCTACGACCTGGGCATGCAGGGCGGTGTCGTAGAGCAGCTCCGCCAGATACGGAGCCAGACGTCGCTCGCCCGCATCCTTGTACGCTTTAATGATGCGCGGCAGCGGATGCGCATAGACGGCGCACGCCAGGCAGCGGTCGAGCGCCTCCGTCATTGCCGAGGACGTGCCCTCGACCGAACACTCAGTGCACAGCAAATCCCCAAACGGGGCGCTGCATCGGGTGCAGCTATGACGTGGGTCGATGAGCGTGAACGCGGCAAGGCAGTCTTGGCAAATAAGCGCACCGGCGCGCTCGCAGCCGGCACATCGTGTTGGCGACAATGCCTCGAGCGCCTCGCGTGCCACCCACTCGGCAAACGGTAGCAATTCGTCCGCAAACGGTAGGGCACCGGCACCCTGCAAACAGCTCAATATGTTCAGATGGCTCTTCAAGACACAACCCTCCCTACGTTCGGCCGCAGGGAGGGTTGTTGATTCGGCACTATGATACCCCGATGCGCTCGGGGCAAGGCGGGCTAAATCCGCTCGCGGGCGTTATTCGCCGGCAGGCGGTTGTGGTGCGGACGAAGACGGGGTCGAGCCCTCGCCACCATCCTGGCGCGGCTTGCGGGAACGGCGACGGCAACGGCGCTTTTGACCCTGGTCGGCCGAGCCCTCGCCACCGCGCGGCTCGCGTTCGTCGCGAGCGGCGCCATGCGAAGCCTTGGCAGCCGCTCCCCCGCCATCTCCGGGACGACGGCGCGCGACCTTGACCTCGCCATCCGAGACCTGATCGGCCACGGAGGGCACTGAAGGCTTCTGCTGCGCGCCCGAGGAATGGCGACGGCGCGGACGCGGCACGCGCTCCTCCTCGCCACGTGACTTGCCGCCCTTGTCGACAGGCGCATCGGAGGCCGAGGCGCCCTTGGAAGCGGCACCGGCCTCGCGAGCAGCTGCGGCGCGGAAGGCGTCCTCGCGCTCCTCGCTCGACAGATGACGGCGGCGGCGACGTGTGGGGTTCATGCCGCCGCCGCGATTCTGCTGCTGGGGCTGCTGAACCTCGCGCTCGCGAGAGGCGTTCTTGCCCGCGGCTGCAACATCGGTAGCATCGCCCGAGCCCGCGCGCTTACGACGGCGACGGCCATCGGCCGCCCCCTCGGCCTCGGGTGTCTCGGCCTTACCGCGGCCCTTTCCGCGGCCACGGCCCTCGCCCTGACCCTGACCGGCGCGAGCATCGGATTCAGCATCGCGACGACGGCGCTTGGGCATCGACGTGCCGGCCAGACGGTCGGCACTCGACAGGCCATCGCCCACATCGACGCCGTTTTCGCGATCGAGCTCCATGAGCGCCAGACGCATCTCGGGCGACTCGATGCGCTCGAGCACATCGCGCGTCACACAATCGGGACGGCAATTGCAGCCCTGCTCGGCAGCCTTCTTCTTGCAGCCCTCCGAGCAGGTCATATCGGCCAGGTTGACCTTAAAGACTTTGCCGTTCTCCAGGCGCAGCACCAGCTGCTCACGCGGCGTGTCATATTCCTGAATACGCGCCTTGCCAAGCGGCGTATCGATGAGCGTCTTCTTTTTGGGCGCACGGCTCTTAAAGTCCTTGTACGCCTCGAACTCATAACGCAGGCAGCACATCAGGCGGCCGCACACGCCGCTGATCTTGGACGAGTTGAGCGGCAGGTCCTGCTCTTTTGCCATGCGAATCGAAACGGGCTCAAACTGTCCGCCAAAGCGCGTGCAGCAGAGCTCCTGTCCGCATTGGGCATAGCCGCCCACCAGACGGGTCTCGTCGCGCACACCGATCTGGCGCATGTCGACGCGAATATGCAGCGTCGAGGACAAGTCCTTGACGAGCTGGCGAAAATCGACACGCTCCTCGGCGGCAAAGTAGAACACGGCCTTCTCGCCGCCAAACAGGTACTCGACGCCGACCGGCTTCATCTCGAGGTCGAGCTCTTTGACCAGACGGCGGAAATCGACCATGGCCTCGTCGCCCTGGATGGCCAGGTCGTCAGCAAGCTGCAGGTCGATGTCGCTCGCCACGCGCAGCACGGGCTTGAGCGGCTGACCGATCTCGTCTTGCGGCACCTCAAAGGGATCGGCCGTGACCAGGCCGATCTCGGTTCCGCGCTCGGTGGAGCAAATGGCATAATCGGCCTCGAGGATATCCAAATCCTGCGGATCGAACCACAGGTCGCGCGAGGCGTAGGTAAACTTAACGGGTACAACTAACGGCATTTCAGTGCCTTCCTGATATCGAACAGCATGACCTCGATGGCCAGCTGGGGAGTAACGTTTCTGGCGATGTTGCGCTCGGCGGTCGCGACTGCCTCGAGCGCCCGTGTGGCACCCGCAACATTGGTCGCGGCGACAAGCCGACCGATCGTGTCGCGCACGTCTTCGTTCACCACGTCGGCTGCCTTGTCCTGAAGCGTCAGCAGCACGTCGCGCATGAGCGTCCGCGCGCTCGCCAGCGCTTCCATGATACCCGAACGCTCGCGCGCGTTGAGTTCGCGCTTGTTGCGGTCCTCAAGCTGCTTCAATGCTCCACGCGACAGGTAGTCGGCGTTTTGCTCGAGCACCTTTTCCTGTGTGGACTTGACCTCGGCGAGCGGCGCCTTAACGGCGACGATGAGTGACTTGGCGCGGCTGAGCACGTCGGCCTCGTCGGCGGCGATAAGCGAATCGATGGCGCGAACCATCTGACGGCGGGCGTCCTGGCGCTCGGCGCTCTTGAGGAACTCGATGCCACGCGTGGGGCTTCCCGCCACGGCGACGGCCATGCGGCAACGCGCAGGGTCCTGACCGGTGGCGCGGCTCACGGCCTGCGCGGCGACGGCGGGCGATACCAGCCGAAACGGCACGCACTGGCAACGACTCACGATAGTGGGCAGCATCACGTCTGCCGAGGTGCCCAGCAGGATGAACATAACGCCCTCGGGCGGCTCCTCGAGCGTTTTGAGCAGCGCGTTGGCGGTGTTGGCGCGCAGCTGCTCGGCACGGTCAATGATGTAGACCTTGGCCTTGGCACGGATGGGCGCCAGGGGCACGTCGTCGAGCAGCTCGCGTGTCTGGGCGATAAGGTAGCCCGTGGCGCTCTCGGGCGTGTAATAGTGCACGTCGGGGTGCGTATGGCGGGCGACGCGCACGCAGCTATCGCATGAGCCGCAGCCATCCTGCTCGCACAGGAAGGCTTGGGCGAGCGCCCACGCGGCGTCGAGCTTGCCCGCGCCGGGCGCGCCCAAAAACAGGTAGGCGTGCGATGCGCGACCGCTGGCGACGGCATTGGTCAAAAAGTCGCGCACGCGCTGTTGGGTGTCAAGCTTGGCCAGCAGGCTTGCCTGAGCGGGGGCCATGTTACTCGGCCTCCTGGGCAAGCGCGGCGGTGACGGCATCCTGGGAAATGTCGAGGCCGTAGGCGCGAACCTGCTCGACCGTCTGTGCGAATACGTCCTCGATGGACGCGGTCGCGTCGATGAGCTTTACGCGGTTTGGCTCCTCGGCGGCAATTGCGCAAAAACCCTGGTAGACACGCTCTTGGAAGGCCATGCCCTTAGCCTCCATGCGATCTGCCGCGCCACGGGCTGCCATGCGCAGCGCCGCCTGCTCGGGCGTGATGTGATAGACGAGCGTGAGCGCCGGGTGCGTACCCGCGACGGCCAGGTTGTTGGCATCGCGCACTATCTGGCGATCGAGGCCGTCGGCAAACGCCTGGTAGCAGGTCGTGGAATCGTAGAAGCGATCGCACAGGACCACCTTGCCGGCAGCGAGGGCGGGCGCGATGACCTCGTGCACCAGCTGGGCACGGGCGGCCTCATACAGCAGCAGCTCGCAAGTGTCGCCCATCGCCGTATTGGCGGGGTCGAGCAGCAGAGCACGGATCTTTTCGCTGATGGCGGTACCGCCCGGCTCGCGCAGGCTCACAACCTGGTAGCCAGCGAGTTCAAGAGCGCGGGCAAGCAGACGCGCCTGCGTAGATTTACCGGCGCCATCGACACCCTCGAGCGTAATGAAGCTATGTTGAGCGGGCTCAAAAGCCATGGGCGCAGCCCCTTCCTACAAGGCGCGTAAATGCGAGTTATAGCAACCAAGCCATGATACCCCAGGGGCAGGCGCGTCCCAAATCCAACCTAGCCATCGAGGCATCCCCGAAGTTGCGATGAAATAGGGACTGATTGAAGCTCTGAGACCGCCAAACAGTCCCTATTTCACCGCAACTTATGATGGAGAATTTTGGACGCTGGGTATAATCGTCGTATTGCATTGAAATGTGGCGAAAGGAGTGGCAATGTCTCGGTATTGCGCCTCGTGCGGCAAGCTTCTTGCAGATAATGCCAAGTTCTGCACCTCGTGCGGTGCACCCGTTGAGCAAACAGCCGCGAGCGATAGCCAGCCCGCTTTTGAGCAGACCGGCTCCCTTGATACGCCGCAAGCCAAGGCGGACGACCCCCTCGCCTATCGCCCCGACCCCGCCGCAAGCCCCGCGGCCGTCGAGACCACGCAGCGCATACCCGTCGCGAGCGGCTCGCCCCAACAGCAGCCGGCTCCCGCATACGCGCCCGCTTCGCCACAGACCCCCACTCCCAAAAAGAGCGGCACCGGGCCGCTTATCGCCGTTATCGTTGTGCTGGCGGCGATCATCATCGCCCTGGTCGTTTTCTTTGTGATCAAGCCTTTCGACAACGCCGCCACGCAGACGACTGCCGAGGTAGCTAAGCTGCACCATGACGTCGACGACGATGACTTAAAGCCTCTCGGCGATCCCAACAGCCTGTACGACGATGATGACGATGACGACGAGGATGGCGGCGAAGCAACGCTCTCCGAGCAGAATCTCTACCGCCGACTGAGCGAATACTACGACTTGCTCGAAGACCTCGACAACTACGTCCGTGGCTGCGCGCAGAACTTCAACGGCAGCTATCTGGAAGAAGATCGCACCACCCGTCAAAATCTCGCCGACGTCGCCGAGCGCACAGAGGACACCATCGAGCAGTATTACGACATCGTCGAGGACCTGGACGTCCCGACGAGCTCTAAGAACTACAGTTCCTGGAAAGACATCGTTGCCCTGTATGACGACCTGGATCACCGCATTGACGCAATCTGTGATGCCTGGGAGATCAGCCTGAAATACACCAAGCCTGCGGATCACAAGAATGAGATCGTGGCGCCGCTGTCGCGCGACAACGTGGCGGGCACCAATGACAATAAGTACCGCCTAGACTTTGAGGAGCGCTACCCCGGCGCCAAACCCGTCGAAGTGAACTAGCGCTTTGTCGTTCCCGAGCCGGCAGTTAGGGACGTTCCTAAACTGCCGGCAGAAAAGGAACGTCCCTAACTGCCAGATAAAAAAACGAGCGAGGATCGTGGGGTCCTCGCTCGTTTTTTAGGCAATGTTTCGACCGCGCCGTTACTTGTCGGAGGCTACTTTCTTGGCAGTCGACTTCTTCGCGGTCGTCTTCTTGGCGGCAGTGGCTTTCTTAGCCGTGGCCTTCTTTCCCGCCGTCGTCTTCTTGGCCGTGCTCGCCTTAGTCGTGGTCTTGCGGCCGCGGGCGGGCTTCTTCTCCTTAGTCGGACAGTCCATGTTGACGCAGATACGCCACGGACCGCGCGCCGTGTTGACCACCACGATGGGAGCGCCGCACTCGGGGCAGGTCTCACCCGTCGCCTCGAGCTTGCCACGCGCCGGTAGAGGATAGCTCACGCCGCAGTCATCGTAGTTGGTGCAGCGGATAAAGCGCTTGCCGCTCTTCTCGCTCTTGTGCGCGATCAGGTCGCCATGGCGTCCGGCCTCGGCGCACACCTTGCACTCGCCCACCTTAAGGTCGGGTTCGTAGTTGGTGGGGCACGTGGGGTTCACGCAAATCTCGAAGGCCTTCTGGCGGAACGGCTGGCACTTAATGCGCGGCGCGCCGCACTCGGGGCACACGGCCGCCTCGCCCTCGAGCGGGCTTACCTTGACGCCGCTCGGCACCGGATAGGTCACGTCGCAGTCGGGCCATCCCATGCAGCCGATAAAGCTGCCACGGGTCTTGGCGCTCGTCTTCATAACCAAGTCCTTGCCGCACTTGGGGCAGGCGCCCACGCGCGCATCGGCCGTGACGGCGTCGCTGATAGCGTCGCCCAGTTCCTGCGTATGCTTGAGTAGCTCGTCGAGCACGCCGGCCAGCAGCGCGCGCGAGTGCGTCACGACATGCTCTTCGGTATCCTCGCCGCGCTCCACACGGGTCATATCGCCATCGAGCTCGCTGGTCATATCGGGGCTCGTGATGCGCGGGGCAAACTGCGACAGCGCATCGATGATGGCGATGCCCAGCTGACTCGGCTCCACGGGATCGTTTTTGAGGTAGCGCACGGCGTACAGGCGCTCGATGATGCTCGCGCGCGTGGACTTGGTACCCAGGCCGCGCTTTTCCATCTCCTGCACGAGCTTGCCCTGGCTGTAGCGCGCGGGCGGCTCGGTCTGCTTGGCCTCGAGCTTAATGTCGAACACGTCGACCGTATCGCCCTGCTCCAGCGGCGGCATCTGCTCGTCGCGCTTGAGTCCATACGGGTATGCCTCGCGGAAACCCGGGGTCACGAGCACGTCGCCCGAAGCCACGAACGGCTCGCCGTTGACATCGAGCTCGAGCTTGGTATTCTCGATGGTCGCGGGACCCATGAGCGTCGCCAGGAAGCGACGGGCGATGAGGTCGTAGAGCTTGCGTTGGCCGCCATCGAGCGTGGTCGGATCGCCCTCGCCCGTGGGGTAGATAGGCGGGTGGTCGGTGGTCTCGACTTTGCCGCGCGTGGGCTTCATGGGACCGGCGAGCACCTTTTTGCACACGGGCGCCAGCGCCGGGTTGATCTTTGCCAGGTCGCTCACCACGGCGCCCAGATCGAGCGTCGCGGGGTACACGGTGTTGTCGACACGCGGGTAGCTGATGAGGCCCGCCATGTAGAGGGACTCGGCGATGCGCATCGTACGCGCTGGCGAGATGCCCTCGGCCGCGGCGGCAGCCTGCAGCGAGGTCGTCGCAAACGGCGTGGGCGGTTGCTGCTTGCGCGAGCGCTTGGTCACCGCGGCGACGGTTGCCGTCGCAACGCCGTCGACATGGCCGTATGCCGTCTCGGCAGCATCCTTGTCGGTAAAGCGCGCCGTCTTGTGAGCGATCTTAAAGCGGTCGTCCTCGGCAGCACCCTGAGCGGCACCCATGCCGCGAATCTGCCAATAGTCCTCGGGCACAAACGCCATGCGCTCGCGCTCGCGCTCGACCACCAGGGCAAGCGTCGGCGTCTGCACGCGGCCGGCAGAGCGCACGTTACCAAAGCCGCCAAACTTGGCGAGCGTCAGGTAACGCGTGAGCACCGCGCCCCAAATGAGGTCGATGTGCTGACGGCTCTCGCCGGCGTCGGCCAGGTTCTGGTCGAGCGAGACGAGATTATCGAAGGCCTGCGTGATCTCGGCCTTGGTAAACGAGGAATACTGGGCGCGGGCGACCGGCAAGTCGGGCGCGACCTCGCGCACCTTGTTGAGGGCGTCCGAACCGATCAGCTCGCCCTCGCGATCGAAGTCCGTGGCGATGATGACACTGTCGGACTTCTTGGCAAGGTTCTTGAGCGAGCGAATGAGCTCTTTCTCGGCCGGTAGCTTAATGACGGGCGCCCACGTAAGGTAAGGCAGGCTCTCGAGCTTCCAGCCCTTGATGGAGATGCCATCGGCAAGGAACGGCTTGCGCTTGGTATCGTAAGGCGGACGAGCCAGGCCATCGGGCATGTCGGCCGGCAGCATCTCGCCGTCCTCGGTGACCGAATACCATCCCAGCTTTTTATCGAACAGCACGCTGTCGCAAAAATCGGGCGCAAGGATGTGACCGGCAAGACCGATCGTCACGCACTCCTCGCCCTTCCACTCAAAACGGTAGATGGCGGTGTTGTACACCTTGTCCTTTTTGGGCTTACCCGTGGACAGCCGCTCGGCGATCTGACGCGCGGCGTCGTTTTTCTCGGCGATGATGAGCTTCAAAAGAGGCTCCTATCTCGTATCTCTGCGGCTACGCCCGCCCGTATGGCGGCCGACTTACGCCCTTGCTTGCTCAATCTGCCCGATGAGCCAATCGCACCAGGCATCCATGCCCTCGCCCTTGCGCGCGCTGACGGAAAACCGCGGCGCCTGCGGATTGAGGTCATCGAGTGTCTTAGTATACCTATCCATGTCAAAATCGAAAGCCGGGGCCACGTCGACCTTATTGAGCAGCTGCGCGCCGGCGTGCTGGAAGATGCCCGGGTACTTGATGGGCTTGTCGTCGCCCTCGGGCACCGAGAGAATCATGATGGACAGGTTCTCGCCCAAGTCAAAGTCGACCGGGCAGACCAGGTTGCCCACGTTTTCGATAAAGATGACGTCGATGTTCTCCAGACCGACGGCCTGGTCGAACGCGTCAACGGCCTCCATGATCATGTTGCCCTCGAGGTGGCACAGGCCACCCGTGTTGATCTGGATGGCGGGCATGCCGGCTTCCTTCATGGTGATGGCGTCGACATCCGAGGCAATATCGCCCTCGATGACGGCACAGCGCAGGCCGGCCTTGCCGCGCAGGCGCTCGTTGGTGCCCAGAATCGTAGTGGTCTTACCCGAACCGGGGCTCGACAGCACATTGATCACATAGGTGTTTGTCTCTTTAAATCGCTGACGCAACTGATCTGCCAGGCGCTCGTTGCGCGACAGAATCGGCGACGCGATATCAATCGTTTTCTCAGCCATACTTGGCACTCCTTACTTTGGCCCCTTTATACCCCGTCCCCAGATGGCTAGCGGGCTAATCGTCGGGGGTTTCGATTTCGATACTTGCGATGTCGAGCTCGCGGCCGTGCAGCAGACGCACGTTGGCACCACCACACTGGGGACAGCGACAGTGGAAGCGATCGTGGTCGAAGACCTCGCCGCAGTCCAGGCATTCACTTTGTGGGTGAATCTCCTCAACCGCGAGCTCGCAGCCCCGCGTGAGCGGGTCCTCATCGCGAAATGTCTCCCACGCAAAGTCGAGCGCCTCGCGCACAACTTCGGTCATATCCCCGATACGCAGCGTTACCAAAACGGCGCGCGAGGCCCCCGCCCCACGCGCCGCGCGAATCACTGTATCGAGTATGCCGTTGACAATGCCAACCTCGTGCATACCGATTTACTCCTCGTCGTCCTCATCGTCCGAGAACAGGTCCAGACGGCTCACAAACAAGCCCTCCTTGCCCTCGCGCGCGGTAATGACCACGCGGGCAATGGCGAGCGAAATCTCGTAGAGCGAGAGCAGGGCACCATACATGAGGCCCAGCGTAACGGGCGAGCCGTCGGGCGTAATCACAGCCGAGCCCACAAGCAGGCCCACGTACACGTAGCGCCAGGCGCCGCGGAAGGCCGCGTAGGACACGATGTGGAAGACGGACAGGTAGAAGATGATGAGCGGCAGCTCAAACGCCACGCCAAAGCCGATCATAAAGAGCAGCTCCATGTTGACGTAGTTCTCCAGGTCGGGCAGCGCCGTGGCGACGGCCGAGGTCTCGCCGATAAGCCACTCAAAGCCCGCCGGGATGATGATGAAATAGCAGAAGATGGCGCCCAGGAAGAACAGCACCGTCGAGGCGAGCACCGTGGGCACGACCCATTTGCGCTCGTTGGGACGCAGTGCCGGCAGGAAAAATGCCAGAATCTGCCAGATGATCATGGGCGTGCACATGACCACGGCCATCTTGATGGCCAGCGAGAAGCGCAGGCCAAAGCCGCCGAGCGTGGTGGTGATGTAGAACTTACCGTCCGGCACAAAGGAGCGGATGGGGTCTTCCAAGATGTCGAGCACCACGGGCGTGGCGAAATACAGCACGATGGCGGCGGCAAACACCGACACGACCACGATAGTCAGGCGGCGACGGAGCTCTCCCAGGTGATCGAAGAGCGGCATGCGCGCAGGTCCGATAGGCATTACTCATCGCCTCCCTTCGAGGCGTCGGCGGCAGCGGCGTCGTCCTCGGCCTCGAGCTCGCGGGCGAGCTGGTCGACGACGGCCTTGCGCTTGCGGGGACGACGGGCGTAGAGGTCGGCCGTCGTGGGCTCTACCGGCTCGGGCTCGGGCTCCGGTTCTGCAGCAGGCTCGGGCTCGACGACAGGCTCGGCGGCAGCGGCAGGCTCGGCACCCTCGGCCTCCTCAGCAGCACCCTCGCCCTCGGCGGCAGCCTCGCTCGCGGCCTTCTCGGCAGCAAGGCGGGCACGGCGCTCGGCAAAGGTCTCCTTCTTGGCGGGCGCTGCCGTCTCGGCGGCATCCTTGTCCGCATCGGAATCGTCATCGACGGCAGTCTTCTTGGGCTTGACCGGTGCCGAAGCGGCCTCACTTACCGGATCGATAATCTCAGACTGAACAACGGCCGTCATCTTTTCCTGCGTCTCGCGGAACTGACGGATGGCACGGCCGATCGTGCGGCCCATCTGCGGGAGCTTATCCGGGCCAAACAGCAAAAAGCCGAAGACCACGATGATCGCGAGCTCACCCTCTCCAATACCAAACACACATACCTCCAAGGCTCGATGTGAGTCGAGCCCGCACCGCGCCATTCGGCCGGAACTCGTCTATTCATTCGGTCAAGTATAGCGCCCGGACGCCAAAACGTCCGAGCGCATCACAAACATATGCCAAACGGCACGCCCTTTTGGGGGCAAAGATTATGCAGCGGTGATCGAAATCTCCTGGTCGACACCCAACAGCTGAACCACGCGCATCACCGGGGGCTGCACATTGGTGCAGCTAAAGCGCTTGCCGTGGTCGACCGCGTGGTGCGCGGCGCCCACGAGCACGCCAATGCCCGTCGAATCGATGTAGCTCACCTGGGCAAAATCGAGCTCAACGGCCTCAGTGGGCTGCTCGAGCGCCAGGTCGATGGCATTGCGCAGGCTATCGGCGTTAGAGATATCGATCTCGCCGGTTACCTTAATGGTGTAGAGCTCTGGCGTGGGGTTGGTGGAAATACCCAAATCCATGTATACGCTCCTTTACGTATCGAAAGTGCGGATAGTACGGGAAGCCGCGCGTTAGGCGCGCTCGGCACGCGCAAGCTCGGCTGCGACAAGCTTAACGGCCAGCACCAGCACATCGAGCGCGGCCTCCAGGTCCTCGACCGTGGGATAGCTTGGTGCGATGCGAATGTTGGTGTCGCGCGGGTCCTTGCCATAGGGCCAGGTGGCACCGGCCGGCGTGAGCTTGACGCCCAGGTCGGCGCAGAGCGCGGCGACCTTTTGGGCCGAGCCATCGGGACCATCGAAGCTCACAAAGTAGCCGCCGCGGGGATGCGTCCAAGTGGCGCAACCCGTGTCGCCCAAGCCCTCAGTGAGCTTGCGTTCGACGGCCTCAAAGCGCGGGCGCAAGAACTCGGCATGCTTTTTCATGTGCTCCTTGACAGCCTCGATGCTGGGAAGGAAACGCACGTGACGCAGCTGGTTGAGCTTGTCGGCGCTGATGAGGCCGGCCTTCAGGCACTTGGAGAACTCCGCGATAACCGCAGGGCTCGCACCGATAAAGCCGATGCCCGCGCCCGGGAAGGTGATCTTGGACGTCGAGGCAAAGGCCACCACGCGGTCCTCGGTGCCCGCCGCGCGAGCGAGGTCAAAGATGTTTGCGAGCTCGTCGGTCTCGTCGTACAGGTCGTGCACGCAGTAGGCGTTGTCCCAGAAGATGCGGAAATCGGGCGCGGCCGTGGGCATCTCGACCAGACGGCGCACAGTGTCCTCGCTAAAGGTGATGCCCGTGGGGTTGGAATACTTGGGCACGCACCAGATACCCTTGATGGAATCGTCGGCGGCAACGAGGCACTCGACCTCGTCCATGTCGGGGCCGTTGTCGGTCATCGCGACGGGGACGTTCTCGATGCCCAAGTCGGCGGTGATGCCAAAGTGGCGATCGTAGCCGGGAACGGGACACAGGAACTTGACCTTCTTGCCGTCGTGCGCGGCCTCGTAAGCCTCCCAAGGCTCGCTGCCGCACGAGCCGCAACGCCAGAACATGCCGGCGATGTCGTGCTCAATCAGCAGGCTCGACGAACCCAGTACGAGCGTCTGCTCGGCGGGACAGCCCAGGAACTCCCCTGCCAACTTGCGTGCCGAGGGAATACCCTCAAAACAGCCGTAGTTGGAACAATCGACGTTGCCGTCGTGCAGATCGGCGTCGGCATTGAGGATATCGAGCATGGGGCGCGAGATGTCCACCTGGGAGGGCGACGGCTTGCCGCGCGCCATGTCGAGCGCCAGGCCCTTGGCCTTGACCTCGGCGACCTCGGCTTTGAGCGCCTCGATGGCGACATCGAGTTCGGTGGTTTCCATCTTCTGGTAGATCGTCTGCATGGGGTGCGACCTTTCGCGAAGCGGTACGTTGCAGTTCGTCTAAGTATAGACCGCCACCGCCGCAACGTTATGAAGCCGTGATAGATTAAGTACATCGCAATAAATTACGAATCGCCGCGCATGCCGGCGTGGGGCGCCCAAGGAGGCACTATGGAATACGGATCGTTCCAGGCCGAAGAATTCGGCGACCTGCAGCGCCTGGTCGACGGACTGTTTTACGACCGCCACGCCATCGACCGCCTGGATCTGATCGTGCAGGCCGAGATCTTGGACTTGGCACCCGATCTCATGGAAATCGTCAACCTTTTGCCGCCCGGCTACTACGACCGCCAATCGCTTTGCGACCAGCTCAACTCCGCCTTGGCCGCCCACGGCTGGGGCGCCGTCTACGGCACCGTGGAATAAACCTAGTCATTTATGAACGCCCCCAATGACTAAAACGCCGCTTGTGATGGTGTTCACAGGCGGCGTTTTCAAACTTGTATGTGCTTTTACTCGTCCTTGGGCGCGGGGTGTTTGCAGACAACACTCATGTAGATCATGCCGAGCACGGCAGCGGTGACCGAACCGGCAAGAATGGCAGCCTTGGCAGCAAGAACCTCAAACTGGGCCGTCGGAAAGGCGAGACCGCTGATGAGAATCGACATGGTAAAGCCGATACCGCCCAGAATGCCCACACCGGCAATCATGTGCCAGTTGACGTTGTGCGGCAGCTCGCAGGCCTTGAGCTTGACCAAGGCAAACGTCATACCAAAGATGCCGATCGGCTTGCCCAGCAGCATGCCAAAGTACACGCCGAGCGTCACCGGGTCGGTGAGCAGCGTGCTCATGTCCACGCCCACCAGGCGAACCTGTGCGTTCACGAACGCAAAGATCGGCAGAATCACAAAGTTGACCGGCGTGGAGATCAGACGCTCCATGCGGATGAGCGGCGGGGTCACGCGGTGCATGACGCGCTCGACCTTGGTGGTCGAGACGGTAAAGTCATGCTGGCCCAGGATGTGTGCCTCGTCGTCGTAGCGGTCATCGAGCAGCGGCAGGCACTCGCCCAACCAATCGGTGAGGCTATCGAGCTTAACGCCGCACTTGGCCGGGATGGTAAAGGCCAAGATGACGCCAGCAAGTGTGGCATGTACGCCGCTCTTGAACATGCAGAACCACAACAGCAGACCCAGTACCGAATACGGGGCAAGGCGGTAATGCTGCGTCTTGTTGAGCCACACGAGCGCGCAGGTCACGAGCGCGGCGGCACCCAGCCAAAACGGATTGGGGCTCTGACCGTAGAAGATGGCGATGGCGGCGATGGAGATGAGGTCGTCGGCGATGGCGAGCGTCGAGAAGAACACGCGCACGCCGTTGGGCACGCGATTGCCCAAAAGCGACAGCACGCCCAGCGCAAAGGCAATATCGGTTGCCATGGGGATGGCCCAACCGTTGTGGGCGCCGGCATGGTTAAAGATCAGGTAGATGCAGGCGGGAACGACGACGCCGCCCACGGCCGCCAGCATGGGAAGCATGGCCTGACGCGGATTCTTGAGCTCGCCGACCGTCATCTCGTACTTAAGCTCAATGCCCACGAGCAAAAAGAAAATCGCCATGAGGAAGTCGTTGACGAAAAGTTCAACGGTGAGACCGGCCGTAAGGTTGCCCAGACCCACATACAGCGGGGTCTCCAAAAAGTGATGGATGGCCTCGTAGGCATCGGTATTGGCGCAAATGACGGCGGCAATGGCGGCGAAGACCATGACGGCGGCGGAAATCGTGCCGTTCTCGGCAATGCGCTCCCAGATGTCGTGACGCTCAAAACGCTTGCGCTCACGGACGTTGAACAGCTGCTCGGGTGCTGCCATGGGCGGCTCCTTTCACGGGAAGGCTCCCGTCTTAAAAAAGCACGGCCCGCCCAAGTGGCGGCGCCGCGCTCTAACGTATTACGCTTGCATCTAGCCTACCCTGCACGACAAGCACGCAGGCGTGGCCGAAAAGCGGAACCACAGGTTGAACATTATTTGCCCAACGGCACGGGCACGCCTGTCCAAGAGACGACGCGGCGCCGTGCACAAAAAACGACCGGAGCGCGGGGCGTCCGAGATCCGGCCGTGGCGTTTAGTGAACTAAACCTAGCAGGCGGCCATGATGGGGGCAGCGACCTGCTTCTTACGGGAGAGGACGCCCGGCATCCAGACGCCGTCGTGCTCGTCGGCAATGCCCAGGCCCTTCTGAGCGGCCTCGGTCTCGCCCTCGAGCAGGACCTGCGAGCCCTCCTCCATGATGTCGGTGATGCACAGGACAATGCCGTCAGCACCCTTCTCGGCGGCGTAGGCGCGCATGGCCTCGCGAATCTCGTCGATCATGCCGAGCGCACGACTCTTGTCGACGGTCTCGTACTGGCCGATGAGCAGCTTCTTGCCGGCGGGCTCGAACATCTTGATGTCGTTGCCGACCATCTCGGCTGCGGTGAAGGAGCCGGACGGACGGGTGAGGAAGACCTCCATGCCAAACTTGACCGGGTCGACGCCCACCTGCTCGCCGAGCTTGGCGGCGACGGCGCGGTCGACATCGGTGGTGGTGGGGCTCTTGAGCATGAGCGTGTCGGTCATCATGGCCGAGAGCAGCAGCTTGGCCTGGACGTCGGAAAGCTCAACGCCGAGCACGCCGGCGAGCTTGGTGACGATGGTGCAGCTGGAGCCCCAGGGCAGGCAGATGTAGTGCAGCGGGCCGGCGGTCTCGAAGTCGCCGATGCGGTGATGATCGACGACGCCAAAGACCGTGGCGTCCTTAAGGCCGGCGACGGACTGGGCAGACTCGTTGTGGTCGGTGAGGACGACGAGCTGACCGGCCTCGACGGAATCGATCACGCGGGGCTCGGCAATGCCGGCGTCGGCGAGCAGCTTGGCGGACTCTGCCGGAAGCTGACCAAGGGCGCAGGCCTCGTAGGTGTTGCCGGCATACTCAACCTGGTTGAGCAGCTGGGACAGGACGACGGCGCTCATGATGGCGTCGTTATCGGGGTTCTGGTGACCAAAGACAAGAACGTTTGCCATGGGTTTCCTCCACTTGATATGTGTACTTGGACGTAGCTATGGTAGCACGCCGATGCCGAGCCTTCGCAAACGGAAGGGCCACGGCATATTTTGGGGCAGGCACGGAGGCCAAGGCTGTCCCTTTTACACCATGTTGGTGCAAAGCAACCCGACCCCCTTGCACCAGCTATTTGCCGGCAGCGCGCAGGGCTACGTAGGCGGCACCGATGATGCCGGCGTCGTTGCCGAGCGAAGCGACCTTAATGGGCGTCTCGCGCGAGGCGGAAAGCGCGTAGCGCTGGAAGTGCTCGCGAACTGCGTCGAGGTAGACATCGGCCGAGGCAGACGCACCGCCGCCGATCAGGAACATCTCGGGGTCGACCACGTTGGCAATAAGCGCCAGGGCGCGGCCGAGGTAGTCGGCCATGGTATCGGCAGCTGCCAGTGCGAGCTTGTCGCCCTCGCGGCAGGCCTGGAACACGTCCTTGGAATCTGAGGGGCCGGTGAGCTCGATGGGCTCGACGCCCGCCTTCTTGCACTCAGCAAGGTAGTTGCTCACCACGCCGGTGGCGCTGGAATACTGCTCCAGGTGGCCATGGCCACCGCAGCCGCAGGTACGCTCCTCGGCCGGGTTCAGGCACATGTGACCAATCTCGCCGCCGGCGCCCACAACGCCCGATACCACGTCGCCGTTAACGATAACGCCGCCGCCCACGCCGGTACCGATGGTGACCATCACCACGTTCTGTACACCCTTGGCAGAGCCGAGCCAGGCCTCGCCCATGGCGGCGGCGTTGGCATCGTTCTCGTACTTAACGACCGCGTCGGGGCAGTGCTCCTGAATGGCGACTCTCAGCTCGGGCAGGTTAATGGCAATGTTGGCCTTGACCTTGGCATCGCCCGATGCCGGGATGGGGCACGGAACGGCCAGGCCAATACCCGCCACAAAGGCGCGCGGAATCTGGGCCTTGGCGACCACCTGGTCGATAGCCTCGGTCACCGCGGCAAAGCCCGCAGCGTCAACGATGGGAGGCGTGGGAACGCTGGCCTTGGCCAGCAGGTTGCCGTCCTCGTCGAACAGACCCTCCTTAACCGAAGTGCCGCCGACGTCAATGCCGATGTAGTACTGCTTAGGTTCCATGGGAGCCCACCTTTCTCGTTTAAACATTGCCTGTATGGTACCGCTCCCAAGGCAAAATCTTACCAAAA
>DBGFTB010000035.1:0-13633 GCA_048532905.1 Collinsella aerofaciens
TTATGACTTCCCGAGTTTTCCACTGAAAACAGGAAATCACCATTTTGGGGATAAAAGTTTTCAACAGCTGTTAGTCGGTTCCATTTTGGTGACGCGCTTCCCTCTTTTGGGTAAAAAATATCACCATTTTGATGATTCGGCAGCTTAGAATTCTCTGATAAAAAGCCTGTTCAGAAGCTTGTTTCATACCCATTTTGGTGAAACCAATATATAGAGAAATAGATTAGAAAGAAATAGGGACGGCGATGCCGTCCCCTTCGCTCGCAAAGCTCGCTGCGCGGCCACGTACCGTGTCCTTGCCGCCGGCTACGCCGTCGATTGATACGCTCACTGCGTTCGCTGATGATGGACTAATCCTTTTTATCAGTGACACCAGTCATAAGTGCAGCAATTGATATGCTGAATCCATTGGCAATTTTAGAGAGGTTAGAAAGACTGACATTTCTTCGCCCGACCTCTATCGAGGCGTAGTAAGACCTGTCCATGCCAATGCGGTTCGCAAATTGCTCTTGTGAGTAACCAGACTCTGATCTGAGTTCTTTGCAGCGTAGACCAAAGGATTGTTGTAGCGGCGAGATATCCATGACAAAAAGAGTCATGGATTGTTGTATAAAAGCCAACGGACTATATACAACAATCCCAGTTAAGGCGCATAATTATCTCTATTGGAAAGCACTCTGATGCCCAGTCGGATAGGGCACGGAAAAGGAATGGAACAGCACAATGACTCAGGGAAAGCATTTCGCTGCCGGTGGCGATCACTTCGCCGCACTGCCAAACAAAAAGATTCACACTCCGAAGGGGATCGCGCGTCTGACCGTCACCGCGGCGACCATGGCCGCCATGACCGGATCGAGCCTCATCTCACCGTTCGCGGCATTCGCCCAGACCGGTGACGGGGGCACACAGCACCCCGCCGTGATGTCGCCGATCGCCGCCCACGCCGGCGCGGCATCCGGTACCGGTGCGAAATCCGCCGCACAGACCATCGCGGACCTGCAGAAGGCAGTCGACGAGGCGAAGGCGAAGGAGGACGCCGCCAAGGCATCCTACGACGAGGCCGCCGGTCCCTACAACGAGGCGGCTTCCGCCCGCGACCAGGCCAAGGCATCCTACGATTCGGCAGTCAGCGCCGGTACGGCAGCCGACCGAGCGGCAATGGACGAGTACGCCCGTCAGGTCGCGGAGGGCAAGGACGCCGCCGATGCCGCCGGCAAGGACCTCGAGCAGGCGAAGGCGGGTCTCGCAGACGCCAAGGCGGATGCATCCGAGAAGGACGAAGCGTACCAGTCCGCCATCAAGGCGGCCCAGGACGCTCAGGATGCCCTCGATAAAGCCAAGGCAGATGCCGTAAGCGCCACCCCGGAGGCAATCAGTGCCGCCGAGCAGGCCGTGCGCGACGCCCAGGCTGCCGTGGACAGGGCACAGGCCAATCTCGCCAACGCCAACGCGACGCTTGCCGATGCCCAGTCCAAGCTGGTTGCGGCCCAGTCTGCAAAGGATTCCGCCGATGCCGTCCTCTCTGCAGCTCAGCAGAACAAGGACGCGGCGGATGCGAAGGCCGCAGCCGCCAGCGCCGCCTATGAGCAGGCGAAAGCAGACCTCGCCGCAGCGGAGGCAGGCGCCAGCGGTCCGGAGTACGATGCGGCAAAACAGAAGGTCGCGGACGCAGAGGCAGCCCTCGCTGCCGCACGAGCGGTGCAGTCCCAGTGCGAGTCCGAGCTCGAGCAGGCGCAGTCCGCTGCAGCAACGGCACAGACCGAGCTGAATGATGCCCAGGCATCCCTCTCTGCGAAGCAGCAGGCCGCGGTCGATGCCGCGTCCGGCGTGAACGACGCCCAGTCCGCACTCGATGCCGCGAACTCCGACCTCGATGCGGCCAAGCAGGCGAATGCCGACGCCGTCGCCAAGCTGGATACAGCGAAGCAGGCTGTCAAGGACGCCGAGTCCGCCAAGGCAGCCGCCGACGAAGAGCTTGCGAACGCCAAGACCGCAAAGGATACCGCTGACGCGGCCGTGACCGCCGCCCAGCAGAAGGTCGACGAGGCACAGGCGAAACTCGATTCCGCCGACGCGCAACTCAAGCAGGGAGCCATCGGCTTCTTCCGTGCCATGGGTGCCGATGACGCAGTCAACATCATCCTGAACGCCAAATATGCCGGAAAGACCGAAGTCGGCAACTCCAAGGACGCCACGTCCCTTGATAACATGCTCAATGCGATCAGGTGGATGAAGTCCGTCAACGACTACCGCAAGTCGGTCGGCCTGTCCGAGCTCCAGGTCACCTACAAGCTCATCGCCGGAGCCATTGCGGATGCCAACTACAGTGACACTGTGCTCGATCATGCCCGTCAATATGATTTTGCCGAAAACCTGGCATGGAATTACGGAATCGATCCGAGTGGGCAGTGGATCGAGCAGGAGAAGGGCTTTTTCGACAAGGCAACGGAGGCCCTTTATGGAGTCACCGGTCTTGTCGGCAAGGATGCCTATGATTTCTATGCAAAGAACGGTGTCGCAATCAACCATTGGATTGCAGACAACTGCCACTGGGAGAACGGCAGTAGCGGCACCGTCGGCCATTACATGAACATCATCAATCCCGAACTCGCCGTTATGGGAATGGCAACCTGCACCAAGGGCACCATGTCCGGGCTTCAGACGCAGTGCTACACCGCAGAGATCTCCGGCTGGTCCGGCTCCGGTTGGAACACGAACCCCATCTCCGTCGACGAGTACGAGCAAAAGCTGACCTATTATATCAACGGCCTCAAGAACGCCAAGAGCGCACTCAACGTAGCCAAGGCCGATCTCGCATCCAAGAAGCAGGCAGCCGCCGGCGCCGCCGCAACCGTCCAGCAGAAGCAGGTCGCGGTGGATGCCGCACAGGCAGGTGTCGATGCCGCAAAGCAGGGTGTTGCCGATGCCCAGCGTGCCGTCGATGCCACCAAGGCTGATATCGCCGCCAAGCAGCAGGGCGTCACGGATGCCCAGACCGAGCTTGATGCGGCGAAATCGGACCTCGATGCCGCCAACGCGGCAGTCGATACGGCAAAGTCGACCGTCCAGCAGAAGCAGGTCGCCTTTGATGCTGCCAACGCAGCCGTAACGACCGCACAGTCTAAGTTGGATTCCGCCAAGGCGGACACCGCTGCTAAGCAGCAGGGCGTGGACGATGCGAACGCCGACCTCGCGAAGTTCTTCCAGGACGTCGCCGACGCCAAGAAGGCGGTCGATACAGCAAAGAGCGTCCATGACGCGGCGGTAGCCGATCAGGCCGAGAAGTCGACCGTCCTCGCCGACGCCAAGCAAAAGGCGGACGGCACCGCAAGCGCCCTCGCGGATGCCCAGCGTGCCGTCGATGCCGCAAAGGCCGACACCGGCGTTGCCGCCGACAGGCTTACCGGCTCCCAGACCGATCTCGAGGACGCACAGTCGAACCTCGACATCCTCACCGGCCTTGCCGCGAAGCTCGCAGAGGCACAGCAGCGCGAGCAGGATGCAGTAAAGGCCGTCAATGACACCAAGGCCGCGCTTGATGCCGCGAAGGCGAATACCATCGCCGCCGAGTCCCTGGTCTCCGCCGCCGAGCAGGCAAAGGCACAGGCAGACGCCAAGCTGTCGAAGCTGAACTCCATCGATGCCGGCGCGGCGATCGCTTCCGGCCATGATGTGAACGCGGATGACGCCCTCAACGCGCTTTTCGCCGCAGCAGTCGAGGCACGTGCCAAGGTCGCGCCCGCCAAGGCCATCCTGGACGAGAAGCAGGCCGCGGTGGACGGGCTCCAGTCCGGCTATGATGCGGCACTCGCCGCCTACGAGTTGGCGAAGTCCGACCGCATCGCAGCGGAGCAGAAGCTTTCCGATGAGATTGCACGACAGAAGGCAGAGGAGGCAGCAAAGCAGCAGGCGGCATACACCCCGAAGCACCTCGCCGGCACGGATACCGCCCAGCCCGGCAGCCTCGCCCAGACCGGTGACCGCGCGGGACTCATCGGCGAGACGTTCGTCATCGGCGGTACCGTCCTCGTGGCAGCCGGCGTCTTCCTCGACCGGAAGAAGCGCCGCGGGCAGATGTAAAAGCGAGCCGGGCGTTGGATATCGGCTGGTGTCCAACGCCCGGTTTCATGGGCAGGGAGATCGGTGTGAGAACAAAGGCTATTATCGTTGCGCTTCTGGTGTGCCTTTCGGCACCTCAACTTGGATGTGCCAGCGTTGCAAAGCAAGGAAGCGGCTCTACGGAAAGGGCCGCTACGGTGGTAAAGAATAAAGACAAAAAGAAGCCGAGCGAAGAAAAGGCGGCGCAAGCCTCTGGAACCAAGAACGAGGAGAAGAAAGAATCCGACGACAAGGACCAGAAGTCCGATGACTCCAAGAAAGAGGATAACAAGTCTTCCGACTCGTCGAAGTCTGACAGCAAGGGAAACTCCTCCGACTCGAAGCAGAATTCCGGCAATTCACAGGGTTCCGGCAGCAATAATTCCTCTTCCAACAGCGGTAGCCAGAAGAAATGGGTTGCCGAGCAGGGCCACTGGGAAACCGACTACAGCCAGGTCTGGGTACCGAACGTGGTATACACGCGTCATCCTCGTTTCTGGGTCAATCATGGTGGTACTATGGTAGGGCCCTTCGATTCATCCGATGCCGCATACGCTTGGATTATTAACGATGGCGAAAACGGCGGTATCGGTGGATCCGTTGTAGATGATTCGTATACCACCTCTGAGGACCAGGGACATTATGAACAGCAGGCTACGGGACAGCATTGGGTTGTCGACGTCGCCGGTCACTGGGAGTAATGGGCATCGTTCCTCTCCTCTTACATTCGGTAAATGTTTATTTATTTGTGGGCGGCCGGTTCGGCCGCCTTTTTAGACGCCCAGTCTGGGAGCAAGCGATAGGAAAGCAATCAAACGAGAGGCCGTTCCAAAAGAATCCGGCGGTGCCAGATGCTTCGGGCAAAACCTTCCGCAAATCGGTAAGGTCTTCCATCAACTTGCTCCAGCCCTCGCCCGGAGTCCGCTGCGCGGTGATGCAAATACTCGGCATCCCTCGCATTCGCATCACCGCTTCGCTCTCGCTACAGCGAATCTCTAACACTCAGTATCCTTCGCGTTAAAAATTCGCTTCCGCTCACGGTCTTCACGCAGTTACAACGCCGCGAGGCCTCTCGCTTGGAATGAGGCCTCTCATTCCACGTCTACACTGCGTTTCGCCCAATCACCGTTCCGGAGATTGCAAGATGACTGTGGGTGGCATTTTTGTGGGCCCATTCGGACCCCAAAAACACCACGCCACAGACCTTGCTTACCGCCTGCTACGGCGATAAGGTTATCATGAAGTTGGAACTTCGCGATGAAGAATCGCGGAGACGGTTCTTCATTTTGGAACGACGCCAGCCGTTCCTCATTAAAAGGAAAGCGAATCGCATAGCAGGTTTTGATCGGAGGCCTCTCCGATCGCTGATTCGTTTTCCGGAGGAATCATGAGTAGGCTCCGCCCACACACCGTCAAGGCGTCTCTTTCCGATGAAGAGAAGAAAGCCATCACTGCAATCGCAAAGCGACATGAGATGAGCGAGGCGGAACTCATCCGCTTCGCTTTGTGCAATGCCGACGATCTCGATATCGATTTTGGTTTTTCAGAAATCGCTGACCAGAAATTCCGAACCGATGACATTCACGTCCGGGTCTCACCGGAAGAAAAAACGAAAATTGAAAGCAATGCTGATTCCCTCGATATGACTGTCAGTGCGTATGCACGTCGCGTACTGCTCAAAGGGAATGTCGAGAAAATTGATGTCGATCGGGCGTCGATCGACAAGATCTATCACGAACTTTTGAAGGAAGGAACAAACCTCAATCAGCTGATGTATTTTGTGAACGCCCAGGGGCTTCCCGCGTACAACGAGAAAGCTGTTTTCCGCACGCTCGAAAAGGTTTACCAAGTTGGGCGTAAGCTGGACCGTTTCATCGACGATCTTGAGAAGCGATATTTCGTCGGCGGTGACCAAAATGACCGTCATTAAGCAGAAGAGTGTTTCGAGTGAACGGTATGCGAAGAACGTCCGTAAATACATCAACGGAAAAGATGCGCTTGTGCGTGGTGGCTGGAACATCGAATACAGCGATCGCTGGTTTTCGAAAATGGATAGAACCAGAAAGGTTTTCCATCACGACAAACCGTCGAGAGCCGGAGCCAAAAACGTAATCCTGCTTCATCAGATCCTCGCGTTCCTTCCGGAAGAATGCTCATGCAACGGAGGCAAGATGACCCCCGATGCATGTTTGGCCTACGCGGAGCAATGGCTTGCGAAGCACTATCCGCATCAACAAGTGATTCTCGCGCTGCATGAAGAAAGCGATAAGGCGGGAAAACGGTTCGCGGTACATATGGCAATCAACCGAACGGATCTTTTGACGGGTAAGCGTTGCGAGACGGGCGGGCGTCACGGAAAATTCGAACGTGCCGCGTGGGTCCGTGAACTCGATAAGAACTGGAATCTTACTCAACTTGAAAAGGGAAAGAAGAATTCGAAGATTCGCGATCGCCAGCCGCGCGACACAGAAAAGGAGATTATCGGTCGCGGTGAGTACAGTTATAAAAACAATCTGCGCGAGCTGATCCATATTGCGATCGACGAAGGTCGCGTAAAGAATATGGAGCAGTTCAAGATATTACTTGCCTCATGGGGCGTAGACATTTTCATCAAGAACAATCGAGTCTATGCGACAGATCTCGATATCAAAGAGGCCGGCAATCCGAAGTGCACTTTCAACCTGACCCGTCTCGACGGGCGCTTCGCGTTGAAGTCGTTGCAGACGGCTTTCGAAAATAACGTGTTGGAAGCCGAGCGAGCCCTTCCATACGAGAAACGTTGTGAGATTTACATCAAGCGTCTCAAGAAAGCATACTCGGCGTGGGTCGAGCAGGCGAAAGCGAGCAAGGGCGTCTCCTACAATTCGTTTCCTAAATTCATTGCGCCGAAGTGCGATGAAGATCTACTCGAAGATCCCGCCGTACGTGATGAGCTTCTTGCGCGTCGCGGTTACGCAAGGGAGATTCGCAACCGTTACGCCGGCGCCGTTCCCGATGCCGGCGACGACCGCGTTCGCGCCGCAGGCCAAGCACATGGCGGAAGCTCCGCATCGCGGCAGATGGACGATCGCGTCGTCGATCGCGGTGACTACTCGCACGGCGACACGCCTCGCTAGTTTTGGAAAGCCTATCATCGGTGCCCTAGCGCGCTGCTATTCAGTGCCGATTCTTTCATGCTCGCAATTCGGCGAGGGTGAGGAGTATGAATTGATCGGCGGGAGTCAGCCGCTCTGATAGAATCGTCCTTGCTGGCGGCAGCTCTCGTGCCGGGCAGAGTCCTCCATCCGATGGGAGGTGATGCCCATGACCGATTTCACTGAGTCCGTGAAGCTCCTGACCGCTATGGTCTCGCTCCTCACGGCTCTTGTCGGCCTTTCCAAGGCACTCAAGCAGGGTTCGAAGCCCAAAAAGAAAGGCCACCGTCGCTAAGACGATGACCTAACTTCGTTAAGCAACGGCTCTGCCCAGCTCACCACAACTTGGGCTGCCGTCGGCACCATTTTACCCTCCTGACGAGCAATTCGTCCATATTTCAAAAATCAAATCCTGTTCGCGCGTGGGCGTAAACTTTTAGTTGGGCAAATCCGGCAGATTGGAGCTTGAAACATGAGGGATATGCACCTCATGTCGCTCATAAAACGTCTCCTGACCTCGAAGGAGAACGTTTTTTAGCGACAGAAGGAGACATAAATATGATCTGGTTTACCAGCGATACCCACTTCGGGCATGAGAACGTGCTGAAGTTCACCGACCGCCCGTGGGAGACGATTTGGCAGATGAACGACGCCATCGTCGACAACATCGACAGCAAGGTTGCCGTGGACGATGAACTCTACATCCTGGGTGATTTCTCATTCAAGATGACCGCCCAGGATGCCTATGGGCTGCGCAAGCGGATTGTCTGCAGACGCATCCACCTCGTCCCGGGAAACCACGACAAGGACTGGACCCAGCCGGCGGTCGCAGGCGCGTTCACCGTGGAACCGCCGATCTGCGTGCTCAAGATCGACGGGCAGAAGATCGTCCTGTGCCATTACCCCATGGCCGACTGGCAGGGCATGAGCCATGGATCGTGGCACCTCCACGGGCACATCCACAGCAGCGGCGGCGCGTACAACGGGTTCAACCGCAAGCAGGGCCTTCTGCGCTACGACGTCGGTTGCGATGCCAACGGGCACTCCCCGGTGAGCCTCGACGAGCTGAGGGAATGGTTCGCCGGAGTCGACGAGCCGTGCGGCCGGGTGAAATGGCCCTGGTGGGTCAACGAGACCGGCGACAGGCAGGTCGAGCGCGAGCTGGCGGCGTACAAGAGGGAAGAGGCGATCCGATGACGGTCTATGTGACGGGCGACATCCACAGTGGGCTCGACATGCAAAAGCTCCGCGACTGGGAGCTTGGGGATGGCCTTACCAGCGACGACTATCTCATCGTTGCCGGTGACTTTGGCTTTCCGTGGAACTTTTCTGCCGAGGAATGCGCTGACATCGCTTGGCTCGAGTCGCGCCCCTACACGGTTCTCTTCGTGGATGGCAACCACGAGCGCTTCGACCACTGGGAGGAGCGTCCCATGGAACCGTGGCACGGCGGGCTGACGCAACGCCTGTCGGATACTTCGTCTATTCGGCGCCTGACGCGCGGCGAGGTCTTTGAGCTCGACGGTTCGACAATCTTCACCATGGGCGGTGCCACGAGCGTGGACAGGGAATACCGCGTGCCGTATTCCAGCTGGTGGCCTCAGGAGCTCCCGGACGAGCGCGATTTCGATACCGCGCGGGCAAGGCTCGACGAGGTCGGCTGGAAGGTCGACTGCGTCATCACCCATACCTGCGCCACGCGCATGCTCTCGCCGACGCTCTACCCGGACCCAGGCTGGGAACGCCCTGATGTGGACCGGTTGACCGGATTCCTCGACGAGCTCGAGGACCGCCTGGACTACAAGCGCTGGTATTACGGACATTTTCACCGAGACGGCAATCCGGACGAACGGCACACGGTGCTGTATGACCGAATCGTGAGGCTCGGGGACAAACTCCTGCCGTGGGGCGCGTACTGATGACGGTCTATGTGACAGGCGATGTCCACGGCAGGGCCGAGTATGGGGCCAGCAGATTCGCCTTCAAATCTTGGCCGCTGGGCCGGATGCTGACGCGCGATGACGTGGTGATCGTGGCCGGCGACTTCGGCTTTGTCTGGGACGGCTCGAATGCTGAGAGGTATTGGCTCGACTGGTTCGAGTCGAAGCCCTGGACCACGTGTTTCGTAGACGGCAACCATGAGAACCACCACGCCCTGGCAGAACTGACGGTGCGGGAGTGGAGCGGCGGTCTCGTCCATGAGGTACGACCGCACGTGCTGCACCTCATGCGCGGAGGGGTATTCGACATCGCGGGAACCACGGTCCTTGCCATGGGCGGCGCCGCGAGCAACGACAGGCAGTATCGCGAGGAGGGGAGGAGCTGGTGGCCCGAGGAGATGCCGAGCGAGAAAGAGACGGAACACTGCCGCTCCTCGCTCAATCGCGTGGGCTGGAAGGTCGATTGCGTTGTGACTCACGAGGCCCCTGCTGCCCTTGCTGAGGTGCTGTGCCGGGAGCGCGGACGCGAGTATCGGGGCGACCGACTTCAGCGATTCCTTGCCGAGCTCGACGACCGGCTCGGCTACCGAGCCTGGTTCTTCGGCCACTACCACGGTGACGAGTGGCGTGACGACAGGCACCGTCTGGTCTATCGAGACATCGTGCCGATCGAAAGTGCTGCGCCCGGTTCTCAGTTCTAGAAACCCCCTAGAAATGCTCTAGGGGGTTTCTAGAAAATTAGATGCTATGCGGCCTACTCGATCTTCATCTGGGTCATGACCTCGATCTTGGCCTCGGCCACGGCCGCACGCTGCTCGGAGGCGGCAAGGCGGTCCTTGAGGGCGGCGACCTCGGCCATCAGGTCGCGCTGGGCCAGGAGTGCGTCGTTCAACTCGGCTTGGGCTTTCAGCGCGGCGTCACGCTCGCCGCGCAGTCGCTCGATCTCATCGACCATGGCCACGGCCTCGGCATGGAGTTGGACGACCTGCCTGTCGAGTTCCCGAGCATCGGCGAGATATCTGACGCTCGCGGCATGGAGCTCGTTGTTCTCGAGCTCGAGGCTCGCGGTATCGAGTTCGAACTTCTCCTCTATAAAGGCGACCCGCTCATTGCAGTCGGCCTCAATCTTTTCATTCCGATCCGTCGCCTCGGCGAGCTTACGGCTGGATTCATCGAGCTGGGCCCTGAGCAACGCGTTCTCGGTCCTGAGGTCGCCCGTCTCGCGCAGCAGCCTCTCCCGCCATGTCGCCTCGATCCGCTCGGCAGCCTCATCGAGGACGGCCTTCACGCCGGATGCCTCGCTGATTTTCTTTTCGCTCGGATTGTCTGCCATGGTGCGGCACTCCAATCAACAACGGCATGGCTCCGCCATGCCATATGGCTGGGAACAATGCACGGCCGCTGTTGATTTGTGTTCGCCCTGCGATCGGTGAGTTCTAAAAGGCGTCTCAAGTCATGCGTTCACGCAGGTTTTCGGTTGGAGAAATACCGCACGTTTTCATGGTAA
Organism: Collinsella aerofaciens; assembly: GCA_048532905.1. Classification (GTDB taxonomy): domain Bacteria; phylum Actinomycetota; class Coriobacteriia; order Coriobacteriales; family Coriobacteriaceae; genus Collinsella; species Collinsella aerofaciens_CB. The sequence goes on from DBGFTB010000035.1 coordinate 10,680, forward strand.
CACGTGCCTTAAAGAACGGGCGGCCATATCGATTCGTTGTAAATAGCGTCTACGACGTGTTGGTGGCAGGAGGTGAGGGCGTTAAAGATGTCGAGAATGATTGTGGGAGTATTTTAGATGCAGGCATGAGAAAGGGTCGAATCGAAGTGTCTGGCCGGACGCCAATTGTCCGGGAACTGTTTCGGTTCGACCCTGCTTCATTTTACATCCGCGGCATGTTCTTGTGGGCATCCTGACGGTGACCGACTCTCACGACCTCGATAGTCGGTTTGTGGGCTTAAAGTTTCGGAGGCTCCCAAGCGTTTTCAATCGCGGCGCGGTAGATTGCGGCGTAATTAAGCATCCAGCTGCCATCACCAACTTTTTGAATATACCCCTTATCCTTCAGAGAGGTATAGGCCCGCGATATCGTGTTCTTACTCAGGCGGTAGTGATCCTCAATCCATTTGCTTTTAGCGCAGAAGCCCATGGGCCGTTTGTTTTTGGAAGGTTTTCCAAACTTCCATACAAGGCCGAGGATGAGACGCTCGGCGGCAACGGTGGTGACGCAGCACGCCCACTCGGGCACTGAAATAAAAATAGCCTTATCCATTTTTCCCGTAATCTCTCGTTGCTCAGTAGCATCATCGCTAAATATGTCGGAAATCGACGGAAGCTCGCTCATGTTTACCACCTAATCAAGGTGGGCGGTACGACCTTCAAGCTGCTTGAAAAGCTCGTAGAACGAGCTTTCAAACATGTAATTAGAGCGATGGATCTGGATGAGCTTGCCGGACTCTCGCATAAACTTGCGTGCGGTGTTTTCGCTCCAGCCAGTGAGTTCGCGGATATCGTTAACGCGGAGCAACCGATCGCACTGAGCGGCACCAGTGGGGAAAGTCGGTGTGGACGCCTGAGTGCTAATCTTTGGAGTAGCCATGATGAGCTATCCTTTCAATGAGGGCCCTCCCTGTGCTTGTAAGACGTACCAGGTTCATAAGCACTTGGGGGGCCGGTTTCTATGACTACATGCGTAGCCATCTGACAGCTTTAGCATGTATTAAAACTCATTAGATGTCAATCAAATAAAGCATCTACCTGCGGAAACGGTATTATAGTACCGTAATATTATGAAATAAACGATGAATGAAAAAACATGCTATTTCTCGCTTCTCTGTATATAGGCGTTGATGAAGGCTTCGTAGCCTTTAACTGCTTTTATTTCTGGTTGTTGAACGAGGCTTGTATACGTTTTGAGCGTGATATTGGGGTCCGCGTGGCCAAGAATACCTTGCACGCTTCTAACGTCCGATCCGTTCGCCAGCATAAAAGTGCTTACACAATGCCTGAGCTGATGCGGGCAGATGCCCTTATATAGTTTTCCGCCAGTCGAATTGTTCGGCTCATAGATTCCAAGATTGCAGCTAACTGCGAAATCGCGAAACCAATGGTTGAAGATGTAGTTTTTCATGTGACAGACAGTAGGGATCCCTTGCTCGACAGCAATATCGCTAATGATGGGAGTGCTGCCAGTCTGGGACAGCCCCAGAGAGGCCAGGAGCTCTTTTTGTATGGCTGACCATGATTGAAGACGTTCGGTCAAGGTTTCTCCAACGGGGATTTTGCGTTGGCTTTCTTGTGACTTGGGTGCCCTCAGTTCATGGTCGTTGGTGTACTGCCTGTCAATTTTCAAGGTTTTATTGGCAGGGTCCCAATCGCGCCATTCGAGGCCCAGCATCTCGCCTTTCCGCATACCCGTATACACTAGTACTAGTGTACCAACAGCTTCGGCGGTGAGCTCAATGTGTTGAAGATGTGTGCATAGGGTAGCTACTTGGTCGATTGTCAGTGATTCTCTTTTGTTGCGTGGTCTGCGAACATGAACGGTAGCGCAGGGGTTTCGGTCAATTATTCTCTTTGCGACTGCATTCGACAAAATCTGGCGCAGTTTCGCATTGATTCGTACAAGCTCTGATGGTTTGTATTTTCCCGTACGACGAGCTTCGGCATATGTTTCTTCGATTAGATCGGGAGTTAGCCCCTCAATTGTCTGAAACGCACCGAATAGGTCTTCGATATGCCTGCAATCGTACGCTTCTCTTTCATAGCTCGTTGGCGCAAGCTCGGTGTCCCTATTTTCATGAAAGGCCCAGCAGTAGGACGCAAGCAAAGTGGGCTTTTTAGTTTTAGTGATCGTGCCAGAGGAGTTGATTTCAGCCAGCTTGGCCTGCATTGCAGCCTTAGCTTCTGTTTTAGTCTTGCAACGAACTGTATAAGTTGGGGATCGTTTGTAGCGCCCCGTCTTAGGGTCCTTGACTCCAAGGGAAAAATAATAGCGATAGGTGTTAGGTGATCTCTTGTCTTTCCAACACGTGCCTCTTCCGCTAATTAGTGGCTGTTCTGACATCTTTGCGCTCCGTTTCTTTGAATAGTTTTCAACAATTCATTGAGTGCAGTTTAGCTAAAGCTGTTAGTAATATGTTTGTAAAAGCGTAGGCGCAGCTACCGGAGGCAAAAGACACAAACTGCTATGTTTATCTGCGGTTATATGATATTCAATGATGCTTGATGAATGGTAGGGGGTAGCATTAAATCATATCTCCTAAAGCGGGTGTCGACGGTTCGAATCCGCCCGGGGGCACCAGAAGATTATGACGGCGTCGCGAGAGCGGCGCCGTTTCTGGTTTGTGGGGGCCGTCGGCGGATTCGAGCCGTCGACACCCGCGTCACCAATTTCCCGCGGGGGGAGTTTTCGAATCCGCCCGGGGGCACCAGAGGAATATCGAGCCCGGTACCGCTATGGTGCCGGGCTCTTCTGGTTCATGTCATGTCAAAAACGAAGCGCCCGCTTGCTGGGGGAGCAAGCGGGCGCCTGTGAGCGAATATGTTTGCGGCGAGAGCCGTGATGAGCGGTGGGGTGGCGACTAGTTGGTCGTACCGGAATCGTCGCCCGTGCCCGAGCCAGAGCCAGAGCC
>DBGFTB010000036.1:0-15773 GCA_048532905.1 Collinsella aerofaciens
ACGTGAACCTTGGTATGGACTTCCGTTACTTCTTTGTGCGCAAGACCATGTTCGTCAAATACAGCTCGGGCGCTATTGTTTTTCCCGGCGGGTTTGGCACACTCGACGAGATGTTCGAGGTGCTCACGCTGGTGCAAACGCACAAGGTCAAGCGCATGCCGCTTGTGCTGGTGGGCACCGAGTACTGGCAGGGCCTGTTCGACTGGCTTAACGGCCCGGTAATGAGCGCCAGTATGATTAGCCCGCTCGACCCGGATCTGGTACACATTACCGACGACCTCAACGAGGCCGTTGACATTGCGCTCAGCGGGTTGATGTAGAGCAATCGTGTCTACCGCGACATGAATATGCATGGCAATCTGATGCTATCTAACGTCAGGTTGCCATTTATATTGGGTATACTGATGCAAAAGACGAGGGCAAGGAGGTCGCGTATGTCTACTGCAACGGTTAAGCCTACGACGGTTCGCCTCGAAGAGGGGCTCAAGGAGCAGGCGACTGAGTTCTTGGATTCGGTCGGCCTCAGCCTCAATTCCTATCTCAATCTTGCCGTTCGGCAGCTGGTAAATCAGCGAAAGATTCCTTTTGAGATTGTAGGAAGGGCGGAGATGCCCAACGAGGCGACGAGGCGTGCCATGGTGATCGCCGAGGCTCATGAGTTGGGGATTTTGCCGGACGATAGCCCGTCATTCAATAACGCTGATGAGCTTATGTCATTCCTCGATGAGGAATAGCGATGTTCGAGATTAAAGTCGAGGCTCAATTTAAGGCGGACTACAAACGAACGATGCGCATGCATCCGCAGCTAAAAAGTGAGTTTAAAGCGGCGGTTGCAGAGCTTGTGGCTCATGGGTCACTTCCGGCGGAGTATGGCGCCCACGAGCTCTCAAACCCGGGCGGAAACTACAACGGCCACATCGATTTCCACCTATCCGATGGCTTGGTCGATGTGGTCGTTCTTTATCTTCCCCATAAGACTAACCCAGTGATTAGGCTGGTGAGAATGGGCTCGCATGAGGAACTGTTTCAGGGTCCGCTGGGCTGATCGCCGATTTCCAAGTTGCGGTGGAATAGGGACTGATTTGCGGTCGATTGGCCAAAAACAGTCCCTATTTCACCGCAACTGATAGGCGTGCCCCGTTCGCTGCTGCGGCCCCCGGTTCTCCTCATTGCTGGATTTCGCTCAAAAACTCAGCGGCGACTTCGTTGCTTTTGAAACGGATGCTGCGGTCTTCTTTCTTGGGGAATGCCAGCAGCGGGATAGTCCCGTACCAGACAGTTTCCTCGTCAATCACGGCCGCGCACAGCCGCCCTTTGGCCTTGACGGAATAGTCGACGTTCATCTCGGCAAAAATCGCTTTCGCGTCATCGCGCGGAGTTGAGGCAACATAAATCTCAAGGGTAATCCCACGGGCGGCTGCGCCTGCGAGTGTGGCGGTGAGTTTCGCGAGGCATGCGGCGGATGCGTAGGATGCGGCTATGAAGGCGCTCTTTGTGGCACCGGTGATGTCTTTAATTAATGCCTCAATAGCGTTTGCTGGCTCTATGAGAATGTTGTAATCGGGTTGCTCACTGTCCTCTGCTGAATAAATTTCGTAGCCCAGCTTGGCGTACGTCTTGAGTCTCTTCTGGTACATGCGAGCGAGCATGGGTATCGACAGGTCAATGTAGTCGAATATCTCAATCTGTTGCTTGCCCTCGTGGCTTCTGTGCAGTCTGCCCGCCTGCTGCGTTACACTGCCGTCCCAAGATATCGGCGTGGCAATGAATAGGGTGTCAAGGTAGGACAGATCGAAGCCCTCGCTCAGAAGGCTTTCGGTGGCGACGATGATTCGATGTTCATGCTCAAGGCCGGGAAGACTGTTCAGTATCGTTTTTCTTTCTTTGGCACCGATTTCTCCGGTTAAGAGTATGGGTTCGTGTCTGCGATCATTAAGCAGCCTGATCAGTTCCTCAGCATGCTTTTTCCTTTTGGATAGTATGAGCGGATGCCGACCGTTTGACGCTGCTTCGAGGGCGTCATCGACAATCAATTCGTTTCTTGCCGCATGTGCACACAGCAGATCAAGAATCTGATTGAAGCTTGCACCCGGCTCGTAGGCAGATAGCCGAATGCCGGTAAATCTCGGTCGCACGATGCGCTGGATGCCCTGCTGAATTGCCTGCGTTTTTGGATCGATGGCATAGCGAAGCGGGCCGCAGAGCATCGAGAGCGCGCGTGTGAGTCCGTCGGAGCGCTCGGGTGTCGCGGAAAGGCCATATACATATTTGGCTGGAGCGGACTTGAGGACGAGCTCGAGCTGAGGCGCGGCAGCATGGTGGCATTCGTCGCAGATAATGAGGCCGTAATTACAAACAAGGTCCTTAACTATCGGCTCCCCGGTTTGGGAGTTTTTGCCAGATAGCGACTGAAAGGAAGCGACGTCGATAAGGCCGCTGACGGCGGTTTTGCCCCCTCCGATTTGTCCAATAAGGGGAGGTTGCTTTTTGCTGATTCGTCCTTTTGGCGTTCGGACCGGCTCTCTGGTGTCCGTAATGTCGAGAAATCGTTCGAGCTGCGATTTCCATTGGGCTATGAGCGCGGTCTTTGGAACAATGACGAGCGCCGGAAGACCAACGGCGGCAATAAGATAAGCTCCGATGACGGTTTTACCGAAGCCCGTTGGCGCAGACATGATTCCGTCTTCGTATTCAAGCATCTGGTCGGCGGCAATTTGCTGTTCGGGATGAAGGGTCCCTTTGAATGCCATCTCAATTGGATTGCCTGTGCTACGTTCGTCTGAATAATGGGCAGTAACGTGGGCTTCTTGAATCAGCTGCTCAAGTTGGGCTTTGCAGCCTCTGGGAATCGCGACGCGGCCATCTCTAAGTTCGCTGAGGTCTATGAGTCGCGGTTTGCCGAATACTGATTGATGCATAGATTGCGCACGGAAGAACTCCGGGTTGGCAAATGTCGCAAGCCTGCGGATTTCCATTTGAGCTGCCGGGCTCAGAGACTTTTCGGGGATGTAGAGCATATCGGCTTGTGTGACGAGCAGGTTCGAGGGGAAGTCTCGTGGCGTGAGCGGGAGCCGCTTTCGTGGCTTTTGGACATTGCGCCTGGTTTTGTTTGTCGCTGCAGCTGTTGCTATTCCAAGCGGTTTGTTTTTGGTGTCCTCGATCAGACGATCCACCGTCGCACGCGAGATTAGTTGGATTTGCGAAAGGTAAAGCCATTGGTCGGGAAAGGGCTCGAATCGTTCGTCAACAAATACGCTGTTTCCTTCCCGCTGCGCTTTTCCCTGAAAGGGCAGCGCAATGAGATTTCCAAAGCCGCCTTCAGGAATGGTGGACTGCGCGGGTATCATTCGGTCAAAGGCTTCGAAGGTGATTGTCTTGTTGAGTGCCGCTGCTTCGGCGATAAGGCAGCTACCGAAATCTCGTGCTGTCTTTGCGTTTATAGGTTCTAGGAAGAAAAACCAGATATGCGCGCCGTTGCCTGACCTTGATCGCTCGACCGCAGCGTTAATTCCATGGTTTTTTACGACAAGCCTGATAGCGTTTGTCGCTTCTTTCCAATCGGCTTTGTCAAAATCAATGACAAGGACATTTGTGTTGCAGTCTTTGTCGAGAACATATTGACCTATGACGTCCCGGAGCCTGTCGTCGCTGCCTTTGAAATGGGCGATAATGGCGGCATCGTTCAGCTCAAGGAATGTGCGGCTGCGACATTCAGCGCATTTAATTCTGTGATGGTTTGCTTTGGGGCAAATGCCTGGCTTCCACTCATTTGCGCAGGCGGGTGTATAGCCGATGCCCCCGTCTTTTCTGCGATACCCGTGAGCGTGCACATCTTTGCGGCCGGTAAAAAGATTGCGAAAGAGCTCGAGTTTGTCGCGCGCTGGGCTCGCGCTGGTAACGATGCCCTCGGTCTGTGCACGTTCGCCGAAAGATTTGCCGGCTTTGTCCCATTCTTCGAGTGTTGCGTAACGGATGTCTGGACCGTTGCTACAGATTACGATCTGCTTACGCGGATCTGAAGCGTGGACAACCGTTTTATTGAGTTTGAATAAGGCTTTCCCGAAAAGGGCGTATTGATGCACGGCGTTGCTCATTTGAATGCCATTCTTGTCAGCGTTCATTGGGATGAGGGTACGTCATTTCAGCTTTATGAGATATGCGACTTCGATTTTGGTTCGGTAATAGTGGGGTACCGATCCGTGAGTGGCAATTAGCCGGTGCCAAAACGTGCGGCGGCTGTTGTTAAAGGTGTTTTGGCGGCTATGGGGCGTGTTGGCGGCGTGGGGAGGGGTCCTCGAATGACTCCGTGGTCAAATAACGTCAAATATGAGTACTGTTGTTAATGTAGTCTCATAACATTTGGTAAGAATAGAATACCAATTCCACATTATTCTATATATCTAACCCACTAAACACGGAATTTTGAGCCTTGGCAAGACGTGGAATTGATCGAAATGATCAATTCCGGCGAGATTTTGCTGCTACTAATTTGGTGGCGGTACTCATATTTGCCATTTTTTGTCCAGTGGGTACCGCGAGGGGCCTGTTCGACTGGCTCAACGGCCCGGTGATGGATGCCGGCATGATCAGCCCACTCGATCCAGACCTTGTCCACATCACCGACGACCTCAACGAAGCCGTCGACATCGCCCTGAGCGGGCTGATGTAGGGTAGGTAAAATGGGACGTGCTAAAAGACTGGTCTGAAACGTTTGATACCAGTCTTTTTAGCCCCGTCCCAAATGAACTGCTTCTAAGTTGCGGTGGAATAGGGATTGATTGGCGGCTAATAAGCCAAAAACAGTCCCTATTCCACCGCAACTGATGTGGGCGTCCCTAGTGAGTTGACTGGTAGCGGGGGCAGTAGCTGATGGCGATGGCGTCGACGCCTACGTGGGTGGCGATGGTGCAGCCGATGGGGCCGGTGCCGGCGTCTACGTAATCCTGACCCGCGAGTGCCTCGTTGACAAGCTCCTGCTCCTCGGCGGCGCCGGTCGTGAGCACGCGCACGCTGGAGCCCGGATACTCGGCCAAAAATGCGAGGCAATCGGCCATGGTGTTGGTAACGATGCGCTTGGCACCGCGGCCCTTTTTTATGGCCTTGATCTCGCCCGATTTCCACTCCGGCGAAACGGCCAGGCGAATGTTGAGCATTTGCGTGAGCTGGCCGGCGAGCTTGGGCGCGCGGCCGTTCTTAACGAGATTCTCGAGCGTGCGGGGAATCAGCAGCAGGTGGGCGTCGGGCAGCGTCGCGCGGATCTGCGCCTCGGTCTCGTCCAGGCTGCGGCCGTCCTCGCGCATGGCCAGCGCGTACTCCACCAGCAGGCCCTCGGCGCCCGAGCCGGTGCGCGAGTCGATGCAGCGCACGTCGAGCTCGTGCGTCTCGGCCGTCAGGCTGGCGTTGGCGTAGCAGGCGGACCACTCGCTGCACAGCGAGATAAAGATGGCGCTATCGTGGCCGTCGGCGCGCATGCGGTCAAAGAGTTCCTTGAACTCGCCGGCACTCGGCTGCGAGGTGTGCGGCAGCTGCTCGGAGCCGGCCATGCGGGCGACGTACTCTTGGGCGGTAATCTGCACCTGGTCGAGCAGGTCCTCGCCCTCGATAATCACATGCAGCGGAATCACGTAAATGCCGAGCTCTTGGGCGCGGGCGGGGGAGATGTCCGACGTGGAGTCGGTTATGATGGCAAAAGACATAATTGCACCTTTCGTTGGGGCGCGACGGCGCCGCCTTCTGAGAGCAAAGTGCGACAAGTATAGTGGAGTCGTTCCACATTTCTAGGTTCAATTGTTGAATAGTCAACAGTTTGAAGTGTCGGTGTGGAAATCGTCAACTGGGGAAGAGGGATGCCGATGGAGGCGCTGGAGATATGCAAACGGCCGGTCGTGCTGTTTGATTTTGATGGCACGGTGGCCGATACGGGTCGGGCGGTGATGACCTCGACGCGCAAGACGCTGGCTGCACGCGGGTTTTCGGAGGCGCAGATGGGTGACCTGCGTCGCATGATCGGGCCGCCCCTGTGGAAGAGTTTTCACGACTTTTATGGCTTCTCCCGCGAGGAGTCGCTTGTGGTGGCCGACGAGTACCGCGCCTTTTTTGACGAGCTGGGACCGGAGGAGTATCCCGTGTTTGACGGGATCCCCGAGCTGCTGGATGGGTTGGTCGCCCAGGGCAAGCGCTTGGCCGTGGCGACGTCGCGCATGGAGGCAAAGTGCGTTGACATGGTGGGAGAGCTGGGACTTTCTCAGTTTGAGGCGGTGGTTGGCATGAATCCGCCGCAGGGGCGCGAGACCAAGGCCGATTCGGTCCGCGACGCGTTGGCGGCCTTGGGTGCGGCCGCGGGCGATGCCGTGATGATCGGCGATCGCTTTAACGACGTCGAGGGCGCGCACGCGATGAGCGTGCCGTGCATTGGTATCTATTCGGGCGCGGCGGCGCCGGGCGAGCACGAGGCGGCGGGTGCCGATGCAGTGGTGCACTCGGTGGCCGAGCTTGCTAAACTTTTCGCTATATAGGTATTTGATGTGAGGGGCGGGCACGCTCGCCGCTCATTGGTAAGGAGGTCGTCCATGAATCAGGTGGAGCAGAGCGTTGCCGAGTATGTCGACGAGGTCTGGGAGGATGTCGTCGCCGATATCGAGCAGCTGGTGAGTTATCCGTCCGTGGCAGTTTCTGCCGATGCGGAGCCCGGCGCGCCGTTTGGCCGCCCGGTCCGTGACGCGCTCGATTGCGCGCTCGGCATCGCGCAGAAGCTCGGCTATCAGACGAGCGACGACGAGGGCTATGTGGGAATCGCCGATATCCCGGGCCGCGGCGACAAACAGCTCGCGACTATCTGCCACGTGGACGTGGTTCCCGCCGGCCCTGGCTGGAACACCGACCCGTTCACCATGGAGCGCCGCGAGGGCTGGCTGCTCGGTCGCGGCGTGATTGACGACAAGGGCCCGGCGGTATTGTCACTCTACGCCGGCGCCTACTTGCTCAAGCACGGCATTGTTCCGCGCTACACCTTCCGCGCGCTGCTGGGCTGCGATGAGGAAGTGGGCATGTCCGACGTTCACCATTATCTGGAGAACAACGCAGACCCCGACTTTTTGTTTACGCCCGATGCCGAGTTCCCGGTCTGCAATGCTGAGAAGGGCCAGTTTGGGGCGACGTTCGTGAGCCCCAAGATCGACGGCGGGCGCATTGTGTCCTGGAGCGGTGCCGAGGCGAGCAACGCCATTCCGTCGCAGTCTATCTGCGAGCTCGCGATTGCCGCCGATGAGCTGCCGGCGCCGGTCGAGAACGCCGACCGCCTTGAGATCACGACACTCGATAACGGGCATGCGCAGATTTTCGCCCACGGTATTGGCGGTCACGCTTCGATGCCTGAGGGCACCATCAACGCCGTCGGCCTGATCGTGTCGTATCTGCGCGAGGCCGAGGACGCGTTTGGTGCACGCGACGAGCGCCTGCTGACGCCTGCCGAGCACGAGTTCGTCAAGTTCCTGGCCTTTGTGCATGCGGATGCCTATGGTCGCGGCCTGGGTATCGACGCGACGAGCCCAGCGTTTGGCCCGCTTACCTGCAACGCTGGCGTCATCCGTGTGGCGGATGGCCATATCGAGCAGGTCATCGACGTGCGCTTCCCCGATAGCACGAGTGCCGATACCATCCGCGAGCAGCTCGAGCCGCTCGTGGGCCGTTTTGGCGTGACGTGCCGTGTGGGTCGTGCGAAGGTGCCGTTCTCGGTGTCTGCCGACGATCCGGCCGTGAAGGCGCTTATCGATACCTATAACGAGTTCACCGGCAAGCATGCCGAGCCCTTTGCCATGGGCGGCGGCACGTACGCGCGCAACTTTGCCCGCGCCGTCTCGTTTGGCCCCGAGGAGACCGGCCTGGAGCTGCCCGCATGGGGCGGCCAGATGCACGGCCCCAACGAGTGCGCCAACGAGGAACAGCTCAAGCAGGCGCTCAAGATCTATATTGTTGCGATCCTGCGCCTCAACGAACTTGAACTATAGTTACGCGGTTTTACCAAACCGCGTAACCAGTCGACGCTACAAGCCCGCCAGAGCGGCAATCTGCCTTTCAACTTCGGCGGCATGACCAGAAGGTCAATGCCGCCTCGTTTCAAGGCACCTTGCTCGCTCTGGCGGGCTTTCGCTGTCGTCGCCAAAACATCGGCGTTGCTGGGGTAGTCATTGGGGACGTTCTAAAATGACTAGTCAAACAAGAACGTCCCCAATGACTACTTTGCTCTGGTGTAAAAGGTGCGCCATGTTCGGCGCTGGATTGTTATCCGTTTGTAAAGGCTGGGCAGAGCTTGCGGTAAGGGTCTATCAATAGCCCGTAAGAAACCGCAGATAAGGCGGTCGTCGCCCGATCGGGGTCGTATCTTTCCAAACAGCAAAGCGGGCGGGGTGCCCGCGAGTCGCATGTATGAAAGGAAGATCATGCTCGATCAGGCTTATTCTCGTCGTCAGTTCCTCGGCCTCGCTGGTGGTCTTGCCAGCATCGTCGGTCTCGGTCTCGTTGGGTGCGGCGGCTCCGGCGCATCCGATGCCGCCGACAAGGGTAGCGCCGCTGCTGCCGAGTCCGTCTCCGGCGAGGTGACCTACGACGGTGCCTCTTCGTTCCAGGCTCTCGTCGAGGCCGCTGCCGAGAAGTTCATGGACGCCAACCCCGATGTCTCCGTCTCCGGCTCGGGTAACGGTTCGGGCAAGGGCCTGACCGCTGTCGCCGCCGGCACCGTCACCATCGGCAACTCCGACGTCTTCGCCGAGACCAAGCTTGAGGCCGATCAAGTCAAGAACCTCGTCGACCACGAGGTCGCCGTCGTGGGCATGGGCCCCGTCGTCTCCAAGAACGTCAAGGTCGACGACCTGTCCCTCGAGCAGCTCAAGGGTATCTTCTCCGGTCAGATTACCAACTGGAAGGAGGTCGGCGGCGACGACGCCACCATCGTCGTCCTCAACCGCAAGGCCGGCTCCGGTACCCGCGCCACCTTCGAGGCCGCCGTCTTTGGCGACGAGACCGTCGACTTTAAGGGCGACGCCGAGCTCGACAAGTCCGGCGACGTCCAGACTCAGATGGGCAGCACCGATAACGCCATCTCCTACCTCGACTTCTCGCACTTCGATGACTCCAAGTTCAACGCCATCAAGGTCGAGGGCGTCGAGCCCAAGAGCAAGAATGTCACTGATGACTCCTTCAAGATCTGGGCTACCGAGCACATGTACTGCTCCAAGGACGCCGACGAGGCCACCAAGGCCTTCCTGGAGTTCATGCTTTCCGACGACGTCCAGGGCAAGCTCGTCGAGGAGCAGGGCTTCATCCCCATCTCTGCCATGAAGGTCGTCAAGGACGCCAGCGGCAAGGTCTCTGCTAAATAAGTAATCGCCCCGGAAAGGTTTGCAATGGCAAAACAGCTGCCAAAGCGCGACCTTGAGAACGTGGGCCTGGGCGTCACGGGCGCGTGCGTAGCGCTCGTGACGCTTGTCGTTGCCGCGCTCATCTTTATGGTCGCCCAAAAGGGCCTCTCGGCTTTTGTCAAGGACGGCGTCTCGGTCGTCGAGTTTTTCACCGGCACCAAGTGGGACCTGGCCAACACAGCCGAAAACGGCCTGCCCTATACCGGCGCCCTGCCCCTGATCGTCACCTCGTTTGCGGTCATGGTGCTCTCCACGCTTATCGCGCTGCCCATCGCCATCGGCTCTGCCATCTTTGCGGTCGAGATTAGCCCTAAGTTTGGCTCTAAGATCTTTCAGCCGCTCATTGAGCTTTTGACCGGCATCCCCTCGGTCGTCTTTGGCCTGATCGGTTTTCACGTGGTCGTCGGTCTTATGAAGAGCGTTTTCCACGTGAGCACGGGCCTGGGCATCTTGCCCGGCGCCATCGTGCTGGCCGTCATGATCCTGCCGACCATGACCACGCTTTCGGTCGATGGCCTGCGCGCCGTGCCCGACGGCTACCGCCAGGGCTCGCTCGCGCTGGGCTACACCCGCTGGCAGACCATCTGGCACGTGGTGCTCAAGTCCGCCATGCCGTCGCTCATGACCGCGGTTATCTTGGGCATGACCCGCGCCTTTGGCGAGACGCTCGCCGTGCGCATGGTCATCGGCGGCATCGAGGCCATGCCGACGTCGCTGCTGTCGCCGGCTTCGACCATCACCACCACGCTCACCACGTCCATGGCAGTCTATGCCGAGGGCTCGGCCCAAGACGATGTTCTGTGGGCGCTCGGCCTGCTGCTGATGGGCATGAGTCTCATCTTCATCCTGATCATCCACCTTATCGGCCGCAAGGGGGCGAAGGCTCGTGGCTAGCACGCGTATCCACATCGACGAGGCGAGGCTCGGGCGTGTCCAAAAGCAGGACCGCTTCGCCACGGGCGTGTTGACGGCGATCGTCGCCATCGTCATGCTCATCGTCGTCTCCATGGTGGCCTATATCCTGTTCGAGGGCATCTCGACGCTGTTCCAGCCGGGCTTTCTCACGGAGCCGTCGCGCGCCAACGGAACGCAGGGCGGCGTGCTCTACCAGCTGTTCGACTCGTTCTACCTGCTGCTGATCACCCTGATCATCTCGGTGCCCATCAGCCTGGGTGGCGCGGTCTTTTTGGTTGAGTACGCACCCGACGGACCCGTCCGCGACATTGCCTCCACCGCCATCGAGACGCTGTCCTCGCTGCCTTCCATCGTTGTCGGCATGTTCGGTTTTCTGGTGTTCTCGGTGCAGCTGGGCTGGAAGTACTCCATCATCTCCGGCGCCGTCGCGCTCACCATGTTCAATATCCCCATTCTGGTGCGCGTGATCCAGCAGGCGCTCGAGGACGTGCCGCAGGCCCAGCGCGATGCGTGCCTGGCCATGGGCCTCACCCGCTGGGAGGCCACGCTGCACATCCTGATTCCCGAGGCCATGCCCGCTATCGTGACCGGCATCGTGCTTTCGGCCGGCCGCGTCTTTGGCGAGGCCGCGGCGCTGCTCTTTACCTCGGGCATGAGCTCGCCGGTTCGCCTCAACTTCTTGAGCCTTAACCTGTCGAGCCCTACTTGCGCCTGGAACGTGTTCCGCCCCGGTGAGTCGCTCGCCGTGCATATCTACAAGATCTATGGCGAAGGCAGCCCCGAGGCCCAGCAGATCGTTTGGGGTACCGCGGCACTGCTGATGATTTGCGTGCTGCTGTTTAACGTAATCGCCCGCATTGTGGGCAAGCAACTGGCAAGGAAGATGACGGCCGAATGAGCGAGATGAATGTAACGCCCGCAACCGAAGCGGCATCGTCCGACACCCGGGACTTCCTGTCGAGCGTGGGGGAGAGCGAGAAGCGCGTGCGCGTGAGCGGCAAGGCCGTGAACGACGAGGTCGTGCTCTCCACCAAGGACGTCAACGTGTACTATGGCGACCACCATGCACTGCACAATACGTCGCTCGACTTCCACAAGGGCGAGATCACGGCGCTCATTGGGCCTTCGGGCTGCGGTAAGTCGACCTTCTTGCGTAGCCTCAACCTCATGAATCGCGAGATTCGCGGCTGCCGCGTGGAGGGCGAGATCAACTATCGCGGGCGCAACGTGAACACCAAGACCGAAAACACCTACGAGCTGCGCCGTTCCATTGGCATGGTGTTCCAGCAGCCCAACCCGTTCCGCAAGTCCATTCGCGACAACATCACGTTTGCGCCCAAGCGCCACGGCATCACCGACCGTGACGAGCTCGACCGCATGGTCGAGGAAAGCTTACGCGGCGCGGCGCTGTGGGACGAGGTCAAAGACAAGCTCGATAAGAGCGCCTATGCGCTTTCGGGCGGTCAGCAGCAGCGTCTGTGCATCGCGCGCACGCTGGCGCTCAACCCCGACGTGATCTTGTTCGACGAGCCCTGCTCGGCGCTCGACCCCATCTCGACGCTGGCGATCGAGGACCTCATGTCATCGATCGTTGCCGACCGCGCCATCGTCATCGTGACGCACAACATGGAGCAGGCGTCGCGTGTGTCCAACCGCACGGCGTTCTTCTACATGGGCGATATGGTCGAGTACGACGAGACTGACGAGATTTTCCAACGGCCCAAGGATAAGCGGCTGAATGATTACCTCACCGGCATGTTCTCCTAGTCCGGGACATGCTTGAGGCCCGCGGCGGCCACGGTTGCCACGGGACTGATTGGAGAGGCGGGTCATCTCTTTTGGGAGATGGCCCGCCTTTTTGTGTCGTGTGCGGCCCGCCTTTTCGCTGCTATTATGGACAACGTTGAATTTCTACGAAGGAGCAGGGCATATGGCGATTCTTTTGGGATGCGATTCCGTCAGCCTAGAGTTTCCCACCAAGCATATTTTCGATAGCGTGACGCTCGGCGTGGGCGAGGGCGACCGTATTGGTATTGTCGGTAAAAACGGCGACGGCAAGTCGACGCTGCTGAGCGTGCTCGCCGGCACGCTGGAGCCCGACGACGGCCGCGTGACGCATCGTCGCGGCACCACGATCGGCCTGCTCGGCCAAAAGGACCAGCTTGTCGACACCGACACCGTGCACCATGCCGTCGTGGGCGACACGCCCGAGTATGAGTGGGCGTCGAGCCCCCGCACGCGCCAGATCCTCGCCGGTCTCATTAGCGATGTGCCCTGGGAGGGCACGGTGGGCGAGCTTTCGGGTGGCCAGCGCCGCCGCGTGGACCTCGCGCGCCTGTTGATCGGCGACTACGACGTGCTCATGCTCGACGAGCCCACTAACCATCTGGACATGCGCACCATCAACTGGCTTGCACGCCATCTTAAGGCTCGCTGGCAGCGCGGTCAGGGCGCCATGCTCGTGGTCACGCACGATCGCTGGTTCTTGGACGAGGTCTGCACCAGCATGTGGGAGGTCCACGACGGCCAGGTCGATCCCTTCGAGGGCGGCTACTCCGCATATATCCTGCAGCGCGTGGAGCGCGACCGCATGGCCGCGGTTACCGAGGAACGCCGTCGCAACATGGCGCGCAAGGAGCTCGCGTGGCTGAGCCGCGGCGCCCAGGCGCGTTCCACCAAGCCCAAGTTTCGCGTTGATGCCGCTCGCGAGCTGATCGCCGACGTGCCGCCCGTGCGTGACGAGCTGGAGCTCAAGCGCCTCGCCGTGAGCCGCCTGGGCAAGCAGGTTATCGATGTGGTCGACGTGGACGCCGGCTATGCGGATACCGATGGCGCGCCCAAGCAGGTGCTCTCTGACGTGACCTGGCTCATTGGTGCGGGCGACCGCTATGGCCTGCTGGGCGAGAACGGTGCCGGCAAGTCGACGCTGCTCGACGTGATCCAGGGCAAGATTGAACCCACGCGCGGCCGCGTGAAGATTGGCCAGACAGTGCGCTTTGGCGTGCTGTCGCAGCAGCTCGAGGAGCTCGAACCCTACATGGGCGACACGATCCGCGAGGTGCTCGGCAACTATAAGAAGTACTACGTCATCGACGGCAAGGAGACTTCGCCCGAGAAGCTCTGCGAGCGTCTGGGCTTTACGACGCAGCAGCTCTGGAGCCGCATCGGCGATCTTTCGGGCGGCCAGCGCCGTCGCCTGTCGCTGTTGCTGACGATTCTGGACGAGCCCAACGTGCTCATCCTGGACGAGCCGGGCAACGACCTGGATACCGACATGCTCGCGATTGTCGAGGACCTGCTGGACGGCTGGCCCGGCACGCTGATTCTGGTGACACACGATCGCTTTTTGATGGAGCGCGTGACCGACCAACAGTGGGCACTGCTCGATGGCCATCTGACGCATATGCCCGGCGGCGTGGACCAGTACCTGCGCCTGTGCAACGCTACCGCCGAGGGCGAACCCGTGGGCGCGCCGAGCGCTAAGACCGGCACGTTCGATACCGGTGCGGCGGCTGCTGCCGACAAGCCCAAGTCGAGCGGTCAGCCCAACGGCCTTTCCAACGCCGAGCGTCAGAAGCTCCGCCGCGAGGTGAGCTCGCTCGAGCGCAAGATGGAGACGCAGCGCGCCCGCGTGGAGGAGGCCGAGGCCGCCATGGCCCAGGTCGATCCCACCAACTACACGGCGCTCGGCGAGCAGCAGGCAAAGATCGACGAGGCTCACGCCGCCATGGACGAGCTGGAGATGGCGTGGCTCGAGGCGAGCGAAAAGCTCGAGGGCGAGGAGTAGGCGAGAATGATCAAAGCCGCGTTTTTCGATATCGACGGTACGCTGCTGAGCTTTAAGACCCACCGGATTCCGGCGTCGGCGCAGCAGGTGCTCGACAGCTTTCGCGAGCAGGGGATTGCGTGCGTGATCGCCACGGGCCGTCCGACCTACCAGATGCCGGACTGGCTGTTCGACCTGGGCTGGGATGCGTACATTACGCTTTCGGGCCAGCACTGTTTTGATGCCAAGGGCGTCTACCGCAGCTGCCCGATCGATCCGGACGACGTTGCGGTGATTGTGGACCAGGTGGCGCAGGGGCGCTACGACTCACTGTGCATGCAGGGCGAGAACTCGTTTGTGAACCGCCTGTCCGAGCGCGTGGTGACGGCTGGCAGCAACGCGGGAATCGTCTACCACGAGGAGCCGTTTGAGCATGCCTTTGACGCGCCGGTCTATCAGTTCTGTGCCTTTGTTGACCCAGTTGACGAGCATATCGTGACCGATGCCGTGTCGCATTCGCTCACCACGCGCTGGTGCGACCTGTTCTGCGACATTATTCCCGCTAACGGCGGCAAGGACCTGGGCGTGGCGGCGACGCTCGAGCGGCTTGGTATCGACGCGAGCGAGGCGATTGCCTTTGGCGACGGCGAGAACGACCTGTCGATGTTTGCCGCCGTGGGCACGAGCGTGGCCATGGGCAACGCACAGGACACGGTGAAAGCTGCGGCGACCTATGTGACGACCGCCGTGGACGACGACGGCATCTACAACGCCGCGAAGTACTTTGGACTGCTATAGCTGCGGCTCGGCACTTGGGGACACTCCTTGCGGGGCGTGTTCCCATTTTGTTTTCGTCCCGCACGTTTTGTGAAACACGGCTAACTTTTAGACAAAGTAGTAAGACATGGGCAACTTTTGCGGTAAAGTTAGCCGTGGAAAGTATCCAAAGGCTAACTAGCAATCATCGCGAAAGGCGGCCCATGGCCCTACGTGAATCCGGAGAAGACTATCTCGAATCGATCTACGTTCTGTCGGAACGTCAGGGCGTCGTGCGCTCGATCGACGTTGCGGAGTACCTCGGTGTAACTAAGGCGAGCGTTTCCAAGGCCATGGCGACGTTGGAAAGCAACGGCTATGTCGAAATGGGCAAGCGAGATGTTCATCTGACGGAGCGTGGTCTGGAGGTCGCTCGTCAAATGTGGGAGCGTCACTGCTTTTTCGTGGGGCTGCTAGAGGATGCGGGTGTTTCGGCTGAGGTCGCGTCGCAAGAGGGCTGCCACATGGAGCACTGCCTAAGCGAGGAAAGCTTCGAGAAGCTGAGGGCGATGCTGGGACGGGACGGTGCTTCGGCGCCAATAATGACCGACTAGCACTCCCGCAGCGGCGCGCCTCCCGCGCCGGAACGGCGCGGGACAGCGATTGGGACGAGTGACCCCACCAACTAAGTCCAACTCAGACAAGGAACCCCGCCAGCAAGCGATGCCCAAGAACCACCAGCAACGTCACCGCAGGCCGGGGCCGGGCTTGGTTTTGAAAACATTCCGCACTGATATCTTCTGTATTGAAGACGTCGATGGTGCACCCGTATACCATTGACGTCGACACCATCAGATGCGGACCGCGCGGTGACCCCACATTCCGCTGGCGCCCACAGGGCTGCCCTCGTTTCCTGACAT
>DBGFTB010000037.1:0-40596 GCA_048532905.1 Collinsella aerofaciens
GGCTGAGGCTGTCCCTGGGGAGTGGGGCCAGCGGCACCGGCATTAGGAGCACCACACACGCCGCAGAACTTGTCGTTATCGCCCATGGGGGCGCCACACTGCGAGCAGAACATCGAAATCATCCCTTCGTATCTAGAGCGAATCACCTGGATCGCAAACGATGTCTTTGGCATCATTATCACCCAATGTGGGGACGAATACTCCTAGATGACGTATTTGCAACGTGCAGGGCGTTATTCGATTGTTTGATGAGTGCGTCCGCGTTAGTTCGTACCGCGAAAACCCTTGCCGACGATCTCGGAACTGTCGACGATCGTGATAAAGGCACCCGGATCGACCTCGCGCGCATAGCGGCGCAGTTGCACGGCCTCGCGACGGCTCAGCACGCTCATGATCACCGTCACGCACTTGCCCGAGAAGGCACCGTAGCCGCGGCTGATGGTCGCCGTGCGGTTGAGATGCTTGACGATAAACTCCTCGACCTTAAGGGGCTCGGAACAAATGACCGTGCAGACCTTACGAAGATGGATGCTCTCGATGGCCTTGTCGACCACAAGCGTCTTGGCAAACAGGCCGAGCACGCAATACAGACCGACACGCGGGCCATACAAAAAGGCCGCGATGGTCACGATGCCGATATCGACCAACAGCAGGGCGCGACCAATCTCGAGCGTGGTGCGGCGTTTGAGGATCATAGCGAGAATGTCCGTGCCGCCCGTCGAGGCGCCAATATCAAAGACAATAGCGCTGCCGAGCGCCGGCAAGATGACGGCAAAGCACAGGTCGAGCCACATATCGCCCGTCATCGAGACATCGGTCGGAATAAAGAGCTCAAACAGCGAAACATAGGCGGACAGCGCAAACGAGGCGAAGACACTCCACAGGATTGCCTTGCGCTCCAAAAAGATAAAGCCCAAAACGACGAGAACCGCGTTGATAATCCACATAAAGACGCCGACGGGCAGGGTCGGGAACAGCGTGGACAGAATGACCGACACGCCCGAGGTGCCGCCAAAAGCAAAGTGATTAGGGGTTTTAAACGCAACGATGGCAAAGGCCGTAAGAATCAGGCCCAGATTGAGCTCGGCAAAAAAGCGCGGGAAGCCCGGCTCCTGGCTGCGCTTTTGACCGGCACGCTCGCCGCGCTCGATATCGGTGCGATCGACCACGCGCTCCATCGGCACCACGGGAGGACGATACATCTCCTCGGCAGCACGTGATGCCGCCTCTGCCGCGGCGGCCTCAATCGCCCATGCCTTGCTTTCTGTTTCGTGCTCGTCGGCCATTACGGCAACCCCTCGTTAACAATTTGGAAACAATGCGCCCATTAGGGTAACGCGGAACGCGACGATTGCAACCCCTAGTTAGACGAGCGGTATGCCTACATCGGGGGGGCATACAAATAACGGCCGGCCACGCTTTTGCTTGCGCGGTCGGCCGTTTAACGTTTTCGCAGATAAAATCTGCCAAAACAAACCTGTCCCTTTTTGGAAGGTTATTCGTGCTGGCTGGTGCGGTGCTCGTACTCCTCGGGGGTGATGACGTCCTCGATACGCAGGTTGACACCCGCCACCTCAAGGCCGGTCATCGCGGCAAGGCGCTCGGTGACACGTGCCTTGACATCGTCGAAGATCGCGGGCGCATAGGCGCCGTACTCGATGATGACGGAGATGTTGACGACCACGCGATTGTCATCGGTGACCTCGACCGTCACGCCCTTGGTCAGATTCTCGGCACCAAACTGCTCCTGCACAAAATGCATGAGGTTACCCTTCATGCCCAGAACGTGTGGAACCTCGCGAGTGGCCATAGCAACGATCTTTTCGATCACACCGTTGGAATAGGTCAGCGAGTCCTCGGACTCGTCCGCTTCCTCGTCATCCTCATCCACATCGGACTCGGCCTCGACGAGCGCCTCATCCTCGAGCGTTACGTCCTCGGCCTCGGCGGTGACGGCCTCGTCTGCCTCGAGCTCGGTATCGGCCACATCGACCTTCGTATTAAAAGCCATGGTTCCTCCTTATGCCTGCCGCGGATGCGACAGTCGAATACATATTAGCGGCCGCTAAACAGACGGCCGAAGAAGTTGACGATCCCGTTCTCGCCGTCGCGAATTTGGCCGATCACGGCGCCGATCAGCACGAAGAATGCAATGACGAGTGTGTCCCACAGGCCGAGCGTGAGCACCAACACGGCGAGGATAAAGCCAGCGACGGCGCCAAGCGTGGTGTTGGGATGACGCACAGCATAGCTCCAGATGGCAGCGCCCGTACCCTTGATGAGACCCATAGCCTCGTCAAAATCCGCGGCTGCCGCGTCTTGTAAATCGGTTGCCTCTGCTTTGGAATCAACAGGTTCGTTCGCCGGCGTGGCGCTCTGGTCAATCGTCAGGCGCGGCGTACGAGCGGTCTTATCTTGATTGGTATCACTCACCGGAAACCTCCACGGTCTGGACGGTAGTCTTGGACGGCAAAAAACGGACGCGCGTGGTCGTACCCGGCGTGCCGAGCATGGTGTCGCAAGCTTCCTCGATGCGCTGCTGCATCGCGGTAGCCAGAGATGCCACGTCCTCATCGTCAAGCGCGATAGCCTCGACCTTAAAACGGACGTGCGAATCGTCGGAACCTTGGACGCGGGCCTCGACATGCTCGATCATCACGCGATCGTCGCGCTCTGCAGCAGCCCTGGCGCACGAAGAAAGCGCCGCGAGCGTGACCTCGATATTGCGCTCCCCCGCCGGATGCACGCAGGACGGCTCGCGACGAGCAAACATCAGGCGGAAGAAGCTTACCAGCACGCCAATCGCCACAACTCCGCCGCATGCCGTCACGACAATGCGCGGCATGGGGTCGCGCATCAGCAGCATAAAGCGATACGTATACGGCCCCCAAAACTGGCAGACAAGCGTACCCAGCGCCACGATGGCGGCGGCAAGATACACGATCGCTAGGGCTCGTTTGAGTACGCGCACGTGGCGCTCCCTTCAAATCTCGGCTCTCGAAATGCAAAACGGTTCGCATCATTATAAAAGAGCCGGGTCCGGGGCTCTACGCACGCGGATCCGGCTCATCTATTCCACGAGGCTTGCATGCTCGCTTCATTATGCCCAGATATGCACGGCTTAACCCGTGCGGGCGCTACTCCTCCTCGAGGGCAGCGATGACCTCGTCGGTCATGTCCATGGTGCTGTAAACATCCTGGACGTCGTCGAGCTCCTCAAGACGGTCGATGAGGCGCTGAACCTTCTTGGCGTCGGCGCCGGAGACCTCGGTCGGGGTGGTCGGGACCATGGTGGTCTCGGAGCCCTTGACCTGGACGCCCTGCTCCTCGAGCGCCTTGGAGACAGCCATGACCTCGTTGGCAGTAGTCCAGACGATCCACTCCTCGCCGGCATCCTCGTAGTCCTCGCCACCGGCCTCGGCGATGGCCATCATGAACTCATCCTCGTCACCGGCAGCACCGTTGGCGATCATGGTCTCCTTCTTGGCGTTCTCGTCCAGGATCTCCTTGGCGACGACGATCTGGCCCTTACGCTCAAACTGGAAGGCGACGGAGCCGGAGGTGCCCAGGTTGCCACCAGCGTGGGAGAAGGCGGAACGGACATCAGCGGCGGTACGGTTGCGGTTGTCGGTCAGGCAGTCGACGTAGACGGCGACACCGGCGGGACCGTAGCCCTCGTACACGATGTTCTCGTAGACGGCAGCGTCAGCACCCGAACCAAATGCCTTGTCGATAGCGGACTTGATCTTGTCCTTGGGCATGGACTGAGCCTTGGCCTTGGCAACGGCAGCGGCGAGGCTGGCGTTGTTCTCGGGCAGCGGGTCACCGCCGAGACGGGCAGCAACGGTGATGTTGCGGCTGAGCTTGGAGAAGAGGGCGGAACGCTTGGCGTCCTGCGCGCCCTTACGATGCTTGGTTGTGGCCCACTTAGAGTGTCCGGACATACGTGTCTCCTATCGGTTTCGACCTAAAGCCCAGCGCAGATGCTCGGGCAATATAAACAAACGTCGTTATGATATACCTACTGGCCTGCGAGATAAACCCCAAAATGAAGGCGTCGTGATGATGCCCCCTTTGGTGCAAAGAAACCTGACCCCAATGCACCAAGTTATGACCAGAGGAAGTCGCTGCGGGTGACGGTGGCGCCGATGGCGAAGGGCATGCAGGCGATGACCGGATACAGGTAGCGCATGTAGGTCGAGCCGTTGCACGGGCCAATCAGGCACACGGCGAGTACGCCCAACAGCGGCACCCAGATCGCCAGCGCACGCCATGAATGACGACGCAGCAGGTAGACCACCACGGCGATCATGATCCACACATAGGTGGCCGAGCTCATGGTGAGCGAAATAAACGGGATGCGCTGCACCGCCACACGGTACAGATTGATCAGGTGGTCGCACCAGCGCACTACGTTGCTATCGACCGGATGGAAGTCGAAGTACTTGAGGTTGTCGGGACGCGCCATGATCTCGGCACTACGCGCCGTGCTGTAGACCCAGGCATCGCGCGCGCTCGGATAAAAATAACCATAGTAGTTATTGATAAGCGCCGAAATATAGCACTCGGGATCCTTCTTAAACATCTGGACCCATACCTCAAAATAGGCATCGATGTCCTCCTGCGAGGCATACTCGTTAAAGCAGTTCTTGACGGCATCGGACTTGTCGGGGTTGTAGCGGCGGCCCAGGTTCTCGTACTTGAGTACGCGATCGATCACGGCACGCTCTTCGTCGGTCACCGAACCATCGCAAGGAGCCTCCACGATGGCGCCGTCCTCCTTAACCGTGGGGTTGACGCCCGAGTTGAGGCCGTCGTGCTTTTGGACGAAACGAGCCGTCTGCTGGAACGGAATCGAGAGGATTTCGCGCTTGGAACCAGGCGTGATATCGTGCGCCGGCATAAAGACCTTGGTGAAGTACATATTAGAGGCAAGGCAGAGCGCGAGCACCGCGAGGACACCGACCCAGCGGAAACGCGGGATGACGCC
Organism: Collinsella aerofaciens; assembly: GCA_048532905.1. Taxonomy (GTDB): domain Bacteria; phylum Actinomycetota; class Coriobacteriia; order Coriobacteriales; family Coriobacteriaceae; genus Collinsella; species Collinsella aerofaciens_CB. The sequence continues at coordinate 4,991 of DBGFTB010000037.1, forward strand.
TGAAGGCGCAGCACCAGTCTGCTTGGCTGCACGACGAGTCACATGCACGTCCCATGCGCAAAACGCCGCTGCGATTACGCATGCCGCCAAGGGAAACACCAGGCCGCCGTTGCGCAGGAACGTGGAACCCATGGAGCCCAGAGCGAGCAGCAGCCAGTCGTGGCGCGCAAAGAGCACGGGGGCTTTCTCGCCCGCTCGCTCGACATTGGCATCACGACGGGGCAAGCCACATGCCACGAGCTTGACGGTCTGTACCAGCAGCACCAAGAACGCGTCGGCAAAGAGCACGTCTTTGGTGAGCAACGCCGCGTAGTTGGAGAACATGGGCATAAATACAAAGAACAGCAAGATCGCGCCGCGGACCGGCAGGCTCACGCCCAACTTGCGCAGCGACGAGATGGAATAGGCCATGCAGGCGGCCGTAATGACGAACTGAGCGCAGGTGTAGATGGCAAGACCTGCGTTGGCGCTGTTGAACAGTGAAAGCCCCAGCTGGACGCACGAACCGATGATAGCCGTGTGCACCACGGGATGATGTCCGTTGAGCAACACATTGGGATTGAGCAGACGCAGGTAGTCACTCGTGCCGTTGGGGTAGTTGAACCACTGGCGAATCTGCGCACCCGTATCTCCCATAAAAAGGCCGGGCAGCGAAGCGATGAGCGTGGGCGCCCAGGCGATCATAAGCACCAGGAAGGGCCCGGCAAAGGGATGGACCGAGAGCACGGCGTGAGCCACACGCCATACGCGGCCAAAGTGCGCTTCGGAAAACGGAATGCGCCGAGAGCTCAGCCAATCTAGACACTCAAAGGCAAGGTAGAAGGCAACGACCGCCAAGAGCATCCAGCCCGCGCCGCCAATCCAGGCACAGATGATGCGGGCCTTGTCGCCGAGCACGATCTCGGCCGAATCGGTGAGGTCGTAGCTGCGGCCGAACACCATGCAGACGGCAAAGAACAGCGACGGAAGGATCACCGAGGGACGCCAAGCGTCGCCGCGGCCAAAGAATACGTAGCGAAACGGCAGCGTGAGCAGGCAGGCAAGCGCAAGCAGCATGACCGCGTCGGTATGGCCGGCAAACGAGAGGAGCACCTCGTAGCACACGTACAGCACGCCCGAGGCTTTGGGGTCAATCGCCAAGACTGCGTTGCTCGACACCGGGGCGGGATCGATGGAAAACGCCGTGGTCGCCAACAGCGCAAGCAAAAATGCGATAAGCGTCTGCTTGGCGGGGTAGCGCTTAAACCAGACGATGCGGGCAGCGTCGCGCGCAGCCGTTGTGGAGAGATCGGAATCCTTCACAGTCCGAAAGCCTTTCTAGAAACCTGCCAAAAAGGGACAGGTGTATTTTGGCAGGTTTTATCTGGGAAAACGTTACGGTTCTGTCACCGTTGCCCAGCGAACCACCACAAAGGTGTCTGTCCCCTTTGTGGTGGTCTTGGTTAGGCGTCCAGGTAGACGCGCTGGGGCTGGTTGCGGCGACGGGCGAAGATGATGAGCGCCAGGCCGGCGATCACGAGCGGCAAGCTCAGCAGCTGGCCCATGGTGATAACGCCCCCCAGCAGATAACCCAGCTGGGCATCAGGCACGCGCACGAACTCAACGAGAAAGCGGACGATGCCGTACCCCATCACGAACACGCCCATAAACGTGCCTTGGGGCAGTAGCGGCTTTTTGCGGCTGAGCACCTGCAGAATGCAAAAGAGCACGATGCCCTCAAGAAATGCCTCGTAGAGCTGGGAGGGATGACGCGGCATATCGCCCGCAGTCCCGCCAAAGACCACGCCCCACGGCAGATCGGTCGGCTTACCCCACAGCTCACCGTTCACGAAGTTGGCGCAACGTCCCAGGCACAGCGCCAGCGGAGCACCGATAACTGCAAGGTCGGCAATGGTCCATGCGTCGAGCTTGTACATGCGGCACACGAGCACGCCGCCGATGATGCCGCCCACCAGGCCGCCATGGAAACTCATGCCGCCTTCGTTGGTGGCAAAGATCTCGAGCGGATGCGCCCAGTAGTAGCCGTCGCCGTAAAAGATGACGTAGAACAGGCGGGCGCCAATGATAAGGCCAAAGACCACACCGACCACGACACTCGTCAGGTCGTCAATCGTGATGTTAAAGCCCCAGCGACGCTGCGTGCGGTACATGACGACCGCCGTGAGCAGGGCGCCGACCACGTAGGCCAGGCCGTACCAGTAGATGGTGATGGGGCCCGCCGAGATCGCGACGGGATCAAGCATATGGTAGAAGTCGTTGAGCATGTCGACCCTCCTACTCCCTACATACAAATGCGGCCGCGGGCCTTGCGCTCGCAGCCGCATATTTGGGCGTAACGTCTATGCGGAGTATGCCGTCCGCAGCTTTCGCATCTTAGAACGGCGCGTACTCGTCGTACAGGTCCTCGGCCTCGCCGGAAGCATTGACCTGCTCAACGCGGGTAACGCCGGGCACATGCTCCTTCAGGATACGCTCAATGCCCATGGACAGGGTCAGCGAGCTCATGGGGCAGCCGGCGCAGGCGCCCTGCAGTTCCAGTTTGACGACGCCCTCATCGTCGACGCCCACATACTCCATATCGCCGCCGTCGGCCTGCAGGTTGGGGCGAATCTCTTCAAGAACCTTCTTAAGCAGCTCTTCGTTAACAGCCACAGGGGCTCCTTTCTCACAATAACGCGGGCACGCCCGCGGACAGAAGCTATGTTACTACAGCCGTGTACCCGCTCGCGAGCCGTCCATGCGCGCAGACGCGACTTTCACGAGTAGTCAATTTGGGACGGGGCTCTTTGAGCTGCGTTCGTCGCCAGATAGCGACAACGCATATTACTGCTGAGCCTGTCCCCCGGTACCAATCTTGACATCGACGATGACCTGGCGGTAGCTGATGCCGCAGGAGTCGAGAATGCGGCGGCTGATACGGCCGTCATCGGTGTCGGCATACTTATTGTCCAGGTAGACGACCTCGCCCACGCCCACCTGCGCCAGGATCTTGGCGCAGTCGTGGCACGGGAACAGCGTGACGTAGACCGTGGAACCCTCGAGGTCCTTGAGCGAGCCGCGGTAGTTGAGCACGGCGTTTGCCTCGGCATGGACCACGTAGTTGTGCTTGTCCTGCAACGGGTCGTCGCTCGTACCCCACGGAAAAAAGTCGTCGTTGAGCGCCGAGGGCGTACCGTTGTAGCCCACCGAAAGGATGCGGTGGTTGGTGTTGGCGATGCACGCACCCACCTGCGTGTTGGGGTCCTTGCTGCGGCGCTGCGCGGCGATAGCCACGCTCATAAAGAACTCGTCCCAGCTAATGACGTCCAGGCGCTTGCCTGACGAAGTTTGATGAAGATCGTCCGACATGGCAGACACCTCCGTAATCGCAATAGTTTGACCCATTGTAGCAGGTGAAAGGTGGAGGCGTTTGTCCCACCGGCGCCCTCACCTTTACACGCGGCGTGGCTTTTGGTTGATGTGGTAGAGCTCGGCGAGACCCCGCAACGTCAGCGCATCGTCGACCGTCAGGCTATGGCCGACAAGGGCCGCAAGCGCCTCGGCATCGTCGCCGGTAATGACGATGGGCACGCTGCCCTCCCCCGCGGCCTTGGTCGCGCGCATCTCGGCGAGCACCATGTCGAGCATGCCGTCGATGCGGGCCACCTCGCCCAAAACCACGCCCGAGCGCATGGCCTCACGCGTGTTGCGGCCGATGACGTGTGTCGGCGCCGAGGGCTCAACCTGGGGTAGGCGCGCTGCTGCCGCCGAAAGTGAACGGGCGCCGAGCGCCAGACCCGGCGCGATAACGCCGCCGACAAAGGTGCCGCGCGCGTCGATGACCTCGATATTGGTCGTCGTGCCCAGGTCGATCACGATGCACGGCGAGCCGTAGACGGCGCGAGCCGCCACGGCATCGGCGATGCGGTCGGGGCCGATCTCGGCCGGGTCATCGTAGTGCACGGGCATGCCGGTCTTGAGGCCCGGCCCCACCGTGAGCACGCGCCCCGTGCAGGTACGGGAAAGAGCCGCCTTCCACGGGCGCTCGAGCGCCGGGACCACGCAGCTCAGCACAGCAGCCGCGGGCACAAGCGCACCCGGCATGCCTGCGTCGTCCGCCAGTGCGGCCATGACCTGCACGAGACGCATGCGCGCCTCGTCTGCTGTGATGCTCGACGGCGTGGTGATCTCGCACGTCGCAAGCGGGCATTCCTGCGCCGCGGCTGAATCCTCGGCAAACAGGCCAAAGCGAATGAACGTGTTGCCCACGTCGACCGTCAATACATATGCGCAGCCATTAAGCATCGTCGGCGCTCCTTTCGTCTGTCCAGCAGTATATCGCCTACCTAAACCAGTCATCCCAAAATGACTAGCTTGCGGCTATACTGGTGCGCGGTCGCGCGCGAGCTCACGCGGCGGCCCTTGGTAACCCGACTTCCCGCGCCGTATCCGTAGCGGCGCTCCCGGGGGAAGCGGATATACGCAAAGGAGTTCTATATGAGCAATCCCTCGAACCGCACCTCGATGCGCGGTCAACTCACGCTGCGCGGCGTCGTCATTGGCGTCCTTGGCTGCGTAATCATCACGGCGAGCTCGGCCTACACGGCCCTCAAGATGGGCGCACTCCCCTGGCCGATCATTTTCGCTGCCGTCATTTCGCTGTTCTTCCTGAAGCTCATGGGCAACGCCAGCCTCAACGAGGCCAACGTTACCCACACCATCATGTCCGCGGGCGCCATGGTCGCCGGCGGCCTGGCGTTTACCATCCCGGGCGCCTGGATGCTGGGCTATGCCGACCAAATCAGCTGGCTCGATATGTTTATCGTGGCGCTTGCCGGCACCATCTTGGGCCTTCTGGCGACAGCGCTCATCCACCGTCACTTTATCGTGGACGCCGCGCTGGAGTTCCCCACCGGCAACGCCGCAGCTCAGACCCTGCGCGCCACCGAGGCCGGCGGCAAGACCGGCAAGCAGCTCTTTGGCTCCATGGCCATCGCAGGCATCTACAGTGTGCTGCGCGACGCTCTGGGCGTGGTGCCCAGCATGCTGTGCACGCTCAATATCCCCGGCGTGACCTTTGCCATCTACAACTCGCCCATGTTGCTGTCCATCGGCTTTTTGGTGGGTTTCGCCCCCGTCGCCTTCTGGTTTGCCGGCGCGCTGCTGGGCAACTTTGGCATCATCGTCGGCGGCACCGCTGCCGGTCTGTTCGACGTCGTGACTGCGCAGGGCATCGTCAAGTCCCTCGGCATGGGCCTTATGATGGGCTTTGGCGTCGCCGTCGTCCTTAAGGACATCCTGCCGCAGGTCACCGGCATCGTCCGCGGCCTCGCCGCCGACAGCTCCACCGACACCAACGAGCAGTCGCTCATCTCGGGCTCCCTTAAGCTCGATGCCGGCATCATCGGCCTGGGCACCGCAGCCATCGCCGTGATCGTTGCCATCGCGCTCGACCTTGGTCCCGTCCCGGCCGTCATCGTCACGCTGTTCACCTTTGTCACCACCATCATGAGCGCGCAGAGCTGCGGCCAGACGGGTATCGACCCCATGGAGATCTTTGGCCTCATCGTCATGCTCATCGTGGCTGCCTTCGCACAGATCGCTCAGGTCAAGCTGTTCTTTATCGCCGGCATCGTAGCCGTGGCGTGCGGCCTTGCGGGCGACGTCATGAACGACTTTAAGGCCGGCGCCGTGCTGGGCACCAACCCGCGTGCGCAGTGGATCGGCCAGGCCATCGGCGGCATCGTGGGCGCCCTGGTCGCTGCCGCCGTCATGGTCGCGCTCGTCACTGCCTATGGTCCGGACGCCTTTGGTCCCGACAAGAGCTTTGTTGCCGCGCAGGCAAGCGTCGTCGCCACCATGGTCTCGGGCATCCCGAGCGTGCCGTGGTTTGCGGGCGGCTTTATCGCCGGCATCGTCATGTACTGGCTCGGCATTCCAGCCATGATGATCGGCCTGGGCGTGTACCTGCCGTTCTACATGTCACTCACGGCATTCCTGGGCTCCTGCGTCAAGCTCGCCTACGACAAGTGGTCCGCCCACCGCGACGCCACCGCTGGTCTTTCTGACGAGGAGAGAGCTGCCAAGGACGCCGCCTTCCAGGAACAGGGCCTGGTTGTCGCCAGCGGCCTGCTCGGCGGCGAGTCCATCGTCGGCGTTATCCTGGCGTTTGTCTCCGTGGGCTTAAGCCTGCTGGGCTAAGCTGAGCAGCTGCTCGACAGCAACCATATTGCCTACGATTTGCCCGGTCGGTAGCTTTCGCGGCTACCGACCGGGCTTTTTGATATCGAAACAAAGAAAGGCCAGCGCGCTGCGTTTAACAGCGCGCCGGCCTTATCGGTTAAGCTATCGAAGCGTTCCTGCTCTGAACCGAAGTTCGTTGAGGAACCTACGCTCGAAACGCTACATCTGCTTGCGACGACGATCGCTCAGCGTCACACCAGCGGCCACGAGGGTGATACCGCCGATGACGAACACCTCGCCCGCAAGAGCGGAGTCATCGCCAGTCTGGGCGAGAGCGGCCGACGTGGCCTTCTTCTTGGCAACAGGAGCCTTTGCAGCAGCCTGCGCAACCTGAGGCTTGGCCTGCGGCTCAGCCTTGGGATGATACTTGTCGTACTCGGCCTGTGCGGCAGCCAGGGCATCCTTGGCATCGTCAAGCTCGGCAAGCGCGGCGGCATAGGCGTCGTTGGCATCGGACAGCTTGGCATCGGCATCGCTCAGAGCAGCCTTGAGACCAGCGGCGGCATCGACGGCAGCCTTATAGCGAGCGTAGGCAGCGTTCAGCTTGACCAGCTTCTCGTTGCCCGTCGTGCCCGCGGCAAGGGATGCCTTGTGGTCGACAGCCTCAAGATCGGCCTTGAGTGCCTCATCGTTGGCAAGCTCGGCCTTGGCCTTGAAGATATCGAGGTTCGCATCGACGACGGCTTCGTTGGCGGCCTCGAACTGCTTCTGGGCATCGGCGACACCGGCGACGGCAGCGTCATAGGCGGCCTTGGCGTCGTCGACCGCCTTCTGGGCACCGGCGAAGCGCTCGAAGGCCTTGTTTGCGGTGGCAAGCTCGTCCTCGGCGGCCTTGGCCTTCGCCTGTGCGTCGGACAGGGTCTGCGTCTTGGCGGCAACTGCCTGCTTGGCGCCCGAAAGAGCGGTCGCGGCGTGCACATCTGCGGCCTGAGCCTTGTCAACGCCAGCCTGGGCAGTGTCGTCGGCCTTCTTGGCATCGTTAAGCGTGCCCTGCTTGTTCGCAAGATCCGTCTTGGCGGCATCGCACTTGGCGGCAAGGTCCTTGACCGAAGCGGTAGCGTTGTCATACGCCTCATTGGCCTGTTCGGTCTTTGCCTTGGCGGCATCGCGGGCGCTGCGAGCCTTCGCCTTGTGAGCAGCGGCCTCGGCTGCCTTCGTCTTACTGTCAGCAAGCGTGGCGTTTGCCTTATCGAGAGCCGCCTGGGCAGTAGCGGCCTCGGCCTTGGCGGCATCGAGGTTCTGCTTGAGGGACTCGATGTCGATTCCGCCGAGTGCGTCCTTCGCGGCGTCGTATGCCGTCTTCGCGGCGGCGGTACCGGACTTAGCCTTCTCATACTCGCCCTTGGCGGTGTTCATGTTCGTGTCGGCCGCGGTATAGGCGTCATGCGCCGCATCCTGCTTATTTACCGCTGCGAAGTAATCTTCCTTGGTAGTACCGAAGTTCTTCTGAGCCTCCGCCAGCTTATTCTGAAGCTGCTTCAGCTGCTCTTTCTGCTCCTGCGTGCCGCCTGCATTGTAGGCGGAATCGATGTAGTCGTTCAGGAGCTTCTTGAACTCAGAGACAGTAAAATCAGCCTGACTGTCATAATCGCTGTAATCGAAGATGGTTACCTCGGAATCGGTGTTCTTACCGCTACCGGTTGCGATGCCGATAGCCTTCGTACCTGCATCGATGATGTTGAGATAGTGCGCGCACTCATGGTAAATGCTGCTGTAGTGCTGGTAGATATAATAGGAATCATATCGATGGTTTCCAAGGTCACTATTCTTCTCGACGTACTTATCGAATGCCTCTTTCTCCTGGGTGTAGAGGCCGGTATATGGCCAGCCGAGGGTATCCTCAGTCTCGCCGCCGGTATATGCACCGCCACCGCCGGCAAGATTTTCACCGTTATCCCAGTAGCAGCCCGAGTGTCCCCAGATGTTCGATGAATATGACACATTAAGGGCGGCTGCCGCAGTCATGCGGAGGCTGACGCTGAGCGCCGACTGACCGTTCGCCTTGCGGAGGTTGTTCTGGGTGTCGAGATATGTCAAGGCGTTGCGCATCTGCTCCAAGGAAAGCGGGTTGGTGTCGCGCGACATGTCCTGATCGACGTACTGGTCATACCATTCGGCCTTGTCATCGGCGCCGGTCAACGTCGATACGGCATCCTGGGCGTTCTTTTTCTGCGTGGCCGTGAACTGGCTGCCGCCGATGATGTAGTTCATGAAGCCGAACATACCCTGGTTGATGACATCCTGGTCTACGGTCATGTGCGACTTGAGGTCGGCAATCTGCTGGTTGAGCTTATCGACCTCGGCGTTTGCGGCATCGTAAGCGTTTTCGGCGGTAGTGGATTCAGCACATGCCGTCTCCCACTCGCTACGCTTCTGCTGGCAAACCTCGACGAGACGGTCGTACTCCGCCTTCTTGTCGGCCTCGGTCTGCTGGGCCTGCTCGTATGCCGTCTTCGCGGCGTCACGCTTACTGGCCGCGTCCTTGTACTCCTTGTTTGCCGCATCGTATGCAGACTGGGCAGATGCCACAGCAGCGTTGGCGGCGTTGACCTTCTCCTGCGCGGCAGCGACGGCAGCCTGGGCGGCCTGCAGATTTGTCTGTGCGGTGGCGTCGGCATCCGTCGCGGCATTGAGCTCCGCCTGCGCGGTCTTGAGCTCACCAGCAGCAGCGTTCTTGGCGGCCTCAAGCGCACTCAGGTCGACACCCGTACCCGAGACGGCAGCATCGAGCGCGGCCTGCGCCTGGTTGAACTTCTGCTGGGCGTTATCGCGCGCGGTGGTTGCGGCTGCGAGAGCAGCGGCAGTCTCCTGCTTCTTGGCCTGGGCGGAAGTCAGAGCGGCCTCAGTGTCCTTCTTTTCCTGCTGAGCACTCGCCTCGGCGGCCTTGGCCTGGTCCAGATTGGCCTGTGCAGTAGCAACGGCCTTATTGGCGTCATCGAGCTTTGCCTGCGCGTCCTCGACGGCCTTCTTGGCGGCCTCGTACTCGTCCATACCCATGGCCTCGAGCTTGGCCTGGGCATCATCGAGGGCCTTCTTGGCCTCATCCTGCTTTGCCTTGGCGTCCTTGAGCGCCTGGGTCTTATCCTCGACACTCTTGTTGGCCTGTTCGAGCTGATCGTTCAGGTCGCCCAGCTTCTTCTGCTGCTGCTCTGCCTTGTCGACGGCCGCTTTAAGCTCGTCAATCTTCTCCTGAAGCGCGGCTACCTCGGCCTCGTTCTGCTCGGCGGCGTTATCGGTCACGGCCTGCGAGGCCTGATTCTTTTGCTGCTGCGCCTGCTTTTGAGACTGGCCCGCCGCGCCGGCCTTCTTCTGGGCGGCATCGTAGGCGGCCTGAGCGTCCTTGAGCTGCTTTGCCGACTCCTCGGCCAGCTGGGCAGCCGTCTTTACGACCGCTTGGTTACCGGCGGCAACGGTATTCTCTACAGAACTACCCCCCCCCTGAACAGAATCGCCGTTATCGGTTGACGGTGCGGCGATTGCCGCCAGCGGCGACATGAGCGGCTGAGCGATGAGGCCCGCCGTCAAAACGGTTGCGACGGCGCGGTTAGCAACGCCCTTGACGTTGACAGTCTTGGCCCGAGGCTCAAAGTGTTGTGGACTGTAGTTTGCCATGGCTTTCTCCCTTTGACACGGATGTATCCATACGTATTAAACGGTAGCTGTCGATTTTTGAATTCTGTTGCGCAACATTGGCGACCAGCGTATTTTTTGAAATTTACGCTCTCGTGCTTCACAATTTCGTCACATATGTAGGAGCTGGCGCATCATATTCTTGCGGGATCGAATTGAGCCTGTGATTTGCATTTGCTCCCGCGTCATCTGCCCTATCGAATCCCACATCCAACAGACGCCCTGCCCGCCACGGTGTAGAGTTAGGACAACGGGCGCGTTGCGCGGACCGCGCTGGAACGAGGTGGACATGGAACTCGACAAACAACAGATCAAGCGACTACGCGAGCGCCATCACCGGCGCCACGGCATCCGCCCAGCCCATAGTGAGGCTGCCGAGCAGGCTGGTCGCTTTTTAAAGCGCGCGTTCAACATTCGCGAGGGACGCGCGCCCTATCACGTGATCCGCAAGCGTTTTGTAAACGGGGCGCGTCTGACTGGCTCTCACCTGTGTATCCTCATCATCGCCATGCTCATCGCAAGCATCGGCCTCGATATCGATTCGGACATTGCCATCGTGGGCGCCATGCTCATCTGCCCGCTTATGGGCTCGGTCCTTGCCATGGCATACGGTATTGCAACGCTCGACCGCGAGATCACCGTCGAGGCCATTGCCAGCCTCGCACTGCAGATGGTCTTTTGCCTGGTCACGTCCACGCTGTACTTTAAGCTCTCGCCCCTTGGCACCACCACGGCGGCCATCATCGACAACTCGACACCCACCATATGGGACCTTGCCGTCGCGCTCGCGGGCGGCTTTGCGGGTGGCCTGGGCAACTCGCGCGACCAGGAAACCGCCACGCTCATCGCCGGCGTGGCCGTGGCGACCGCGCTCATGCCGCCCCTGTGCGCGGCGGGCTATGGCATCGCCATCGCAAGCGGGTCGCTGTTTCTCTCGGCGCTTTACGAGTTTGGCATCAACGTGGTCTTTATCGCACTCGCGGCCGAAGCCGTATTACTTATCTTGCGCGTGCCGCTCAAGCGCGACCTCAACGGCGACGGCATTGTAACCGCCGAAGAAGATGCCGAGGTCGACGAGCTATCGCGCAAGGTGCGCCGCCGCATCATTGTGGGTACGGTAGTCTTTGCCATCCCCTGCATCGTTATGACGGCGGGGTCTATTGGCTCGGCGCAGACCGGCGTGCAGGACGGCTACGGTGTCACCGAAACTACGCGCGAACTTGCCGCGGTGCTGCCGGGCTTTAAGGATTACACCGTCGCCGTCGAGACCTCGGCTACCGAAGGCGAGGAGGAGGGCGTCGTCGAGCGTGAGATTGTCGCCCATGTGACGACAGGCGAGGCGCTTGGGGCACACGACCGCCACGTCGCCCGCAAGCTCATAGACCTCAACGTACCCGAACTCGATCGCGTGGAGTTCGATGTGAAGTGATGCAGAGCGCGGGATGAATGCTCGCACGGACGCAAGTTACGACGAGGCGCAGGTGCGATACGGACACGAGCAAATAGCGGGGTGCAGTTCACACCCGCGCCCCGCTCGCTTTTTTTGCCGTGAATCAACTGTCCGAATCGACCTCGCCAGACTCCACCGTAAACGCCGGATCGGTGCTCACAAGATAAAATCGGGTCACCTTAGTATTTCTAATTAGGTAAATCTGCCCTTGATTGCGTCGGCGCGATATATATGCAACGTGAACCGTGCCGAACTCTTCGCCGTTTTCCTTCTTTAATACCAGGATATTGGGATCGTCCGTACGCTTAAACTGCCCGTCAACGCAGCTGCCGTCTTTGTCGACCAGTTGCCACCGATGGTTATCCTCTTCAAGAAAGGCCAGGGTTTCCAGACTCGTCTTGTCGTCCCGATAGTAACCGTCAATGGCAAACCCTTCGGAAGCGCACTCCTGCATATAGGACGTTTCTCGGCTTATAGCAAACAGCCCTGTAGCGCCCAGGAGCACAGCCAGGCAGACCACTGCAAGGGTTATCGAAATAGCACGGCGACCCATGTTAGCCCAACCGATAGTTGTTTAACGGAGCGCGAAACATACCTGGAACCTCCGATATTAGGGGGAACGTCGCCAGCAGGCTGGCGACAACTATATGTTTCTGACATCAAACCATATGACTGCCACTCGCGGAGGGGGCATCGGCGAACGGCGTGTTTTCATACTCCATTGGTCAAACCTAAGCACAGTGCTACAGCTCGTACTTGTACACGCGGTAGATGTACTTCTCGGCTTCCATCTCGTAGGTGGCGATGGGTAGACCGTAGCGATCATCTCGTCGTTTGGCAGATAGGTCACGCTGTGCTGGCCCGCGTTGAGCGAAAAATCGCCCTGGGCTTGCAGCAGCTTGTCCTCAAAGCCCGAGCCGGCCCAAAAATCGGGCAAGCCCACGGAAGGCTGTAGCAAGGTCATTTGCGCAACATATGTCCAGCAAAAACGGGTAGTAGCCGGCACGGCTACCACCCGTTTGCCTCATATCTAGCCCAAAGCAGGCCAACTACTTCTTAATGCCGCGTCCCAGACGCTTGGCGACCGATGCAACGGCCTCCTCGCTGGCCGGTCCGCAGCTCACGCAGCCATCATGGGCACGCATCTGGCCGGTGACCTCGTCCATCGCGAGCGGCGCCACCTTCTCGAGCTTAAAGCCCTTGCCGGCGCGCATGTTTTCCTTTGCCACGCTGATCATAAGCTTAATACGGTTGAGCTGGTTGACCTCGGATGCACCGGGGTCGTAGTCCACCGCAACGATGTTGCTCTCGGGATGTTGACGGCGCAGCTCCTTGATCACGGCCTTGCCCACCACGTGATTGGGCAGGCACGCGAAGGGCTGCGTACAGATGATGTTGGGCGCGCCGTGGTCGATCAGGTCGAGCATCTCGGCCGTGAGCAGCCAGCCCTCGCCCATGTTGTTGCACACCGAAAGCACCGTGCGAGCCTTGTCGGCCATGGTGCCGATGCGCTCGGGCGCCTCAAAGCGGCGGGACTTTTCGAGCATCTCCTCCACCGGCGTGCGCATCCAGTCCACGAGCTTGATGAGCGCCTGCATACCAGCGCGCGTAGTGGCAGAGCTTCCCAGCTCGTCCTTCTGCAGCTCGGCGTTGCTCATGGAGTACAGGAAGAAGTCGAGCAGGCCCGGTACCACGGCCTCGCAGCCCTCGCGCTCGATAACGTCGACCACGTGGTTGTTGGCCGTAGGGTGGAACTTGACCAAGATCTCGCCGACCACGCCCACGCGTGGCTTGGTACCCTCGCCCACGAGCGGCATGGTGTCGAACGCGCGGATGGCCTCGCGGCACAGCTTGGTGTAGTTGTGGCGGTTAAACTTGGGCGCCAGCTTGCGGGCACGCGCCATGTACTCCTCGTAGAGCGCGTTGGCGGCACCGGGCGTGGCCTCGTACGGGCGGCAGCGGTAGAGCATCTGCATCATCACGTCGCCAAAGAGCACCGCGTAGACTGCCTGCTTAAGCAGCGCCGGCGTAATCTTAAAGCCGGGGTTATCCTCGCCGAGCGCCACGGCCGAAAGCGAGATCACCGGGATCTCGGGGTGGCCGCTCTCACGCAGGGCCTTGCGGATGAGTGCGATGTAGTTGGTGGCACGGCAGCCGCCGCCGGTCTGGCTGATAACCACGGCTGTCTTGGACAGGTCGTACCGGCCGCTCTCGATGGCCTCCATAATCTGGCCCGTTACCAGAATCGACGGGTAGCAAATGTCATTGTTCACATAGCGCAGACCGGCCTCGACTGCATCGTGATCAGTCGAGGGCAGCAGCTCCAGGTTGTAGCCGGCACCACGGAACACCTCTTTGACCAGATCAAAGTGGATCGGCGCCATCTGCGGGCACAGGATGGTGTAGCCCTCGTCGCGCATCTGCTCGGTGAAGGGTACCTTGGGCCACGCGGTCGACGCGCTCTCACGCTGGGCCTCAAACGTGTACTTGCGGCTCGCGAACGCGGGGGCATCCGTGGAGGGCGCCACCGGCGCGGCGTCACCCTGCTCGTAGGCCTCGCCCGCGGCCGTGGCCTCGGCCAAGCGCTCGGCCTCCTGGTCCTTGAGCGCTGCCATGAGCGAGCGGATGCGGATGCGCGCGGCGCCCAGGTTGGACACCTCGTCGATCTTGAGCACGGTGTAGATCTTGCCGCTGGCCTCCAGAATCTCCTGCACCTGGTCGGTGGTCAGAGCGTCCAGGCCGCAGCCGAAAGAGTTGAGCTGGATCAGGTCCAGGTCGTTGCGCATCGTCACAAAACGGGCGACGGCGTACAGGCGGCTGTGGTACATCCACTGGTCGACGACGCGAATCGGACGCTCGGGCTTTACCAGATGCGCGAGCGAATCCTCGGTAAAGACCGCAAAGCCAAAGCTCGAGATAAGCTCAGGCAGGGCGTGGTTGATCTCGGGGTCATTGTGGTAAGGACGGCCGGCGAGCACAATGCCGTGGCCGCCGTGGTCCTCGTCCCACTTGAGAGCCTCCTCGCCCATGGTCTGGATATCCTCGTGGAAGCGCGCGTCGGCCTCAAAAGCAGCGTTGACGGCGGCATCGACCTCGGAGCGCGTGATTTTAGGACCGCGCACGCGACCGCGACCGGCCTCAGCATCGGCCACACGGTCGACGGCGAGCACCTGGTACAGACGGCGCTTGAGCTCGGTCTTATCGTGATAGGGCACAAACGGATACAGGAACTCGATGTTCTGCTCGCGGATCTCGTCGATATTGAGCGCCAGCGCCGTGGGGTAGCTCATGACGATGGGGCAGTTATAGCAGTTACCGGCAGTCGGGTCCTCTTTGCGCTCCCAGCGCACGCACGGCATCCAAATGAAGTCGACATCGCGGTCGATAAGGTTCATCACATGGCCGTGGCTCATCTTTGCCGGGTAGCACACGCTCTCGGACGGCATGGACTCGATGCCCGCCTGGTAGGTCTTCTTGCTCGACTGGTCGGACAGCTGCACGCTAAAGCCCAGGCGTGTAAAGAACGCGTGCCAGAAGGGGTAGTTCTCGTACATGTTGAGTGCGCGCGGGATACCCACGGTGCCGCGCGGGGCCTCGTCGGGACTCAGGACCTCGCGGTTAAAGAGCAACTCGTTTTTCTTTTTGAAGAGGTTGGGGGCCTCGGTCTTCTGCTTTTTGTGGCCGGCGCCCTTCTCGCAGCGGTTGCCGGTGATAAAGCGCCTGCCGCCGCCAAAGTCGTTGACGGTGAGCTGGCAGTTGTTAGAGCAACGGCCGCAGCGGACATGCTTTTGCGTCACGGTAAGGTGCGCGATGTCCTCGGCAGAAAGAATGGTCGAGGTGCCGTCGGCGCCGGCGCGATCGCGGGCGAGCAGGGCCGCACCGTAGGCGCCCATGCAGCCGGCGATGTCGGGACGCACGGCATGAACGCCGGTGAGCTGCTCAAATGCGCGCAGCGTGGCATCGGACATAAAGGTGCCGCCCTGGACGATCACCTGGCTGCCGATCTCCTTGGGGTCGCGCAGCTTAATGACCTTGAACAGGGCGTTCTTGATGACGGAATAGGACAGGCCGGCCGCGATGTCGCCCACCGTGGCGCCTTCCTTTTGCGCCTGCTTGACGCGCGAGTTCATAAAGACCGTGCAGCGGCTGCCCAGGTCGATGGGAGCCTTAGCGTGGATGGCGGCATCGGCGAACGCGCGCACGTCCATGTTCATAGACACGGCGAAACTCTCGATAAAGCTGCCGCAGCCCGACGAGCAAGCCTCGTTGAGCATGATGTGCTCGATGACGCCGTCCTTGACGCGCAGACACTTCATGTCCTGGCCGCCAATGTCCAGGATAAACTCGACGCCGGGCAGGAATGCCTTGGCGCCGCGCAGGTGCGCGACGGTCTCGATCTCGCCGGAATCGGCCTTGAGGGCCTCGATGAGCAGTGCCTCGCCGTAGCCCGTGGTGGTCACGTGGCCGATGGTGCAGCCGGCGGGGATGTGGTTGTAGAAATCGGCCATGATGACCTTGGCCGTGCCCAGGATGTCACCGTTGTTGTTGCCGTACCAGGTGTGCAACAGCTGGCCGTCCTCGCCCACGAGCGCGGCCTTCATGGTGGTGGAACCGGCGTCGATACCGATGAACACGCGGCCGGTGTAGCCGTCGAGCTTACCCTTGGGGACGACCTCGGTGTCGTGGCGAGTCTTGAACTCGGCAAAATCCTCGTCGGTGGCAAAGAGCGGATCCAGGCGCTCGACCTCGGCACCCTGCGTGTCACCCAAGCTGTCGATGGCCTCGATGAGCTGCGGGAACGTGCTGAGCTTGTTGGACTCGTGCGCCATGGCGGCGCCGCTCGCCACAAACAGGTGAGCGTTTTGGGGCACAATGCGGTGCTCTTCGTCCAGGTTGAGCGTGAGGTAGAAGCGGTGGCGCAGCTCAGAGAGATACTGCAGCGGGCCGCCCAGGAAGGCGACGTTGCCGCGAATGGGACGGCCGCACGCCAGGCCCGAGATGGTCTGGGTCACGACGGCTTGGAAGATGGAGGCCGCCACGTCCTCGGGGCGGGCGCCCTCGTTGAGCAGCGGCTGGACGTCGGTCTTGGCAAAAACGCCGCAGCGGCTGGCGATGGGATAGATGGTGGTGGCGTTGGCCGCGAGTTCGTTAAGGCCGCTGGCGTCGGTGTGCAGCAGGGTTGCCATCTGGTCGATGAACGCGCCCGTACCGCCGGCACAGGTGCCGTTCATGCGCTGTTCGATGCCGTTGTCGAAGTAGATGATCTTGGCGTCCTCGCCGCCCAGCTCGATGGCGACATCGGTGGCCGGGATGAGGGTCTCGACAGCGCGCTTGCTGGCGATGACCTCCTGGACAAACTCCAGGTCGAGCCACTGGGACAGCAGCAGGCCGCCCGAGCCGGTAATGGCGCAGGTCATCTGGGCCGTCGGCAGCACGGTCGCAGCGCCCTCGAACAGGTCGCGGGCGCAGGCGCGGACGTCGGTGTGGTGGCGCTGGTACTTGGCGTAGACAATCTGGTTGTCGTCGTTGAGCACAGCGAGCTTAACGGTGGTGGAGCCCACGTCGATGCCCAGGTGCAGGTTGCCGCGGGCGGCCTCGGGGTTGAAGATCGCGCCTTCGGGGGCCTGGGCGGCGGCTACGGGCTCAGCGGCGGTGGCGGGCTCGCTGACGACGGACGTCTCCCCTGCCACGTTCTTGGCATCGGCAACTGCCTCGGCAACTTTCTCGGCAGCCGCGGTCGCGGCCTTCTGCGCGGCGTCCACCACGGCGGGCGCGGCCTCGCGTGCGGCAGCGACCACACGGTCTTTAATGCCCTCGACGAGTTTGCTCATCTGTTTCTCCTCTTAGTAGTTGGACTCGACGGTTGCGGCGGTGTCAACCGCGTCCTCGAGCTGCAAGTTCAATAGCTTCATGCCATATTCCGGCACGTTGATATCGATGGGTTGGCCATATAGGTCGCCGGGACGCACAAAGGCGATAACCGTCATAATGCGCGCCATGGTCTCGGGCGATTCGGTGAGCCCACGCTCAAACCAGCGCTGAATCAGGCCGACCTCGGCACTCACGACATAGGTAACGTAGTAGTCAAAGAAGGTGCCCAGTGCCAGGCCCAAGATGCCCGTCTGTGCACGCGGCACCACGGCCTCGCGTGCGGTATCGATGATCTTTTTAATAAAGGCGGGGTCGCCGCCCGGGCCCAGCAGCGATCCGATTAAATCGCGGTTGGCCGCAAGGTAGCGCAGCAGCTCAACCGAACCGGGTGCCGGCTCAAGATCATCGATGTTGTGATAGAGGTCGGGCAGCTGAGCTGCGGTGATGAGCTCAATGCGCTCACGGATCTCGGCCAGCAAGCCGTCCTCGATTTGATTGATAAAGTCGGGGATATCGCGGTAATGCGAATAGAACGTGCGACGCGTAAGGCCAGCGCGCTCGGTGAGCGACGCGACATTAATGCGCGAAAGGTCGCCGCTTTCGGCAAGCTCGCTAGCAAGTGCCTGGCGAAGGGCACGCTGCGAGCGAAGGGACCGGCGATCGCATTTCTCGAGCTGGGACAAGCGTCCTCCTTGTTACTCAGCCTGTGCGCTATTGCACAGTGCGAGTATTATTGCACACCGTGTGCATCAACACGTAAAGGCAATATTTGGAATGTGACGAAGGGGCAGCCTCTTTGTCACATCCAGCGACCGCCTAGGTTGTGCCGGTTGTGCCAGGCTTTTAGAGCGGCATTACCGATTGTCCAAAATGTCATTCGTGGGTAGAATAGTGTCGACGGCAGCCCAAGTTCTGGAAAGCTGGGCAGCGCCGTTGTTTGCATTAGGGGGTCAACGCCTTAGCGGCGGCGACCCCTTCTGTTGCGCTTCGAACGCTGCTTGAGTGCCTCGGAAAGGCCGACAAGCGCCGTGAAGAACGAGACCAAAGCGGTCAGAAGTCTCACGAAATCAATCAAATCGGTCATGGGCATCACCTCCCATCAGATGGAGGGCGCTGCCCGACACATGGAGCTGCCGTCAACGATACCGATTCTATCAAAACTTAGTTATATATACGAATATATGTTCGCATGCCAAAGGTGCAGGGTTCTCATGAAAAAGGGGCTGTCCCTTTGTCACATTATTCGATGACGGTGCGGGAGTTTTGCTTGTGCATGGTGGCGAGCATGTGTTTGGGAACGGCGTGGACCATGCAGCTGCCGATAGTCGCGCTCGCGGCGGCCTTAGCTGCATCGCTAGCGTTTTTGGTCGCGTAGCTGTGGCGGAAACGCTTGAGCATGGCAATGTCGTTGCCGCCGTCGCCGTAGACCGCGACCTCGTCCTCGGCAATGCCGTAGTAACCCGCCAGCCAGGCCACGCTCTCGCCCTTGTTGCACGCCACGTCCGTGATCTCGAACATCACCGGATCGAACGGCGCGTTGACCACGCGGTCCGAGCGCTCGACCAAATACGCCTTAAGGTCGCGCTCCAGCTCGGGCGAGGTCACGCGGCAGTTGATCTTACACACATCGTGGCGCAGGATGTCGCCGATTGACTGATCGAAATACTGCTCCTCGTGATACCCGCCACGCGCGCGCATGCCGCGCATCACGATGCGCTTGATAGGGCTGTCCTTCTTAAAGCCCGCCTGGTGCATCTCGAACGAACCGCTCGAGAACATGCCGTCGGGCGTGGAGCAGTCGAAGCAAATGTTCGGAAACGCCTTGAGCAGCTCCTCGGTAACCTGCGGGTCGATGGTCCAGGTCTTGAGCACCTCGCCGTGGCTGTTGCGCACGATGGATCCGTTGGAGCAGCAGGCGTCGAGTGCCAGACCTGTAAAGCCATGCTCGCCGATTGGCAACGTCGAGCGTCCGGTCGCGGGAACCACATGCAGGCCAGCCTCGGTCAGCTCGCGAATGGCACGGCGGATGGTCCCATCCGCCTCGTGCAGGGCGTTCAGCAGCGTTCCGTCTAAGTCACTCGCAAACATCTTGATCATGGGCATGCCTCTCCTTCGTCTGCACGATATTGTAGACGAAGGAGAGGCATGCCCAAACAATGCCGTCCCGGCGCGACGTGCCACTGCCTCCACAAATTCACGGTCCCCCAGCGCCTTAAGACATTCGCCATAAGCGACTTTTCAGCCGATTAAACAGCGCCGTCGTCAACGTCAGCACCGCCAACATGCCTGCGAATACAATCGCCGGTGTCCATCGATCATATGCGAGCCCGTAAACCAATTGGCCAATAGGCGTTGCACAGGAAAGCGTCATATAAACGAGTGCCAGCACTTTTCCGCAGAGTTCCTTTGGCGCTGACCGCTGAACAAATGAAACGATTTCGACCGATGTAATGCTTGCCCACGCCATAACCCATGCCGAGCCGGCCGCAAGCGCGGCAAACGCTAATTCATCAGGACCGCTCAGTAGTGCGACAATAATCGGTACGACT
This sequence comes from Collinsella aerofaciens, assembly GCA_048532905.1. GTDB lineage: Bacteria > Actinomycetota > Coriobacteriia > Coriobacteriales > Coriobacteriaceae > Collinsella > Collinsella aerofaciens_CB. Next base: position 24,713 of record DBGFTB010000037.1, read on the forward strand.
CCAAAACTAATCATCGCAACATATCGACATATGCCCTTGAAGGAAAAACGATGCGGCCAAATACCGACCAAACCACTGCCGACAAGACCACCCAAGCCCATAGCCACCTCAATAATCCCAACAAAGGATGATTGCATTCCGAGATGCTTTGCAACAATAACGGGATCACCAATCGTTAACCCAACTAACGCAAGGTTCAAAATAGCCGCAAGCAAAAACACAACGAGCAATGATGCGTTTTGAAACAGGTACCGAATCGACTCCCGAAAATCGCTTCGGCATGTCGAGCAAGTCGTACTGTCCCCTGTCATTCCAGATGAGGCATTTTGCTTGAGTGCGCCCCCGAACAGTAGGGCTGACATCGCAAACGTCAACGCCGCGGTTTCGCATAGAGCATCGATACCAAAGCACCCATAGACTGCCGTCCCGACTACAGGCCCCAAGATATTGCTCGCCATGGTTATCTGCGAGACCAACGCAGTGGCACGCTCAACCTTTTCTGGGCCCGTCATGCGCACCGTCTCAATTTGAAGCATCGGCTTCAGCAGCGATTGGATGCCATATTGGACGCAAAGCATTGCTGCCACGACAATCGCAAGAGGCAGCGAACGCTTCATAGGGATAAACAACAGCGATGCAGCCATCAGAACAATGCCGAGCATCACAAGAACCCCGCGATGTCTCCCACGATCCGCCAAGATTCCGCCAGCCGGAGTCGCAAGCACGCCCGGCACGAACGCTATCGCCGCGACGGCACCATATAACGTTGACGAGCCGCTGCAATCGAACAAGTAAAGCGGGCACGCAAAGCACAGTGCCGACAACATCGAATACGCGCACAGCTGTGCAACAAGAAGCTCCGTGAGTCTAATTGACCGCACTGTTTTTGATTCCAACGAGGCACTGACGTCTCTCAGGCCAGCCATAAGTCCGCCCCCTATACATACCGCCAGCATGTATTTTTCGACTTGAAAAGGGCAGCCGTGGCTACCCTCACAAATCAATTACATACCGTTGGTATCTATATTACCACCCGGCGCGGTCCCATACGTCCCAAATCTGCGCCGTTGTCTGAAGCACTTCATTACCCAAATCGAGCCCCACCGCGGCCGCCATCTGCGCCAAACATTGTGCGCGAGCGAGCATTCGCTCCTTGGGCTCGAGCGGACGGAACAATGGCAGCAGCCAAAGATTCGCCAACAGCGATACGGCCTCCGCCGCTTCGCGCGGGCATTCGCACGCAATGGAGCCGTCGGCGATGCCCTCCTCGATCACTGGCAAGAGATAGCCCTCGGCCGACTCGTCGAACGAGCCCTGGTACTGCATCGCCAGTAGACGCGAGCTTTTTACCGGATCTGCCGCAGGATGCATGCGTGCCCATAGCTCAATTTGTGGAACGACAGACTCGGGCGCGTACAGTCGCTTGAGCTTTTGGGCTCCGGTCATATTGCCGATACCAAGCGTTGAGCGACGTTGCTCAACAATCGGAGCCATTGCCCGATCAAATGCGGCGTTGAAAATCTCCTCTTTGCTCTTAAAGTGATGATAGACAGCACCCTTGGTCATGCCATCGAGGCGGTCGACGATATCTTGAATGCTCGTCCCCTCATAACCCTGTGCGCAGAATAGCTCCAGCGCCGCGTCGAGAATCTTCGCAACCGTCTCCTCGGGATATTTATTACGACCCATAATCCGTCCATCCGCAACGCAAGTCTTGTGCCTCATTGCAGCATTTTAACGTTGCGGATGGCAGGCGGTCGATTCTACACCGCGGCGGGGCCGTGTTCGCCGGTGCGGATGCGGATGACTTCCTCGACCGGCTCGACCCAGATCTTGCCGTCTCCGACGGCACCGGTGCGGGCGGCGTTGCAGATGATGTCGACAATTCCGTCGACATGCTCATCGGCACAGATAAGAGTGAACTGCACCTTAGGAATTGTGTTGACAAGCAACTCGTTGCCGCGCACGTATTCCTTCCAGCCATGCTGCGCGCCGCAGCCCTGCACCTGGTTGATAGTCATGCCACGAACATCGGCAGCAAACAGCGCATCTTTAAGAACCTCAAGCTTTTCCTGGCGCACGATAGCCGTGATCTTTTTCATAATGAATTCCTCTCAATAATCAACGTATCCCTTTACATGAGACGCGGGTTTCCCAGGTGCCGCAGATTGGGTTGAAAGAGGAGCGCCGCGTACTTTTGTACGCAAGCGACGGTTTGAAACCCAAAGTGCGGTGCCTGGGGAAGCCGCTAGTCAAGTCCCGAGAAGGAGGGATATGCGCTCTCGCCGTGCTGACTCGCATCCAGGCCCAGCGCCTCGTCGGCCTCGTCCACGCGCAGGCTGCCGTGGAACAGTGCCTTGACCACCGCGGCGATCACCAAGTCGAGCACCAGTACAATAGCGACCGTCACCACAATGCCCAAAATCTGCGAGATGAGCAGCGAAACGTCGCCCGTGTAGAACAGGCCACCCTTACCGGTCCACGAGAGCTCCGGCACACAGAACAGGCCCGTGAGTACGCCGCCCAGGATGCCGCCAATGCCGTGGCAACCGAACGCGTCGAGCGCGTCATCGTAGCCAAATTTGGTCTTAAGATGGCTGATGGCCAGGTAGCAGATGGGAGAGACGATCAGGCCCATGACCAGCGCTGCCCACGGCTCGACAAAGCCCGCGCCGGGCGTGACCACCACAAGGCCCGCAACCAGACCGGTGCTGGCGCCCACCAGCGTGGGGCGACCGGTGTGCACGCGCTCGACGGCAAGCCACGAGACCATGCCCGCCGCGCTAGCCGTCACGGTGTTGAGGATGGCGAGCGCCGCCACGGCGTCGGCCTTAAACTCGCTGCCGCCGTTAAAGCCAAACCAGCCAAACCAAAGCAGGCCGGCGCCCAACGCCACAAACGGCACGTTATGTGGACGGTAGCTCACCATGCCAAAGCCACGACGACGGCCAAGCATTAAGCAAAGGATCAGGCCGGTAAGACCGGACGAAATGTGCACCACGTCGCCGCCGGCAAAGTCGAGTGCGCCGATAATGTCACCGATAAAGGAGCCATCGCCGCCCCAAACCATGTGGGCAAGCGGCGCATAGACCACGAGCAGCCAAATGCCCAGAAAAGCTGCCATAGCGCCAAACTTAACGCGACCTGCCAGGCTACCCGTGACGATAGCGGCCGTGATCATGGCAAACGCCATCTGGAAGGCGATGTTGATGATCTGAGGGTAGACGACGCCATCCGCAGCATTGCCCTCGGCCGCCTGCAGCACCTGGTTGAGCACCGGCAGGCACAGCAGCTGGTCAAGGCCTCCAATAAACGGGCTGGAACCGTCCCGCCGTAGGCCAGCGACCAGCCGGCAACAATCCACACTGATATCTTCTGTATTGAAGACGTCGATGGTGCACCCGTATACCATTGACGTCGACACCATCAGATGCGGACCGCGCGGTGACCCCACATTCCGCTGGCGCCCACAGGGCTGCCCTCGTTTCCTGACATGTCCCGCGCGGGCCGCGGCGAGCCGAGACCGCCGCATGACCTAATAGGAGCATGGAGCGATACCGCGGACCCGAACAACCGCATTCTATCGCGCCCCGTCAGTGTGCCGTCTGCCCGGTCCAGGCGAGCACGGAAAGAACGGAGCGAGACATGCAAAACGAATCGACACCCGGCGCCCGCGGGCCGGTCTTCTGCGGGGTCGACACCCACGCCGACTCGCACTGGCTGTGCGTCCTGGACTGGAGGGGCCGCAAGGTCCTGTCCCGCCAGTTCCCCGCCGACGCGGCGGGCTACGAGGCGCTCGCCGGGGCGATCGCGGCGGCCGGGGAGCCGGCCTGCGTCGCGATGGAGGGGACGTCGTCCTACGGGGCGGGCCTCACCAGGCACCTCGCGTCGCTTGGGATGCCCGTGCGCGAGGCGCTCTCCCCGGCGAGGATGCAGAGGAGGCGCCCGGGGCAGGGAAAGTGCGACGAGTCGGACGCGGAGAGGGCGGCCCGCGCGGCGATGTCCGGCTCAAGGCTCGGGACCCCCAAGAGCCAGGACGGGTGGGTCGACGGGGTGCGCTGCATGCTCGCGGCGCGCTCCGGGGCGGTGAAGGCGCGGACCTCGGCGATCAACACCGCGAGGTCGCTGCTCACCACCGCCCCGGAGGGGCTCAGGTCGAGGTTCCGCGGGATGGCGGGGCCGAGGCTGATGGAGGAGCTCCCCTCCGTGCGCGCCGAGGGCGCGCTGGGCGCCGCGCTCGGCGCGCTGGCGGACCTGTGGGCGGCGGCGCGCGACGCGGCGCTCGACATGGAGCGCGCGATCGAGGCGTCCCTGGAGGAGAACTGCCCCGCGCTGCTGGCGATGTACGGGTGCGGGCCCGTGAGCGCGGCCAAGCTCGCGGTCGCGGCCGGGGACAACCCGGGCAGGCTGCGCTCCGAGGCGTCGTTCGCGGCGATATGCGGGGCCTGCCCAATCCCCGCCTCGAGCGGCAAGACCGTGAGGCACAGGCTCAACAGGGGCGGCGACCGGCAGGCGAACAGCGCTCTGCACGAGATCGCGAGGCAGAGGGTCATGCGCGACCCCGAGACCGCCGAGTACGCCGAGAGGGCCAGGGCGCGGGGGAAGAGCGACAGGGAGGTCATGAGGTGCCTCAAGCGCTACGTGGCCAGGGAGGCGTACCGGGCGCTGATGCGCCCGCACGAGGTCAGGAGGCCCGAGGACGCCTCGGGGCTCGTGGCGGCCAGGCGCGCGGCGAGGGTCAGCCAGGTGAGGGCGGCGTCCATATTGGGAACCAGCGAGAAGTACATCTCGATGCTGGAGAGGGGCCAAAGGGAGCTCAAGCCCATAAGGAGGGCCTACGAGGCATGGGTCGAGGCCGGACTTCCGCTCGATTGGGACAGGCAAGCCTTCGAGGCCGAGCGCAAAATGGATTCTAAAAAACACCTTGCCAAATAGGAGCGTCAGGACGAAAGAACCCCCGCCGCACGTAGTGCGCAGCGGGGGTTCTTTCATGTCCGAGGACGTCCGCGAAGGTCAGCCCTCAGATCCTGCGGTGAGAGACCTAGGCCTCGTTGTACACCGTCTTGAGCTTCAGCAGGTGCTGATAGCGGTCCATAGCGGCCTGCTCATTCTCCTTGAAGAGCTCCTCGGCGCGCTCGGGGAAGGAACGCGTCAGCGAAGCGTAACGGGCCTCGTTCATCAGGAACTCCTGATAACCGCCCGCGGGCTCCTTGGAATCGAGCGAGAACTTCTTGCCGGCAGCAGCCTCGGGGTTGAAGCGGAAGAGGTTCCAGTAACCGCACTCGACAGCCTTCTTCATCTCGGCCTGGCAGTTCTGCATGCCACCCTTCTTGATGGAGTGCATCTCGCAGGGGCTGTAGCCGATGATGAGGGACGGGCCGTCGTAGGCCTCGGCCTCGTGAATGGCCTTGAGGGTCTGAGCCGGGTTGGCGCCCATGGCGACCTGCGCCACGTAAACGTAGCCGTAGCTCATGGCGATCTCGGCCAGGGACTTCTTCTTGGTCACCTTACCGGCAGCGGCGAACTGAGCGACCTGGCCCAGGTTCGAGGCCTTGGAGGCCTGACCGCCGGTGTTGGAGTAGACCTCGGTGTCGAAGACGAAGACGTTGACGTTGTGGCCGGAAGCCAGGACGTGGTCCAGGCCACCGAAGCCGATGTCATAGGCCCAGCCGTCGCCGCCGAAGATCCAGAAGGACTTCTTGGTGAGGTAAGCCTTGTCGGCGAGGATCGCCTTGGAAGCGTCGCAGCCGCACTTCTCGAGCTCGGCAACGTAGGCAGCGGCAGCGGCCTTGGAGGCCTCGGCGTCGTTGACGGAGTCGATCCAAGCCTGGCCGGCGGCCTTGAGCTCATCGGACGGACCATCGGCAGCGATGATGTCCTGGGTAGCGGCGATCAGCTTCTTCTGGACGGCCTCGTAACCGACGGCCATGCCCAGACCGTGCTCGGCATTGTCCTCGAACAGGGAGTTGTTCCACGCCGGGCCGTGACCGTCCTTGTCCTTGCAGTAAGGAGCGGTGGCAGCGGGGTTGCCCCAAATGGAGGAGCAGCCGGTGGCGTTGGAAATGAACATGCGGTCGCCGGCGACCTGGGTCACCAGACGTGCATAGGCGGTCTCGGCGCAGCCGGCGCAGGAGCCGGAGAACTCCAGGTAGGGCTGCTTAAACTGGCTGCCCTTGACGTTGGCCGCGATGAGCTCCTTCTTCTCGGAGACGTTCTCGACCATATAGTCCCAAACGGGCTGCTGGTCCATCTCCTGCTCGGTGGGAACCATCTCGAGGGCGCCCTTGGGGCAAACCTTGACGCAGTTGGTGCAACCCATGCAGTCGAGCGGGGACACAGCCATGGTGAACTTCATACCCTTGGCCTTGGGGCCCATGGCGTCGAGCGTGCGGGTAGCCTCGGGCGCGGCGGCAGCCTCGTCCTCGGTCATCGCGAACGGACGGATGGTGGCATGCGGGCACACGTAGGCGCACTGGTTGCACTGGATGCACTTGGTCTCGTCCCAATGGGGAACGACCACGGCGACGCCGCGCTTCTCGTATGCGGAGGCGCCCAGCTCAAACTGGCCGTCGGCGCAATCGACGAAGGCGGAAACGGGCAGGCTGTCGCCGTCCATGCGATCGATGGGCTCGAGCAGGTTCTTGACCTGCTGGGCGATAGCGGACTTGGTCTCCTCGGAGAGCTCGACGGGGGCGGCGTCCTCGGCGGTAGCCCAGTCGGCCGGAACCTCGAACTTACGGAAAGCGGTAGCGCCGGCATCGATGGCCTTGTGGTTGGCGTCGACGATGGCCTGGCCCTTCTTCATGTAGGACTTGGTAGCCGCGTCCTTCATGTACTGCAGGGCGTCCTCGGCGGGCAGGACCTTGGCCAGCGCGAAGAAGGCGGACTGGAGCACCGTGTTGGTGCGCTTGCCCATGCCGACCTTAGCGGCCAGGTCGATAGCGTCGATCAGATAGACGTTGACGTTGTTGTTCGCGATGTAGCGCTTGGCCACGGCGGGCATGTGCTCGGCGAACTCCTCGTCGCTCCACTGGCAGTTGACCAGGAAGGTGCCGCCCGGCTTGACGTCGCGGACCATCTTAAAGCCCTTAACGATGTAGCTGGGGTTATGGCAGGCGACAAAGTCGGCCTTGGTCACGTAGTACGGCGAGCGAATCGGGGAATCACCAAAGCGCAGGTGCGAGACGGTGACGCCGCCGGTCTTCTTGGAGTCGTACTGGAAGTAGGCCTGGACGTACTTGTCGGTGTGGTCGCCGATGATCTTGATCGAGTTCTTGTTGGCGCCGACGGTACCGTCGCCACCCAGACCCCAGAACTTGCACTCGATGGTGCCGGGGGCTGCGGTGTTGGGCGCATCCTCGGCCTCGGGCAGGCTCAGGTTGGTCACGTCATCGACAATGCCGATGGTGAACTCGCGCTTGGGCTCGTCCTTCTTGAGCTCCTCGAAGACAGCGAACGCGGACGCGGGAGGCGTGTCCTTGCTGCCCAGGCCATAACGGCCGCCGACAACCTTGATGCCCGTCTTGCCGGCCTCGTAGAGAGCGGAGACGACGTCCTGGTAGAGCGGCTCGCCGATGGAACCCGGCTCCTTGGTACGGTCCATGACGGCGATCTTTTTGACGGTCTCGGGGAGAACGTCGACGAAGTGCTTGATGGAGAACGGACGGAACAGACGAACCTTGACCAGGCCGACCTTCTCGCCGTGAGCGTTGAGGTAGTCGATGACTTCCTCGAGCACGTCGCAGAAGGAGCCCATGCACACGACGACGCGGTCAGCATCGGGAGCGCCGTAGTAGTTGAACAGGCCGTAATCGGTGCCGAGCTTCTCGTTGATCTTCTTCATGTAGCCCTCGACGACGGCGGGAAGCTCGTCGTAGACCTTGTTGCAGGCCTCACGGTTCTGGAAGAAGATATCGCCGTTCTCGTGGCTGCCGCGGGTGTGCGGGTGCTCAGGGTTGAGCGCGTGGTCGCGGAAAGCCTGGACGGCGTCCATGTCGCACATCTCGGCCAGATCCTTGTAGTCCCACATGGCGACCTTCTGGATCTCGTGGCTGGTGCGGAAGCCGTCGAAGAAGTTAAGGAACGGGGTCTTACCCTCGATGGCGGCAAGGTGAGCCACCGGCGAGAGGTCCATGACCTCCTGGACGTTGCCCTCGGCGAGCATGGCGAAGCCGGTCTGACGACAGGCCATGACGTCGGAGTGATCGCCAAAAATGTTCAGGGCGTGGGAAGCGACGCAACGCGCGGAGACGTGGAAAACGCCCGGGAGCTGCTCGCCTGCGATCTTGTACATGTTCGGGATCATCAGGAGCAGACCCTGAGAAGCCGTGTAGGTGGTGGTCAGAGCACCGGCGCCCAGCGAACCGTGAACGGTACCGGCTGCACCTGCCTCGGACTCCATCTCGACGACCTTGACCGGGGTGCCGAAGATGTTCTTGCGACCCTGGGCCGCCCACTGGTCGACATGGTCGGCCATCGGGCTGGACGGCGTAATGGGATAAATTCCCGCTACCTCGGTGTACGCATACGAAACATATGCGGCCGCCTCGTTGCCGTCCATAGACTTAAACTTACGCGCCATATACCCCTCTCCTCTCATATAGGTATACAGGCCCCGGCGATCGCCGGGATGTTGGCGTGATGGGATTTACGCTGTTGCTTCCAATCATCTGGCAGGCAGGCTCAGCAGCAGGTACGTGGCGTGGAGAGAAGACATGCCGAGGCGAGGGGCAGCTGATGCGCCCCACAGACCCGACCGCCCGTCTTGCACATGACCGAGCGCCGCAAAGGCCGCATGCCGGATGCTCCCGGGCACGCCCCGGCGATGGGAAGCGCCCGCAACGGAAATCCGCATGCGGGTTTATTGTACCCCGCCGTTAAGTGTAATTTCGACAAATATAGGCGGGCGGTAAAGGTTTACCTCGGGTGACCGCCAAAGGCCAGAATGGTCCCTCCATCCCCGGACGACTGGCTCTGACGCGCCAAGGAGTGTCCCCAAGTACCGGCAGGAAAGGAACGTCCCTAACTGCCGGCTAGAGGGCGCCGAGCAGGATGGCGTAGGTGGTGGATTCGCCGAGTTTGAGCTCGTCGCCGGGGTTGAGCTGGGCGGAGCGGCCGGGCTCTACTTGAATACACACACTCGTGGCCCCGTTTACCACCACGGTGCCGTTAGTGGACGACAGGTCCTCGACAAACCATGCGCCAGACTCGTCGCACCAGATATGGGCATGGCGGGCCGAGACGTCGTCGGTGATGCCGCCCTCCCCCGTTGCCAGCGCGCCGATCTCAACGCCTTCCTCACTCGGCTGAATCCAGCGCGGGACGCTCACCACGTAGCCGTTTTGCACGCACAGCAGTCCCAGCGGATGCGCCGGCGCGACCTCGTGCTCGCCCGCGACCGAAGATGTGCTCAGCGAGCGCGGCGTCGACGTGTCGCCGCCACGGGTCGCATGAGCGCGGCGGCTCGCCCGACTTGGAACTAAGGCGGGCGTGAGAGCAAACGGCATAGGGAACGAATCTTGCGGATGTACTCCTCGACGTCAGGCAGGTAAGCCCCACGAAGTCACCGGGGAGGCCCAAGCGGCCCGGCACCACTTCCAGATTCTGACCAGGGCGAGCCGTTCGCCGGTGGCTGAAGGCTCGCTCCCACCCAAAAGGGGAGATTCGCGTTGTTCCCCAATCGCTCTCGCATCTTTCATTTTGCTCGAGGTGGGCTATAAAAACTTTCCTGGTGAAAGGCGGCGATTGGTTTCCTTTCTTTCTAGAGGAGCGCGCCTGTAATCTGTTTTCATCCTAAATCAAGTTAAGATCGGACCTTCCAGAGGCAAGTCGACTCAAACTGCGAGGCTCCATGTTGGAATAAAGAGCGCTGTCGAAGTGCCAACAACACAAAGCTTGCCAGTCTCAAATAGAACCTTTTGGGAGTCCGATTGGGCCGCACACCGAATCCCCGCTGGTGGTTTTTTATAGCTGCGCAACAATAAACAAGGTTAGTGCCAGTCCAGCATGAAATTGAGGAACGTATGCATTTTTTCTCAGTAAGTGATCGTCGTTACTGCTTCGATGAGGTCACTCGCAATTGATTTCAGGTTGACCAAGCATCAGAAGATGCGCTTCGCATATTTGAAGCATCGGGAAGAACGGTCAACTCGAAGTTGCTAACAAAGTCACTTGCTGCGAAAGGCTACGACCAAACGACCATAGCAGAACTTGAAGACGACATTGATGAGTATCAACGATTGTCTGAGCGGACTTTCTTAACAAAAGACACGCCTCGAAAACTTAGATCCATCGAACTCCACGTTTCACATGCATGCAACCTTGGTTGTAGTTACTGTTTTGCCGGTAAAGGAGATTATGGAACGTCTCCTCTGCTGATGACAGACGAGATAGCCTTCAAGGCGGTCGACTACCTCGTCGCAAGTTCATCGGAAAACGAAACGCTTGCGATCGTCTTTTTTGGTGGGGAACCCATGATTAACGAGCCGCTGATATGGAAAACGGTCGACTATTCAAAAAGAATATACCCCAATAGAAACTTTACCTATTCTATTACGACCAACGGAACGCTTTTGAATGACACTGCTGTGAATTCTTTCAAGGAGCACGGGTTTTCTGTTCTGATTAGTCTCGATGGTACAGGATGCAAGCACGATGCATCGCGCCCGTACAAGACGGGAGGCGGCTCTTTCTCCGATATCGACAAAAACGTTCGTCGTTTTCCGAGTCGTTCCCCTTCGGCGCAAGAGCGACCTTAACAAATAATAACTGTAACCTTGTTGAAGACTATCTTCAGTTTAAAGAGATGGGCTTCAGAAGGATTTACTTCTCGCCCGTGAGCTCATTCGATGAGAATATCAAACTCGACGAACACTCATTAAACAAAATCAGGGCGGGCCTAATAGATTTGGCGGATCAATATCTCAAACAGATTGATCAAGGGGAAAAGCCCTTGTTTAGAACATTGAAAACTGCAGTTGATTTGATTATGAGCAACAGGATCGCCTTTGTCGGATGCGGGGCTGGCAGGCGTTTTATTTCCGTGACTCCCGAAGGGGACGTATACCCCTGTCACAGGTTTGTCGGGATGATGCGATTCAAAATGGGCAACATCGTCACCGGAATTGACGAAACTAGGTATATTGAAAACTGGAGTCAGGGTGTCGAAAAAAGAATTGACTGTACGGACTGTTGGGCTCGGTCTTTCTGTGGTGGGGGCTGTAGCTGGGAGGCTGCAGACGAGCACGGCTACTTGCCCAAGAGTCTACACCCTGCATCATGTGAATATAGAAAAATGTGCTACGAGATGGCTTTTGACCTTATTTCCCGCCACTCATCTTCGCAGGAGAAAAATCAACGAGAAGCTACTGTATCGGAATAAGCGGTCCAGCGCATTGCTGTCACCATTGTGGAGGTGTTCGTTCTTCTGATTACCGTCTGCGAAGCTTATTGCTACGTTCGCCGAAACCATTCTAGAAATATGGTGAACTAGACATCTTGGTTTGTTATACACAATATTGAGGTTTTTCTGCACTCAAAGGGAGGTAGTCGTGAAGCATATTCATCCGATTAATCCAGGAAGTGGCGACGAGGCAGGCGTGAAGCCGATGTCTTTTGACTGCCTCTTGGGCATTACTGACATCTGTACTGTTTATGATAAAGCAGATGGCTGTGGTGCATACGATTACTGCGACTATGACATGGATGGCGGCAGCATCTGCGTTGTAGATCACTGTGGCATTGATCAAACGTAGTCTCTAATTGGATTAAGGTGAGGAGCTGTTATGAAGCATATCCATCCTGTTGGTTCAAATGAACATCCTCCCGTTGAGCCTTGTTGTCTTGGAGTTGATATATGCAATTTTTACGACATCGCCGAGTGCCCTGTTGCGGATTGGTGCTATGTCGATAAAGAATCAAGCTGTGTTTTGCCAGCAGATTGGTGCGATCCAGTTGACGAGTAGTTTTGTGGCTAGGAACTATTTGGTACAATTCAGAATAAGATGGGAACAAATACCAAAATCTCGTGTCTGGGAGGAGTTATGCCATTATTGCAAGGTCTCGTTGGATTAGCCTTTATACTTGCGTTATATCTGGCACCTTTTTTAATTCTATTCTTCATTATCCGACTCTTTCTTCGGAGAAAATAGGAGTGTCACGCAAACATTAGCGTAGCTTTCTTCCAATATGAGCCGAGCATTGGCAAGTGGAACAAGAAGCCCGACCGTTCGCCACATGAAAGTGATCGGACGGGCTTCTCTATTTAACCCGGGCCGCCACCCATAGCGGCTTTCCAAGCGTATTCTCAGTGCAAAGCAATCGTCAGTTTAATCCTATGCGCTGATACCGCATTTCATTTGTTCGGCTCGAATTCTACGGCCTGGCAACCCTCGCACTCTCCGGCAAATGGATTGAACGCGAAGGCAGAGATGATGTGTGCGTGGACATCGAGGCTGCTGTAGGCAACATACTGGGACATGGACCCCCGCTGCGCGTGGTATGCGGCCCGGCATATTCATTGCCGTCCAACCCCGTGTAGTTGCAGCAAAGGGTGGAACCTCAATGCTCAGCTCATGTTGTCCGTGGGACACGAGAATCGTAAGTACACTTTGGTGCGATTCTCACGCTGATACTGAGCCACCTGGAATAAGATACGTCGCGACAACACTTCGCTTCACCTCTGTCTCGACAAGATGACGTAGACTAAAGTTTCCTTTAGTAAGAGAACGAGAACTATATCTGAAAGCGTTGCGATGGCGTGAAGGCACCGAGTCCGAACCGCCTGAATGCTACGTGCATCTGCATCGCCTTTTTGTTATCTCTGCCAGTTGGGTAGCACTACACTTGTCATCATTTACCCTGGTACATGCTGCCTAAATCCACTACCCCTTCTACCGCGCCGACCATCTCGTCATCGTGAGAGACAACGATGATCAGCTGGCTTTGCTTGTTGCGCTTAACATAGGCCGCAAGCTCGGCGCGGCTTACAGCGTCTAACCCAGTCGTGGGCTCGTCGAGTACCAAAACTGACGACTTGCGTGAAATCGCCGACCATAAGTACACTCGGCGCAGCTCACCGCCCGAAAGCGCGGAGCAACGTTTCCCGAGCAACTCCTTCACGCTGTTTTCCAGCGAAAGTAGGCCATCTACACCCCGGTGATAGGAAGAAAAGGGCGTGTCGAAATACTCTAACAGCTCTTTCACCGTTTCGTCCGGCGCGAAGCACGACTGTGGGCAGCACGATATCTCTCTCGCACGTATGTAATCCAAGTCGCATTCTTCGATTGGCACGCCGTTGTATTTTACTTTGCCTTTCGATGAGTATAGCCCGAGCATCAAGTAAAGAAGTGACGTCTTGCCTCTTCCGTTTTCCCCAACTATGCAATATGTACCAGGACCGGAAAACTTGAAAGAAAACCCGCCGAGGACCTCTCGGACAGATCCGTCTGGAAGGGCAACCGAGAATTCCAAATCAGATACCGAAATGTCATTTATTTCATCGAGTTTAGCTAAATCGGTCCGATTCCACCCCGATCTCTCCTTTTCTCTCGTCGCGATAGCCGTCCTATCCCATGATGCTTTGGCATCTTGATAGGATTTGAACAATGACATCATACTTTTCAAAGTCTTAAAGAGAACCGCGAAGTATGTACCGATGATAGTGTACTCGCCTATTGACATAGTTCCGTTAATGATTCGTACTCCGGAAACAACAAGTATCACCGCTTGAAACAACGCTGCGAAAAGACCATCGAGCGATGTCAGAGAATATGATAGCTTTCCGGAGCGCAAAACTTTGGGAAAATAGCTCTTAAACCCAGCGTCGAGCGCTTGTTCGCTCTTGCCGTACGAAGATGTCAGTTGAATGTTGAGAATCTGATTAAGCTGCGATGCAATTGCGGCGTAAAAGGCGCTGTCCGCCTCTTTCTTCTCATACGTGACCCTATACAAAAGTTTCCTCAACCCAGTAATTACACAGAAATACACGATGAGGAGAATGATGGAAAACACCGCGAGAGTTGAATCAATTGACCATATGATAAGCAATACGATGGGAATGGCTACAATGGACAGCGGCGCACTGATAAAATTCGCCAAAACGAAGGATGAGACCACGCTGGAGTCGGAAATAATCCGTTGCGTTGTATAGGCTGGATCGATGGTCCGACTCACCAAGTAATCGTCTCTTTCAAAACGCAAGACGGCCTCCCTGAGAAGATCAAAGGAAAGTCTCGTGGTTATGCGAATGGAAAGTGTTCCTGCAAAATAAGTAAAGAGGGTGGAGAAAACTCCTATTGACGCAACCAGGAGCGCGAAGAGTACGGCGTCTCTTTCGCTGCGGTTACCGAGAAGAAAATCTAAGAATTTCCCGTTCACGTATGGCATGGCATAGGAGAGAGCGGTTCCAATCACCGTGATAGCAATGAAGACGAAAGCCCCTTTTGCTCTGATGAACCTCGAGAGAACGCATCGAATCAAGGAAGGCCCCAATCTACCCGCCACAAAACATCAATCACTGATACCTTACACCTCAACACAACAGGAGCGAAGATTTGCCAATGAGACTGCTTTAAGATTGCCTTGGGCCAATACGATCTCAAGCTCTTCCTACAAGAGAGTCGGAATCGGACATCTCCTCCGACGAACCTGGCAATCGGGCGGTTGAAATATCTTTTTCAACCGCCCGATTGCCACAATAGATTTGAGCATCCGCCCACAAACGTCCGCGTTTTATACCCATCAAATCCTTTGCCTTTTGTCGTCTAGACTAGAAAAATCGCTCGAAATAACGCAACCGGCCTGCTCGCTTGAAGAAACCTAAGCCCGTAACGTAGATGTGCAAACTTCCGAAACGCCTTGCGCGGCATAGTGCGTATAAACTTCGTCAACCGCCTCAGAAATATCTGAGTATCGCGCCGGGTCAAAAGCATACGATGTCGCAGCTATACCCTGCACCCATTCGGAACGCGGATTAATTGAATAGCCACACAGCATCATCATACATGCATCTAGACCTGATTTCCCAAGTATCCGACGTATTGATGAGAGCATCGCGGGTCGCCCCTGCACCATCGTCGTCACCCCTATTAGCAGTATTTACCGTTTTTCTCTAAATGCGTATCGCCACCCTTAAGAATACGAAGTGTTTTATCCAGACCCGATTGTCCTCCATCTCAAACGAAGGGATAAGGAATCTCATCCGGAATCGGCAGTAACGGAGGATTCACAACGACAAGCGAAAAACATGAGTCATCTCTCAGAAGGGAGTAAAGGCTCCCCTCAAGCACCCTAGTTTCGTCATCCAAAGAGTTGATGGCAGTGTTTTTCTTACAAAGGTCGACAACAAAAGGGTTGATTTCTACAGATGTTACATCGCTGCCACAGTTGGTAAGTATCAGGCCCTGTATTCTGGGGCCAGAACACAAATCGAGAGCCTTCCGTGCGCTCTGCGGTGTAAGGCGCCAATCTCAGCAAATCTGTCCCACAATACTGCGCTGAAGAACAAGACGGAACCCCTGAGCCAAACTCCCCTATACCTTATTAAGGCTAAGACAGGCAAGTTCACGCACCCGGCATATTCCAGAATAACATCCTATTGTTTTAGATGCTCTACAAGCATGAACAGCCGCGAATCGGAAAGATCTTCTAGTTTCGCCCCGACTGACCGCCAAGGGCCAAAATGGCCCCTCCATCCCTGGGCGACCGGCTCTGGCGCGCCGAGGAGTGTCCCCAAGTGCCGGCAGAGACGATATGAGCAGGACATAAAACATTGAGAGCCCCTGCTGCATGAAAGACCGCGGATTAGGCCGACAATGGTGAGTGTCTAATTCAGCCGCGGCGGCCACGCCGCATTCATGGAAGGGGCTCCCATGCTCGATACTACC
>DBGFTB010000038.1:0-43482 GCA_048532905.1 Collinsella aerofaciens
AGGCCACTTAATGTGGCCTTCGTCTTGCGCAGGACTGTTCGAAATTTTGAGCAAGCACCCGCCCTGCCGGGGCTCCCGGGTTCCCGCTTACGAGAGCGACGTTCTCAGCAACTCGTTGAAGAGCTTCGGGTTGCCCTTGCCGCGGCTCGCTTTCATGCACTGGCCCACCAAAAAGCCGATGACCTTCTGGTTGCCGTCACGATACTGCTGCGCCTGATCGGCACAGTTTGCCAGCACCTCGTCCACAATCGGCTGCAGCGCGCCGGCATCGCTCACCTGACGCATACCGCGCTCGTCGACGATCTTGTTGGGGTCGTCGCCGGTCTGGGCCATGGCCTCAAAGACCTCGTGCGCCTGGTTGGAGCTGATGGCATCGGTCGCCAGCAGCTTGGCCAGCGCTGCCACCTGAGCCGGCGCGATGCCGGACTCGGCCAGCGAGACGCCCGCGCCCTTAAGGTAGGCGATCATCTCATTCACCAGCAGATTTGCAACTGTCTGGGCCTCCTTGCCAGCCATACCGGCAGCGGCAGCCTCAAAGAACTCAGCGAACTCGGGGTCGCCGGCAATCTGCTCGGCGTCGGCCGTCTTAATGCCAAAGTCGGCCTCAAAACGGGCGCGCTTGGCATCGGGCAGCTCGGGGATCTCGCCACGGCAGCGGTCGATGAACTCATCGTCCAGATCGAACGGCGCCAGATCGGGATCGGGGAACAGGCGATAGTCGTCGGCCGTCTCCTTCACACGCATGACCACGGTGCGCTTGCGGCTGGGCTCCCAGTGGCGGGTCTCCTGATAGATGATGCCGCCTTCCTCGAGCACCTCGGCCTGGCGGCAGATCTCGTAGGCAAGGCCGTCATGCAGACTCTTAAACGAGTTGAGGTTCTTGAGCTCGGTCTTGGTGCCCAGCTTGGTCTCGCCGCGGCGGCGCAGCGACACATTGCCGTCGCAGCGCATGGAACCCTTCTCCATGGAGCAGTCCGAAATGCCCAGCGTCACAAAGATGCGACGGAGCTTCTCCATAAACAGGCGAGCCTCCTCGGGCGTACGCAAGTCGGGCTCGGTCACGAGCTCAATCAAAGGCGTGCCGCAGCGGTTGTAGTCGACGAGCGACTCGGCCGCGGCGGTAATGCGGCCCTCGGCACCGCCCACGTGCACCATCTTGGCTGCGTCCTCCTCCATGTGGATGCGCAGGATGCGGATGGGCACCGTGTAGGAACCGTCCTCGCGACGTTCGGGCATCTGCAGGTTGGACGCGTCATAGCTGGCCAGGTGGCCGGCGCGCTGGGTGCCCTCGCGCATGGTCGACGTCATGGACGTGGACAGGCCCTCGGCGTTGGCCGAGGCGCTCGCCAGGCTCTGGGCCTCGGCCTCGCCAAATGCGCAGTCGGGGCGCTCGGCGGCACCGCGACCGGTCACGTCCAGGTCCAGGTGACCGTACATGGCAAAAGCGACCGGACCCTGCGTGGTTTGGAAGTTCTTGGCCATGTCGGGGTAGAAGTAGTGCTTGCGGTAGAACATCGAGTGGCGCTGGATCTCGCAGTTGGTGGCAAGACCGGCCTTGACGATGCTCTCGATGGCGCGCTTGTTGGGCACCGGCAGGGCGCCGGGCAGGCCCAGGCACACCGGGCACACGTTGGCGTTGGGCTCGTCATCGTGGCTGAGCCTGCAGTTGCAGAACATCTTGGTATCGAGTGCGGTGAGCTCGGTATGGATCTCCAGGCCGATCACGGCCTCCCAATCCTGTAGGACCTCGGAAAGCTCCTTCATTACAGCTCGCCTCCCTTCCCGGCAAAATCGGGCGCGACGGAAAGCGCGGGCGCACCCGTAGCGGCATCGGCAAAGCCGCGCTCCAGGGCGCGGGCAAACGTGAGCAGCTGACGGTCCTTAAAGGCCGGACCCACCAGCTGGGCAGAAACGGGCAACTGAGTATCCTCGCCCAGGCCCAGCGGCACCGAGATACCACCGTTGCCGCAAATGTTGAGCGAGATGGTGTACAGGTCGGAGAGGTACATCTGCGTGGGGTCGCTGATCTCGCCAAACTTAAAGGCCGTGCGCGGCGAGGCGGGCATGAGGATGGTGTCCACCTTGGCATACGCGGCATCGTAGTCCTGTGTGATGAGCGTGCGGGCCTTTTGCGCAGCGTAGTAGTACTTGTCGTACACACCCGAGCTCAGCAGGTAGGCGCCGAGCATCTGACGACGCTTGGCCTCGGCACCAAAGCCGTGGGCACGCGAAAGCGAGCTCTGGTCGGACAGGTTGGCGCAGCCCTCCTCCTGATAGCCATAGCGAATGCCGTCGAAGCGGGCCAGGTTGGAGAACGCCTCGGCCGGGCCGATGACGTAGTAGGCGGCGATGGCGGCGTCCAGGTGCGGCAGGTCGACCTCGACCAGCTCGGCACCCTGGTTCTGCAGCTCCTGAGCGGCGCGCTGAACAGCGGCCTTGACCTCGGGCGTCAGGCCCTCAGCCTCCATAAACGCGGGGATGATGCCCACGCGCTTGCCCTCGATGCTGTCGTTGAGATGCTCGGTAAAGTCGACGGCGCAATCCTGGCTGGTGCAGTCGTACGGATCGTGGCCCGCGCCGGTAAGCGCGTTCATGGCCAGCGCGACATCCTCGACCGTGCGGCCAAAGGGGCCCACCTGGTCGAGCGACGAGCCAAAGGCAACCACGCCGTAACGGCTCACGGCGCCATACGTGGGCTTAAAGCCCACCACGCCGCACAGCGACGCCGGCTGGCGAATGGAGCCACCAGTGTCCGAGCCCAGCGAGAGCGCGACCTCGCCCGCGGCGACGGCGGCAGCGGAACCGCCCGAAGAGCCGCCGGGCACGCGCCCGGTATCCCAGGGGTTGTTGGTGCGGTGGAACGCCGAGCTCTCGGTAGAGCTGCCAAAGGCGAACTCGTCCATGTTGGCCTTGCCCATGGGCAGGCAGCCGGCATCGAGCATGCGCTGGACGCAGGTAGCGGTGTAGACGCTCTGATAGTTCTCGAGCATGCGGGAAGCGCAGGTGGTGCGCGTGCCCACGAGGTTCATGTTGTCCTTAATGGCCAGCGGCACGCCCGCGAGCGGGGGCAGCGGCTTGCCTGCGGCACGGTCGGCATCCACGCGCGCGGCGGCCTCGAGCGCGAGCTCGGGCGACACCTGCAGGAATGCCTGAACCCCGACCTCGCGCGCCTCGATGGCAGCAAGGGAGGCCTGGGCCACCTCGGTGGCGGTAAAGTCGCCGGCGGCAACGCCCGCGGCGATCTGGGCGGCGGTAAGGGAATCGAAGCTCTGCGCCATTACTCGCTCTCCCCCTCTCCCAAAATGGACGGCACGCGGAAGTAGCGGTTGCGCGCGCTGCCGGCGTTTTCGAGCGCGACGTCGAGCGGCAGATCGCGCTCGGGCTCGCGCAGGTCATCGCCCATCACGTTGGACAGGCTTCCGATAGGATGGAACGTGGGCTCCACGTCGGGCAAGTCATATTGCAAGACGGGCTCGAGCATCTGGACGGCGTCGTTCATGTAGGACGTCATCTGGGCGAGCTCGTCATCGGTCAGTGCGATCTTTGCGTACTCGGCGATGCCGCGCACGTCTTTCTCGCTGAGTGCCATAGGCGCTCCCTTCCGCATAACAGTTAAACCGCTCTAGTATACAGGGCAACGCCGACTTGGAGCAGGCGCTTTACCCAAATGCAGCGAAAACGTAACGAGGGTGGCGGCTGACAGGCGGCGGGCTGGCGGTTTTGTAGCGAAAACCGCCAGCCCGCAACGAAAACCGTCTCGCCCACAACGAAGACCGTCGCGTCCACAACGCAAACCATCACAACATTCGACGCTTTTCGTCAAAATCGCGATTTTCATCGAATGTTGTGATGGTTTGGAAGTCCCGACCACCACAAAGGTGCCTGTCCCCTTTGTGGTTGTTCTGAACGATGTCTTATGCCGAGGCCTTGGCCTTGCGGCGCTTGCGGACCGCGTGGATCACGATGTCCAGCAGCAACAGCACAATGGCTACGACCACGATAAGCACGGCAAACTCGCGCTTGCCCCAGTGGCGGCCGGCCAGCGACTTTTGCTTGTCGACGTCCTTCTTGCTGTACTTGGTGCGCACGCAATGCACCAGCAGGCGATGGTCGTTCACGCCGTAGGGCGTGCAGGTGACGAGCGTCACCTTGTCGGCGCCGGGCTCGATGGTCAGCGACTCCATCTCCTCGGGCAGCACCACCTCGGAGTCCACCATCTTGTAGGCGAGCGTCTTGTTCATGGTGTGCAGCAGCACCAGGTCGCCGGGCTCCAGCGAGTGGATGTCGTCGAACATGCTCAGGTTGCGCATGCCCGAGTGCGCGGTGAGCACGCAATGCGTCGAGGTGCCGCCCACCGGCAGGCTCGTGCCCTCCAGGTGGCCGACGCCCGCCATAAGGACTTCCTCGCTCGTGCCGTGGTAGATGGGCATGCTCACGTCGATGGAGGGGATCTCGACCCAGCTCATCATGGGGTCGCGGTCAAAGATGAGCTGCTGAGCATAGGGCTCAATCTGGTCGGCGGGAAGCTCGGTGGCCTCGCCCGCCAGCTGCTCGTTAAAGGAGCGCGCCTGGAGCAGGATGCGCTCGCGCTCCTCGGCAGACAGCGCGTCCACGGTGCTGGACACCGTGCTGATCTGGTTGAACACGCCCGAGGCCTCGAGCCGGTCCAAGATCCACGGCCAGGTCATAAGGCCCACGCCAATAAGGATGATGACGATGGTGATGAGACGGTCGGCCCAGCGCGGCAACCGCTTGCGACGACGCTTGGGCTTTGGTTGAGGTTTGGGTTGAGGGCTTGAGCCGCCGTTGGCCGCGGCGTTATTGCTCTTCATATGTTTGGCGCCCTGCACCATCGCCGGTCACTCCTCTATAGCTCAGGTTGTCTAAACAAATAATAGCCGATTAGCGAGCTTCCGCGCCGGACAACGCAGCTAGACTGCACCGTCCGGGCCACGTAACCACACTCAACCAATCAAGCCATATGTTGCTTTCATCGTCTCAAGCAGCTGCGCCATCGTTGCGCCCGCAACCCCGATCTGTTTCAGATTGACGTCGCCCACCTCACAATCTTTAACAAACGCAATCATATCGTCCTTCAGTTCTCCGCGCAGGTCGACACCTTCCGACTCGCCAAGCAGCTGAGCAAGCCTCAGCGCATCGCGTTTATGCTTTTTTACCTTCTTCGAATCAACGTTCTCCCCCGCTTCCCTTCTAGCTTTTAGGTCGAGATACGCCTTCGCTTTGAACGGGACAATGTATTCCGTACCCAGGACCGAAACGCCGCCTACGGTCCGAATTCCCTGAAGGAACAAGCTGTAGTAAGCATCGTCCAACAAAATTGCCGAAAGACTGCTTATGTTTTCATCAACGTGAATTGGCGCCACATCAATCCCCTCACGACCCTTTAGAAAGTCGGGGCACTTCGCGAAGAGTTCGATCATATGGGGGTAACCCGGCCTCTTAGGCTCTGTGAACCGATAAAAACATGAGCCTTTGCCTTCGCCCCAGCCGCAGCGGTAACCGCCATCACGCACCAAAGTCCATATGGCTTCTGCCGTCTGAGGCAACCGGTCATCGGCGACAATTACCACATCAAAATCGTGAGTCGCCCTAAACGGAAGTCCCGCCTCCGCGAGCAAAATGTCGCATGCCGTGCCGCCGATAAGGGCATACGATCCTGCAGCTTCTTGCATATGCTGCTGAAATTCTTGGAGGCCTTCTACAGCGCTTCTTGCCATGGATATTCCCTTTCAAACATTCGATCGACTTCGAGCTGAATTCGCTCATCGTCAATTGCCGCCAAAGATAGCGCAAGCGAAATGTTGTCGACACGGGAGGAGTCGGCAAACACGGGCGCATAGCGCCACACTTGGATCATCGCCGTCTCGTTATCCGGCAACTCCCCGTCTGCGACTTCGAGGTCGCTCAGTTGACGCCATGCACTTCTTAAGACGGCCTTTTGTTCCATGCCCGGCGCAGCGAGCATCGAACGCGCGGCGAGCGCCGTCTCCCCGGCGTCAACAAGACAGTCGATCTGCGGCGTCTTCCTTGCAAAAAAGACCTTCGAGACAGGCGAGGAGAGCTCTGCCATGTGCTCACTGAGCAAAAGATCAACAGCAACAGGGAACACGACGACACGTCGCTCGCGACGCTCGCGCCTCGCGAGCCCCCTGTCAACAAGCTCGGTTATGGCCTCACTCGCGCGGCTTGCCGAAATCCCAAGCGCACGACAAAGGTCATAGGGACGATATGGCTCCTGGGCTACTCCCCAGATTGCGGCAGCCTGTGCGTTGGGTGACATCTTGGTCGCGCGATTGCGAAACCGGGCACCGCCCCTCTCCGTGCAGGCTGTGCCCATAAATGGAAGAAAAGCCTGTCTACCTGGGCAGACAAAGGGAATCCCTTGTGCGATCAATGCTTTGCGCTGACGTGCATCGGCATCAGGAAACGAAACGACAACAGGAGTCTCCGCGCGTAAGGCTAGCTGACTATAGACTCTCTTAGCCTCGGGAAGCCCGACGCCAGTAGGCAAACTTGCAAGCAAAAACGAAAAACCGTTTGCGTCAACAGCGCGGACCTCAACCGCCCGCAGATGCAGCGGCAAGCGTGTGGATCCAGGCCAAGTTTTGGCCTTGGCGGAGAGGCCTAGTGCTTCTTGTAAGTAGATTAGCGCTTCGTTCATTTCCATCATTTTCATTTGATTCCAGTTTATATTGGAATTATACATAATTTTCGGAATTGACGAGATTCCTTTCGTGCATAAGCCCGCATTTGAGTTTTCAGAATGTCCCGGATCGGCGGGGCGATTCGGGATACAATGTCAATAGAAAACGACGCATCCCGCGTAAGTGTACGAGAGCGCGGGCGGCCTAGTTTTCAGCTTTAGTTAAATGCCCGGGATCCGACCCCCGGGCATTCTTATTTGCGCTTGCGGCGCAAATGCCTTTTACCGTCCGCACCGCGCGTGCGCCTACGGACCTTAAACCGAACCTCATACGAGTCAAGAAACGCGATGACGAACGTGCCCACCGCCGCGAGGGCGGCGAGCGCGTTAAGGAATTTCAGCATTTGGGGACCTCCGATCGAGTCGTCGGCCGCCCGCGCACGGGATGCGTCGCAAGGCCATTTTACTGCGAGCGTATGCACCCGCAGCTGGTAAACGCAATAATTGCAAACATCTGTTCGATATTCATACGCTTGATCCATCGAGCAATGGAGCCTGGCTGCGTTGTCCCAAAAAAAAACGGGGCAAACTCCAGTGCGGAGTTTGCCCCGAAAAGAGAATGGCAAAGCAAGAGCGTAGATGGACGAGAAAAGTGTCCGCAAGTCTCATGGCCATCACATCCCACCTGCCAAAGGGATGGGTGAGTGAGCGTTACTCCTGCTCGGACTCCTCAGCTTGCTTGCGACTACGGATGAGGTGCGCCACGCCGATGCACAGCACCTCGCCACCAGCGATCCACGTGAAGGTCACGCCGTTAAGACCGGTCAGCGGGAGACCGGAGCCCTTCTTGTTCTTGACGGTAAGGGTAACAGTGCCGTCACCAGAAGAGGAATTGGTGACGAGACCAGAGCCTTTCGTGGATGTGGTCACCGTCAACGTATTCTCGCCCTCGTTCTGATTAAGACCCGTGGCAGTAATGGTGAACGTGAATTTGGGCACGGTGTTATAGCCGGGGAGCGTATTGGTCTCCTCGACCGTGTAAGCGCCAGCATTGAGGCCCTTGACGCCGATTTCGCCCTTATCATCAGTCGTAAAATCATAGGCAGTATTGCCCAAAGAACCGTTCTCTTAGACATACTGGGCGCCGGCGCCCTCGTCGGTTCCCTTGGAAGAGGTGCCGGGCGGGGAGCGGAGCATGGCCACCGGACCCACCGAAACACATCTCCACCGTTCCTTCAACTGGGAAAATGCCGCCTCGGGGCCCGGGAGGGACCCCGGGGCTTTCGGCTAACTGCGGGAACGGCCTATCCGCTCAATGTGTTCAGCTGAGATTGGAAATCAACCGGAGAAATCGACCCTCCTAAAAGGAGGCCATGTATGAAGACTACATATCCCTTTTGCCTCCATATACACAAAAAGCGCCCCTCGGGCGCTTCTGAGAGGCTCCCCCTGGGATGTATCCCAGGGGGAGCCTATGGACCTCATAGTCCGCTGCGAACCGTTCGCAGTCGGGCCGTCGAAGGCCTCGTTACTTAAGCTCAGGCCAGAAATCCTTGTTGGCCTCGATCATGTCGTCGAGAACCTCCTTGGCGACCGTCATGGACGGGACCGTCTTGTTGAGCGTGAACGCCCTGAGCGCCTTCTCATACGAACCCTCGATGCACGCCTCGACCACGAGCTTCTCGGAGTTGAGCCGCTGCATCATGAGGCCCTGCTGGAACAGCGGGATGTTGTCGCGCGAGATGACCTCGGGGCCGTTCTTGCCGATGTAGGCGGGCAGCTCGACCATCGCGTCGTACGGCATGTTCGGAATCGCGCCGCGGTTCTGGCAAATGACCAGGAAGCGAGCGAAGGCGCTACACTTCGAGCGATATTGAGCACCAACGCGGGCGCTAGCGCAGGTGTCGCCCGCGATAGCCGGAAGAATCAGCATCGGAATCGGGGGAAGCCGAAGGATCTGAAGCAGAGGAGACGAAGGGGGCCGCAGGTCCGGAGGCTCCCACGGTCCACCCGTTTCCGCCATTGCCAGCAGCCGCGTCGGCGTCCAGCGTCACCGCAGCCGCCACGGCCGCACGCTGAGCCGCGCGGCGCTTCTTGCGCACGTGTCCGGCCACGGAAAGCCCAATCACAATGGCCAGCAGCGCGCCCAAAACACCCAGGGCCACGGCGGTGGTGTTGATGCCCTGCACGTCCTCGGGCACGGGTATCTCGTTCGGAATATCCGCCCGCACGCCCGATACGAGCAGGCGATGCGAGTTCACGCCGTAGGGCGTGCAGGTCATGAGCGTCACACGGTCCTCGCCGGCGGTCACGCGCAGCTTGGAATCATCGTCGGGCTCAATCACGTCTATGCGGTCGATCTTGTAGCCCAGTTCTTCGCCCATCACCTCGATGTAGAACGAGTCGCCCACCTGCAGCTCATCCAAGCGCGTGAACAGGAGCGAGCCCGGCACGCCACGGTGACCGGTGAGCACGGCATGCGTACTCTCGCCGCCCACGGGCAGCGATGTTCCGTACAGGTGGCCGGCGCCTGCAGCGAGCACCTCGTTGGAGGTGCCGTGGTACACGGGCAGGTTAACGTCAATCTTGGGAATGCGTACCGAGCACATAACGCCCGATCCCGCGTCAAGCAGGCCCTGGTACGTGGTGTCTTGCGAGGCGATGGAGTCCTTGGCACCCGTTGCGGTGGAAGCGCCGGAGGTACTACCGAACGGGTCCACGACCTCGCCGATGACGTCCTGACCGCCGGCGGCCAACTGCTCGTTGTAGGCCCGCGCGGCCGCGAGGGCCTCCTCCGCTTTCGGATAGGGCCAGCCATCCACCGTGTTGGCGGCGGCTGTTACGGCGGCAGTCTGCTCGGCCTGGGACATGGCGCGCAGGACGAGGGGCGCGGCCACGATAACAAAGCCGGCGACAAAGCACAGAAGGGAAAGCAGGCGCAGGACGAGGGGCGGTTTGCGTCGGCTGGGGGAAGCCGGGTTCGAACCGCCGCTCGGCGTGCGCATCGTCGATACGGGCTTGATTGCCTCCATGTGGTTCACCTCCGGGGGTGTGGGTGCGTGGGCACGGTCAAAGCACCGACCCCGCCGCGTGTCCAAGCGCGACGGGGTGCGGCGAAAGGGAATATGAGAACGCGGCGCGCAGGCGCTGATAGGAGACGACGATCGCCTGCTCGCCGCGTCATCAAGCTAGGGAATTAAGCGCGCATACGTGCACTCAGGGCGAAGGCGGCGCCAGCAGCCATGAGCAGCACACCCACAGTGACGAAGACCTTGATGCCCAGGTCACCGGTCATAGGCAGCTCGGTGAGATTCTTGGCGTTCTTGATGTTGGCCTGAGAGGGGGCCTTGGTGTCGAAGGCGATGCGGTCGCCGTCGGTGTCGGTGGTCTTCTCGTACTTCAAATTCACCACGGTCTTGCCATCGGTATCAAGATCAGCGGAAATCGTAAACTCGAAGCTAGGCAGGCCGATGTTGGTGTACCCGGTCGGAGCCTTGATCTCCTCGACGTAGTAGGTACCCTCAGGCAGGCCGGACATCTTAATCGTGCCGTCCGCACCGGTGGTGAACACACCGTCGGACTCGGTACCGTCCTTGGCGGGCGTGGTCGCGGTGAGCTCAGACCAAGCACCAGTCGCGGCATCCCTCTTCAGGAAGGTCTTGGTGTTATCAGTCTTGGTGTTATCAGAAGTGTTCACACGAGCGATGGCGAACTGAGCGCCCTCAAGGATGGCTTTGCCAGCCATGTCGGTCTTCAGGATGCCGAACTCGTAGGTGTAAACGCGAGGAACCTCGGGGCCAGAAATCTTGGTGGACACGTTATCAGGAGTGCGAGAATACTCAAGCTCAACGGAGTTGGGGTTACCAACGCCAGCCTTGACGGCGCTGCTGTTGACAGTAGCCTTAAACTCGACGGTCACAGTTGCGCCCTCGAGAATACCGTCGGTAGAGGAGGTAGAGCCAGCTGCCTTGTTAACGTAGTTGGCCAGGTCGATGGTGGTCACCGTACCGCCAGCATACTCGGCGTTGTAGCCGGTCTTACCCTCGGTAAGGTCGTAGGGTTTAGAAGAAACGACATAGTCATTATTGCTCAGGGTAACAGTAGTACCGCCCTTGGTGAGTTTAACGGACTTCACAGAGCTCGCGTCAACCGTCAGACCCTTGGATGCGGTATCGATAAGCTTGAACACACGGGGCGGGTTGGTCATCTCGTAGCCGGTGTAGCTCGGGATAACAGAGCTGAGCTCATACTTGACCACGTCGCCGATGCGGGCGTCTGCGTTGGAGCCATCGGCTGCAACGGTACCGGTAGCAGAGCCAGCGATCTTCTTGTCAACGGTCGGCACGTTCATCTTCAACGTGACGCTGCCCCAGTTGACAGTTTCCGTGGAATAGTCGGCAAGCTTGGTGGCGACGATTATGGGGATGGACTGGGTCGTAGGATCGGTAGAAACATCCTTCAAGAGCCACAGGCCCTGGTCGCAGGAGTTCTCGAAACCTGTGGCACTGCTCTGGAAACCAGTCTTAGTAGCAGTAGGCGCGCCGGTCACGGCGAGCTTCTTCGAAAGATTCGTCGCGAACGTGCGCAGCGCTGACGAATTTCCACCCCACGGATCGGACGTCTCGGGAGTTTTGCCCCTGAAGCTGTTGGCAACAAGCCAGCCGATCGGGTTGTTTTCTTTACCATTCTCGGTGTAGTAGTTAGCGTCTGCCTTGTAAAGAGCGAGCTGGTCGCTAGTCATGGAAGCCTCAATGAGCGGAACCATGGCATTGTTAGTATCGATGAGGAACGTGAGCTTGCCATCGGCGGAGGCAACGTTCTTCAACGACGCGAGCTTCCAACCGTCAAGCGTATGCGTCGCAGTGTCGCCGGAGGCATTGCTGATGGTGATGGTGCCCGTGGTGGGATCCGCAGCCTTGGCCACAGGCGCTCCACCCAACAGGCCGGTTACGGCGATCGCTACGGCGGCGGCGCCGGCGATCAGCTTTTGTACGAATCGGTTCATGATTCCCCTTTCAGAAATGAGCCCGACATTCATAAACATCTATCTACCAGCGCCATCGGACGGGTCGTCCTGGCGGCGCTTTGTAGCGAACCAATACGCTCCCGCAGCGATGCCGCCCAGAAGCATGAGACCGGCGCCCACGAGGAGCATGGAGTTCTCGGTCCATCCCGCGCCGGTGAGCGGGAGGTCCGTGAGGACTTTCACGTTGGTGAAGGTGGAGGCGGGAATGGCGTTCGCGGGCGCGTTGACATCGCCGATGGCCTTGCCCGGATTGATCTCGTTGCCCATGTCGTCCTTTACCTGCGTGACCGTGGTCGAGGTGGTGAGACCGTTACGCTTGCCCGCCTCATTCAGCTTGGCCTCCACTGTAACGGCTACCCGGTACTCGGCCTTGGAATAGCGCAGCTTGTCGACAGGGCCCGTGGTGGGCTCGACTTCCTTCACCGTGTAGGTGTAGATCTTGGCGCGAGTCGGGTTCGAAGCGTCAATCGCGGCAAGATCGTCCTTGCCGAATGTGATCTCCCCAAATTTCGCCACGATGTCGTTGACCTTGGACTCGTCCGTAGGCGCAACGTGAATGGTCGTTTCGCCAGGCATCGGAGCCGCGGGGTCGGACGTCGCCGTGATCTTGAAGTCGAACGAAACATAGTTGCCGTTGGCATCCTTCGGCCAATCCGTATTGCGAACAGATTTGGTCACCGGGATCGTCACGGACGTAGTGGCAAGAGTGTCGGAAATGTAGACGTTGTTCCCGGCAATCGTCGGGCTCTTTCCCTCGGTCCACGTAATGGAGCCGTCCTTGAACACCTTGAACTCGTAACCCGCGTCATTCAAGTTGTAGCCAAACGGAGCTTGGGTCTCAACAAGCGTGTACGTACCCGGCAGCAGGCCCTCGAGCTTGAACTTGCCATCGTCGTTATCAGAATCAGCCCACTTGTCGCTGGCAGCCCCCGCATTCTTATCGTTATCAATCACAGTCAGGGATACAGCGTCCTCAATTTTGACATCATTGGCATCCTTTACCTTGGTAAGCGCCCACTCAGAACCCGGCAGCAGATCATGCGTCTTGTCATCCACCTTGGTCCAAGACACCGTACCGGTGATCCTGGCGTTGCGGATGGCACCCGTGGTGTTAGAAGGGTCGAACTGAACCAGTTTGTTGCCGTTTGCCGTGTCCACATAACCCTGGACATAGTTGACCGTCTCGCCGGTGTTGTTCATGGTTGCGTAGTAGATGGTCTCGGACTTCTGGTAACCAGCCGGCGCCTTGACCTCACGAATGTAGTACGTGAAGTAGCTGGTATCCTTAGGATCGCCAATGTTGGCCTTCTGGTTCAGGTAGTTGAACTGAATGGTGCCAACGGTAGAATCGGAGTCATTCGTGCCGTTATCCACAATAGAGACGATGCAGTGCTGATTGTTCAGTGCATCGGCCTCGGTCGCGTAGATGGCCCACTCGGAACCCGCGAGCGGCTTGCCGTCCGTAGCGTCGACCTTGCTCCACGCAACGGCGGAGCCGTCGGGCGTGTAAGTGCCAGACCACGGGAAGTTGTGACGCTCCTGGTCCATATCGATGACGGAAGACGAATAACCCTCGAGATTTGTGAAGTTGTACGCAACCATAGGGTTGTTCATCATGAAGTCTTCGCCCACGTACACGCGACCGTTGGTGGTCACATGGTCGTCGAAGCTTCCGTTGGGAACGAGAATCGATCCGAGCATAGCAGCGGCGGGATCATCGTCGGTCCACTTGCCGTCCTTGCCGCCCCAGTCCTCTCGACCCTCGCCTGCAATGCCACCGCGAATGGTAAGGCTGGTGGTATCGACGAAGTTCCACATGATGGACTGGGAGGCCAGCGAGTATTTCGTGCCAAGGTCTTCATCTTTGTACTGACTCTCGAAACCGCGAGATATTTCTGTATCGCCCCACCAGAAGCGCCAGCCGTTGTGGAACTCGACAGGATCAGCACCTGTAACGTTCACGACAATGGATGCGCCTTCGGGGATATTGGTGAACTTAAAGTCGACGCCTCGATAGTAGACGCCACCCTTCAAGTTGGAGAGCTCGGAACCGGCAATGGTGAAGACCTGTTGCATAGAAGTTCCATCGCCGGTAAAGGTGATGAGTCGCTCGGTGTTGCGAATCGTATTGTTCGGGATTCCGGTATCAAGCGCACCGGAAACAGACTTCTCACTACCATCGAAAGTGAGTGTATAGCTTGTTCCCTTGTTATCGTACTTGTTGATTGCGTAGCTGTTGTCGCTAATTGCGGAACCATCCGTAACTGTGCCGGTATTTGCAAACGAGGCGAGCTGTTTCGATAGCTTCGAGAGGTATCCATCTGCACCGTTGTAGCTCGAATAATCGTTACCGTTAACATTAGTCAAATCAACATTTTGATTGAACAGGTCGCTCTTCAGAGCATCCGAGCCCTCGAACCAATTACCTTGCTTTTTCACGACAGACTGGCGCCCGTTGTTAGCATTCGAATCCCAATAGGAATAGGTAATGGGACCGGCGATCTGCGCGGTATAGTCATAGCCAGGGGGGGAGTCAGTCTTTGTCGCCTTGCCGACCCAAGCACCCTTGGTCCAAGCACCAACCGTCGCAGTATCTGAGGTCGTTCCCTGACCGGTATTCATGTTCTCAATCAAGCTGTTTATGCCGGCGACCGCAAGCACCGTGCTTCCCTCCCTGGGACGAAACTGCGATCCAAAACCAACGGTGCCGAAACGGAAGCCCTGGCCGCCCCAACTCTCCTTGATAGGATTCATGGCCAGTTTGCCGTGGACCACGGTAAGGCCCTCCGCCTCAGCGGCATATGAGCCGGTGGGGGCGTTATTCGCATCAAGAGTGCTAGTTTTGTTCGGCTTACCACCGATGTACATGTCGCGGCCGACGTAGGTGGCCACGCCGGGATCGGGGGTGGAGATATCGATATTCGTACCGATACCGATAGACGTGGGCTTGTAGATGCCCTTGTTCACAGTAGTAGCCGCGTTCGCAGAGGTGGCGGCGCTATTCTGGTTTTCGGCATCCTCGCTGGTGTCATCTACAGCAGCGGACTCACTTGAGGAACTCCCCGTTACAGCTTCCTCGGTAGAAACTGTCTGGGTGTCGTTGGCAATGGCCTGCGAGATCGGAGGCATGACGAGCGACAGTACCAGGCTCAACACGGAGGCTCCGCACAAAACGCCTGCCAGTACGCGACGCGTCGCTTTTTTACTCTGCTTAGTTTTTTCTGAATTCGCTTTCATCGATGTCTCCTCCCCAAGAGACCGCGATCTTGCTCTTTCACTATCAAACGTATCTGCGCAATCTGTAATTGCGCACGCTTATAGTTCATATTGTAACGATTGTTTGAACATCTAAGCAAAAATACCGATAGTTTTGTAGCGAATTCTCAATTCTCTTGACATTTGCTCGGATTAACCTTCGTTTATTCGCTTTGAAATATCTATTTTTACTGGTAATTAAGCCAGTTATCAGTTTTTTAATAGCATTTTATTTATTTGCACAACATTTTGCTCAAGAGCATGCGTCCTGTGAACGGTAGATCATTAGCCGGGAGGAATAGACTACCAAATTGATGGGAATATCTTTAACCCATCGGTGGTTAGAGGCGTGATGTTCATACAACCAAATTTGAATTTGCGCGCAGTTTTTAGGCATCAATTCGCCCAAATCGCCTGAGACCACCGCAAAGGAGCCTGTCCCCTTTGCGGTGGTTCTCCCCCGGCGCTACAGCAGATGTTCCTCGATAAAGATCGCGATGCCGTCTTTGTCGTTGCTCGCGGTTACAAAGTCGGCGGCGGCACGGGTGGCGTCGCTGCCGTTTGCCATGGCCACGCCCACGCCGGCGTCAGCCACCATGCAGGTGTCGTTGTCCGCATCGCCAAACACGCAGATGTCCTGGAGCTCCATGTCGTTGAGCTCCGCCACGCGCACAAGGCCGCGCGTCTTGGACACGCGCGGATCCATGAACTCGTAGAGCCGCTGCGTGGTCTGCAGGGCCGCTGCCTTAACGGTGCTATCGGCAAACGTCGAAGCCCGCTCAATCACCCGCGGCATCACCTCGGGCGCCATGGTAAACATCACCTTGGGCTGCGGCTCGCGCAAAAACTCGGCAAAATCGACCACCTGGTAGGGCACGCCGTCGACGCGCGACAGGTGCTCGACGCACGCGTTGCTCTCGGGTACGTAGAACACGCCGTCTCGGGGGCAGACGGGTGTTGCCGGAAGGTCCGCCATGTGTTTGCAGATGCGCGCGATGGTCTCGCCCGGCAGCGGATAGCTCAGCTCGTTGATGTCGTGCGCGCGGTCGATGACCTCGGCGCCACCGCAGCCCACCATCACGTCCACCAGACCTTCGATGCCCCAGAGCTCGTACATGGCCTCGGTCGCGTGGGCGTCGCGCCCGGTGCACAGGCCAAAGAGCACGCCGCGCTCGCGCAGGGCGCGAATCGCCGCCACGGTGCGCGGGGACACCGTGTGCTGGCTCGTGAGCAGCGTGCCGTCGATATCGCAGAGTACGGCTTTAATGTGGCTGAAGGTGGTGTCCATGGGGGCCTTTCTGGGTTGTGCGACGGTGCTGGATGAGGTCGAAAGTGGTGTACATGGTATACCAAGGCGCAGGCGCGGCCCGTCAAAGCAAAAACCACCACAAAGGTGCCTGGCCCCTTTGTGGTGGCCGAACCCGAAGGGTGGCCTGGCCGGAGCGCAAACCATCACAACATTCGACGTTTTTCGGCAAAATCGCGATTTTCATCGAATGTTGTGATGGTTTTTACTGCCTTGCGGCACGATCAAAATGTCGGCGTTCAAACAGCAGCAACGCCGCGGGAACCGCCGTCACGACCATGCCCGCACCAACGAGCGTCTGCTGCACGCCAAACGTCGCCGCCAGCCACGGGGCAATCGCCAGCGGGGCCACGCCGGCGAACATGTTGCCAAAACCCATGACCGAGTTCACGCGACCGAGCTGCTCGAGCGGGGCCGTCGTTTGCACGATCGTGTTGTGGAGCGGGTTGACGACGCCCCAGGCCACGCCCAGGGCAATCTGGCCAATGAGCGCCACGCCCACATACGTTGTTCCCACGTAGAGCAGGCTTCCCAGGCCCACGGACATAAGCGCCGCGAGCAGCGTTTTAAGGTTGATCAGATGCGGCGGCAAACGGAGCGCAATAACGGCGCCCAGCACCGCGCCCACACCGCTGGCCGACGAGAGCCAGCCCATCCACTCAACACCGACATGCAGAACATCGCGGTAGAAGAACGACTCCAGCGGATCGAAAGCTCCATAGCCAAAGTTCGAAAGGAAAATAATGCAGAACAGCAGGGCGAGGACGCTGTTGGTAAAGACCGTCTTGATGCTGGTCGCGAAGGTGGCGCGGGTGGATTTACTGGAGTCGGAGTTTTGACTGGCAGTACTTGCCGTTGTGCTGCCATCCGCGGGAGTACTTTTGCGCGCGGCGGCACGACCTGCTTGCGGCCTAAAGCCCCAACCGGCGACGAGCGCCAGTACGGTAAAGATCATCATGAGCACGAACACCGCGCGTGACGATGCAGCCGCCGCGACAAAGCCGCCCAGTGTGGGGCCGACAATAATGCTCACGTTGGAGAACATGGTTATGGCGGAGTTGATGTCTTTGAGCTCGACGGGGTCGTCGGTGAGATACGCCGGATAGGACGTGGCGATGGGCTGGGCGAATCCCATCACAAAGCCCAGGAGTACCGCGCCGGCAAGGACTGTTCCGGTCGCGCTGCCAAAGGCGAGGATTGCCGCGCCGGTTGCCAACGTGGCGACGATGCTCAGCAAGAAATGACGGCGCGGGCCCCAGGCGTCGAGCGCCGCGCCACCCACAAAGGATCCCAAGATCACGAATACGTTCATAAAAAGGACGGCCAGCGATGTCGCCGCAACCGAGGCATCGTCTGCATAGGTGAGCGTTCCGATGACACCGATAAAATAACTGGTCTGAAAGCCGGTATATATGAGGAAGCGCATTGCCACCAGGTGCTTAGCCTGCGCGGACAGCGATGATTGAGGCTTTGAGAAAAGAGAGGCGAGCATGGAGACTCCTTGTTTCATACGAATGCGGACGGCGGGCATTCGCCACCGTCTGTCAAATCAATCTATCCGCATGAAACATTAAGGACGCATCAAGCCCCTTCTCTCCGTTTTTCGCCCGTCATGAACTACTTGGTAGATTGTAAGGCATGTCCCACACATCTACTAAACCAAAAACCGCCACAAAGGTGCCTGGCCCCTTTGTGGCGGAAATGGCGTTTGCCCAGATAAAACCTGCCAAAATAAACCTGTCCCTTTTTGGCATGTTATGGCAGCGCAGCGAGCCGGTTCCAAGTGCCCCAGGTCGCCCCGAAAGAGGAGCGACGCGTTTTGGTACGCGAGCGACGGCTTGAGGGGCGAGATGGGGTGCTTGGGGCCGGCGCAGCGTCAAGCCTGAAGGTGGTCTTGGATGAGGTCGCAGATGGCTCGGGCGTCGTTGATGTTGATGGCTCGGGTCGCAAAGCCGGCATCGAAGGCCTGACGCGCCAGGGCTTCGTTACAGGCAAGGGCCATCGTGCGACCGTCGACTAGGTCAAGCGAGCTCTTGCCGCGCAGACGGTCGACACCGGAGCGCGCGACCACGATGTTGTCGAAGCCCTCGGTCTTGTAGCCCTCGATGATCACCACGTCGACATCGTTGTAGCGCGACAGCAGCTCGCGCGCGGGCATCTCGTCCTCCTCGCGCGTGTCAGCGTACTCCGCCCAGCGCGTGGCGCAGATAAGGCCCACGTGCTTGGATCCGGCCTGGTGATGGCGCCAGGTGTCCTTAGCGGGCACGTCGATATCAAAGCCGTGATGCCCATGATGCTTGAGCGAACCCACGCGCAGGCCGCGGCGGGTGAGCTCGGCGATAACCTTCTCGACGAGCGTGGTCTTGCCCGAGTTCTGATAGCCGATAAACGCGATCGCGGGGACGGCCGGTGCCGGAGCTGCGGGTGCGACGGCAGCAGGTGCGCTCGCGGGTGCGTCGCCCGCGGCTCCCACGGCCTCGACAGCAGCGGCCTGGCGCTCTGCACGATTCCACACGCCCGAGCGGCCGCCCTCCTTGTGCAGCAGGCGCACGTCGACGATCTCCATGCCGCGATCGACCGCCTTGCACATGTCGTAGAGGGTCAGACACGCGGCACTCACTCCAGTCAGGGCCTCCATCTCGATACCCGTCTTACCCGTCACGCCGGCCGTAACCAATACATGAAAGCCAACCTGCCCGTCAACGCGCGCCGGCGCCCAGCCCTCGGGCACGTCCTCGGCCGGCGTCCCCGCCGAAGCAATGGGCGCAATGTCGCACTTGCTCTTGGTAATGAGCAACGGATGGCACATGGGGATGATGTCGCTTGTGCGTTTGATGGCCATAATGCCCGCCACGCGCGCGCAGGCAAGCACGTCGCCCTTTTTGGCGCGGTCCTGCAGCACCATAGCCTGCGTCTCAGGATGCATGAGGATAGTGCCCTCGGCGATAGCAATGCGATGGGTCTCGGCCTTGTCGGACACGTCGACCATGCGCACCTCGCCCTTGGCGTCCACGTGCGTCAGCTCGTCACGACGGGCGTCACGGGCGGGCTCAGTGGCAGCACCGGCAGACGGCTGCGCGCCTGCAACGGCATCGCTGGCCGCAGCCGTGGCTTTGTGGGCAGACATCGCGGCCCTGCGAGCGGCCTTGGTGGCATCGGCGTACCTGCTCTTGGCCATATGATCATCCTCCGATTTGGGACATAAATCGTTGCGTGCCCTCAATTATCGCGTGTTCCTGCGGTTTGTGGGCCACGGCATCGCGCCAAATCGAAAGTACCCGCACATCATCACCACGGCGCAACGCCTCACGCACCGAATACTCGGCATCGCTGAACAGGCACGGACGCACGTTGCCATCGGCCGTCAGGCGCAGACGGTTGCAATTCGCGCAAAAATGGTTGGACATGGCGCTGATGAAGCCAACCGTTCCCGCCGCGCCCGGAAAGTGCCAGTAGCGCGCAGGGCCCGCGCCGGCAGGAGCGTCGTTGATGTCGAGCGGCTCGAGCTCGAGCTCGCCCAGTCCCGCCGCCGCGGCCCCGGCATTGATGCGCGCCCGCAGCTCGTCGCTCGGCACGGTGTCGCTCGCGTCCCACAGCTCGGGATTGAGCGTGGGCGCGTGAGGGTCTACGGCGCAATGCGAGCTCGTGCGCTCGTCACCGATGGGCATGTATTCGATAAAGCGCAGGTGGATGGGTCGGTCGAGCGTAAGCCGCGCAAGGGCCGCCACATCCTGGTTGAGTCGGCGCACCACAACGCAGTTGACCTTAACGGGCTCAAAGCCCCAAGCCAGCGCCGCGTCGATGCCGGCCATGGTCTGCTCGAGTCGACCCAGGCGCGTGATCTTTCCAAAGAGCGTAGGGTCGAGCGTGTCGAGCGAAATGTTGACGCGGTTAAGACCGGCGTCTTTGAGCTGCGGCGCCAGCTTGGGCAGCAGGGCGCCATTGGTGGTGAGCGAAATGTCCTCGATCTGCGGAATCGCGCGGATATCACGAATGAGCGGAATAATACGACGGCTGACCAGCGGCTCGCCGCCCGTCAGACGCACGCGGCGAATGCCCTCCCCCGCCACCAAGCGCACAAAGCGGGCGATTTCCTCAGCGCTGAGCAGCTCGTCGTGCGCGCGGGGCGCCACGCCATCGGCCGGCATGCAATAGATGCAGCGGAAATTGCACTTGTCGGTAACGGCAATGCGCAGGTAGTTGATATCACGGCCAAAACCGTCATGTTGCACGAGCCCGTCCACGCAGCCCTCCCCTCACGCAGCGTTTTATTCTTCGGAAAACATAATACCCCACGAGAGATTTGTGCCGACACCCGTACGACAGGACAGGTTGCTTCGAGCAAGACCGGCTTCCCGAGCCCATCCTCAACACACAGACCATCACAACAATCGATGCTTTTTCCGTTTTTGGCAAAAAACGGCGAATGTTGTGATGGTTTGTCTGCCCACGGCACCCCGTAGAAGGACCGGAACGTCCCTAAAGGCCGCCGTCCCAGTGCCGAATCACGAATTCTCGCAGGTCGTTCTGACGTTTCTGGAACGCTTCGCTTCGGTCGCACTTAAGGCCCATAGCGAGCGCGATGGCATTCATCGCCCGATGCAATTGCAGTTGATGGGCAAACTGAGTCCCGGTGAGGACGATCATCCTAAAGCCCAGCGCGCTCAGCACGGCCATACGCTCCGCATCCGACGCGCTGCGCTGTTTATCAAGATGGTCCGAGCCGTTGTATTCAATCCCCGTACCGCTCGCAGACGCATATACGTCGATCTCGAAATACCCGGACTTAGCGAGATATTTGAACTCGCTGGGAACATCGACCCGATGGTTGAGCTCGATCTTGGCGTATCCCAGCCCTCCCTGGGAACGTTTTGCTACAACCATGATTGCGGTGGCCGTCTCCATTGGCGACCGCGCGCCATCGTGCACGCGCTTGAGCACGGCGGCCGCGCGTATAGCCCCCTGACGAGATCGGTTCTCATTGCAATAGGCAATCAAGTCGGCAACGATATACCTCTGCCCCATCTCGATATAATCGCCTGTCGACAGATGATTCAAATGGTATCGGGCGCAGATTTCGTAGCCATATTCCAGCTGTTCGGGCTCGCTCATCCACGAACCCGCTTGGACAAAGCACATGACCTCATCAACCACTAGAAGGCCCTCTGCCACCTCGATAAGATGGCCTGGAGGTACCGGCGCCCCAAACACGTGGCACCTAAATCCAGCCGGCGTCGAGCGCTCAAAATCAAAGTTGACGAGCGTGTCGATATGATCGAGCTCTTCTCGTGGAATACCGAGCGAAACCAGATAGTCGGTAACGATTCCAACTGCCGTTGAAGCCCTCAGCCCCTTGGCATCGAGTCCCAATTTGGGCAGGCTCGCGGTCGGCTCCGCCTCGTTAGCAAGCGAGTCCTCATCGTATAGGCTGCTTGCTCGCGAGGGCGGCTCGGACGGGCGCGCCACGTTGTGGTACAGCCAGGCAGTCTTATGGGACAGGACGATCGGCAGGTCCATGAGCCCTCCAATGGAGTCGGATAACCAACCTTATTCCCCTGCCCACGGGTCCGCACACCTTCGCGCGCAAGAAAGCGATTCCACCCGGTCGAGCGGCAGAAAAACCATCACAACATTCGATGCTTTTCCCGTTTTTGGCAAAAAACGTCGAATGTTGTGATGGTTTGAGGCGAGGCGAGGGGCGCGGAGGGGTCAAAACATCGTACTCGAACGGGTTAATCCAACTCTTTTAAGCCATGCGCCAGCTGCCAGTACTCGCCGTGCTGGGCGAGCAACTCTTCGTGCGTGCCGCGCTCGATGATGCGGCCGTGTTCGAGGACCATGATGGCGTCGGCGTCGCGGACGGTGGACAGGCGGTGCGCAATCATAAACGTGGTGCGTCCGCGCATGATGCGGTCCATACCGCGCTCGATGAGCTTTTCGGTACGCGTGTCAATGGAGCTCGTGGCCTCGTCCAGGATGAGCACCGGCGGATCGGCGACGGCCACGCGCGCGATGGCGAGCAGCTGACGCTGACCCTGCGACAGGTTGGCGCCGTCGGCCGTGACCGGTGTGTCGTAGCCCCGCGGCAGGCGGCGGATAAACGAGTCGGCGCAGGCGGCCTCGGCAGCGGCGCGCACCTCCTCGTCGGTCGCGTCGAGCTTGCCAAAGCGGATGTTCTGCGCAATGGTGCCGCTAAACAGGTGCGTGTCCTGCAGCACAATGCCGAGCGACCCGCGCAGGCTGGCCTTGGCAATGTGCTTGACGTCGATGCCGTCGTACGTGATCTCGCCGTCATCGACCTCGTAGAAGCGGTTGATGAGGTTGGTAATGGTCGTCTTGCCGGCGCCCGTGGAGCCCACAAACGCAATCTTTTGCCCCGGCTTGGCAAACAGGTTGAGGTCCGTGAGCACGCGGGTGCCCGGCACGTAGGAAAAGTCCACGGCATGGAAGCGCACGTCGCCGGCAAGCGGGACCAAGCCGCACGTGAGCTCGGTGCCGTCGGCGGCCACCGCGCGGCCCGACTCATCAACGGCTGCCACGTCATGCAGGTGCCCGTAGAAGCCCACGCCCTGGCCCTCGGGAATTTTCCACGCCCACGCGGCATCGCCCGTCTGCACCAGCTCCACGCAGCCCTCGTCCACCTCGGGCTCAAGGTCCATGGCGGCAAACAGGCGCTCGGCACCGGCCAACGCGTTGAGCAAGAAGTTGCCGAGCTGCGTAAACTGGTTGATGGGCATGGCCGCCTGGCGCACAAAGACCAGGTAGCTCGCGAGCGCGCCCACGTCGGCGAGCCCCTTGATGCAGAGCATGCCGCCCGCCACGGCGACGATGGCATAGTTGACGTAGCCAATCACGACGGTCATGGGCACCATGGAGTTAGCATAGCTCACGGCGGCGGTGCCGGTGCGGCGAAGCTCGTCGTTGCGGCAGGTGAAGCCGGCGACATTCGCTGCCTCGCGGTTAAAGACCTTGATGACCTTTTGGCCCGAGACCATCTCTTCGATATATCCGTCCAGGTCGCCAAGCGATGCCTGCTGGGCGGCAAAGAAACGCTTAGAACGCGCGCCCGAGTAGCGCGCATACAGCACAATGGCCGCATCGCACACGAGTGTGATAATCGTGAGCTGCCAGTTAAGGATGATGAGCATGGCCGTGGTGCCCACAACCTGAATAGCGGCCTGAATCACGTTGGCAAAGCTGTTGTTGAGCGCCTCGGAGACAGTGTCGACGTCGTTGGTGAAAAAACTCATGATGTCGCCCGAGCGCGTGCTGTCAAAATAGCTGAGCGGCAGCGTCTGGATGTGCGCAAACAGGTCGCGGCGAATATCGGACACCACGCGTTGGGCCGCGCGCACCATGATCTGTGAGTAGCCCAGGGCCGAGAGCACGCCCGCGGCGTAGATGATCGCCGTCAGGATGACCTGCTTGGCGAGCAGTTCCTCCCCGCCCGTGGCCAAACCGTTAACGATGGGGCGCACCATGTAGGTGCCGGCGAGGCTCGCGATGGCGGCAACGGAGGCGAGCACGCCCACCGCGAGCAACGAGAACTTGGCATGCCCCATGTAGGAGAGCAAGCGGCGCACAGTGCGCTTGAGGTCGGCCGGGCGTGCTTGGGCTGCGGTCTTAGGCATGACGCTCACCCCCTTCCAAGGGCGATCCGCCAGGGACGGAGGAAAACGGATCATTCGCGCAACCATCGTCGCTGCCGTCGCCGGCGTCCGCGTTCCTCGCAAACTCCATCTGCGAGGCATAAATCTCCTGGTATATGTTGTCGCCCGCTAGCAGTTCCTCGTGCGTGCCCACGCCGTGGACACGACCGTCGTCCAATACCACAATGCGATCGGCATCCATGACACTCGCGATGCGCTGGGCGATGATGAGCACGGTCGCATCGGGAATCCGAGCGATGTGCTCGCGAATCTTTGCGTCGGTCGCCATATCGACCGCGCTGGTGGAGTCATCAAAAATGAGCACGCGCGGATGCTTGAGCAGCGTGCGCGCGATGCACAGACGTTGCTTCTGGCCACCCGAGACACCGGCGCCGCCTTGGCCCAACTCGCCGTCCAGCCCGCCGATGCGATCAAGGAACTCGTCCACGCACGCCGCGCGGCAAGCCGCGAGGAGCTCATCGTCCGACGCCTGCGGATTGCCCCACTGCAGGTTCTCGCGCACGGTGCCCGTGAACAGCACATTCTTTTGCAGCACAATGCCCACAGCGTCGCGCAAGGCGGCGAGGTCGTAGTCGCGCACGTCGCGTCCGCCCACAAGCACGGCGCCTTCGGTGGCGTCGTACAGGCGCGCAATCAGCTGCACAAGCGAGCTCTTGCCCGAGCCCGTGCCGCCGAGGATGCCCACCGTCGAGCCGCTCTCGATGCGAAGGTCGATATGCTCGAGCACATCCTCGGCTGCATCCGCGCGGTATTTAAAGGAAACGTCGCGAAACTCGATACTGCCGTCCGCTGGCGCCGCAGTCGCGAGGTCTCCCGCAGGGTTGGCGATAAAGGGTTCCTCGTCGAGCACCTCGGCGATACGGCCCACACTCGTAAGAGCGCGCGTGAGCAGCAAAAACACGTTGGAAATCATCATGAGCGAATTCATGATCAGCAGCACGTAGCTCATAAAGCCCGTGAGCGAGCCCACGCCCAGCTTGCCGGCGAGAATCATGCGGCCGCCAATCCACAGGATGGAGAGCGCAGCCACGTACATCGACAGCTGAAACACCGGCAGGTTGAGCACCGCGTTGCCAAAGGTCTTCGTCGCAGTGCCGGCGAGCTCGGTATTGACGGTGTCGAACTTGGCCTCCTCGTGCTCGGTACGAACGTAGGCCTTGACGGCACGCACGGCGGTGAGGTCTTCCTGTACCACGCCGTTGAGGTGGTCCATCGAGGTCTGGAGTTGGCGGTAGAGCGGACTGACGCGATAGGTGATGGCGCCCAGTACGATTGCCAGCACGGGCAAGATGATCGCAAAGACGGTGGCGAGCGGGCGCGACAGCATCAGCGCGTAGATAAGGCCGACGATAAGCGTCACCGGGCCGCGCACCATAGGGCGAAAGCCGTTGCCCACAGCATTTTGGATAACGGTGATGTCCGTGGTCATGCGGGTGACGAGCGAGCTGGCGTCGTAGTTGTCCAGGTTACCAAAAGCGAGCGTCTGAATCTTTTTGTACTCGGCCTCGCGCAGGTTAGCGCCTAGGCCCGAGGCAACGCGGGCGGACGTGCGGGCATAACCCAAGCCCAGTACCAGCGAAAGCGCAGCGCACACCAACATGTACGCGCCCTGCAGCAGCATGTAGTTGATATCACCCGCAGGCACGCCCACATCGATGATGTTGGCCATGATGACCGGGATAAACAGCTCGAGCACCGTCTCGACCGACACAAAGAACACGCCGAGGATGGCATCGCGACGGTATGCCCCTAGATAGGAAAACAGTATTTTGAGATTGC
Organism: Collinsella aerofaciens; assembly: GCA_048532905.1. Lineage (GTDB taxonomy): Bacteria > Actinomycetota > Coriobacteriia > Coriobacteriales > Coriobacteriaceae > Collinsella > Collinsella aerofaciens_CB. The sequence continues at coordinate 25,701 of DBGFTB010000038.1, forward strand.
GCACGCAGGTTCAACCCCCATCAAACGTTGTTCGCAAACGCACGTATTATTGCGCGCCGAATAATGGTGTCAAGTATTCCGAAATCGTTTTCTGCAAGGTCAGCGACGGCGGCGAGTTCTCGTGACGTGTGTCCATATTCACTCGGAATAATGGTGCGCGAGACTTTTTCGCTTCGGCGTCAACACAAACCTTGACTCTACAATCGTTGTAGGGTTTTCACTACACTGGTACGTAAACAAACCCAGCCAGAAAGCCCCGCCCATGGAACACGACCTCACACGCGGCAATGTCCTTAAGACCATCGCGGTCTTTGCCCTGCCCTATATGCTCTCGTACTTTTTGCAGATGCTCTACGGCATGGCCGATCTGTACATGATGGGGCAGTTTAGCGGCGCCACCGGCATCACCGCCGTGGGTAATGGCGCGCAGACGCTCTATATCATTACCGTGACGCTCGTGGGTCTGGCCATGGGAACGACGGTCATCGTCGGCCACGCCGTGGGTTCGCGCCGGTTTGACCGCGCCGAGACCGCCATCGGCAATACCATCACGCTGTTTATGGGCGTCTCGGTGGTACTGGCCGCTGTCCTGCTCGCACTGTGCCCGCAAATCGTGGCACTCATTGGCACGCCGGCCGAGGCGGTCGAAGGAACCGCCGCCTACCTGCGTATCTGCTTTGTCGGCATTCCCTTTATCGCCGCGTACAATATCCTCTCGGCCATCTTTCGCGGGCTGGGCGATTCGCGCTCGCCCATGTACGTGATTGGCGTGGCGTGCGTCATCAACATCGCGCTCGATTTTCTGTTTATCGGCCACATGGGACTCGGCCCCGTTGGTGCGGCGCTCGGCACGGTAACCGCCCAGACGGCCAGCGTTGCCCTCGCGCTCGTGTGGCTCAAGAGCCGCCGCACGAACATCCATGTTAAGCGCAGCGACCTGCGCCCCCAGCCCGAGGTGCTCGGCAGCATTCTTAAGATCGGCGTGCCCGTGGCCGTGCAGGACGGTTGCATCCAGGTGGCGTTTATGTTTATCACCGTCATCGCCAACCACCGAGGGCTCGTCGACGCCGCCGCCGTGGGCCTGGTCGAAAAGATGATCAGCTTTTTGTTCATTGTGCCGAGTTCCATGGGCGCCACTGTCAGCGCGCTCACGGCGCAAAACGCCGGCGCGGGCAAGGGCGACCGCGCGCGTCAGGTGCTTAAGGACGCCATGACGATCTCGGTGGTGTACGGCTGTCTGATCACGGTGCTGATGTGGCTGGTGGCACCGGCGTTTATCGGCTTTTTTGCCAAGGACGCCGCGGTGGTCGCTGCCGGCACCGGCTATATGCGCAGCTACATTTTCGATGCAATCTTTGCCGGCATCCACATTTGCTTTAGTGGCTTTTTCGCTGCATACGGCAAGAGCTACATCGGCTTTGCGCACAACGTGCTGGCGGTGGCGCTCATTCGCGTGCCGGGCGCCTGGCTGCTGTCGAACGCCTATTCCGATACGTTATTTCCCATGGGCATCGCCTCGCCGTGTGGGTCGATTTTGTCGGCAGTCATCTGTGTTGTTGCGTTTACCGTGCTCAACCGGCGCGGGGCTTTTGACAAGCTGGTAGCGTAGCGGGGCGACGCGAGCCTGGCGCCCTCCCCGACCCTATTGAAAGGAGCTGTCCTGTGACCGACTCGCCAACTGAACATACCGAGGGCCTGCTCCGAATTGGCGAGGTGGCGCGTCTGTTTAACCTGAGTGTGGGCACGCTGCGCCATTACGAGCAGATGGGCTTGCTGGACCCGGCGCACATCGATCCGACGAGTGGGTACCGCTACTACGGATCGCGGCAGCTCTCCACCCTCAACACCATCAGCCACCTGCGTGTTCTCGACTTGCCGTTGGCGCAAATCCGCGAGTTTGTGACCGCGCGCGATGTGGACCTCATGCAGCGGCAGCTAGCTCAGCAGCAGGAGCTCATCGAGCGCAAGCGCCGTGAACTTGAACGCGTGCCGCGCAAGATCGATAACCGGCTTGCGCTGCTGCATGATGCCCTGAACACCGAGCTCGATACCATCTGCACAATCGATGCGCCCGAGCTCCGCTGCGCTGTGCTGCGTGAACGCGTCAACCCTACCGACGCCTATGCGCTGGAGTGGCAGATTCGTCAGCTGCAGAAGGGCCAGCACGAGACCTTTGTTCTTCTGGGCAACTTAGGCGTCGGGATTAGCGCCGAGCGCCTGGCCGGCGGCGACTTTGACGGCTACGACGAAGTCTTTCTGCTGCTGGATGACACGGACGATTACCTACCTGGGCGATGTCGAAGTACGTCCCGCCGCGCGGTGTCTGACGGTCAGCTTCCGCGGCACGCACGGTCAGGCGGCCCCGCGCTATGAGCGCTTACTCGATTACATGCACGAGCGCGACCTGTCCCCCGCCGGTCCCTCGCGCGAAATCGCCCTCATCGACGACATCATCAGCGACGACCCGGGAGCGTATGTGACGAGGATCGCGATACCGGTCCGCTAATCACTACCATTTATCGAGCAATTCCATCCATTTACCTTAATCCGAATTAGATTGTATTTTGTAGCAAATAAAATGACAGCATATTGCCCCCCATAGGCAGGAGACATTATGCCCAGAGTTCAATCACGTCGCTCGTTTCTTCTCGGCCTAGCCTCGATCATCGGCTTATCCGCGTCACGCCCAACAAGAGTATTCGCTGCCGACTCAAACTCATCCGTCGCTTTTACATCAGACCTAGCACAAGACTACGCGCTTTCCCTGTTGCCCATCGTCGACGGATCCGCGAACTTAGAGATCGAGCAAATCGTTCCCGTATGCCAACAAATCGGCCTTATCTGTGGCTATGAAATCAGTGTCACAAGGGAAGGAAGCCCTTACGGTTATTTAATACTTGACGCATCATATCCTGGGCTTCTGAAGGAGATAACCCTCGGCGATACCATTCTTCCGATTTCAGCTTCTCTATCAAACGCCATTTCAACTTATTCCGGCCAATAGGCCACAAACCCAACCGTACTAATTTCGTACAACGATATTGAATATGGAACTTTGGTGCCAGGAACTAGAGACTGTGTAACCAACTATAACAATATACGGTCTGTCCCGATTGTCACCGAAAAGGGTATAGCACCTCAAAGCAATAACCCAACTTCATGGGATGCTGTCATTATCAATGAAGATGACTTGATGTTGCATTTCCAAATAGACGATTTAAACGGAATACCGTTCCGAGGAGTCTCGGAATCATTAGTTGAAGCCCGCACTAATAAGTATGCATGCGTCGTTTCTGCCTTGTACGCTGTATCAATGCATTACGGTCTCACCAGTTCAAACGCTAATCAATTTAATCCCGATTATTATAAAGAAATATGGAACGTCACTGGCACAACAACGTATAAGACCAATGATCAGGGCGTCGAGTACGGAAGCACGATCATCCCAGATGGAATTGTTCCGTTTAAAAGTCTTGCCGCTCAAAAGGGTAGAGCACTTAATACTCAATTTTTCGGTTATCAGCCTCAATTCGCTCAGTACAGAGCAACTATCGATCAAGGGAATATCGGCTTGTATCATATGTGGATCAACAGCCGAAACAGTGAAGGATCCGTCGAGCTATCAGGTCATACGGTCACGGTAACTGGCTATTTTACTGGGCATAATGGAAGCTCTGGCATCGAACTGCAGTGGCTCGAAGTATTCGACGGATGGAACACTTATCCCCGAGCGATTAACTATGCAACGCCCAATATGGTCAAATTGAACGGAACAGTCTTTTGGTAGACCGGATGGCACCATCAAAATGCTATGGCACCACGGCCTTTGCCCTGGTTACGATATTGGTGATTTTCGCTATGTTTGCATCCGTTTCTTCATGCACAGATAGAGCCCGCTATAGCGGAGGAGATGATTACCTTGTCTTTGGAGCCGGCAGCGTTCATTCTATTGAGGGAACGGAACTCGTAATCCAAACAGACAACAGTCCCCGCTACACCGACGCTGGAAAGCAAACCCGGATTACATTCCCCTCATCTGGCCGAATCAAAGACAAGCTTTCCCAAATCAAAGTTGGGACAAGAGTTTCCTACTCACGCTTTGAGTCGGTAGACGCATCTGGATCATACGAGGGAAACGATATCGAAATTGAACAGGCAAACACTATAAGGAGATGTTGAGGAACTGAGCCTCTGCGCAGTTCCTCAACAAATCATTATGCCTCCGGGACCCTACCCGTCGCCAAAATCTGTTCAAGTACCGCCTCATCCAGTACGGGCACGCCCAGCTGCTCGGCCTTGGTGAGCTTGGAACCCGCTTTGGGGCCGGCGACCAGATAGCTTGTCTTCTTTGACACGCTGCCCGAAACCTTGGCGCCGAGCACCTTGAGCGCCGCGCCCGCCTCATCGCGCGTGCGGTTGACGAGCGTGCCGGTGAGCACGAAGGTCAGACCCGCGAGTGGCTGTGCGTCGGCGAGCTCGCCTGCCACACCAGCGTCGGCTGCGGCCTGCGCGTGCGCGGCGCCCAAGTCGACCTCGAGCGAAAGGCCCGCTTGGCGCAGGCGCTCCAGCACGGCAAGGTTCTCGGGCACGGCCAGGAACTGCTTAACGCTCGCCGCAATCTTGGGACCGATGCCCTCGCACTCGGCGATGTCCTCTTCGCTCGCCAAGATGAGCTTGTCAATCGACAGGAATCGCTCGGCGATGACCTCGCCCACGCTCTTGCCCACGTGGCGGATGCCCAGGGCAAACAGCACGCGACCGAGCGGCTGGCTCTTGGACTTGTTGAGCTCGGCGATGATTTTCTCGGCCGTCTTGAGGCCCACCGGGATGGGGTCGCCCTTCTTGACACCCTTTTTGCTGTTGGAGCTGGCATAGGTGCGCCCCGTGTCCAGGCCGGCGATGTCGTCGACCGTGAGCTGGTAGAAGTCCGCGACGTCGTGAATCAGGCCAGCAGCGATCATCTTGTCGACGATCTCGTCGCCCAGGCCGTCGACGTCCATGCAGCCACGGCTCACCCAGTGGAGCAAGCGCTCCTTGAGCTGCGCGGGGCAATCGATGGAGACGCAACGGTAAGCGACCTCGCCATCCTCGTGGACCACGGGGCTACCGCACACGGGGCAGACCTCGGGCATGTGCCAGTCGACAGAATCGGCCGGGCGCTTGTCGAGCACCGGGCCCACGACCTCGGGAATCACGTCGCCTGCCTTGTGCACGATGATAGTGTCGCCCTCGCGCACGTTTTTGCGACGGATCTCATCGATGTTATGCAGCGTGGCGCGCGCGATGGTGGAGCCGGCAACCGTCACCGGGTCGAACTCGGCGACCGGCGTGAGCACACCGGTGCGGCCCACCTGAATGCGAATTTCGCGCAGGACGGTCTGCTTTTCCTCGGGCGGGAACTTAAAGGCAATGGCCCAGCGTGGTGCGCGGGCGGTAAAGCCCAGGTCGAGCTGCTGCTGGAAGCTGTCGACCTTTACGACCACGCCATCGATGTCGTAGTCCAGGTCACCGCGATGCTCGAGGGCCTGGGCGCAGAACTCGTGGACCTCGGCCGGCGTGGCGCAGCGTGCCACGTTGGGGTTGACGCTAAAGCCGGCGCTGCGCAGCCAATCGAGAAACTCGCGCTGGCTGTGAACGTGCAGCGGGTCGGTATCGGCGATGGCGTAGATAAAGGTGGCGAGATCGCGGCGCGCCGTGACCTTGGGGTCCTTTTGGCGCAGGCTGCCGGCGGCGGCGTTGCGCGGGTTGGCGAAGGGGTCGCGACCCTCGGCATCGGCCTCGTCGTTCAGGCGCACAAAGCTGCCCTTGGGCATATAGACCTCGCCGCGCACCTCGATGGTGCGCCCGCGGTCGGCGCCCATGTGAGCGAGCGCCGGCTCGGACAGGTGCATGGGCACGTCCTTGATGGTTCGCACGTTGAGCGACACGTCCTCGCCCGTGGTGCCGTCGCCGCGCGTGGCCGCGCGCACGAAGGTTCCGTTTTGGTAGGTAAGCGCCACGCCCAGGCCGTCGATCTTAAGCTCGCAGGTATAGGTAACGCTGCCGGCACCGAGGGCATCCTCAGTGCGCTGGAGCCATGCGTCGAGCTCATCCAGATCCATGGCATCGTCCATGGAATACATGCGCGCCATGTGCGTGACCGGCGTAAACTGCTCACTCACGTAGCCGCCCACGCGCTGGGTATAGCTGTCGGGCGTTACCAGATCGGGGTAGGTGGCCTCGATCTCCTGCAGCTCAACGAGCATTTTGTCAAAGGCGGCGTCCGTGATCTCGGGCGCGTCGAGCATGTAGTAGCGATAGGCGTGGTAATCAAGCTCGTGGCGCAGCTCGGCCGCGCGCGCTGCCGCCTGGGCATGGATGTCGGTCGGTGCGGCGGCATCCGCGCTCGCGGGCGTTTCGGTATCGATGTCCACGCCGTCACCAAACAGGCTCGATTGCTCCATAGCGGCACTCCTTCGCTCGATTTCAAACGGATACAAGAGTACCACCGGTCACCATGGGGCCGAATAACCCTTTCGAACCGCACCGAATCGGCAGCCGCCAGACCGGGGTGGACAGCTAGTTCAGATACGTATAATTCTGCGAGCCTGGTCGTGTTCAGACGTCATCATTCCAGCCAATTTGGCCGCCCCGGGGGCTGCACGACCGACTCGTTCCCCCTTCTAGACTCCCATCCGAACCCCTTCCCCATCCCAAAACAGCTCAAAACGCATGCTGAACCGCCTCGGATTTATACGTATCTGAACTAACTGTCCAGGCTCACCCAGAATCGAGCAACTTCATATGCTCCTTTTTTAACTCAATTTATCGCAGTTAATATTTTATATTGTGTTTGCAATATATTTTGGTATTATCAACGTGAGGTGATTGAAATGAAGAATCAGTCCAAACGTTTCCTAACCATCCTCGTCCCCCTTGTCCTTATAGCAGCCGCTTTGCTCGGCTTTTTCTGGAAGGACATTCCCTTTTCGAAAGACCTTTCCTTGCGGGGCGAAGTCGTTGCTGTGTATCACCCTTCCGCCAGCGGGGCAAGCGAAGGCCGCTTCGTTATCGCAAGCGAGCAATTCCAATCCGCACCGCTGCACCTCAACTTCAAAATCGATTCAACCATCCCCATTAAGGATCAGGATGGTAAGAAGGCAGAAGTCGGAGCCATCAAAGAAGGTGTCTACGTTGACGTAACCTGCACCGTCAACACCAGCAGCGATCCCGATCCCACAAAGCTGCCCGCCCTCATAACGCCAACAGCCATCATGATTACGCAAAAGGAATAGCTCGATGTCAGAAAGGAGTTTAAAAAATAATCACCAGACAGTTAGGAGCCAATGATGAAAAAGGTTGCTTATTTACTCGCCGTCTGCCTTGTTGGGTTATCGTGCATGACCGCGCAGCCCGCCTTCGCAGCAGAAACCCATTCCTCTATCATTTCACCAGTTGCCGAAAGTCGTTCAATCTACACCGCCGAAACCACCCTCGCCTATTCGAACGGCGTCAGGCTCCATGTTACTTACACTGTTAACGATACCTATGGAACGATAACAGGCATCAAATCCATAAAGAACTGGACCTCCAATTCTCGAGTAAGCAACATCAGCTGGACTTATAGATACGGACTCAGCAACGGAAGCGTCGTCGTAACTGTTACTTACTATTACAACGGCAGTTGGCATTCTGAAGCAAGAACTATCTATGCTTAGGATTTTTTGGCTGCGGCATTGCCGCAGCCTTTTTGGGGTTAATTATGGAAAGCTCAGATAAACGATGCTGTTTTAGCAATGTGATGTTGCTCGCCACTTTGTCTGTCGCAGCAATCATGGCGGCCTTCTCAGCGTTCAGCGTTGCCAACGAGGCGCGGGAGGTGCTCTTTGCACCCACTCCCTTCTATATTAATGGTGAGTCCATTCCGAGCGCCGTCCTTACCGCACTTGCCATCCGCGATGTTCTGGCCCTGGCGCTCTCAATCGCATGCCTGATTGTCTACTTGAACTTCTGCTTTGACGTCGTCAGTACTCAGTCGATATTCACGCGAAAACAATGCCGGCGTTTTCTGGTTGTTGGGCTTCTGCTGCTCATTTCTTCAATTGTCTCGATTACCTTCGATAACCTGTGTGCCGTCCAGCTCCCCAACGACGTCAGTATTACTGCAATTGGTATCTTTGGTTTTAACGCTTGGACACTGGTTCTCGCTTTGTTTGCGCTATCCCTTTCGGCTATCTTTGAGTACGGGCGACTCTTGCAGTCGGACGTTGACGCCATTATTTAGAAGGAGGGCAGCATGCCAATCGTCATGAGACTCGATCGCGTCATGGCGGATCGCAAAATGTCCTCTCAAGAACTTGCCGACATTATCGGCATCTCGCCCGTTAACGTTTCGCGCATTAAAACGGGGCGGCTCAAGGGCATTCGCTTTTCGACGTTGACCGCGATGTGCGAGGCACTTCACTGCAAACCTGGCGACATCATTGACTGGATGTCAGACGAAGAGTACATCGAGGCATTTGGAAGCCTTCCCAGCGACGAAGACTAACCAAAATGATCCGTTTTCCTCCATCCCCAACGGATCGATGAGAAAAGAGGGGGCTGTCCCGCATTGACGGGACAGCCCCCTCTGGCATCGGTATGTGCGGCTCGTTAGTAGCCCTGGCCGTAGCCCTGGCCCTGCTGGCCCAGCAGCTCCTCCAGATACTGGCGCAACTGCTCGTCAGTAATGCCGCCGTTGCCGGTGTCGGTCGCGCTGTCGTCCTGCTGCTGGCTCTGCAGCTCCTCGTCAGAGCCCAGCTCAACCGTGACCTTCTTCTCTTCCTTGCCGCGCATGAGCGTGATCTCGACCTTCTCGCCCACCTCGTGGCTGCGCAGAGCGATGATCAGGCCATCGGCGCTCGTAATCTCATCGTCGCCCAGCTTGGTAATGACATCGCCCTCTTGGATGCCGGCCTTGGCAGCGGGACCGTCCTCGACGACGCTTGCCACGTAGGCGCCGCTATCGGTGCTGAGCTTGTTGGTACGGGCATTGAGCGCATTGACGCTCGAAAGCGTGGCGCCCAGGTACGGATGAACCGGCGTCTTGCCGTCGATGATCTGGTCGGCAATGTTCTTGGCATAGTTGACTGGAATGGCAAAGCCCACGCCCGAGCTGGAGCCCGAATAGCTCTCGATGAGCGAGTTGATACCCACGAGCTCGCCGTTGTCGTTGACGAGCGCGCCGCCGGAGTTGCCCGGGTTGATGGCAGCATCGGTCTGGATCATGTTGGCGTAGATGGTGTTGCCGCTGGTAGAGCTCATGGCCGTGGAGCGATAGAGCGCCGACACGATGCCCGTGGAGACGGACTGCTCGTTGCCGAACGGCGAACCGATCGCCATGACCCACTCGCCCACGTTGAGCTTGGAGGAGTCGCCGATCTCGATCGGGGTGAGCTTGGAGGCGTCAGCATCCTTGAGCTTGATGACGGCGAGGTCGCTCGAGGCATCGTTGCCCACGAACTCAGCCTCGTAGGTGGTGCCGTCGTCCATGGTCACCACGTACTGGTCGTAGCCGTCGACCACGTGGTTGTTGGTGAGGATGTGGCCCTCGGTATCGAGCACCACGCCCGAACCGACGCTGCCCGAGCTATCCGACTCATCGGCAGACTGCGAAAGCGAGCCATTCTGGCTACCGCTCGAAGTGGCGGTGATGGAAACGACGGAAGGCAGGGCCTTGGCAGAAACGGCCTCGGCCAGCGTGGTGTCCTCGGAGTCGATGGTGATCTTTTGCGTCGATGAACCCGAAGCACCCGCCGTCACGGCATTCTTTCCGCCGCCAATATTGAGCGTGCCACTCATAATGAGCGCGATGACCAGCAGAGCGCCGCACGCACAGCCGGCGAGTGCCGTAATAAAGATCGGCAGCTTTTTGGTCTTGGTCTTGACCACCGTGTGCTTATTTACAACCTGCTGGCTGCCTAGCGGCTGGCCGGTCTGCGTGTCGTAAGCCTGCACGTAGGGAATGTTGCCGTCGGCAGGCGTCGACTCCACCTGCACACGCGGCTGCTGCTGGGTCTCGCCAGCGCTGCCCGCATCCTGGGGACGCTGGGAATCGTTCTCGCTCATGGCTGCGATCCTTTCGTCAAATAACCAAAGGCCCGCCAAACATGTGGCGGGCCATCATTGTTCACGTTGATTTGTACCCCAAGCTGGGCAGTCCCGAGCACTAGATGCCAAGATTTCAGCTTTGCTTAAGTAATGACATGCTTATAAGCCAATTCGTTTTATGCCGTCATGTCTATTCAATATAACAGTCGATAGCAAAATTATATGTTGAATCGTTAATAAAGTCCGTAATCGTCGCACCCATGCCTGATCCGCACGTCCATTTATCCTTCTCCGCGTCGTATGGCGTTGGCCCCCACCCCGTTTCATATGATGCTTCGCTTTCTGTGAAGTAGTTCATCACATATTTTTCTTTCTGCATGAGCGCATACCAAGCGTTTGCGTACATCACAAGCGGATCGATTTGGACTATCGAGTACTTTCCGGAACGAATCTCAATTTCTGTTTTATCGTTATAATAAGCGACTGTGAGCTCAATCTTGGCAAGCAGCGGCAACGTTTCATCTGATTCCCTCTGGATTGTTATGACATCACCGGCCATAGCGTCGGCAGACACAGTTTTGCTCTCTGGCGTGAAAATAGTCTCTCTGCTTCTTGTTCGCGTTTTTTCATTGCCATTTTCATCTCTGACCACCGTGTCGACTACGAGCGTCAATCGCTTCTGAGCGTCCGGCAACTCCACGGCTTCTGCCATCCCGGCTCGCATCAAAATAGGAGCCCCCGCCATCAGACCTAAGAACTGCTTTCTGTCAATCATTCTTCATTCCCCTTGTCTACTTGATTTGACTTTCTCAGCTGAATGGGGATACAGAACAGTCCCGTCAAGTTCCTTATCTTCCACAAAAACTAGAATCCATTTATCACCTGCTTTCAACCCTGAGACATATCCGGAACTTGACTTACGGCGCATATCGATTCTCTTACGGCAACCACTTGGCATAAGCGCCTCAAATTGCCCGTTATGAACATCCGATAGAGCACGCACCTCGACTGCAACAACCGTGTCGTTTTCTCCCCCATTAGTCGCCCTTAACAGAAAGAAGCTCGCTGCGGTGAGCAAAGCAAAGGAAAGCACCAATAGGAGCATTGCCCTTCGAATGAACTTGTCGCCGTTCACGAGTACAATCAACCCTTGCAATATGTGCCATCGTGAGACGTGTAAATTGATACGTCATATGGAAGAAACTGTAGCTGGTTTGTCCATCCATTCCAAACAACAAGCAGGTACTTCTTGGCATTCGAGTATGTGTTATGCATTGCCACGTAGCCCACAACTGCCATTGCGTGCCCGCTGCCATTTGACCGGAGCCTTCCAGAGAAAATACTCAGATTCCCCGAGTCGGTATTCACCCTAAAGGAATCCCATGACGGATACCAAACGAATGACGTCTCAAGCTCCTTGCCTCGTCTTGCACAAAACTCCTTTAAGGCCGGAGCGGGTTTGTCAGGAGAAGTCTTGCCTTGAGTAAAGTACAGACCAGTCGCTTGATCATATTTCTTTCCTCCTTCTTCTTCCCATGTCCCCGACAGCCTCCAAAGCTCCGAGTATAAATCGGACAATTTAAGGCGGTTCAAAGTCACATAGTGACTGCTAACTGCAAACATTGCCGAAACAGCGCAAGCATAAGTCCCCGTTTCTTTGATAACTTCTGTTTGCGTTGGCGTTATTATTCCCGAAACCGTTTTGCTCGCATCAACAACATATCCCTGTTTATACAAATCCTTGGCAGATACAAAAACGTCATCGAAATGTTCCGGCGATCCGCTGCGATTGCCTCCCGAGGAGAATTTATTTGGTACTTTTTTTCCACTTGCGTCTAAAACAATGTTTTTATCTAAGTCGGCAACGCCAACAGTTAGCTCGTCAATCTTTAACGCAACGACGTTATCCGAGGATGCGAGGAGTGCAATTTCTTCGCTTGCACTCTCGATAGGTAAAAGAGCGTTCGGAGCCAAGCAGTATTCGCTGATCCACCAAGATCGCTCTGAATCAAATACGACGTAGCCATAGTTAACGTCATCCCGCTTCGCACGAACGATATACCCGATTGATTCCCCATCGGAATTCACCATTTTTACTGGGTCACAAGCGGTCACCGGCTCATCCGATACATCATCAAAGAAAGCCTGCGCTTGCTCCACAGCTATTTGCGGTGTGACACGGACCAAGTCGTCGTCTCCAAAAACCAACCTTGGAGACATCAGGGCGGCAAGCAACACTATGAATCCGACAATCACCTTTCTCGAATAACGCATTTCTTCCTCCATCCGTGTAGTAGGGAGATACGGTAACTAAATGATATTCGCTAGATAGTGTTATACGTTTGATATTGTTTTTACTGACACACTTTTAATCGGTGAAAGGTCTTCTTTTCGCCCTAAACGAGAAAAGGGTACTGGAGAAATCTCCGGTACCCTCACATTGCCCTCTATTTACTTGCTAGTCCTTAAACAGATAGCCCACGCCGCGGACGGTGGTGATGTGTGCCGCGATCTGCGGGCCCACCTTGGAGCGGATGCGTCGAATATGCACGTCGACGGTGCGCGTGCCGCCGCAGTACTCGAAGCCCCACACGCGGTGTAGCAGTACCTCGCGGCTGTAGGCACGGTTGGGATGCGTCGCCAAAAAGCTCAGCAGCGAGTACTCCATCAGCGTCAGGTCGATGGGCTCGTTATCGAGTGTCACCTGGTAGGTGGCCAGGTTAATCTCGAGGTTATCGATGTTGAGCACATCGTCGGCGGTGACGGTCTCCTCCTCGCCCATCAGGCGCTGCGCACGAGCCTTGAGCTCGTTGGGTGTCGCCGTGGGGCATACAAAGTCGGCATGCGCGTGATTGGGCAGGCGCAAGGTACCGAGCGCCTCGTCGTCGACGATCACCAACATGGGGACGCCGCCACGATCGTCAAGCCACTTGGCAATCTGATCGATACGGTCGCTGCGGATGCCATCGGAATCGAGAATCAGCAGGTCAAAGTCGTGCGCTGCAGTCGGCGAATCGGGGGTTGCCAGGCTCACCTCGACACCCAGGGTGGTCGTCAAGCTGCGGGCAAACTCGTGGAAGCGCGTCGTGCGCGCCATGAACAGGGCACTCTTATCGGACATATCGGCCTCCAAGGAAATGAGCTCAATCGTACTGAAACAAGCCAGCGCGATTAGGAGTTCGCCAGGTAGTGCTTAATCTCCCACTCGGTGATCGTAGACTCAAACTTATGCCACTCGTCGCGCTTCTTTTTGAGGAAGAAGCTGTGGATGTGCTCGCCGAGGGCATCCTTCATAAACTGCGAGTCCTCAAACACGTCGAGCGCCTCTTTGAGCGAGCGCGGCAGCGGCGTGTAGCCGGCCTCGAGCATCTGACGGTCGGTAAGCTTGAGCGTCTCGGCCGTTGCCTCGGGCGGGAGTTCCAGCTTGCGCTCGATGCCGTCCAGACCAGCCGCCAGCGTGACGGCGTTGACCAGGTACGGGTTGGCCATGGGGTCGGGGCTACGAAGCTCGATGCGCGTGGACAGCTGCTTGCCGGGCTTGTAGACCGGAATGCGGACCATGCTCGCGCGGTTGCGCAGGCCCCACGTGGCGTACTGCGGCACGGAATCGCCGCCCGTGGTGATGCGCTTGTACGAGTTGACCGTGGGGTTAGTAATAGCGCTGATCTCGCGCGCGTGTGCCAGAATGCCGGCCATGTAGTGCTTGGCGATATCGGAGAGGTGATACTTCTCGTCGTCCTCGCCCCAAAAGACGTTGTTGCCGTCGTGGTCGAATAGCGACTGGCACAGGAACATGGCGCTGCCGTCCTCGCCCGCCAACGGCTTGGGCATAAAGGAGGCGTGGCAACCGCTCTCGTAGGCCTGCTGCTTAATGATGAGTTTGGCCGTGGTGATGGCGTCGGACATGCTCAGGGCCTCGGCGTGGCGCAGACTCATGCCGTGCTGCGAGCGGCCGGCGGCGTGGAAGGTGTACTCCACGGGCACGGACATCTTCTCGAGCGTGAGGACCGTGTTGCGACGCAGGTCGCGGGCGGCATCGCTTACCGAAAGATCGAAGTAGCCCACGTTGTCGAGCGGCTCGGGGGTGTGCTCGTCGGGGAAATAGTAATACTCCAGCTCGGCGCCCACGTTGAGCAGATAGCCGGCCTTCTCGGCCTTGCGGAACATGCGGCGCAGGGCATCGCGCGGGTCGCCGGCAAACGGCTTGCAATCGGGAGTGCACACGTCGCAGAACACGCGAGCGACGCCGTTGTGGCTCGGGCGCCACGGCAGAATCTGGAAGGTCGAAGCATCGGGGAATGCGAGCATGTCGGCTTCCTCGGGCGTGGCAAAGCCCTCGATGGCGGAGCCGTCAAAGCCAATACCCTCCTCAAAAGCGACCTCGAGGTCCTCGGGGCTAATGGCAAAGTTCTTGAGGCGGCCGAGAATGTCGACAAACCACAGACGCACAAAGCGGATGTCACGCTGCTCTACAGAGCGGAGTACGTAATCGATGTTCTGCTGGTTCATGTCGCTCCCCTTTCTTTCGGGCGGGTTTCGACTGGTCTATATCGCAGATACTATCGCAGAAAAATGTTTCCGCAGGGTTAAAGCGTATCAAGCGCTCAAAAAACGTGTGCGAACAGGCAGATATGACAAGTGACTATCGTTCAGATTCGGAGACAATTTGCCTACAGGCTCGTTCCAGCGCAGGGAACTCCATCGTCACTGCATCCCAAACAACCGAGCGGTCGACATTGCCGTAATCATGCGCAAGATAATTTCTCATGCCGATAATTCCACGCCATTCAATTTCGGGATGAAGCCGCTGCGAGCGTTCTGACAACTTGCCCGCCTCTTCCGTCACCCTAAGCGCACACATCAAAAGGGAGTCCGCCAACGCCCTTGTCCGCACGTCATTCGCATGCAGAAACTGATCCTCGGTGATATCAAAAACCTTGATGCGCTCGTTCGTTTCGGAGATGGCCTCCAAAACCTCTTGGGCGCGAAGGCAGTCTGACTTACGCGCGATCATAAAGGATCACTCCTTCGCGCTCGATCGCCGCGGCAAGATCGTCATCAAGACAGTCACTCGAGACGAGGTCGACCTGCCTCCCGGTTTCTTTGCGCACCGCCTCACCAAATGCCGACAGCGCGAAAAGACCAAAGCCCTGCTCGCGATCGACTTCGAGACGCAAGTCAATATCACTATCGGCATGAGCCTCGCCACGGGCATACGAACCAAAAAGAATCACGGTTTTGATGGCGGGAATCGAGCTGGCCGCCTCGCGGACGGCGGACTCAATCTGGGCAGTATCCAAAATGCCCGTCGCGGCGCTTTCGCTCGCAGAGCTTTTACCAAGTGAAGGAACAAACGGCAGAGAGCGCTCGCGCAGCATCTGCCTCATAAACATATTGACCGCAACAGACGAAGTCATGCCAAGCTCTTCGCACAGCTCAGCAAATGAGTCTTTAATTGACGAGTCCACTCGCACACTCAGCACAGACGCAGCCATGGATACCTCCTGTATGACATTGTCTATATATTATCACACAGACTAGCGAGAGGTCGAGGCGCGGTGTTCGATGTGGCCGGGGATCTCGATGCGTTTGGGCGCCAGCTTTGCGGCCTCACCCACCGTGGTGGTGACGACGTCGATGCGCTCGGACAGGCGCTCGACCACGCGCTCGGCGATGGTAAGGGTGTCTTGCGCGGCCGTGGTCACGCCGCCAAAGAGCACATGGTTCCAGGGGTAGTCGTCAAACGTCGCGATCTTGAGCCCTGCCGGCAGCGAGGGACCAAGCTGTGCCAGTGCCTCGGTCAGGCGCAGAAAGACCAGACCGTTGACGGCAATGAGGCCGAGCTTTTTACCTGCATAGCCGCGGATGGTCTCGTCCAAACGGCCAACGCCCGTGGCACCGCCATCGGCCAGGGTAACGACCTCGCCCGCAAGACCGCGGTGCAAAAGCTCGTCGGTAAAGGCCTCGGCGCGCTTGCGACGCACGGGGCTGTCGTCGCTTGCCTCGGTGAGCAGGCACAGGCGCTCGCTGCCAGCGGCGGTCAAGGCGTCTACCAGGCCGGCGACCAGCTCACGGTTGTTAGATGTCACCAGATCGACACCGCCGTCGGCAACGTCGCGGTCGAGCAGCACAACGGGCAGGTGCCCCGCGGCCGCGGCGATCGCCTTGTCGTTGCCTCCGCAGGTGTTGACGACCAGGCCGTCCACGCCGGCATCGATAAGTCTGGTGAGCGACTCGGCCTCCTTGGCGGGATCGTTGCCGCTAATGGCCGTCATGAGCGAGCAGCCGCGCGCGGCGGCACTGGCGGAAAGGCCCTCGAGCATAGCGCTGGAGAACGGGTTGGCGATGTCGGCCAGGATCACACCGATGAGGTTGGTGCGCGAGCTGCGCAGATTGCGCGCGGCAGCACGTGGGCGATAGCCGGTGCGCTCGATAACCGCCGCGATGCGAGCGCGGGTTTCCTCGGTCATCTGCCCGGGGCGGTTGTTGAGATAGCGCGAGACCGTGGCCGGGCTCACGCCCGCCTCGGCGGCAATGTCCTTGATTCTCATCTGCGCCATGGCGCACCCCGTTTCCCAATTGTCAGCAGTCTGAGCCATTTTAGGCATTTTTTTAAAAATCTCGGTTGCAAAACGCTGTAGGTGAGCAGCGTCGTTTTTACGTCTCGAGCAGATGCGATGATGGGCTAGATAGACGAGTCTTTAGGCAGCTCAAAGTAGTCGGGATGCAAGGCGATAACCGGGCCCTGCTCCTCGGGCATCAGGTGCAAGTGCGTCTCTGCCAGATAACTCGCCGCATCGGTATCGCCCCTCTTAATGGCCTCGAGAATCCGGCGATGCTGCCGACGAATCGGCTCCCAATCCAGATCCTGCGACACCATACGCAACCAGTTGTATCGCTCAAAATGCGTGTTGATGCTCTTCATCCAATCCCACAACATGTGACGATCGGCAATCTCAAAACATGTCTCATGGAACAAGTTGTCCAGATCGAAAAAGCGACGTGTTTCGCTATGGTCGAGTGACTCGGACTCGGCAAGAATCTGCTCAAGCCGCTGCTTTTGCTCGGGCGTAGCAGCCGAACAACATTTAATGAGCACGCTTCTCTCGAGCTTCTCGCGCAAGAAACAGGCGTTCTCGGCGCGCTCCATGCTGATTTTTGAGACATAAGTGCCGCTTTTGGGACGCGTTTCCACCAGCTCCTGCTCACGCAGGCGCACAAAGGACTCGCGAATGGGCGTGCGCCCGATTCCCGTCTCCTTTTCCAGACCAATCGCCGAAAGGCGCGTGCCAGGCTTGAGCTCGGCATAGATGATCTTGGAGCGCAATGCGTTGTATGCCTGGTCTTGCAGGCTCTGATAATGCTGGTGTTGTTCCATAAAGCCCTCGGATGAAGCCCGCGGTTTGTCGAATATCACCACGTAATACTATCGCATCGACACGCCCCAGCTCCCAATCAGTCTTTTTGGGACGGGGCTCTTTTAGCTACCCTGGCCCGCAGATCGGCCCCTTGCCACAAAAGTGGCCCATCTACTACATTAACACGGATAGCCTCGGCCATACCGAAAACCGTGAAAACAAAACCGACGCTCCTATAAGTTGTCAAGAGGCAGTTTGCGGGAGCGCTCTCTCCAATTCGCACAGGAGCTCGTAATACCTCCTCTCCAGTTTCGTCGACCGCCGTTTCCCCCGTTCCAAGTGCCCGAGTGTGGCTG
>DBGFTB010000039.1:0-4857 GCA_048532905.1 Collinsella aerofaciens
AAGGTGAGGGGGATCCAGCCCGAGGGGATGTAGGAATGCGATAGGAAAGTCATAGATGCGGGCGTGTTGGCTAAAATGGGTCGGCCGGGATTGGTCAATCTCGGCCGACTATATTTGGCTAAATTATTCCGGCGCTAACAGCAATTGAGTATTTATATGCTATAGCTAAGCTGCGAAAACTTTTATTTAGGGCATACCAACCCATAATTGCGTCAAGCTTTTTGACAGCATTTGGTTAGACCTCTAAAACGGCTTTTCCACTCAGCGCCGTCAACACGGCATTAGCTGACACGATATATATCATGAGTATCGTATTGTCACATACCACTGCAAAAGCGGTCTACCAGGCCGCGCATTCGGTGTCTGCGAAAGGCATCGAGTCCTGTAGCCCTGCCGCGATTTACGGATCATGTCCCACCGGAACGCTCCTTGACGCAGCCGCAGAATGGCTCACCAAACATGATGTTTCCCTCGACGCAAATGATTCCCTCGAGGTGATGGTGTTTGATCGCAGGAATGCGCGCTATGCAATGAACTGTCAATGCCACGTTTCTTCAAAACGATTCTCGAACTCACGCTTTATAGAGCTCAAAGATGGCATCTTCATTGTTGGCGTTGAGCTTTGCGCACTTCAGGCCGCCACCTATCTTTCTTTTCGCGAACTAGTGGAGTACTACTTTGAACTGTGCGGCGCTTATTCCCTTGGAACCGACTCTTCCACCTCCTATACCGAGCGTTTCGCGCTCACCTCGACCGAGAGGTTAAAGCAGTTCTTTAATTCCATTACCAGATGCGACGGTCTGGCCCTTGCCCGAAAGGCGATCCAATGTGTGCGCGACGGATGCCGGTCTCCCATGGAAACGGCATTTGTCATGATGCTAACGCTGCCCAAAAGCGAAGGAGGGCTTGGTATTAAGGGAATTGAGACCGATTACGAGGTGCAGGTCACCACTGCCGCAAAGAATCTCACGAGACGCAAAAAGTTCTTTATGGATGCGTATCTAAAGAAATCTCGCACAGACATTGAATACAACGGTTTTTATCATGACGCGGAAGAAGACCGCGCCATCGATGAGGAGCGCAAGAATGCACTTGCGTCCATGGGGTACGGAATCATCACCGTCAGCCGTTATTCCTTTATGCATGCCAGCTCTTTTGTTGGGGTCATGGAAGCAATCCAGCGGAAAGAGGGCGTACGCCCCTCGCGTCTGCCAAAAGACTTTCAAGTCATGCAAGAGGACCTGAGACAGTTTGTTCTCAGAAGGTTTATAGAAGAGAAAAGGCGAATTCAGAAGCAGCTTCGCCAGGATTCCGAAGAGCGTCAACGAATCGACCTCGAAAAAGCAACACTCGAGGGCATCACGCTGGATGACCCGACAATTAATGAAGTTGCAGCAATCGATGACATGCAGACTGTCGAATCCAACAGCCCATCATTTGTCCAAACAAGCAGTCTCACGCCCGAGGGCAAGGTCTTCGGGGCCGGAGACTAGGCCGGCTAACAAGGTGGGTACCCTAGCGACGTGCAAAATTGCGAGTATTCAGCAGGGTCGGGTGTCTATCACCCTCGAGTGGATCCAAATGTGGAGCGAAATCACTCTTGCGTGAGAGCGTTAGGCAACATTTGAGGAAGAACTCATCGGATTAACACCCTAAGATAACTCTTGAACTGCATTATATGACCTGCAATAAATTAACGGACCCCATATAGTTGCAGAATACTCCAATTTTTGCGCGGCGCGGGGGCACCCACCTCGGCATCGACTATCAAAACCGCTCAGTCCGGGGTCTCGTCCACTATTCCCCATCATTTTGTCCGATGAATTACTTAAACGTTATTGACATATGAACATGCGCTCATATAATCGGAAGCAAGTTTTATGAGCGCATGTTCATATGAAAGGATATTGCAATGAGCATCCGCGTTGATGAAATGAAACCCGACACCGAGGCCACCGAGCCCGCGATCCCCACCACCTGCTCGCCCGAGGACCTTCCCGACGAGGAGCTTCTCTACGACCTCGCCGACCTGTTCAAGGTCTTCAGCGACACCACGCGCATCAAGATCCTCTATGCCCTCATGGGCCGCGAGCTCTGCGTGGCAGACATCGCCGAAGCGACCGAAACCTCGCAGTCCGCGGTGTCGCACCAGCTGCGCACACTCAAGCAGTCGCACCTGGTTAAATTCCGGCGCGACGGGCGCAATATCCTCTACTCGCTCGCCGACGACCACGTCTACACCATGCTCAACCAGGGCATGAGCCACATCTGCGAATAGCGACCAACCACGGTACCAGCGCGGCCTGCACCCAAGCCGCAAATACAGAGAAAGGAACCCACCATGAAAAAGCAGTTTAAACTCGACGAGATCGACTGCGCCAACTGCGCGCGTGAGCTTCAGGACGAGCTGGCCAAGCTCGAGGGCATCAAATCCGTGTCCGTCAACTTTATGACCCAGAAGTTGACGCTCGAAGCCGATGACGCCGAGTTCGACGAGGTACTCAACCGCGTTGTAGAGTTTACGGCCGACGCCGAACCGGACTGCGAGATCATTCTCTAGCCCGGGTTTACGCCAACCTGCAAGGCCGCGCTTGCCGCGGCCTTTGCTCGCGAAATTATATGAGCGAGTGTTCATTCATTCAAATGGGAGGATACGAGTCATGACCACCGCCGATCCCAAAAAGAAAAAGAAGAAGCGTAAGAAGAAAGAGTCCCTTGAGCATAAGCGCAATCGTATCCTGGTAGCGCTAGGCATTTTTGCGGTGGTGTACGCCCTCGACGAGCTCGGTACCCTTACCGCCGCATTCGGCACCCCGGGCGACATCTACGCCAGCTTCGCACTGTTCCTCGTGCCGTTTTTGATTGCCGGCTACGACGTGCTCCAAAAGGCATACAACAACATCCGCCGCGGCAAGGCGTTCGACGAGAGCTTCCTCATGGCCGTCGCGACCATCGGCGCGTTTGCCATGGTGCTCTTCCCCGATACCGACCCGCACATGGCCGAAGGCGCCGCCGTCATGCTGTTCTACCAGGTCGGCGAGCTGTTCCAGGCATACGCCGTGGGCAAGAGCCGTAAATCGATCAGCGCCATGATGGACATCGCACCCGACTACGCCAACGTCGAGCAACCCGACGGCTCACTCGAACAGGTCTTCCCCGATGACATCGCGGTCGGCACCGTGATCGTGGTCAAGCCCGGCGAGCGCGTGCCTATCGACGGCGTCATCGTCGAGGGCGAAACCCAGCTCGACACCGCCGCCCTTACCGGTGAGTCGGTCCCCCGCCCGGCCAAAACCGGAGACGATATCATCAGCGGCTGCATCAACATGACGGGGCTCATCCACGTGCGCACCACCAAGCCCTTTGGCGAGTCCACCGTCGCACGCGTCCTGGAGCTCGTGGAGAATGCCAGCGAAAAGAAGGCACGCACCGAGAACTTCATCACGCGCTTTGCCCGCATCTACACGCCCGCCGTCACCGGCGCTGCCGCGGTGCTCGCGCTCGGCGGTGGCCTGGTCACCGGTGCCTGGTCCGACTGGATTCTGCGCGGCCTGACCTTCTTGGTCGTCAGCTGCCCGTGCGCGTTGGTGATCAGCGTGCCGCTCAGTTTCTTTGGCGGCATCGGCGGCGCATCCAAGCTGGGCGTTCTCATCAAGGGTTCTAACTACCTCGAGACGCTCGCCGACGTGGACACCGTCGTCTTTGACAAGACGGGCACCCTCACCAACGGCACGTTCTCGGTGGTCGCGGTACACCCCGAGGCCGGCTATACCGAGCAGTCGTTGCTCGAAGTCGCAGCCCTTGCTGAGTCGTTCTCCGATCACCCCATCGCGCAGTCCGTACGTGTCGCCTACCAGGGCGAGGTCGACCCCAAGCGCGTAAGCGACTCCACCAACGACGCGGGCCATGGCGTGACGGCAACCATCGACGGCAAGCACGTCGTCGTTGGCAACGCTAAGATGCTTGCCGCGACCGGAGTCGAAGCACCCGATTGTGAGGTTGTCGGCACCATCCTCCACGTGCTAGTCGATGGCATCTATGCCGGCCACATTGTAATTGCCGACACCATAAAGGCCGACGCCGAGCAGACGATCCGCGACCTGCACGCCGCCGGCGTCAAGCGCACCGTCATGCTCACGGGCGACCGCGAGGAAGTGGCTGCTGCGGTGGCCAAGCAGCTGGGGCTCGACGAGTTCCACGCGCAGCTGCTGCCGGGCGACAAGGTCGAGCGCGTCGAGGCATTGCTGGCAGCCGAATCGGGCAAGGGCAAGCTCGCCTTTGTCGGCGACGGCATCAACGATGCGCCTGTGCTCACCCGCGCAGACGTTGGCATTGCCATGGGCGCTATGGGTTCCGACGCCGCGATTGAGGCCGCCGACGTGGTGCTCATGGACGACAAACCGTCCAACATCTCCCGCGCGATCCGCGTGGCGCGCAAGACCATGTCGATTGTTTGGCAGAACATCATCTTTGCGCTGGGCATTAAGTTGCTGATTCTGGTGCTTGCGGCACTGGGCATCGCCAACATGTGGCTTGCCGTGTTCGGCGATGTGGGTGTGGCGATCATCGCCATCCTGAACGCCATGCGCGCGATGGGTGTCAAGAACCTGTAGCATACGTGGTCCCTCCGGCCGGGGCCGGGCTTGGTTTTGAAAACGTCCTCGACCAATGAAGTGCCCCCATTCTGCTCCTTCGGAGCTACGAACGGGGGCACTTCTGGTCTGACGCTCCTATTTGGCAAGGTGTTTTTTAGAATCCATTTTGCGCTCGGCCTCGAAGGCTTGCCTGTCCCAATCGAGCGGAAGTCCGGCCTCGACCCATGCCTCGTAGGCCCTCCTTATGGGCTTGAGCTCCCTT
>DBGFTB010000040.1:0-2283 GCA_048532905.1 Collinsella aerofaciens
ATGGTTCGATGTCTGCCCGGATGCGACACTTGAAGTGTCCATCCTCGCAGTATCCGGTTCTCAAGGTGCACGCCTTCGCTGGTTCCCGGTCCGACCGGGCCGCGCGGCAAGGAGATATATTGCCAGACCGGAGGGGCCCCGTGGGCGGGAATCTGGGTGTACACATTTCCTACACATATAAGTACTCTCGGCTGGCTGGTTAAAAACAGGAGGGGACCTCGCATCCGAGATCCCCTCTTTAGCCCATCTATAGCTATAGACTCTTAAATACCTTATGCCAGCAGCTTGCGACCGGACTCCTCGATCGCGTCAAGTGCTGCATCTGCCTCGGCGGCATCCGCGCCCTTAGCGAAGATGTACAGCTTAATCTTGGGCTCGGTGCCGGAAGGACGAACAATACCCTTGTTGCCACCCTCAAGATCGAACTCAATAACATTAGCCTTCGGCAGGCCGTTCACGCAGGTGTTGTAATCAACGACAGCCTCAATCTTGGAACCGGCGAGCTCCGCGGGCGGGTTCTCGCGCAGACCAGCCATGATGCCGGCCATCTTTGCCGCACCCTCAGCACCCGGATAGCTCAGCGAAATCGTCTTGTTGTGATAGTAGCCATACTTCTCGTACAGCTCGTGCATCGCGTCGGCAAGGTTCTTTCCCTGGAGCTTGTAATACTGCGCCATCTGGCAAATCAAAAGCGAAGTGCTCACGGCGTCCTTGTCGCGCACGTGGTCGCCGGCCAGATAGCCGTAGCTCTCCTCAAAACCGAAGATAAAGCGATCGACCTCGCCAGCATCGGAAAGAGAAGTAATGATGTCGCCGATGTACTTGAAGCCCGTCAGGCAGCGGCGGAGCTCAAAACCGTACTCGTCGGCCAGAGCGTCAACCATGGCGGAAGAAACGATAGTAGTGACAGCAACCTTCTTAGTGAGGTCCTCACCGCGAGCAGCGCGGGTCTTGCAGATATAGTCGAGCAGCAGAACGCCCATCTCATTGCCGGTCAGCAGCAGATAGTCATCGCCATTCTTAACGGCAACGCCAACGCGGTCGGCATCGGGGTCGGTGGCCAGCAGCAGATCAGGATGGACCTGCTCGCACAGGTCAATGCCCTTCTGCATGGCCTGACGAATCTCGGGGTTAGGATACGGGCAGGTCGGGAAATCGCCGTTAGGCTCCTTCTGCTCGGGAACAACCGTGACATCGGTGATGCCAGCGCGCTCGAGCACCGTCGTGACGGGAATGAGGCCGGTGCCGTTGAGCGGAGTGTAGACGAGCTTAAGCGGAGCGCCAGCGATCTCCTCGGCAGAAAGGTTGGTCACGCCGCGGGCGAGAACGGCGTCATAATAACGCTCGAGGCACGAGTCATCGATCCATTTGACCAGACCCTGCTCAAGAGCCTCATCGAAGTCCATGGACTTCACGCCGGTGAACGTATCGGTCTCGGCGATAGCCTTAGAAATTGCATCGGCGGCCTCGCTGGTGATCTGGCAGCCGTCGGGGCCATAGGCCTTATAGCCGTTATAAGGCGCCGGATTATGACTAGCGGTCATGCAAATGCCACCGGAGCACTTAAGGTCGCGGACGGCCCAGGAGAGCGTGGGCACGGGAGAAATCTTGGGATACACGAGGGCAGTCACGCCGTTTGCTGCAAGAATGGCAGCCGTAGTCTTGACGAACAGCTCACCTTTATTGCGGCTATCGCGAGCGATGGCGACCGTCGCATGCTCGAAGGTCGCATTGAGGTAGTCAGCGAATCCCTGGGTCGCACGACCGACCGTATAGATATTCATACGGTTAGTGCCCGCACCGATAGTGCCGCGAAGGCCGGCAGTACCGAAGGCGAGATCCTGGAAGAAAGCGTCGGTGATGGCGTCCTCATCACCCTGCTCCTTCATCGTGTTGAGCTCAGCGAGGAGCTCCTCGTCCTTGACATTGGCAATCCAAGTATCAAGCAGCTCATGAACATCTGCCATGTGAGTCCTTCCGTCACAATCAATAAAACA
The DNA here is from genome assembly GCA_048532905.1 of Collinsella aerofaciens. GTDB lineage: Bacteria > Actinomycetota > Coriobacteriia > Coriobacteriales > Coriobacteriaceae > Collinsella > Collinsella aerofaciens_CB. Next base: position 1,998 of record DBGFTB010000040.1, read on the forward strand.
ACCCGTGTAAAACAGGACAAGCGCATCAGCGCGCTAAAGCAAATATTAGTCCATTGAGAACAGAGAACCGGCCACAGAACGGTGAACGTTTATATTCACCGGTGGATGATTGGATTAATTTAATTGCTTAGTGAATGCCGCCTTTAACGCAAAAAAAGGGGGAGGCCGCGAGGCCTCCCCCTTCTCAGTTCAAGCGTACGGCTCGGTGCCGTCCACCGGTCAGCGGCGCCCTGGCCTCCCACGGGCTGACCCCGCAGTACTCTCGGCGCGATGGGGCTTAGCTTCC
>DBGFTB010000041.1:0-36185 GCA_048532905.1 Collinsella aerofaciens
CAAAGGGAGCTCAAGCCCATAAGGAGGGCCTACGAGGCATGGGTCGAGGCCGGACTTCCGCTCGATTGGGACAGGCAAGCCTTCGAGGCCGAGCGCAAAATGGATTCTAAAAAACACCTTGCCAAATAGGAGCGTCAGCACACCAACCAGACCAATGGCGCCAAAGCACATGAGCATGGTGTTGATGACATTTTTGCGCCTGGACAGGCCACCATAGAAAAACGCCAGACCCGGTGTCATTAAAAACACGAGCATGGTGCAGATGAGCATAAACGTTGTCGATCCCGTATCGTACATTCGTCCCCCTTGGTCGCATGAACGTTGTCGGCGCCCATAATGCGGCCGAGGGGCAACTGGTGTAGACCAGATACGGCGTTGTTAAACGCTGCGTTGTCAAATGGAAACGATGCCGCAATCTTGGAAACGGCGCGGCAACGGGCGCGAAACCAACGGGAAATACGCGAGCAAGGAAGCCGTGAGCGCGCCCGTCCCGGCTAGTGGCGGAACAGCTCGCGGGCTCGGTCGCGGAGGTCGGTAGCTCGGATGACGCCCTCGTAGCGGTTGATACGCAAGCGCGGGAAGGCATTGAAGAAGCGCAGGTCGCGGCGGCTGAGCGACACGCTTGGCACCGGACGGCTCATGCGCTTGCCGGCAAGGCGACGACTGAGCGACGGATGCGGCATGCTCGGCGCGGCATCGGCCACGCGGCGGGCGGCAAGCGCCAAGCCGCGAGCACCATCCGCGATAAACGTCGGCATCGAAGCCTTCTCGCGCAGGGCATCGAGCGCGGCGTCACCCAGCTCGGCCAGCCACGCGTTAACGGCACGGCTACGGATGTGCGTCTGTGCTACCGAGTCAATCGTAGAATCGGGAATACGTTCGAGCATTGAGTCGGACGCATCGGCAAGCGACTCGTTGATGCGGTCGGCAAGGTCGGCGCGCACACGCTCCAATTGATCGGACAGACGCCGCCAGCTGGCCAAAGAGCACACCGCGTCGACCACCATCGCGACCGCGACGATAAAGGCGGACAGCCGCACAATCAGCACCGGCAGATGGGCAAGCAGGCTCAACACCGCCGGCTCCACCACGCGACAGATGCACAACGCACCCAAGCCAAACGCGCAGGCCCAGTACAGACAGATGCGTCCGTGCAAGTTAAACGGCAGGTGCGAATAGTCCCAAAAGCGAGCGCCTGTTGTCTTTTCCAATAGGAGGCCCACACTGTACTCGATTACGCTGCACACAAGCGCCGCGGCGACAAACTGGCTCGCGGCATCCGGAATTCCGCGCAGCAAAAGCCAGCAGGCAATGCCGCCCACACCATAGATAGGACAACACGGCCCCAGCAAAAAGCCACTGTTGGCAAATCGTCCGTGATTGAGCATGGCGCAGACCGTCGACTCCCATGCCCAACCGCAAAACCCGTAAAAGGCAAACGAGAGCACCAGTGCCGAAAGCGGGCAGGCGGCAAGCGTCGCGCCGCCAAAAGCCATATCAATCGCGGTTCCCACCGTCTACCCTCTCCCCTTTTCGCTCGATGCTTTGCTCACGCCATCGTCCGCTTCGTCCTTGCGCGGCAGGCGGCCGGCGACCGTCTCGCGCAGAGCACACCATTTATCCGCCAGACATACAATCCATGCCTCGCGACACGTCGGCGGCACCGGCACCAGCGGAAACATATGGCGCACGATAATATTCCGCTCGCGCGACGTCAGCTCAAAATCTTCCTCCGCACGCGCCAGGGCAAAAAACGGGTGGCGAAAGCCATGCAGCCGATGGCTTGGGTCGGGATCGTGCCAGTCATAGAGAAAGTAATCGTGCAGCAGGGCTCCGCGCAGCAACGAAGCACGGTCGACCGAAATGCCAGCACGGCCCAAGCGCTCGGCAAAGGACAGGCTCGCCCGCGCTACTGAAGTCACATGTGCATAGACCGTCACGTCGCCATGCTGGATAAACTCGTGCGTCAGGTCCAAGCGGCCCGCCTGGGCCAGCTGGCGGGCGGCATAGTCGACCTCGTGCGCGATTTTCTCGGCACGAACGGTATCGGACATGCTGCCTCCTTCCAGCGACTCACGGCGACAAGCCACGGCCTGTGCACAATCGATAAAAACATCATGGAACATATCAGTATGGCATCGGACAAAACGTTTTGCCCCACCAGTTGGCGAATTACCGCGCCGCCGTCACATATCAAACGCCAAAATGTGCGAGACTGTCTTGTGCAATTGTGCCGGCCGAGGGAGTGCCGGCGCACGATTCGCATGGAGTAACCCACAACGATGCTGCTTACGCAAACGACAACGCCCGAGGACGTCAAGGCTCTCGACCGCGCCGAGCTTCCGCTGCTCTGCGGCGAGATCCGCCAGGCAATCCTCGAAAGCTCCGCCGCCGTCGGCGGGCACGTTGCCCCCAACTTGGGCGTCGTTGAGCTTACGGTTGCGCTTCATCGCGTATTTAACTCCCCCATCGACAAGATTGTCTTTGACGTTTCGCACCAGACCTACGCCCACAAGGCGCTGACCGGGCGCGCGTACACTTATATCGATCCGGAGCGTTATGGTGAGGCTTCTGGCTTTGCCAATCCCGACGAGTCCGAGCACGACCTGTTCGCCATGGGCCATACCTCCACGTCGGTGAGCCTGGGCTGCGGCCTGGCGCACGCTCGTGACCTGGCGGGCGATACGTACAACGTCATCACCATCATTGGCGACGGCTCGCTTTCGGGCGGCCTGGCGTTTGAGGGCTTTAACAATGCCGCCGAACTCGATAGCAACCTGATCATCATCGTCAACGATAACGACCAGTCCATTGCCGAGAACCATGGCGGCCTGTATCGCAATCTGGCCGAGCTGCGAGCCAGCAACGGTACCTGTGAGCGCAACGTTTTCCGCGCGATGGGGCTCGACTACCGCTATCTGGACGCCGGTAACGACGTGTTGGCCCTCGTCGACGCGTTGCAGGAACTGCGCAATATCGATCATCCCATCGTGCTGCACGTCTCCACCGCCAAGGGCAAGGGCTTTGAGCCGGCACAGAGCGACCCCGAGCGCTGGCATCACGTGGGTCCGTTTGACATGGCGACCGGGCGCAAGCTCTGCCCGGGCCATCCGAGCGAGCCGGCGCCGCGCACCTATGCCGACATTACGGGCGAGGCGCTCAGCGCCGCCATCGAGCGCGATCCGCAGGTCGTGGGCATCACGGCCGCCACACCCTACATCATGGGCTTTACGCCCGAGCTTCGCGCTGCCGCCGGCAAACAGTTCGTCGATGTGGGCATTGCCGAGGAACACGCCGTGACCTTTGCCACCGCGCTTGCGCGCTCGGGCGCCAAGCCAGTCTTTGGTGTGTACGGGACGTTTTTGCAGCGCGCCTACGACGAACTGTGGCACGACCTGTGCCTCAACGACGCCCCGGCAACCATTTTGGTGTTTGGTGCGTCAATCTTTGGCACCACGTCCGAAACGCACCTTTCGTTCTTTGATATTTCCATGCTGGGTGGACTTCCCAACATGCGCTACCTAGCGCCGGCCTGCATGGAGGAATATCTGTCCATGCTGAGCTGGTCGCTCGACCACCGCGAGCATCCCGCGGCGATCCGCGTACCGGGCATTGGCTTGGTAAGCCGTCCCGATCTGGCGCCCGCCGAGGACGCCGATTACGGCGCCGTTCGCTACAACGTGGTGCGCCAGGGTCGCGACGTTGCCGTGCTCGCGCTTGGCGATTTCTTTGAGCTGGGCGAGCGCGTGGCAAACCGCCTGGCTGCCGAGTACGGCATCGGGGCCACGCTCGTCAACCCGCGCTATGCAACCGAGCTTGACCGTGAGTTCCTCGACAGCCTTGCCGCCGAGCATCGCGTTGTCGTCACCCTCGAGGACGGCATCTTGGACGGCGGCTGGGGCGAGCGCGTGGCGTGCTACCTGGCCTGCACGCCCGTGCGCACGCGCACCTTCGGCATCGCCAAGGGCTTCCCCGACCGCTACGACCCCAACGAACTGCTCGCTCAGAACGGCATGACGGTCGAGAACATGGCCGCCGAAGCCGTAAGGCTACTCAACGAGTAAGAAAACCTCCGCAAGGAAAGCATCCCTGCGGAGGTTTTTCTTTTCCCAACTCAATTATCTCGATCTGTAACATCCAAGGCCCGAATTCCCGTCTAACTGTTACAGATCTAGACAAGACGTCTTAGTCCCTGACCTTTGTCTCAATCTGTAACAGATAGAGACCTTTTAGCCATCCAGATGTTACAGATCGAGACATTCGAATTCCCCTGAAGTGAAAATCTCGATCTGTAACAGGTAGAACCCATTTCCTCGTCTAACTGTTACAGATTGAGACAAAGCAGCAAGGCATGCCGCCGCACCGACCATGCCGTCTGCAAAGCGCTATATCAGCTGTAATAATCGACGTTTGCCCAGATAAAACCTGCCAAAATAAACCTGTCCCTTTTTGGTAGGTAGAATTACCCATAAGGTAAGTATGTTTCTGAGTTATTTCGTGTTGACCCATTTGAGCGCGATAGGGTATAACTCTACTCAACCGCTAGGGATTTTATTGAGAAAGGTGTTCTACCATGAGCAAGAACCTCTCCCAGCAGGTCGTTCTCGACCGCCGCGGCTTCGTTGCCGCCACCTTCGCAACCGTCGCCGGCCTTGGTCTTGCCGGCTGCTCCGACACCAGCGCCGAGGCCGACAAGGGTTCCGCCGCCGGTTCCTCCAAGAGCTCCGAAGATACCGAGACTTCCACCACGCTCGACGCTAAGGCATTCGACAAGCTCGTCGACAACGGCCCCAAGGCCGATGACGACGCCATCGCCGCCAGCACCTGGGCCACGGCCGTCAAGGACGCCGGCGTCTTTAAGATCGGTGGCGTTCAGACCTCCACGCTCTTCTCCCTCCTCAACGAGAAAGACGGTCAGACCCGCGGCTTCGACGCCGGTATCGCACAGCTCCTGTCCAACTACATCTTGGGCGAGAACAAGGTCGAGATCACCCAGGTGACCTCGGACACGCGCGAGTCCGTCCTGCAGAACGGCCAGGTCGACGCCGTCTTTGCCACCTACACCATCACTGACGAGCGCAAGAAACTCGTCTCCTTTGCCGGTCCCTACTACTACACCCAGCAGGCCATCCTGGTGCTCGCCGATAACGACGACATCAAGAGCGTCGACGACCTGGCCGACAAGAACGTCGCCGTCCAGTCCGGCTCCAACGGCCCCGCCATCCTGGAGGAGTTCGCTCCCAAGGCCAGCCAGCAGGAGTTCAAGACCGACGAGGAGGCCCGCCAGACACTCCAGCAGGGTCGCGTTGACGCCTACGTCATCGATAACAACATGCAGCAGAGCGCCCTGGTTCGCGAGCCCGGCAAGTACAAGATCGCCGGTAAGCCCTTCGGCAGCAAGGAGCCCTATGGCATTGGCCTGCCGCTCGATTCCGACGGTGTCGCCTTTGTCAACGACTTCCTTAAGAAGATTGAGGATGATGGCACCTGGACCGAGCTGTGGCAGATCTGCATCGGCGACCGTACGGGCGACACCAATGTTCCCGAGCTGCCCGAGATCGGCGCCTAGGCAGCGAGCCTGGTAACGACCGCAACGAAACCATACGGAAACGCATGATGCGCTTTATTGCGGTAAACTGTTTCCTCACTGAGTTGTCGGGGCTTCCGTACACACGGGAGCCCCTTTCCTTATCGACGGGAGGTCCGCATGAGTCTCTCCGAACTCTGGTCGCTCTATGGCCAGAACTATATCGACGCGCTGCTAGCAACCTGGGGCATGACGCTTGAGTCGTTTGCCATCGCCATGGTGCTGGCCGTCGCCGTCACCGTGATGCGCGTGTCGCCGCTCAAGCCGCTGCGCGTCTTTGGCGACCTGTATGTCCAGGTCTTCCGTAACATCCCCGGCATCGCGCTGCTCATCATCGTCGTCTACGCGCTGCCACCGCTCAAGGTCGTCCTGCCCTACCGCACCTGCGTTATCGTCGCCACGGTCCTTTTGGGCTCGGCCTTTGGCTCCGAGAACTTTATGAGCGGCATCAACACCGTCGGCGTCGGCCAGGTGGAAGCCGCCCGCTCGCTGGGCATGAGCTTCAGCCGTATCCTCGCCAAGATCGTGATTCCGCAGGCACTGCGCTCGAGCGTGCTGCCCATGACCAACCTCTTTATCGCCGTCATGCTCACCACCGCGCTCGGCAGTCAGGTGCCGTTGCAACCGCAGGAGCTCACCGGCGTGGTGAGCTACATCAATACGCGCTCGCTCGGCGGCGTCGCCGCGTTCTTTATCTCGGCGCTCGGCTACCTGGGCACGGCCTTTGTGGTGAGCCACATTGGCAACTACATCGATAAGAAGGTGAGGATCCTCCGATGAGCAAGCACTCCTCCCCTGCGCTTACCATGCGCGATGCGCTCTACGAGGCTCCCGGCCCCAAGATGCGCACCAAGATTCGCATCGGCACCGCCATCTCGCTTGTTGCCGTCGCCGCGCTCGTCGTCCTGGTACTGCAGCGCTTTTATGTGACCGGCCAGCTTTCGGTCCACTATTGGTATTTCTTTACGCACCTCACCACCTGGAAGTTCTTGCTTGCCGGCTTTGAGGGCACTGTTAAAGTCGCACTCACCGCTGGCGCCATCGCGCTGGTGCTGGGCTTAGCCCTTATGCTCGGCCGCACCAGCGACATTAAGCCGCTGCAGCTGGTCTGCCGCGTGCTTACCGACTTCTTCCGCGGCGTGCCGAGCCTGCTGTTTATCTACTTCTTCTTTTTGGTGCTGCCCCAGTACAAGATCTCGCTGCCGTCGTTTTGGATGCTCACACTGCCTGTCGCGCTCGCTGCGGCCGGCGTGCTGGCCGAGATTTTCCGCGCCGGCGTCAACGCCGTGCCGCGCGGCCAGGTCGAGGCCGCCCAGGCACTCGGTCTTTCCAAGGCTAAAATCACCTTTAAAATCGTGTTGCCGCAGGCGATTCGGTTTATCATTCCGTCGTTGATTTCGCAGCTCGTGGTCGTAGTCAAAGACACCACCGTCGCCTATGTGGTGAGCTACCCCGACCTCATGCAAAACGCCCGCGTGCTCATTACCAACTACGACGCCCTCGTGTCGGTCTACCTGGTAATCGCGGTCATCTACATCCTCATCAACGTCGCGATCAACAAGGCCGCTGTCTATGTTTCGCACAAGACCGGCGCGACCATCGTCCGCTAACGCTTTACCATTTCTAGTCATAAGGAGCCGAGCACCATGGCACAGAGCACCTCTTCCACCGGCAATCAGCCGCTGATCGAGCTCATGCACGTCGATAAGCACTATGGCGATCTGCACGTCCTCAACGACATCAATCTCTCGGTCGACCGCGGCGAGGTCGTCGTTGTGATCGGACCCTCGGGCTCGGGCAAATCGACCATGTGCCGCACCATCAACCGCTTGGAGACCATCGACTCGGGCGAGATCCTCATCGAGGGAGAGCCCCTGCCGCAAGAAGGTAAGGATCTTGCCCGCATGCGTGCCGAGCTGGGCATGGTGTTCCAACAGTTCAACCTGTTTGCACATATGACCGTACTGCAGAACGTCATGCTGGGGCCGGTCGACGTGCTGGGCGTGTCCAAGGAAGAGGCCCGTGAGCGCGCCATGGACCTGCTGAGCCGCGTGGGCGTGGCCGAGCAGGCCGATAAGGTGCCCGCACAGCTCTCGGGCGGCCAGCAGCAGCGCGTAGCCATCGCCCGCTCGCTTGCCATGCAGCCCAAGGCCATGCTCTTTGACGAGCCCACAAGCGCCCTCGATCCCGAAATGATCAACGAGGTACTCGAGGTCATGGTGCGCTTGGCCCAGCAGGGCATGACGATGATCGTCATCACGCACGAGATGAACTTCGCCCGCCGTGTGGCCGACCGTGTCGTGTTTATGGCCGACGGCCAGATCGTGGAAACTGGCACGCCTGACGAGTTCTTCGACCACCCCCAGACCAAGCGCGCCCAGGACTTCCTCAACTCCATCAAGGGCCACTAACCAGACCGCCCACCCGCCCGCCATGCCCATCCAAACTCGAAAGTTACACCTATGATCGGAACTCGCACTTCATCGTCCTACACCCCGCACGTCGACGTCGCCCCCGCCGACCGCCCACTCATCCTCGTCGCACCGCGCTGGGAAGAGGCAGAGCCGTTTTTAACCGAGATGCTCTCCCCCAACGAGGAAATCGCAAGTGTCTTTGTCGATGCCATCCTTGCCGCCGGCGGCCTGCCGCTGCAGATGTCCATCACCGAGGACATTGAGGTCATCCGTCATTACGTCGATATCGCCGACGGCGTCGCCATTCCCGGCGGCCCCGACGTCAATCCCAAACGTTGGGGCGATGATCGACCCTACGACCCCACCCTCTGCTGCGAAATCCGCGATAGCTTTGAGTTTAAGCTGGTCGACGAGGTACTCCGCGCCAAAAAGCCGCTCTTTACCACCTGCCGCGGCACGCAGCTGCTCAACGTCGCCACCGGCGGCACCCTGTGCATGGACGTGCCGAGCCTGGGTGCTCGCAAGGGCCGCACGCAGTGGCGCCATACCCACGTGCTCAACGACCCCGTGCATCCCGTCGAGGTCGTGCCGGGTTCGCTGCTGGAACGCGCGGTTGGCGGGCACAGGCTGATCCAGACCAACTCCGCACACCACTGCTGCGTCGATCGTCTGGGTAAAAGCACGCGCTTGGTCGCCAAGGCAACCGATGGCGTGCCCGAGTGCATCGAAGTCGAAGGCCAACCCTTCTGCCTGGGCGTGCAATGGCACCCTGAGTACACGTGGAAGACGCTCGAGACCGACTTTAACCTGTGGAAGTCGTTTGTCGAGGCAGCGGCAAAGGTTAAGCGGGCCCGTTAGCTCACAAACCACTCAGGTTAAAGCCTCCTATGCCAGGCGGGCGGACACCAGCCACGGTGCCCGCCCGCCTGTATTTGGTATGCTCGGTATGATTATCCCTCACAAACAATCAAATAAATCTCGACCGCAATCGGTCTATGGTAAAGCAAATGGTAAAAACGCTTGCTACGTTGATAAGGCAGTCAATTAAAATCGAGATGCATTGACCATTCCCCAACGGGGTCACACCGCAAATCCACATGAGCATCGAGGCTGGAAGCGGAAGCATGGAATTGGCCCCGAGCTGTATGTAGATCGCTACAACGTTGACAAGCAACAGCATGCCAATCGGACCGAAGCCGGACCCAAAATAGGAAACAACGATTACGCAAGAAACCACGTATGTAAGGCAGGCAGCGGCAGCAAGAACAAGTCGATAGCAAAATACATGCAGGTTGAAATACTGCTGAGCATCCAAAACGATTACGCAGTTAAGACAGTACAAAACGACACTCGACAGGATAAACGCGCCCAAAAGGGCAAAAGAAGACAGCACCACTCGCGCAACGATAGCGCACACACGCTTCCCTCCCCGAGCCTCCGACAACCCCCACGGTTCCTCAATAAAGCCCGAACTGACAAAGCGCGGCACAATGCAAGCCGCGATAAACGGAAAGAACAATGCATGAGCCAACGGGGCTACGTTGAACAGCAGACCGCGAAAAACCTCTGCATTACCAAATAGAAGGACATCCTCTGCCGACAGTAGAAGCGTCGGGTCTGGGAAAAAGCCCAAGAAACTGTTCTCACGGAGGCTACAGAACCACATCGGGAAAGAATTAAGCTGCAATACCACCATACACGTATAAATTACCAGGATTAAGGCGTACGTCCATTTGCTCACGTGCTTCAATTCTAAATGGAGGAATCTCTTAGTCTGACGAGCCATTGAGCGCACCCCCAGCACGAAAGCTCACGAGAGCGTAAATCAATACCGATACACAGCTGGCTACCGCGCCATATCCCAGAAGCGTCAGCTGCCCCATATCGCTATACCCAAGGGCACATCCAACTCCAAGGTACGGCCCCGGAAGGAGCAAGATCCATTGCAAGGATGGTATAGGCGCCTGAAGGAAGGTTCCGTAGAGCGTCAAGCTCATGACAAATCCAATAATTATCGCAGCCCCGCTCAATACAGCGCTGTCTGTAATCCGATAGATGGTCACCGTCTCCAGAGCAACCGATATCACCAATACGGCATTGATCATCATCGCAGGCAAAAATGCAGCCAGCATGTCGTGCGTACAGCTTTGCCCTCCACGTATTATGGCTATTGCAAAAAGAAGAAGGCAAAGCGCACTATATGCTGCGCCAATTATTAAAGCAGACGAAAATGCATGGGCTAGAGCCCCATAAAAGCGGTTGAGACCTCTTGCCAAAGAAATTCGGCAGCCCTCTTCATAGCCACGCTCCTGTAGAATTACCAGGCAAACGATGAGCGGCACAAGCAGAGATGTGCCGGCGAAGGCGCTACGCACAAGGGACTCATCGGGTGCAGAAGGATCGATTACATTCCAGCAGAAGCCAATATCCTCCCCAAAAACGCTATTACCAAAGGCGAGCAACGTTGTTCCGTTTTTTAGAAAGATGCCGAAGAGAAGGCCGAACGCCAGCATAAGCGCAAGACCAAACTTCGCCGGAAATATCCTGTGCAAACGCATCATATCTGCCTTTATGGGATGGATCGCCCGCTTCATAGCGAGACCGCCTTCATCAAGCGCCTGTAATACTCTTTTAGGGACGATGCCTCATCCCTTATGACGTCCATCGGTTCCATTTTCAGCAGTTCGCCGTCATGAATAAACACGCAACTTGTTGCAACTGATGCCAACTCATCCAAATCATGGCTAGAGATGAGCATGGTCTTACCCTGTTCTCGATTCAATCGACCGATAAGAGCCCATATGCTCTCGATGCCCAGCGGGTCCAACCCATTTGCTGGCTCATCAAAAATAAGCAGATCAGTGTCACCCAACAAAGCCGTAGCTATATCAAGTCGCCGCTTCATTCCCAGAGAAAAACTGCTCACGCTCCTTTTCCCATCGACGTCCAGCCCAACTAGGCCCAAGACGCGAGGAACCTCACGTTTCTCATCAAGCCCCCATTCCGCACATCGGATTTGAAGATTCTCAACCGCGCTGAGAGATTGATATGCTCCGCTGGAATCTGGCACATAGCCGACACGCGTCCGCATCAGGCCAAGCTCTCTTTTTGATTTGCCTCCAAAGAGCTCCACGCTCCCCGAAGATGGCTCGCAGAGGCCCAAGACGATTTTAATAAGCGTGCTTTTGCCCGCACCGTTTGCACCAACAAGGGCACAGAGCTCAGACTGATGCACCTCGAAGGAAACGTCATGCAAAACGCGCCGTTTCCCGTAGCGCTTTGATACCTTTGATAGCTTTATCGCTGATGCGTTCATTGGCCTCCCGTTCTGCTTGATAGTAAAACCACTCATATCGTTCCTTCTTTTCTTTATCGTTTTCCATAGTCGTTATTGTTTTTCGATAACTGGTATTTGTCAAGATAATCTAAAAGAAAGAACCCGTGTTAGACACGGGTCCCTTCACGCTGATATTTCGTTTTAGTTGTTCGCCTTAAGCTACTCGTCACTCAAATCGACAGCGAAGACTGATGTCGGAAGCGACGCCTCATTGTCTCCGCCGTCCCGCATCTGCCTCACGACATTTTTTGCGCGCTCGACAATAAGCTCCTCAAGCTCTTTCTCACTAACACGCTGAATAATATCTCCCGGTTGACAATCAAGTTCATCACAGATATCGAGAAGCGTCTTAAGGCGAATAGCTTTAATTTTTCCGTTTCTTAGCTTAGAAATATTAGCCGGAGTATGCCCCGTGGCACGAATCAGATCAGCACTGGTCTTTCCGGTCTTAAGCAGCTGCGTCTCAAGCTCGATGATGAGATAGCTCATGCTTCCTCCTACACAAGCTCGTCAGACTGCTCTTGGAGCAGCGAGGCATAACTCCAGATCACCGAGATACACAGACAGACAGCCGCGCCGATAAGCGACCCCGCATCAAAGGCAACGCCTTGGCAAATCTCAATAACGAAGGAATGAGGCACGACGTAAAGCTCCAGCCCACCAATGGTAAGATTGACCGATCCGTAGGCACCAATAAGCGAAACCGCGGCGTTAACAGCAAAGGCAAGCGCAAGAACACGGATAAGCCGCACATGCGTCTTGGTAAAGGGCGAGACGCCTCGCGAGATGTTACGGCTGATCCCACACAGAACGACAAGCGAAATACCCACGACGAGTGCCAGGCACAGTCCGCTTGGGATAACGATGCACCCGCCATCGAGAAGCGTCACGACGCCGAAAGAATCGACAGAAGCAACGTTTGCAACCGCATACCAGATCACGTAAACAACCAACGCGGCAAAAGCGACGAGCATCCCTGCAAAAACGGCTGCCATGCAAAAGCCAAGCTTCCTGATATTTTCGCCCGCCTTGGCCATACGCTGAACGCTGTTAGACATACACTCACCCTCATCGACTCTATCGTTATTCGAACAGTTTATCGAACAACGATATTGATTGCATGCGGAAAGCCCCGCCAGTGCGCATAGCCCATTCACTAATCAGAAGGGGTGAGAGTGGATTTTTGGACACGTATCGAACGAGAGTGGATAATCTCCCACTTCGAGGCCACCACCGGGCCTAAAACGGGAGATTATCCACTCTCATAGTCATCAAGGCTCGCAGCCTCTTATTCGGCCGCCTCGCGCAGGGCCGACATCGTAGCCGCATATTGCTGCTGCAACGCATGCATTCCCTCACGAGCGCCGTCAACGGCATCGGCGCCGCGCAGCGCCTCGGTCACCACGACCGCCGGCTCGTACAGATTATCGAATCCCAGGTTCTGGCTCACGCCCTTGAGCGTGTGCGCTGCCATAAACGCGCTCTCGGCGTCTCCTGCCGCCATGGCAGCCTCCAGCTTGTCCATGCTCTCGTCATCCAAAAACTTGAGGGCAAAGCGGGCAAGCATTTCCTCACCCATCAGCCGAGCGCACGCGTCATCATAATTGGCGGCAATCTTCTCATACGCCTCACGCATGGAAATCATGGGTTAAAAACTCCTTTGGTCAAACTAAATCGTGGGAAACGCGACGACGTCGGCGGGGCGTGCCAACGTCTCGGCAATTTGGTCTTGCACCTCGAGCAGGCAATCGAGCAGCAGCGGGTTAAAGGTGCCGCACTTACCGTCCAGGATCATCTGGATCGCCTCCTCGTGCGGGATAGCGCCCTTGTACACACGCACACTCGTCAGGGCATCGTACACGTCGGCCACCGAAACCACCTGTGCGGCAATGAGAATTTCGTCGCCCTTAAGGCCATCGGGATAACCCTTGCCGTCCCAGCGCTCGTGATGCCAACGCGCAATCTGGTACGCATATTCCATAAGCGCATTGCCGACGTGATGGCGGCCCAGCTCAAGCAGCATGTCGGCGCCGATCGTGGCATGCGTCTTCATAATCTCGAATTCCTCGGGCGTAAGACGCCCGGGTTTGTTGAGAATCGCATCGTCAATCGACATCTTGCCGATATCGTGCAGCGCCGAAGCCAGGGCGATCGTGGAGCATTCCTCATTGTCGAGGGAGATGGTGTCGCCACGCTGAACCAGACAGCCAAGCAGCAGCTCGGTCAGCTTCTCGATGTTCGTAACGTGCCTGCCGCTCTCGCCGTTGCGAAGCTCCATGACGCCGGCCATGATGTCGATGAGCATGCGACTGTTCTTGACGCGCTCGTTGTACTGCTGGGACAGTAGGTTCGTCAGGCGGCGCTGTTTGGCGTATAGGCGGATGGTGTTGCTTACACGGCGGCGCACGACACGGGAGTCAAACGGGCGGTTGATATAGTCCGAGGCGCCCAGCTCGTACGCGTGCAGAACCATATCATCGGAATCTTCGCTCGAAATCATGATGACAGGCAGATTGTCGATACCCGATCGGCGCGACAGATCGGCCAGCACCTCAAAGCCGCTTATGCCCGGCATGACAATATCCAGCAGCACGAGCGACAACTCATCGCCATAGCGGTCGACCATGTCGAGCGCCGTACGACCGTTATCGGCCTCGAGGATGCAATACTCGTCCTTGAGCATCTCGTTGAGAATGGCTCGGTTCATCTCGGAGTCATCGGCAATAAGCACCGAAGGCTTTTCGCTTTGGAAGGCCTCGATGGAATCGGCATCGGTCACGACCGTACCGGCTTTTGTCTTAGCGCGGCTCAGTAACTGGACAGCGCGGCCAACGCCCTCATCGACCGTCTCGCCATGAATGCGAACGCCACCAACACATGCCGTCAAGCTCACGTACTCATGGCCCGGAATAATCGTGGCATGAACGGCATCGGATACCTGATGCAGGCGACGGGTGAAGTCATCGGAGGGAATATTGGGCATGACGACCACAAACTTGTCGCAGCCATAGCGCACAAGCTCGTCAGTCGAACGAATTCCGCTGCGTATGGCTGTCGCCACAGCACCGAGCGCAAGGTCACCGGCATGACGGCCACACGTATCGTTGAAGACCTTAAAATCATCAAGGTCAATCACCGCAACGCCGGCCTTCATGCGGGCGCTACGGAGCTTTTCCTCGTAATATCGGCGATTGTGCACACTCGTCAGCACGTCGGTGTAGACGAGGTCCTCTTCTGCAGCCTCTTGCTCATCGATCGGACGCACCATCAGCAGGACGTGAGGCTCGCCCTCGACCTTCAGAGGGCGCAGGCGAGCGCGGTACTCGGTACCATCATTGAGCAGCTGCTCCGATACATCATCGGAACCTGCCAAGGCCTCAAGACTCGACTGACGCAGACAAGGGCAGCGATCGCCGGCGAGCAAGCAGTTAGGCTCGCTCTTAATCTGATCGGCCGACAGCAAACGCACCACGGGGTAGATCTTCGCGACGCGGGCGACCTCGGCGGCAGCCTCCTCGTCGGTTAGATTGACCTCGTGATTATTGAGCATATGGGGCCCTTTCGATAGTTTCGCATGGTAGCGGTTGGTTCCAAATGCTACAAGGGTAACACCTTGCCGATGCAGGTAAGCACGTGAATGCTGTTACATTTTTATGACCTGGCAAACGGTGGTAATGGAACCGCGGGCGCGTGGTTATTGGCGCATTCGTTAACAATGACGAAACGCCAACAGTCCCCCTCCCCGCAGGTCATCGAGCGTGCTAACGCTCCAAGACATCGTGAACGGCGTTTGCCGCCGTAACGGGGCGATCGCGCAAACCGTTATGCGCGCCCGGGATCGTCACAAGGGGGCAATCGAGATATTCGGCAGCCGCTCGCGTACCAGCCTCGCGGGGTGTACCGACCGAAAGCTCGCCCAAAAACACAGCCGACACCGCCTTTGATTCGCGGGCGCGCTCCCAGTCGGGAGCATATGTCATATTTGTTCCGTATTCATTGGCCATAAAGCAACGACCATTGCGCAGGGCATGCTTGGCTTCCGCTTCGGTCGTCCCAGGAGCCTCGGGGTCCAAGTCGCCGAGAGCTCCCAAGAAAAGCCGAAGCGCCCTTGAAACCTTTCCAGCCGCAATCATATCGAGCAAAATCGGAGCTGCGCCCATGCCGACGCCTTCGGCCGACACAGCCGGCTCATGCAGAATCGCACGGGCGACGAGATGGGGTTCGGTGCGAAGAAGCTCCAGCGCCACCAACGTACCGGCGCTGTGCGCAAGCACATTTGTCGGAGCGCCAACGTGTTCGATCACGGCCTGCAGGTCGGCGGCCTGAGCGGCAAGATCATAGCTGCCGTCTGCCGCTTCGCTGCTGCCGCCACAGCCGCGGCGGTCATAGGCAATTACGCGGTAGTTGCGACTGAGCTCACATGCGATGCCGTCGAAAAATGTGCCGTCGACACAAGCGCCGTGCACGCACACCAAGGCAGGAGTATCAGGCGACACATCCGGGCCGGCATATTCGCGACAGGCAATCGTGGTGCCCGCATTCTCGACCGTAAAATCCATGTTGTGCCCCCATCATCAACGCCCATCCAGTTGCGCGTCAGTACGGCTGGATAGACCCGCATTGCTTTACGCCTTGTTAACAGATTAACTTTACCCGACCCGAGGCTTTTCATGACACGGCATAATGAGCGACGTGAAAAAACGAAACTTGTAAAGCAGGAGCCCGCACCCTGCTTTGGAGCCGATGCTATGCTTAGGCACAATTGTCTTGAGGAGCATATGCCTATGTCTACGTTTTTGAATGCCAGCCCCATCTTTGGGCCCGTTCGCAGCCGTCGCCTTGGTCTCTCGCTCGGCGTCAACATGATGCCGGCCAGCGGCAAAATCTGCACGTTCGACTGCATTTACTGCGAAAACGGCCTCAACGCCGAGCGCCCCTGCCATGAGCCGCACAACACAGCTGCCGTGGTACTCGACGCGCTCGAGGCAAAGCTGCGCGAGATGGCAGCCGAGGGCGAGCTCCCCGATGTGATCACCTTCGCAGGCAACGGCGAGCCCACCGCCGCACCGGAGTTTCCGCAGGCCATCGCCGGCGCCGTCGCGCTGCGCGACGAGCTTGCCCCAAACTCCAAGATCGCCGTGCTCTCCAACGGCACGCGCGCCGACCGCCCCGAGGTGCACGACGCGCTCATGATGGTCGACGACAACATTCTTAAGCTCGATACCGTCGACCCGGCGTTTATCCAGCTGCTCGACCAGCCTGTTGGCCCCTACGATGTCGAGCACCAAATCGAGACGTTCGCGAGCTTTGACGGTCACGTTATTATCCAGACGATCTTTTTGACCGGCGAGTATCAGGGCAAGCTCATCGACAACACCGGCGAGGAGTACGTTGCCCCCTGGCTCGCGGCGCTCGAGCGCATTCGCCCACAAGAAGCGACCATCTACACGGTGGCGCGCGAGACACCGGTCGCCGGCCTTGCCAAAGCGGCGCCTGAGGTGCTCGACGCCATTGCCGCGCGCGTGCGCGCCATCGGCATTCCCTGCCAGGTGAGCTACTAGCAAAACCACGCAGCAGCTAGCACCCGCCATCCCGCCCCATCAGTTGCGGTGATATAGTTCCTATTTGTGCTGTTAAACCGCTTAAATCGGAACTATATCACCGCAACTTTTATGGACACGTGGGTGGGCTATACTAGCTGCGGATGAAAGGAAGTTAGCCATGTTTGACAACGGACCTGTGCCCGGCCGCAACGACGCTTGCTGGTGCGGCAGCGGCAAAAAATATAAGAAATGCCATAGCGCCTTTGATGAGCGCCTTGAGCGCCTGTGGGAAGAGGGCTGGGAGGTCCTGCCCCGCACGCTCTACAAGACACCCACCGATATCGAGGGCATCAAGCGCTCGGCCGCTATCAACGTGGGCGTGCTCGATTACGTAGGCGAACACATCGCCGCGGGCATGACCACCAACCAGATCGACCAGATGATCTACGACTACACCGTCGAGCACGGCGGCACGCCGGCCGACCTCAACTACGAGGGCTACCCCAAAAGCGTGTGCACATCGATCAATGATGTGGTCTGCCACGGCATTCCTTGCGACACGGACGTGCTGCACGAGGGCGACATCATCAACGTGGACTGCTCCACGATCCTGGACGGTTACTTTAGTGATTCGAGCCGTATGTTCTGCATCGGCGAGGTCTCGGCCGAGCGCCAGCGCCTGGTCGAAGTCACCCGTGCCAGCGTGGAGGCGGGTCTGGCGGCCGTCAAGCCATGGCTACCACTGTCCGTGATGGCCGAGGCCGTGCAAAAGACGGTCGAGGACGCCGGTTTTAGCGTGGTGCGCGAGTACGGCGGACACGGCATCGGCAAGGAGTTCCACGAGGACCCGTTTGTGGGCTTTACCACCGAGGCGCCCGATGTGGACACCATCATGGCCCCGGGCATGGTCTTTACCATCGAGCCCATGGTCAACGCCGGAGCGCCCGACATCAAGATTAGCAAGGGCGATGGCTGGTGCGTGCGCACCAAGGACGGTAGCGATTCGGCCCAATGCGAGGTACAGCTCGTGGTGACCGAGGATGGTTACGAGCTGCTGAGCTGGTAGCCGTAGATACGCCGGATGCTGACGGGCACGCTCGTCTTGCATCCGGCGTTTTATTTGAACGTTTTGCCTGATACAACCTGCCAAAATAAACCTGTCCCTTTTTGGCAGGTCGAGCGGAAAGGACTGCTTGTGAACATCCTGGTTTTGCTGCCCGTCAACGACCGCCATCGCGCAATTCTTGAGTCGAGCGCTCCGGGCGAGGACTTTATCTACACGAGCTCCGACGCCATCACGCGTGAACAGGTCGCCAACGCCGACGTAATTCTGGGCAACATCGACCCTGGCATGCTCACGGCATGCGACCATCTCCAGCTGTTGCAATTGCAGACCGCCGGCTATGACGATTACTTAGCCGCCGGCACCGTGCCGGCCGACGCCAAACTGTCTTGCTCGGTGGGCGCCTACGGCCAGGCTGTGAGCGAGCACATGTTTGCCATGGTCCTTTCCATGATGAAGCGCCTGCCCGGCTACCAGGACCTGCAGCGCGAGCATCGCTGGGAGGATTTGGGGCCGGTCACCTCGCTCAAAAACGCCAATGTGCTGGTGCTGGGCGCGGGCGACATTGGCGGCCACTTTGCCACGCTCTGCCGCAGCATGGGCGCACACGTCCGCGGCATCAAGCGCCATCCGCTCGTCTACCCCATTGTATTTGAGGACATGGACGGCATGGACGCGCTACCCGAGCGCCTGGCCGAGGCTGACATCGTCGCATCCTTTATGCCCAGCACGCCCGAGACCCGCGGCCTGGCGAACGCCGAGTTCTTCGCCGCGATGAAACCGGGCGCCTTCTTTGCCAACGGTGGCCGCGGCGATCTTGTGGTTGCCGACGATTTGGTTGCCGCTCTGGAGTCGGGACATCTCGCCGGCGCCGCGGTCGACGTCACCGACCCAGAGCCGCTGCCTGAGACAAGCCCACTGTGGGATGCGCCCAACATGCTCATCACGCCACACGTCTCCGGCTGGTTCCACCTGACAGCAACGCTCAACAATGTGGTCGACATTGCCGCAGAGAATCTGCGTCACCTGCAAGCCGGCGAAACTTTACGTTGTTGGATCGAACACTAGAAGGACGTCAGGTAGTTTCTTGCGTCTACTACACTCATTGCTGCGACGGGTGCGTGTGAACAGAGTTTGGCATCGTTGGTGACCAGAAGGTCTGCCTTTGCGCGCATTGCTGCCGCAATGATTAAATCGTCTTCGTAATCGCTATGGAGCTTACGCTGCTTGCTCGCCATCCATATGTCACTCAGGTCGCAGGGTACCGGCGTGGCAAGTTGCGACAACACGTCGAGGCAATCCCATGCAAGTGATGTCGCCGCCACGGCGGCATCTTGGGATAGCGAGCCATGCTCGCGCCGATACCACGCCTTATGTTCGCTCGAAATCAAATAGAACAGATCTTTGGACGATGTCGCCGCATACAGCAAATCCACCTGCGCCGTGCATGCATCGCGTAAAAACTCAATCGCCACCGAACGACCACGTCGTGAGGGAATGAAGTAATCGAGCCACACGTTGGTGTCAACCAAGATGCGCCTTGGAGTCTCACTCATAGAGCCAGCTCATCTCCTCGCCGTAGCGATCCGCGTAGGCGTTCCGTTTGAGTTCTTCATCGCCCGAGGGCTGAGCCTTGACCATATCGATTCCCGACTCACGGCAAGCGGCAGCGAACAGCTTCGACCCCTGATCCATGAGCTCGAGCTTACGTTTAGCGGCCTTTTCGCGCTCGCGCTGTTCCGCCCGGGCACGACCGGGCGAAAGGATGTCCTGGAGCGCGCCGGGCCGATCAGCCAGCGACGCCGCAAGCCGCCAGAGCGCTCGCACCGCCTGGCTCGGCGTCATACCGGCCCTGGAGAGAGCGGCGTCCCCACTCCTTTTAAGATCGGCATCGAGACGTACGTTGATCTGAGCGGCTGTTGTGGTCATGACCTCTCCTTAATACTTTATAATCATCATAAAACTCTATGGTAGATACGTAAAGCATGTATAGCATTTATAAGCATTAGCCGTACTCTGTACACAAAAAGCCGCCGAGGCACACTGCACCTCGGCGGCTACGTATCACCGATCTAGTTCAGTTTCACCCTTTGCATTCGTCCAGATAAAACCTGCCAAAATGAACCTGTCCCTTTTTGGTAGGTTTTAGAGCTCCACGCTTTCGGCGCCGTTGATGTTGAGGTTGCGCTCGTAGAAGGCCGTGAGGGCGCGGATGGCACACATCACGTCGCGCACGCCGCCGGTCTCGTAGCTCGAGTGCATGGCCAGCTGCGGCAGGCCCACGTCTACGGCGTGCATGCTCGCCTGCATGTTCGACAGGTTGCCCAGGGTGGAGCCGCCGGCCATATCACTCTTGTTGGCGAAGGCCTGCGTGGGCACGTCGGCGTCATCGCAAATAGCCTGGAACACCGCGCGGCTAAAGGCATCGGTGCAGTAGTGCTGGTTGGCGGCTTCCTTGATAACGATGCCGCCGTTGAGCACGACCTGGTTGCGGGCATCGCACTTCTCGGCGTGGTTGGGATGCACGGCATGCGCATTATCGCAGCTCACGAGCATCGAGGCGGCAAGTGCGCGATGGTACGACTCGTCATCGAAGCCCAGCGATCCGTTAATGCGGCGCAGCGCATCGGCCAAGAACGTCGACATGGCTCCCTGCTTGGTCTCGGAGCCAACCTCCTCGTTATCAAAGCAGCAGAAGACCGAGATATCGCGCGCGTTCTCAGCACCCAAAAATGCCTGCAGCGAGGTATAGGCGCAGGCCAGGTCGTCGAGCTTGGGCGTCGAGATAAACTCGTCGGCCCAGCCCCAAATGCGCGCATCCTGACGATTGACCAGGAACAGATCGCGGCCCAAAATTTGCTCGGGCTCAACGTCCAGCTCATCGGCAATCAGAGCGTCAAAATCTCCCTGCTTGAGTTCACCGGCGCTGATGAGCGGGCACAGGTCAACGGCTCGGTTGGGAGCAAAGCTCTCGTTAACGCCACGGTTCATATGGATGGCAAGGCTCGGGATGATGGCGACTTCGCGCTCGGTGGCGAGCAAGCGACTCTCGATGCGGTCGCCCTCACGCACCAGCACGCGGCCCGCGAGCGCCAGCGGGCGGTCGAACCAGGTGTAGTCGATCATGCCGCCGTAGGCCTCGATGTTCAGGCGCAGCGTCTCGCCCGCGCCGTCGAGCTCGGGCACGGCCTTGACCTTAAACGTCGGCGAATCGCTGTGCGACGCCGCGAGCTGAAAATGATAGTCGCCGGCAACGCCGTCCTCGCCCCACGTCGCGGCCAGGTCCTCGCCCACCTTAAAGGCAACAACGCTCGAGGTGTTGCGCTGCGTGTAATAACGCCCGCCCGGCTCGATGTCCCACGCCGCGTTCTCGGGCAGGTAGGTAAAGCCCGCCTCGTCGAGCTCGGCCATAATGGTCGCCGCCGTATGGAACATGCTGGGGCATGCCTCGATAAAGTCGATAAGGTCGTTGGCGGCCTCGATATCGTCGGCCGTCACATGTGCGCGCTCGAGCGTTTCCTGATCCGTCATGCTCTCCCCTTTCGCTGGGTTGATGGTCCCCTCCAGCATACCCCGCCACGCCAGTGCCGCACTCTTCATTCCGTGCTTAATTCCGCGCCACTCACCAAGTTGAGCCATCATGCCCGTGCACCTTTTGCGACAATTACGCTAACAGGACGAGAGGAGTCGTCATGAAGCCACGTAACATTGCCATCGCCTGCGGTGTCGCGGGAGTCGCCGTCGGCCTTGCCGCTGCCACCGGTATCGTTTATCACAAGCAAATCAAGTCCGCCGCGTCGCTCAAACGCTTGACCGGCTACGCGGATGGCTATGACCTGTACGCAATCGACATCGCCTACGACTACGATCTTGATCGCATCATCGCCGCTGGCGTGCGCGACGACCAGGCCTACATCGATGCCGTGGTGGCGCAGGTGCTGCCCGGTGTGCCGGTACATGTCCAGGCGCCCCAGTTTGCCTGCAGCGCTTTTGTCGCCGTAGATGCCGAAGGCCGCGTGCGCACCGGTCGCAATTACGACTTTAAGGACGACACCTCGGCGCTGCTGGTGCGCAATCACCCACGTGGCGACTATGCCTCCATCGGGTTTGCCGCCCTTAACAACCTGGGCGATAACACTCCGCTTGACTCCGTCGCCGGACGTGCCGCCGCACTCATGGGCCCGTTTGCCCAGCTCGACGGTGTTAACGAATGTGGCGTGTCCATTGCCGTACTCACTCTGGATTCCAAGCCCTGTGACCAGGACGCGCAACGCCCCGTCATCAATACCTCGCTCGCCATCCGTCTGGTGCTCGACCGTGCCGCCACCACGCAAGAAGCTGTCGACCTGCTTTCCGCCTACGACATGCACGCCATGGCAGGACGCGATTACCACTTCTTTATCAACGACGCCGCCGGTGACGCGCGCGTAGTAGAGTGGGATCCGCGCGATCCGGACCGTGCTTTCAAAGCGACTCCTGTACGCCAGGTTACGAACTTCTACGCCTGCTATGGCGACGAAGTGCTGCCCAACCAAAAGAATGGCGAGCAGGGCCATGGTAAAGAGCGCGCCATCGCAATCGCCGATGTCCTTGACGCCCATGTCGGTGCCCAGGACGAGGCAGTCGCTTGGAAGGCCCTACGCGCTGCAGCGCAAGAACCCAATCCGAAAGACATCACCAGCAATACGCAATGGTCGGTCGTCTTTGACAATGCCGAACCCGCCGCCGCCATTACGCTGCGCCGCCACTGGGGCGACGTCGACGCCTTCGCACTGTAAGGACCCAGGCTCGTCGACCTTACGCTCGCCTGACGTTGTTTACATTTCTATACGCTTGAGCTAACACGTTTTACCCCCGTATCAACAGTGTGCGGGGGTAAACTTATGCGCATGTTATAACTTGCCCGGAAGGATTCATCATGCTTAGGATCGGTCTTCTTACCAGTGGCGGCGACTGCCAGGCGCTCAACGCCACCATGCGCGGCATTGTCAAAACGCTTATGACCAATAGCGAAGAGCCTATTGAGATCTATGGTTTTGAGGACGGCTACCAGGGCCTTATCTACAGCCGGTTCCGCGTCATGACGCCCGCCGATTTTAGCGGCATCCTTACCCGTGGCGGCACCATCCTGGGCACGAGCCGTACGCCGTTCAAGCGCCTGGATATTCCCGAGGCCGACGGCGTCGAGAAGGTGCCGGCAATGGTCCACACCTATCATAAGCTGCAGCTCGACTGCCTGTTTATGCTGGGCGGCAACGGCTCCACCAAGACCGCCAACCGTCTGCGCGAAGAGGGCCTCAACGTTATCGCCCTGCCTAAGACCATCGATAACGACACCTGGGGCACCGAGCTGACGTTTGGCTTTACGAGCGCCATCGACGTCGCCACCAAGTGCATCGACGACATTCACACCACCGCTTCGAGCCACGGCCGCGTGTTCGTTATCGAGATCATGGGCCACAAGGTTGGCTGGATCCCGCTATACGCCGGCGTCGCGGGCGGCGCGGATGTCATCTTGATTCCCGAGATCCCCTACGACATGGATAACGTCATCAAGACCATCGAGCATCGCATGGAGACCGGCAGCCGCTTTACCATCGTGGCCGTCGCCGAGGGCGCTATCTCCAAGGAGGACGCGGCGCTGTCCAAGAAGGAGTACAAGAAGAAACTCGCCGAGCGCACGAGCCCGTCGATCGTCTACGACATCGCCAAGGAGATCGAGGCCAAGACCGGTCGCGAGACCCGCGTCGCCATCCCCGGCCACACGCAGCGCGGCGGCCAGCCCGACGCCCAGGACCGCATCTTTGCGACCCAGTGCGGCGTCGAGGCGGCACTGGGCTGTCTACGCGGCGAGTTTGGCTACATGATCGCCCTGCGTGACGGCAAGATGTGTCACATGCCGCTCGAGGATGTCGCCGGCAAGCTCAAGTATGTCGATCCCCAGAGCGATCTGGTGCGCGAGGCCAAGGCGTTGGGCATCAGCTTCGGCGACGAATAGCCTCGGCCGAAACTGCTCTCATCGGAGACCCCAGGGCTTACCTCCCAAATCGTCCTCGGACATGTCAGGATCCCGCCGTGCGCTTCGCGCGGCGGGATCCTTCCGTCCTGCGGAAAGATTTGGGAGGTAAGCCCTAGGGCCTCCTGCGGTGACTGGGGAGGCCGAGACTATTCGTCTTCTTGCTGCGGGTGCCTGGGGTAGGATGCGGCGTGCATTTTTGGGAGTATTCAGCAGCCGAGGGTGCCTGCATACTGGATTTTGGGCGAAAGGCAGGCACCATGGGCCGCATCCTGTAAAAAAACGAGCGGCTCTAGAGGCGTTGGGACTCAGAATCGGGGCTTTCAGCGCAGTTTTGCACCCCCGCCCCCGCGCCCGCGGACCCCGGGACGCTGAATACTCCGGAATTTGCACGGCGCCCCCTGGGGTACCTGTGGGCAAAAAGCAACCGCCCCGTCAAAGTATGCATTTGACGGGGCGGTTTATGCAAAAATGCTGCTGCGGGCGCGTCGGCAGCTCGCTAGAACTTGAATCCCAGGGCAGGTTACTCGGCGCTTTTGAGGGCGCCGACCATGTCGATCTTGTTGAGGGTACGATTGGTGGCGAGGTTGACGATAAACGTAAAGCCAAAGGAAAGCACCACGGCGAGCACGTAGCTTAGCGGCTCGACCTCAACATCAAAGTACAGCGACGGCATCTGCAAAATGTACGTAAAACTCTCGGCCAGCAAGCCGCCCAGTGGCACGCCCAGCGCGGCGCCAATTGCCGTGAGGATCAACGTCTCCTTGTTGACGTAATGGTGCACCTCGCCACGGCGGAAACCAAGCACCTTGATGGTCGCCAGCTCGCGCTCGCGCTCGGAGATATTCGTGTTGGACAGCGTAAACACCACCACAAACGACAGGCACGCCGCCATAAAGGTCACGAGCACCACGACGGAATTGATAATAGTGAAGTTCGCCTCAAAGTTCTCCCAATGCTCGGCCGTGCTCGAAATCGAAAGCCAGCCGTCACTCTTAAGCTTCTTGCTAAACGCAATCTGGTCGGCCGACGAACCCTTGAGCAGCGCAAAGATGCCATTGAGGCGAACGCTGCGCCCAAACGCGCGCTCATAGGTGCTCTGCGTCATGTAAAGCGTGTTGCCCAGATAGTTAAGCGAAATGTCGCTGACCTTGACCTTGGCGACGTTGAGTGACGAATCCTGGACGTGCGCCGTATCGCCCGGTTGAATCCCCAGCACCAGCTGTGAACTCTTACTCAGATACACGTCTCCGTCACGCAAAGACAGTGACTCTTTGGACTCATCCTCAAGGCGAACATAGTCGTCCAGATCGTTCGTGCGGTCATCGGGCACCACGATCAGCTGCACGGTCTCGCTCTTTCCGCCGAATGTAAAGGTGACGTTGTCGGTCATGATCGGCAGCGTCGAAGTTACGGTCACACCGGAATCCTTGACCGCGCTTCGCTCGTCGAGCGCCGCGCACGTCTGCGAAAAATCGTCGGGATTGGCAACCGCCAGCAGGTCGTAGCGTGTGATGTGGCCGTACTGCTTGGGCGAAAGCGCGACCGACGTATCACGAATGCCCATGCCGCAGATCACGAGCGCCGTGCAGCCGGCGATGCCGAAGATGGTCATAAAGGCGCGCTTTTTGTAGCGGAACAGGTTACGCGCTGCCACCTTGTTCAAAAAGCCCATGCGGCGCCAGATAAATCCGATACGCTCGAGCAGAATGCGTGAGCCGGCACGCGGCGCCTTGGGGCGCATGAGCGAGGCAGGGGTCTCGGCCATCTCGTGGCGGCAGGCGATAATCGTGGCGCCCACCACGCCCACGGCAAACAGCGCCACCGAAACGATCGAGGACACGATGTCGTACGAAAGTAGCATCTGGGGCAGCGAGTACATGTCGTCGAACACCGTAAACAGGAACAGCGGCAGGCCCACAAATCCGATGATGTTGCCGAGCACGCCGCCGATCAGACAAGCCCACAGCGCATAGTCCACGTATTTGGACAGGATGCGTCCGCGCGAATAACCGAGTGCCTTATACAGGCCGATGAGCGTGCGCTCCTCCTCGACCATACGCGTGGCGGTGGTAAGGCTGATGAGCACGGCGACGATAAAGAAGATGAACGGGAACACCGTGGCGATGGCCTCAATTGACGAGCTATCGCTCTCCACGCTCGAGTAGCTTGCGATATTGCCGCGGTCCTGGATGTACCAGGTGCATTCGCCCAGATCGGAAAGCTCGGCGCGGGCATCGGCAAACTGCTGGTCGGCGGCGACGCGGCGCTGATCCAGGTCGGCCTGCGCTTGCACGCGCTCCTCGCTGCCCTCTGCCATGCGATTGATGTTGTCCTGCTCAATCCCAAAGAGCATATTCGCCTGGCGCTCGGCCGCATCCAAGCTTGCCGGCGTGTCGACCGTCAGTTCCTGAGCGCGTGCCTTCTCACGCTCCTCGCGAATCTTCTCTATATTGCCCTTGACCTTGTTGATCTTTGCCGCGTAGGAATCCGAATAGGAGTTGAGGCTCTTGGCTCCCTCGACGATCACGTGGACCGCGGAGTAGGAAGAAGATGTCGCGGCGTCCTCGCTCACATAGAACTTATAGTCCGCCGCCGAAGCAGCGCGAAAGGCGTTGACTGTCGAGTCAGAACTTACATCAGTGGGGTCGAGGACCTCAGCCGTAATGGTGTAATCGCCCGCGGCAAACTGGTCCTTGGCGCTTTGATTGGACGAGCTCGCGTCATTGGCGGCAAAACTCACCGTATCGCCGATTTTCTTGCCCGATGCCTTCAGGAACTTCGAAGTCACCGCGACTTCATCAGCGCTCTCGGGCAAATCGCCGTTCACGAGCACCGGCTGATCGATGTTCTCCTTGGAGAGACTCTGCACGACCACGCGCTCGCGCGTTGTGCCCACGGCGGTGTAGGCGGTCTCGGTGTAGATGCCCTCGGCCGTTTCGACGCCATCGACCTCTTGTATGGCGTCGAGATCATCGTCAGTCAGGCCATAGGTCGACTGCACGTTAATGTCATAGACATTTTGCTGGTCGAAGTAGGCATCAACCGAATCACACAGGTCCTCGCAACCCGCCTTAAGGCCGCACATCACGCTCACGCCAAGCGCGGTGATGACCACGATTGACAAAAAGCGCTTAAGACTGCCTCGGATTGTGCGGTAGATGCCACGGCGAAAAACCGTCGGCACCATATCGTTTGAGCTTTGGGCAGTGCGGTAGGTCGTAAAATCCTGCTCGCGCTCCGTGTTCTGCGCGTCGCGGCGTAGGCTGTTTTGGCGGTCTTGGTCCATGGGCGCTACCACTCGATCGTCTCGATAGGCACGGGATTTTGCTGGACCATCTCGCTCTCCACGCGACCGTTCTTAAAGCGGATCAGGCGATCGGCCATGGGCGCCAGCGCGGAGTTGTGGGTGATGATGATGACCGTAATGCCCTGCTTGCGGCAAGTGTCCTGCAGCAGCTGCAAGATCTGCTTGCCGGTTTTATAGTCAAGTGCGCCCGTGGGCTCGTCGCACAAAAGCAGCTTGGGGTTCTTTGCCAGTGCGCGGGCAATGGACACGCGCTGCTGCTCGCCGCCCGAAAGCTGCGCGGGGAAGTTGGCGAGGCGCTCACCCAAGCCAACCTGGCAAAGCGTTTGCTCGGCATCGAGCGAATCGGGGCAGATTTGCGCCGCAAGCTCAACATTTTCGAGCGCCGTCAGGTTGGGGACCAGATTGTAGAACTGGAAGACAAAGCCGACATCGGCGCGGCGGTATTCCACGAGCTGCGCCTCGTTAGCGGAGCTCACATCGCGCCCGTCCACCGTCACGGTGCCGGAAGTCGCCGTATCCATGCCGCCCAGAATGTTGAGCGCCGTGGTCTTGCCGGCACCCGAAGCACCCAAAATGATGGCGAGCTCGCCGCGCTCGACCGTAAAGCTCGCGCCGTCGAGTGCGTGAATGCGGGCGTCGCCCTCGCCGTATGCCTTGATGACGTCTTTGAATTCGATATAAGCCATCGATCGGTTCCCATCTGGTCGGATAACTCTTTAGTATTACCCATTTCGCACCGACCAAAAAGGGACAGGTTCATTTTGGCAGGTTTTATATGGGGAAACGGCAGCTATAGATGAGGCGCCGGGGAGGCAGAGAAATCATCGATTGGGTCAGGCCGACCGCCAAACACAACGCACGCATCTCAATCTGTCAGCCAAATCATTCGAACAGCTGTTCGTTTCTATGATATGATTCAGCTATCTAAGCAGGCCAATACGCAGAAAGGCGGCCAACATGGCGTTCGACTTTAAGAAGGAATGCAAGGAGCTCTACAAACCTGCAAGCAAGCCGAGTATCGTAACTGTCCCGCCTATGAGCTACGTTGCCGTTCGCGGCAAGGGCGACCCAAATACCGAAGGTGGCGAGTATCAAAACGCCCTGCCGCTGCTTTACGGAATCGCCTATACCGTCAAGATGTCGAAGAAAGGCTCAAGGAGTATCGAGGGCTATTTCGACTTTGTGGTACCGCCGCTCGAGGGTTTCTGGTGGCAAGACTCCCCGAGCGGCGACATCGATTATGTACGCAAGGACGATTTCAACTTTATCTCGTGCATCCGCCTACCCGATTTCGTCACCCGAGATGACTTTGACTGGGCAGTCGTGGAAGCCACGAACAAAAAGAAACTGGACTTTTCTGCCGTCGAGCTGCTTAAAGTTGACGAGGGTCTCTGCGTTCAATGCATGCACACCGGGCCCTACGACAACGAACCGGCGACCGTAGACGCTATGCATGAATACACGACCGAGCAGGGCTATGTCCCCGACTTCTCAGATACCCGTTTACATCACGAAATCTATCTTTCCGATCCACGCAAGTGTGCGCCGGAGAAACTTAAGACTGTGGTTCGTCATCCTATCAAGCGCGCTGAATAGCGTGGAGCGTCATTTCACGCGCTGGGTTTTAAGCCAGCCAACCAGCCGCCTCCTAGGCCGTCCGGTAATTATCTTGACGCGGCCCGTCGCATCTTATAAGTTTGTTTTGCTAAAGCTGGAAAGCCTCTCAACGATGCGCAACTCCAGCTCTTTTTCTATCAAGAGGCTTAATGAAATACCAGAAGTCGCGGATATCCATCAACGAACAAATAGCACTATTGACAGAAAACAAGGGTCTTAAGTGCTCTGATCAAAGCGAACTCGAGCGAGCTTTGGTCGAAGCCAACCACTACAGACTGTCGGCCTACTGGTTTCCCTACAAAACCAAATGCAAGTCCGGGATTACCATCTTTCGCGAAGGCACAACATTCGAAACCATCATCTACACGTATGAATTTGACCGAGCCCTCCGGCAGTTAATGTTTGATGCGGTCGGCAGTGCGGTCGGCAGAATTGAGATCTACCTCAGAAGCAGAATTGCCTATCTTGCCTCTGAGGAACGCGGGCCTTTCTGTTACCCAGATGTCGCCATATCGAGGCTCAACTCGGCATGCCCGTCGAGCTCTGCGCCGCACTGGGCTACGCAGCCGCCTTTGGCAGCGCCACCAATACGCTGCTCGCACCCATCCTTATTGGCTGCGAAGTCTTCGGCTTTGGTAACTTGCCGATGTTCATTATTGTCTGCGTTGTGGCTTACCTGTTCAACATGGATAAGTCCATCTACGCCCTGCAGGAGCGGGCGTAGATCGATGTCCAGGCAGGTGGTCTCAGCCGGAAACGGTGTCCCACTCTGAGGCTGTATTCCGGGACACGGTTTCCGCTTGGAACGCCATTCGGAAAGCGCATCCCGCTTTAAAACGGAATTCCGGGACGTAGTTTCCGTCTGAGCCTCCATTCGGAAAGCATGTCCCGTTCTTTCACGGCATCTTGGCTATGCAAAGCGCTCGAGTGTTACTCCTCGTACGCGCCCTCAAGCCGAAGCAGCCACTCCTTGCGATCAAGCCCGCCGGCATATCCGTTAAGCGAGCCGTCGGCCGCCACCACGCGATGGCATGGCACAATAATCGAAACAGGGTTGCGAGCGACCGCGGCCCCCACGGCACGGGGAGACACAACGGGTGTCTCATTTCCCGGCACACGATGTCGAGCCGCAACACGCTGGACGATCTCGCCATACGTAGCGACCTCGCCACGCGGAATAGAAAGCAGCTCGTACCAAACTTCACGCTGAAACGCCGTGCCAATCAAATGCAACGGCGGCGTAAACCGAGGTTCCTGCCCTGCAAAATAAGCATTCAGCCAAGCCCACGAACGCTCAAGCACCGAAGAAGCCGCACCATTTGCAGGACTCACCGACGACATGCCGCCAGCACCAGAAACTGCATCGGCGCCTTCAACATGTTCAGGATCTTCTTTGAGAAGCGTGGAGCCAAAATGCTCCTGTCCCTCAAACCAAAGCCCCGTCAGACCGCGGCCATCAGCGGCAAGCAAGATTTCGCCCAAAGGCGAAGCAAACGTCGTCGTGACCACCAGCGGCTCCTTTCAAAACTCCGCAACATAATACCGCGAATTGTGCAGACAACCCCAATCGACCCCAAAGTCCCCGCAGGCAGCAGGCGCAACGCGCCGCAGCTGCCGGCCGCGCCCCACAGTCCCCCAAGGCGGCAGGCGCAAAGCGCCGAGGCCGCCGCCGGGACCAGGGCCCGCAGCGGCCACGTGCCCTCACATCAGTCCAGCGGCCCCAACCAACAACGGCCCCATCGCTGGCCGCTCGCAGCCGAGTCACCGCAGGCGGGGGCCGGGCTTAGTTTTCAGAACACTCCGCAGACCAGTGTGGCGCCTTGTCCGCGGCTCCGAAGGAGCAGGACAAGGCACCACACATGGTCGAGGACGTTCTGAAAACTAAGCCCGGCCCCCGCCGGACAGGTCGCACTACTCGCAGAGCAGCTTAGCGATCTGGACGGCGTTGGTTGCCGCGCCCTTACGGATTTGGTCGCCGCAGCACCAGAAGCTGATACCGCGCGCGGCCTCGGGGTTCGAGATGTCGCGACGCACGCGGCCGACCCAAATCAGGTCCTGGTCGGACGTATCCATCGGCATGGGGAAGCGATCGTGCGCATCCTCGGCGCTCATGTCGTCAACCAGCTTGACGCCCGGAGCGGCAGCCAGCGCAGCACGGGCCTCTTCCACCGTGATGTCGCGCTCAAACTCGAGCGTAATGCTCTCGGAGTGCGAGCGCAGCACAGGCACGCGCACGCAGGTACAGTTCACGCGCAGCTCGGGCAGGTGCATGATCTTGCGGCCCTCGTTTTGCAGCTTCATCTCCTCGGAGGTAAAGCCTTCCTCCTTGACGCCGCCAATCTGCGGAATCAGGTTGCTCGCGAGCTGGGCGGCAAATGCGCGCGGCTCGGGAATCTCCTCGCCACGGCCCAGGGCGGCAAGCTGCGCTTCGAGCTCGGCCATACCGGGAGCACCGGCACCAGAAGCCGCCTGATACGTCGAGACGATCATGCGCTTCACGCCGGCAAGCTGATGCAGCGGCCACGTGGGAACCAGGCCGATGATGGTCGCGCAGTTGGGATTGGCGATAAGGCCGTGATGCCATTTGATATCGTCGGCATTGATCTCGGGCACGACCAGCGGCACCTCGGGATCCATGCGGAAGGCATGGCTGTTGTCGACCACGACGGCTCCGCGCTTGACGGCCTCGGGCAGCAGCTCCTTCGCGATATCGTCACCGGCAGCGCCGAGCACGATGTCGCAGCCCTCAAAGGCCTCGGGGCAAGCCTCTTCGATCACGATTTGCTCGCCGCGGAACTCAACGGTCTTGCCCGCGGAGCGTGCGCTTGCCAACAGCTTGAGCTTGCCGACCGGGAACTCCTGCTCGTTGAGGCACTCGAGCATCTGGGTGCCCACGGCTCCCGTCGCGCCCAAAATAGCAACCGTGTACTGTTTCATGCTTCCCCCTTTAAAGGTTGTGGCTTTTGCCCGCACGCCGAGCAGGCCGATTATTGTTGCCAGTTTATACAAGAACAGGGCGGGCACGAAACCCGCCCCGTCGAAACGAAACCGAAACGAAACGCCCCGCCTTAGTTTTTTGAGACATGACCCAAAAATCTACCGAGCAGTCGCTACTTTTTGAGCGCGGCCAGAGCGGGATCGACCGGCGCGGGAGCCTCCAGGTCGGAGACCTTCACAATGCCGTTCTCATCGGAGAAGGCACGGTAAATGGTCCGAATCGCTAGGTCGAAGTCCTTCTCCTCGACACCGATAATGATGTTGATCTCGTCACAGCTCTGCGAAATCATACGCACGCTCACGCCGGCCTGGCCGAGCATGCCAAACAGATGGCCCGAGATACCTGCACGACCGCGCAGGTTGCGGCCGACGGTAGCGATGAGCGCCAAGCCCTCGACAACCTCGATCTCGAGCGGTTCGACCTCCTGCTGGATGTCGCCCACGAGTGAGTACAGCGAATCGTGCACATCCTGCTCCTGCACCACGGCGCCAAAGCGGTCGACGCCGGTGGGCATATGCTCGACGGAAACGTCATAGCGCTCGAAGACCGAAAGCGCACGGCGCATAAAGCCAACGCGGGGCTTGGTGCGGTCGCGGGCCACGTTGATGGCGACAAAGCCGCGCTTGCCGGTCACGCCGGTAATGATGGGCTCCGCCTCGCCCTCATCAGCCGTCTCGCTAATGATAGTGCCGGGGTCCTGCGGCGCATTGGTGTTCTTGATGACCAGCGGAATACCAGCCTCGCGCACGGGGAACACAGCTTCCTCGTGCAGAACGCTCGCACCCATGTACGAAAGCTCGCGCAGCTCCTCGTAGGTAACGCGCGCAATGGGCTGAGCCTCGGGAACAATGCGAGGATCGGCAGAATAGAAGCCAGAAACGTCGGTCCAGTTCTCGTACAGGTCGGCGCCCAGGCACTTGGCCAGGATCGAGCCCGAGATATCGCCGCCGCCACGGTCGAGCAGCTTGATCTGGCCCTCACGCGTCGCGCCGTAGAAACCGGGCATAACAAAGCCGCCCTGCTGGCCGTACTCCTGCACCAGCTCGGAGGTGCGATTCATGCTGAGCGTACCGTCGTGATGGAACGCCACAACCGTCGCGGCGTCCAAGAACGGTAGGCCCAGGTACTCGGCCATCAGGCGGGCGGTAAAGTACTCGCCACGGCTCACAAGCTCCTCGGTGGAGTAGCCGCCCGAGCGGGCGCGCTCGGCAAAGGCCGCGAACTCCTCACGGATGGGATAGGTGAGCTCCAGCTCGTCAGCGATATCAAAATAGCGCTGGCCAATGTCCTCAAGCAGCTCCTCACACGACACGTGGTACTTAACGTGCGCGTTAACCAGATAGAGCAGGTCGGTCACCTTGGTGTCACCCTTAAAACGGCGACCGCAGGCGGAAACCACCACAAAACGGCGAGCCGGATCGGCATCGACGATGGCCTTGATCTTCTTGAAGTGTTCGGCGTCGGCGACCGACGAGCCGCCAAACTTGGCAATCTTAATCATGGGCTGGAGGTTACCTTTCTAAAAAGCCTCTGCGAACCTATTTTGCACGCTCTGATACCATGGTTTCACCGATTGGGACCAAGGCATCCGAGGAGCAGTGTTATATGGGAACTTATCATAGTACACGAGGACGCACTTTATCGTGCTCAAGTAAGGTGGCAATCCGTACCGGCATCGCTCCCGACGGGGGTTTGTTTGTCTCGGACGAGCTCGGCACCCAGCAGGTCGATATCAGCTCGCTTGCAGATAAATCGTACTTTGAAATCGCTCAAGATGTGTTGGGAATGTTACTGAATGATTACACGGCCGAAGAAATTTCGGCGTGTGTCGACGAGGCATACCGCGGCACGTTTGCGAGTGAAGAGGTTACGCCGCTCGTCAAACTCGACGCTGCGCCGGGCGCTGACGCCCCTCAGACCTATGTGATGGAGCTCTTTGGCGGCCCCACAAGCGCCTTCAAGGACGTCGCCCTGCAGATGCTCCCCCGCCTCATGGCCCGCACTTCCGCCAAGGACGGCGGCGCCGAGCGCATCATGATCGTCACCGCCACGTCGGGCGACACGGGCAAGGCCGCGCTCGCCGGTTTTGCCGACGCCCCGGGCACGGGCATCACCGTCTTTTATCCCGAGGGCAAGGTCAGCCGCGTCCAGAACCTGCAGATGTCCACGCAGGAGGGCGACAACGTCGCCGTCTGCGGCATCCGCGGCAACTTTGACGACGCCCAGAGCGCCGTCAAGCGCATCTTTGCCGATAAGGAGCTTGCCGAGCGTCTGGAGGCCGCCGGCACGGTGCTTTCGAGCGCCAACTCCATCAACGTCGGCCGTCTGGTACCGCAGGTCGTCTACTACTTTGCCGCCTATGCGCAGCTGTTGCGCGCCGGCGCCATCGAGGCCGGCGACGCCGTGGAGTTCTGCGTACCGACCGGCAACTTTGGCGATATCCTGGCCGGCTACTATGCCAAGCGCATGGGTCTGCCCGTCGCCAAGCTCGTCGTGGCGAGCGACAAGAACAACGTGCTTGCCGACTTCCTGACCACCGGCGTTTACGACCGTAACCGCCCGTTCTTCACAACCATCTCGCCGTCGATGGACATCCTCATCAGCTCCAACCTCGAGCGCATGCTCTACTTCCTGTCCGATGGCGACTGCGAACTCGTTGGCGGCCTTATGGAGCAGCTGGCACAGACTGGTCGCTACGAGGTTCCCACTGACCTGCTGGCAAAGATTCAGAGCGTCTTTGGCTGCGGTTGGGCCAGCGAGGACGAGGTCCGCGCTGCCATCAAGAGCTGCTGGGACGCAAATGGCTACGTGATCGATCCGCATACTGCTTGCGGCTATCACGTCTTTGAAAAGGTCGCTCCCGCCGAGGGCGCCAAGGCTCGCGTGCTGCTTTCGACCGCCAGCCCCTACAAGTTCCCGCGCGCCTGCTGCGACGCCCTGGGCCTCAACGTTCCCGAGGACGACTTTGAGGCTATGCGCGTACTCGAGCAGGCCACCAACACGGTCGCCCCGACCCAGCTCGCCGAACTCGAATCCAAGCCCGTCCGTTTCGAAGACGTCTGCGACGTCGATGAGATGGCAAGCTACGTCGAGTCCGCAGCAAAACGAATGAGCACCAACTAGATCCCTTATTAAGCGCCGGCGAAAGCCGGCACACCTTCTTTTTATTTAGCTTTCGGGATGATGACGAGCATGCGAGCGGGTCTGGCCGTTTAGTTCGTCGCGAGTTCCGCACGAGCCGGAAAGCACTTAATGTGCTTTCCGAGCGAGTCAGGACTGCCCGAGCAGCGAACTAAACGGCCAGACCCGCCCAGGAGGACCCACATGATCAAAATCACCGTCCCAGCAACCAGCGCCAACCTAGGCATCGGCTACGACACCCTCGGCATGGCCGTCAGCCTCTACTCGCACTTCACCTTCGAGCGCGCCGACAAGCTCACCATCACGGGCTGCCCCGAGGAATTCCAAAACGAGAACAACCTGGTCTACGTTAGCTTTGTCGATGCACTGGCCGCATGGGGCGAGCCGGCTTTTCCCGTTGCTATCGACATTCAGACCGACGTGCCCGTCGCCCGCGGCCTGGGTTCCAGCTCCACCTGCGTCGTCGCCGGCATCATGGCTGCTGCCGCGCTGACAGGCCACACCGTCGACCGCGCCGAGCTCGTCCGCATCGCCACCGAGGTCGAGGGCCATCCCGATAACGTCGCCCCCGCTATCCTGGGAGGTGCCGTCTGCTCCTTTACGCCGACCGACTCGCTGCCCCAGTGCCTGCGCTACGAGGTGAGCGATCGCTTGCGTTTTATTACCGTGATTCCGCCCTACGAGGTGCATACGAGCGAGGCGCGCAAGGTTGTGCCGCAGGAGATTCCACTCTCCACCGCCGTATGGCAAATGGGCCGCATCGCCGGCATGACGCGCGGCCTGGAGACCGGCGATCTGGACCTGATTGCCGCCGCTAATGACGACCGCATTCAGGAGCCCTATCGTCGCCGCCTCATCCCCGACTACAACGCTGTGCGCGACACCTGCCTTAACGGAGGCGCCAAGACCATCTGGATCAGTGGCTCCGGCTCGACCCTCATGGCTGTGACCGACGACACCATCGTGGCAAAGTTCCTACAGGTCAAACTGCGTGAGCAGTTCCCCAAGTGTGATACGTATATTCTGACGTGCGACACGGAAGGCGCCCAGATCGAATACCTGTAGTCGCCGTCCTGTATACTCGCCGGTGAGGCCAGGGGCTTTGCCCCCAAATCGTCCTCGGACATGGCAGGACCCCCGCTGCGCACTTCGTGCGGCG
>DBGFTB010000042.1:0-43146 GCA_048532905.1 Collinsella aerofaciens
CAAAGGGAGCTCAAGCCCATAAGGAGGGCCTACGAGGCATGGGTCGAGGCCGGACTTCCGCTCGATTGGGACAGGCAAGCCTTCGAGGCCGAGCGCAAAATGGATTCTAAAAAACACCTTGCCAAATAGGAGCGTCAGCACGAAGCCCCCTTATCCGCAGCTCCGAAGGAGCAGGATAAGGGGGCTTCAAGTGCGAGGACGCATTCAGAGGGAAACCCATCGGGTCCCGGTGAGAGCCACAGGGCTATCGATTACCCCGTGTTCTGCAGTCCTGCCGAGACGCCGGTCACAGTCGAAAGAATCAGGCTCATGTACTCGGCCTTCTTCTCCTCGGCCATCTCGTCCTGGTTCATACGCACCTCGCGAAGGGCGCGGACCTGGGCGATGGACAGGGCGTCGACGTAGGGGTTACGTACACGGACGGCGCAGCCGAGCACGCGACGGCGCTGCAGCGGCCACTCGTCACCGACGATGGCAAGGACCCACTTACGCGTGAGCTGCATCTCGGTAAAGACCTTCTCGGACAGATCCTGGCGGTCGCCCAGGTGCAGATACATCTTGGCGATGCGCTGGTCGGTCTTGGCGATCGACATCTCGATGTTGTCGATAAAGGTGCGGAAGAACGGCCACTCCTGGTAGGCAGCCTTGAGCTGGTCAAGATCGCCAAGCTGCTCGCAGGCGGTGCCCAGACCGTACCAAGCGGCCAGGTTAATGCGCGCCTGGCTCCAGCTGAAGATCCACGGGATGGTACGCAGGTCATCGAGCGACTTGGCGCCCAGACCGCGCTTGGCGGGACGCGAGCCGATCGGCAGCAGACCGACCTCGGTCAGCGGCGTCACGGTCGAGAACCACGGTGTAAAGTCCTCGGTGTTCAGCAGGTCCAGATAGCGTTCGTGGCTTGCGGTGTTGAGCTTCTCGGCCATATCCCAGAACTTCTGCGTGGTCTCGGTGTTGGTCTTCTCGACACTCGGGGCCGACTGCAAAAGCGTTGCGGCGGCAACGGACTCAACATGGCGCTGAGCCAGCGTGCGGTTGCCGTAACGGGCAAAGATGACTTCGCCCTGCTCGGTAAGCTTAAAGAAGCAGTTGACCGAACCCTTGGGCTGCGCCAGCACGGCCTTGTTGGCCGGGCCGCCGCCACGGCCCACGGCACCGCCGCGACCGTGCATGAGCACCAGGTCGATATCGTTCTTCTCTGCCCACTTGGCGATGCGCTCCTGCGCGGAGTGCAGCGCGAGCATGGCCGTGGTAGGACCGGCATCCTTGGAAGAGTCGGAATAGCCCAGCATGACCTCCATGCGGCGGTTGGTCTGGGCAAGGCGCTTTTGCACCACGGGCAGCGTAAGCATCTGATCGAGCACGTCGACGCAGCCCTCGAGGTCCTCGAGCTGCTCGAACAACGGGATCACGTCGAGCTCGGGGACATCCTCCTCGTGTGCAAAGGACAGGTGCGCCAGCTCAAAGACGTCGGCCACATGCTGAGCGCTCTTGGTAAACGAGATGATGTAGCGGTGCGCCATCTTCTTGCCGTAGCGCTTTTGGATGGAGCCGATAGCGCGGAAGGTATCGATGACCTCGCGCGTCATGGGCTGCAGGTCGCCATGGATACCGTTCTCGTGGATATCCTTAAGGGCGCGGGCATGCACCACGGAGTGCTGACGGAACTCCATCTCGACCATATGGAAGCCGAAGGACTCGACCTGCCAGATGATGGTTTGGACCGGGCCGTAGGCAGCACGGACGGCACCGCAGGCGGCCAGCGAACGCTGGACGACGCGCAGGTCATCCAGGAACTCGTCGGCGCTGTGGTACATGGTGTCGGTGATACGACGGACGGTGGCGTTCAGGCGGTCGGCCATGACGAGCATGACGGCGCGATGCGGCTCGTGCTCGGAGATCAGCTCGGCGCGGGCCGTGTAACGAGGGCTCATCTCGACCTGATGGTTCCACAGGTTAATGAGCTCGGCCGACGGCTTGCTGTAGGTAGCCTCGAGCGTGAGGTTGCGGCCGATGTGGCGGCACTTGTCCTCGAGCTTGAGCACCATGTGCGTAAAGTACTTGGCGGCGACCTCACGGCTCACCTTGGCGGTGACGTTGGGGTTACCGTCGCGGTCGGAACCGATCCAGCTGCCGGGATGGAAGAACGCCGGGCACAGCGGCGGCACAGTACCGGCCTTGTCGCCCAGCACCCAATCGTCAAAACGACGATAGATAACGGGGATAACGTCGAACAGCGTGTTATCGAAGATGTCGATGATGGTATCGGCTTCCTCGACCGGCGTGGGCTTCTTGAGCGCGATGGGACTCGTACGCACCAGGGCGTCGATCTCCTGCAGCATATGGCGCTCGTTCTCCACCAGGTCGGAGCCGCCCAGACGCGGACGCTCCTCCAGCAGGTTGGAGATACGGCGGATCTTGCCCTCGACGGCCTTACGACGGGCCTCGGTGGGATGTGCGGTAAAGACAGGGTGGAACTCGAGCTTGTCGAGCAGCTCGTTGGCACCCTCGACACCCAGCTCATTCACCAGCTGGTGATAGGCAACGGTAAGCTCGTTGGCAGGATCGACCTCGGTATCGGTCGACGCACCGGCCTCGCGCTCGCGCAGCTGCGCCACACGGTAGTTCTCCTCCGACAGGTTTGCCAGATGGAAAAAGCTCGTAAAGGCGCGAACGATGACCTGCTGCTTATCGAGCGGCAGGCTGTCGATCAAATCGACGACCTCACGAAATGCCACGGCAGTGGGCTCGTCGGCGGTGGGCACGCCCTGCTCGTCGACGGCTTCGTCGGCAGCGCAGGTACCGGGGTTGCCGGCATTGACCACAATCTCGGCTGTCAAAATCTTGTCGAACAGGTCCGCGATCTCGGGATCATACTCGCTAAGCACACGGCGCTCCAGGCGCAAGAACAGCGCCAGATTGTCGCGCAGCTCCTCGGGGATCTCGATCTCGGCGAGACGCTCCCTGGACTCGGCATTCGAGCCGATTCGGTTAACGAGGCGGTTGACCACGGCAGCGACGCGCGCCGCGGCTTCGGGTACAGACTGGTTGCTTAGGTTCTCAGCCACGTTTCCTCCCATTCCTCCTTCTATGCACGTAACATGCGGTATTCATTATAGGCGCTTGAGAAATACTTTCGACACTGATTGCGCTTTACCACACAAAAGTATTTTCTGCATTGCAAAGGTTTTTGCCCTAAATGGTCGTATTTCTCGGTGGGCGGCATACGTAAACGGGGGCATTCCGCATAAAAGCGAAACACCCCCGTAACAATCGCTCTCCATGAGCAGGGCACGTTAGCAGGCCCGAAGCTCAAAAAGATGCGCTACAGGCGCTCGCGAACCGCCTCGACGACGTTGTCCAGATCGGCGAGCACCTCGTCATGGCTCTGCATGTCGCGCACTTTGACCTTGCCGGCGGCAAGCTCGTCGCCACCCAGGACCAAGATGAGCTTGGCGCCTACCTTATCGGCTTGCTTAAACTGGGCCTTGAGCGAACGACCCTGATAGTCGGCCTCGGTCACGATACCTGCGGCGCGAAGCTCCTGCGTAATGGCAAAGACGTTCTGACGCAGCTCCTTGCCGGCGTTGGCGACATAGACGCACGGGGCCTCATCGGCACCCAAATCGCTGCCAAAGGCCTGCAGGGCCAGCAGGGCGCGCTCAAAACCGACAGCAAAGCCGACGCCCGCCGTGGGCTTGCCACCCTCGAGCTCGACCAGGCCATCGTAGCGGCCGCCGCCGCCGATGGAGCCGACGCCGGCGCCAGGGGCCTCGACCTCAAAGACAGTACGGGTGTAGTAGTCCAGGCCGCGCACCAAGGTGGGATCCTCGACATACTCGATACCGGCGGCATCCAGATAGCGCTTGACCTGCTCGTAGTGCTCGCGGCACTCATCGCACAGGTTGTCACCCATCAGCGGAGCCTCGGCCATGATCTCGCGGCAGTGGTCGTTCTTGCAGTCGAAGGCACGCAGCGGGTTGAGCTCGGCGCGCTCGCGGCACTCATCGCACATCTCGTCGGCGTGATCGAGGATGAACTGCTTAACCTGCTCGCGATAAGCCGGACGGCACTGGGCGTCACCCATCGAGTTGATGAGCAGACGAAGCTTGGAAAGATCGAAGCCCAGGCGCTTGTAGAACTCCATGAGCATGATGATGCACTCGGCGTCTGCCGCCGGATCGGGAGCGCCGAGCCACTCGATGCCCACCTGGTGGAACTGGCGCAGGCGGCCCTTCTGGGGACGCTCGCCGCGGAACATGGCCTCGGCGTAGTAAGCCTTAAACGGCGTGGAGCCCTGGGGCACCAGATTGTTCTCGACGACGGCGCGCACCACGCCGGCCGTGCCCTCGGGGCGAAGTGCCAGGCGCTGCTTGGGCTTGAGTTTGGTGTCGGTGCCCTCGGTAAAGACGCGCTCCAGGTTGGCACCGCTGAACACGCGGAACATTTCCTTGCGCACGACGTCGGTCGACTGGCCGATACCGTGGACAAACACGTCAACCTGCTCGATCGCGGGCGTCTCGATGGGTTTAAAACCAAACGGCTCGAACACGCCGGCTGCAATCTGCTGCATCTTTTGCCAGGCGCGCATCTCGGCGCCGATAAGGTCGCGGGTTCCCTCCGCCTTCTGTGCCTGCATGGGCAAACACCTTTCTTTTGTATCGCGTCATAGGTAGTGGACATTATACGGCACAAAGCAGCAACGCGGCGGCTGATCCGTTTTCCTCCGTCCCCTTCGAATCACATGATCCGTTGGGGACGGAGGAAAACGGATCATTCGTAGGCCCGTGGCCGCCTTGGAAACCGAATGATGGTACGAGCATCCATTCGGCTTCCAGGGCGGCCACGAACAGAACGGGGCAAACAGAAAAGAGCGACGGACGTCTACTCCCCCGCCACGCTCGCGCGCAGCTTGGCGGCGATGGGCTCGGATGCCAGCAGGAACACGAGCATGACCGCGGAGCACGCCAAGCAGACAATCCAGGTGCTCACAAAGGAGCCCGTGGCATCGAACAGCACGCCCGAGACAATGGCACCCACGGTGCCGCCGACCATCTCGAGCGAGGTAATGGTGCCCGTGACCTTACCCAGGTCGGCCATGCCAAACTGCTTAGACGCGGCGATCGTGGGCGTAATGGTGCCCATGCACGTTCCGATACCAAAGCTAATGGCGGCCACGATGGGACCGAGGTCAGTTGCGGGGAAGCACAGGGCGACGCAGGCGACGATGCACGCAACGGACCCCAACACGTTGCCAAAGCGCAGACCAAAGCGATCGTAGATGGCGCCGAGCGAAATCTTGGCGATAACGACGGTGACCATATAGGCCGAAAGCACAGTGCCCGCCCACATGGGATCGTGGCCGCCCGTGACGATCTTGGCGCCGTTGACGGTAACGCTCGTCATGTTGGTGACCTGGTTGGGCAAGATGGCGCCGTTAACGAGGCCCATAAAGAGAAAGGCGACGACAAGCAGCCAAAACGCCGGGCTCTTCTTGATTCGAGACCAGCCAACGTTAACCTCGGGCGCCGTGTGCTCGTCCTTGTCGCCAGCCGTCGAGATGGACGGATCGCCCGGGTTCTCGCCGAGCGGCTTGAGGCCGATCTCGGAAGGCTTAGTGCGGAAGGAATAGGCCGTGATGGGCAGCGCCGCCACCATGCAGATAGCCGCGAGCACCAGGAAGGCAGAACGCCAGCCAACGCTCACGATCAGCGAGCTCACGATGGGAGACAGAATAGCGCCGCCAAAGCCCGAGCCCGAAAGTGCGATGGAGATGGCAAGGCCGCGCTTGGCTGTAAACCAGTTGGCAGTGACGAGGCTAATGAGCAGGCGGGTCGAGGCCACGGCGAAGCAGCCCGAGACGGCAAAGAGCACGTAGACCTGCCAAAGCTCGCCCACAAAGCTCATGCCGACAAGCACGGCAGAGGTGGCGATAACGGTGAGGGAGCCCAGAACGCGGCCGCTCACCTTATCGGCAACATGGCCGATCACAAGCGAACCCACAACGCTCACCACGGTGGAGATGGCATTGGAGATGTTGTACTGCGCAAGGGAAATGCCCAGATCGCTAACGATCAGCGGCTGAAACAGGCTCATGCAGTTGACGAAAATCGTGTAGCACGTGGCCATGATCACAAAGCCGGAGGCCACCACGAGCCAGCCGGGGAAGAACTTGCGTTGCTGGGACATACTGCTCCTTATTTAACAAACGAATAGCCGGCGCCGGGCGCCGGTAGTGCCCAAGATTGCCTTGAAAGACAAGGGCATAGGCCTTACGGCCATGCCCGCAGGCTTGAAAGGCAAGGTTGGGTGCTACCGGTGGTCGGCGATATAGCCCAAAGCGACGGCGGTATAGGCCGCGGCACCAAGCGGCAGCTCGGCATCGTCAAAGCGCGCCTTGGGATGGTGCTGGGCAAAATGCTCATCCGTATCGGTTACAGCGGCGCCCACGGTAAAGTACGCGCTCGGGATCTCGCTCGAGATAAGCGCAAAGTCCTCGCTCGCCATGGCGTGGAACAACGGCAGGAAAGCTGCCTTGGGCAATGTCGCACCCACATAGCCCAGCGATGCCTGGGTCATATCGTCATCGAGTACGAGTGGCGGAACATCCGAGAGCGTCTCGATGGTCGCCGGCGTACGATACGTTGCCGCTACGCCATTGACGACCTCGGCGATGCGGGTCTTAAGATGCGCCATGAGCTCGACGTCAAAGCCGCGCAGCGTTCCTTCGAGCACGCAGGTGTCGGGAATGACGTTTGCCGCCTGTCCGCCGGCAAACTTACCCACGGTGAGTGCGACCTCCTTGGCCGCCGGCACCTCGCGGGAGATGAGCTCCTGGAGTGCCAGGTGCACATGGACGCCGGCCGTGATGGGGTCGATGCAGATCTCGGGGCTCGAGCCATGGCCGCCCTTGCCCTGCAGCGTAATGCGGAAACCGTACACGCCCGAAAGCGCCGGGCTCCCGTAGAGCACCAGGCCGAGCGGCGATTGGCTGTTAACGTGCATGGCGAAAGCCGCCTGGGGACGCGGGTTCTGCAGAAGGCCATCGGCAATGGCAGCGCGGGCGCCCTCAAAGGTTTCCTCGCCCGGCTGAAACAGCAGCTTAACCGTGGCATTGGCATCGACAAGCTCGGCCTCGCGAGCCTTGAGCAAGCGGGCGGCACCAAGCAGGGCCGTCGCATGCATATCGTGGCCGCAAGCATGCATGCAGCCGTTGACGGAGGCGAAAGGCTCGCCCGACTCTTCCGCGACGGGAAGGGCATCCATGTCACCGCGCAGCATGATGACCGTGCCGGCCTGATCGTCCGTGCACGTACCGTTGCCCCGGGCCGCCACGGCCGCACCGGCACCGATGAGGCCCACAACACAGGAGCCGTCGACGAGCGTGGCAAACGGGATGCCCATCTCGGTCAGACGCGCCTGGATATACGCAGAGGTTTGTGGAAGGCGATTACCCAACTCGGGCGTCTGGTGCAGGTCGTGGCGCCACGCAGCAAGCTTGTCTGCAAAAGCTTGAGCCTCGGCAACAAGACCGTCACCGATAGCGGCTTGCGCTGCCGGGGTGGCCTTGGGAGCTGGTTGCGGTTGAAAATCGGACAGAGCTGGTGCCATAGATGCCCTCCAGTATTATTTGTGCAGTAAACACTTTGATAGTCTAAAGTGCAAGGCATAACTGTAAGGGCGTTACATACAAAACGCCGCCCCAGGAGGGCGGCGCAACAAGTTGTTTACAATTGCGCTCAATTATTTCGGCGCAAAAAATCGAAATGTGTCTCGCTCAAGATGATCGACAAGAAGATGAGGACGAAGCCGGCGAGCAGACGCGAAGTGAGCGCCTCCCCCATCAGCAGCACCGAAAACAACACGCCCGAGGGGGACTCCATCGATAGGAGCAATGAGCCCGTCGAGGCCGGGACGTGCGCCAAGCCGACGTTTTGGATGAGTAGCGCCACGCACGTGCAGCCCACCGAGAGAAAGGCCATCACGCCGATAAAGCTCGGCGTCCACACGGACGCGGGCGCTTGGGTCTCGAACAACAGCGACGAGATAAGGCTCAAGACGCCATTGCCCACAAACATCCAAAACGTAATGACGTTGATATCCATCTTTCGGCCATACTTGGCCGTCACCGACATCTGAATGGCAAAGAAAACCGCACCGCCCAGCGTGATGGCATCACCGATGTTGAACTCGACACTATCGAGCGCCACCAGGCCAATGCCCGCCAGGCAGAGCAATGCGGCACCTAAGTTGTAACGAGTGAGCTTTTCGCCGCTTAGGAAATAGCTCGCGAACGGGACCAGAATGCAATAGGTGCCCGTCAAAAAAGCGTTCTTACCCGCCGTGGTCTGAGCCAGACCGACCGTCTGCAAGGCATAGGCTGCCCACATGAGCGCGCCCATGCTCAGACCAACAATCAGATTGCGAGCGTTAAGGTGGGCGGCGATGCGCTTGCGAAAGATAACAAGCATGACCAGCGCTGCGG
The DNA here is from genome assembly GCA_048532905.1 of Collinsella aerofaciens. Lineage (GTDB taxonomy): Bacteria > Actinomycetota > Coriobacteriia > Coriobacteriales > Coriobacteriaceae > Collinsella > Collinsella aerofaciens_CB. The sequence goes on from DBGFTB010000042.1 coordinate 8,483, forward strand.
GAAGAAAACGAATATAGAGCAGTTCGAACACTGGAATGGTGTCGAGCGCGTCCTTCATAGTGGTAAAGGAGTAGCCCCAGATAATCGCCACCGAAAGCAGTAGAACTTTCCAGAACAACGGCGAACGAGCACCAGCACCACGGGAGGTGCCGCCCGCGCCCAGGTCCTCGCGAGCAACAGGGCTATCGGGCATGTTTTCGATTTCGTTGGCAGCGTATTGGGCCATGGAACATCCTCACACTCAAACTGGGCGTGGTGTCCGCACGCGTATGGCTGCGTGCCGCCTCATGGTCAAATAAAAACGGGACGCGCCGGACCCCCGGCACGCCCCGCTACTGTAGCAACAACCAAGCAGCCCGCGCAATTCACTACGCTAAAGCATCTTGTTCCGCCGTTCTACCGAACGGCGGAACGGCCGACGCTGCGCGAGCCGCATTCACACCAATCTGACGTTCAATTTCAAGGGCGCGACCAGAAGGTCAGCGCCCTTTCATTTCACGTCACCTTGGCGCAAATGCGGCTCGCTCGCTGACATTGCCGCAGCATCAGCGTTTACATTGTTGCGCTAGATTAATTTAGTACTCTCAAGCTTTTCGATGATCCAGTCGTTGGCTTTGATGACTGGGCGGCGGAAGACCACACCCAAGGCCAGCGACGGAATCAGATAGCTCGCCAGAATGCCTAGCTCAATCCAGTACTCCATGTGGTACGCACCGGCCATGGCGGCGTGCATGGCGTTGATGCCGTGGGTGAACGGCAGGAATGGATAGATCGCCTGGAACACGGGGCCGGTCATCTCGATGGGGAACGTACCGCCCGAACCACCGACCTGCATAACCAGCAGCACGACGGCGAGTGCCTTACCGATATCGCCAAACGACACGGTGAGCGTGTAGACGATATTGGAGAACACGAGACTCGCGACCCAGCCGGCAAGTACAAATTGCAGCGGGTTGTCGCACTGGATGCCAAAAAACAGGATGTCGCCCGCGCACACGAGCGTTGCCTGCAGCAGGGCCAGACCGCCAAAGAACAGGTAGCGGCCCAGATAGATCTCGTGTAGGCGCACGGGGATGAGCTCGTTGATGAGCTCATCGTCAACCGAGACCTTCATCATGGCCGCCAGCACGATCGAGCCCACCCACAGCGACAGAATCGTGTAGAACGGTGCCATGGCCGAACCGTAGTTTCGAATCGGATAGACCGGCTTGCGATCGAGCGCGACGGGGCCGGAAAGCGACACGGCCAAACCCTCGGGGTCGTTGCCAATCATCGTCTTGATCGTGGCAAGGTCATCCGACATCAGGGCGCCATCGAGCTCGTCCTTAAAGGCGCTGATCTTATCGGACGCCTCGCCCAGCTGATCAGAAGCCTTGTTGACCAGCTTTGCAGCCTTGGAGAGGCCCTTTGCCAGCGAACCGGATGCGTCGGTCAGGCCAGCAACAGCACTATCCAGATCGTTCGAAATACCGTTCAGCGAATCCAAAACGCCCGAGATGGTCTTCTTGAGCTCCTTTGCCTTGGCCGAAAACGTAGAGTCGTAGTCAGTCTTGGCGCCCGAGATACCAGCCTTGGCATCCGCGATTGCCTGATCGACCTCGGCACGCGACTTATTAACCTCTGCCATGCTGTCAAAGAGAGACTTCGCGGTGGCCGTCAAGTCCTTGGCGTTGTTGCGATACTCCACAGCAATCCTGCTCAGCGATGTTGCCACAGACTTGAGGCTGTCCTGGAGTTTTTCGTCAGTCACCTGATCGGCAAAGCTGCGGAGCTGGTCGGCCGTGGCGTCGATATCGTCGGCACGCGTGTTGAGCGCCGCCGCGGCATCGTTGAGCTGGGACACTGTAAGGTCGACATGTTGATTCGCGGCATCAAATGCCTTCGCAAGCTCGGCGGACACGTTGTCAAACGAGCCCGCGCTTCCGTCAATCGCGGCATTGATAGCGTCGTTGGCGTCCTTCAGCGCTTCCTTGGAATCGCTCATGCCGCTTTTGGCATGTTCCATGAGCTGCTTTGTCGACTCATCGACCGTACCCGTCTGCTGGAGCATACCGCTCGCCGACGTCAGCGAATCGGACGTGGAGCTCAAAATGCCCGCCAGCGACGAAGCATTTGCCTGAACGTCTCGCAGGTCCTCAATCGAATCGCCGAGCGTCGAGGACAGGTTGGCGATAAAGTTGCTGACCTGGTCGGTGCTCATGTAATCGAGCAGGCTGGACACCGTCTTAAGACCGATGCTCGTAATGGTCTCGGTAAAAGTTTCGTTAACCTGGCTTTGAACGGCGCTCGAACCCTTCTCGGTCACGATCTGCGCGATGGCGTTGGCCTTCTGGTTCTCGTAAAACTCGATATCAGCGTGTTTCACGTCGGTCGAGAAAAGCGTCATCATGTCAGCGCTAAACGTTTTGGGGATAACGACGGCAGCATAGTACGCGCCCGACTTAACGCCCTCGATAGCCTTTTCGCGATTGTTGAGCACAACCCAATCGAAGCTCTCGTTGCCGCGCAGGGTGGCGGTTACGTTTTCGCCCACATTGACCTCGACGGGAATCAAATCGCTCTCGTAGCCCTCGTCGGTGTTGACCACGGCGATCTTAAGATTGCCGGTGTTGCCGTACGGATCCCAGCTGCCGGCGATGTTAAACCACGCGTACAGACACGGTACGATAATGAGGCCCATCACGACAACCAAGCCGATCACGGAGCGAGACACGTTTTGGACATCGCGCTTAAACAGATGCAGGATGTTCTTCATTTATGCCTCACCTCCTTTGGAGTGCTTGCCAAGCGCGGTGGTATCTCCATCATTTGTGGCTGTGCTGTCGCTGCCCTGAGATTTATGGTGCGAGCCGATATGCGGCAAGCGGCCCGTGGACTGATCGCCGCCCTTGGCACCACGCTCGCTGGCGTTGAGGCCAAACGTGTGGCGGGCGGCAGGAATGGCGGCCGTGTGTTCGCGCATCTCGCGACGCAGGTCCTCATCCGAAAGCGCCGAGATGCGCATCTGGGTATTGAGGCTCGCTCGGATATATTCGATATTGATAAGCCAGCCGCAGATGGCAATAACCGAGATGATCCAAATGACCAGCAAGATGATCTTGCCGTTATTGTCGATATCGAGAACCGTCGACAGGACAAAGAGCAGGACCTGAACGCCCACCACGGCGGCAAAACCGCCCTTGATGTAGTACGGGTAGCGATGTTCAAAGGCGACCGCATGATCGAGCAGTTCGCGACGGTACGAATCGGAATCGAGCATGACGCGCATGGCCGTGCGCAGCGAGTAGCGCTGGCGCGGCAGGTCGTTGGACTCGCAAATCATCATACCGGTCGTGGAGAGCTGTTTATCAAAGAGCAGGTTAAGGTTGAGCAGCAGCGGACGCAGCTGCAGGCCGATAAAGAGCGCCACGATCAAGAACACGCCCAGAATGCACAGGTTAAACAGGTAGTTGAACGAATACATGCCGCCGACCGTCTCGCGCAGCAGATTGATGCCGTAGGTAAAGGGCAGCAGCGGGTGCAGCCACTGGAAGAAGCCGGGCATCATCTCGATGGGGTACATGCCCGACGAACCCGGGATCTGCACGATGACGAGAATGACGCCGATAGCCTTGCCGATATGCTTAAACGTGGTGGACAGCGCATAGATGATATTGACGTAGGTGAACGAAATGGCGATGCCGCCCAGCACGAACAGCAGCGGGCTGACGCACTGCACGCCAATCACCAGATCGCCTACCGTAACGATGATGGCCTGCAACGCGCCCAGGATCACCATGAGCAACCAGCGGCCAAAGTAGCCTTGGCGCGCCGTAAAGCTGCCAACACCTTCACGGTCGACCTCGAGCTTGTAAATGGCGATGAGCACATAGCCGCCCACCCAAAGCGCCAGATTGGTGTAGAAGGGAGCGATGCCCGAGCCAAAGCTCTTGACCGGATAGATTGACTTGGACGTCAACTCAACCGGAGACGCCATGAAATCTGCCACGTCATTGACATCGACGCCCATCAGATCGGCCAGCTCGCCCATGGACTCGGAGGTCTGCAGCGCCGCGATGTCATTGGCGGCGGTTGCAAGCTTGTCCTGGACCTTGGCAAGCGAGGAATCGGTCTGGGACAGCGTGGTCTTGGCCTGGCCGAGCGTAGCGCTAAGCTGCGCCAACGTGCCGCGCGCATTTGCAAGTGTAGGTGTCATACCCGAGACGATACCGGTCAGGTCGCCCGAAACGGCAGCAAAAGAGTCGAGCGCGCTCGAGGCCTTCGGCAGCGCGTTTTGGCCCAAGTCCGTCTGGGCTTGGCCAAGGTTGGTCGCACCGGTATGAATTGCGTTATTGATAGCGTCACTGGCACCCGAAACAGCCGCTGCGTCATTCGCCATGGCGCTCGACTGCGCGGACAGACCGTCCTTGATGCTCTGAAGCTTTTCATTCTGCTCTCGAAGCAAATCGATGGTCGATACAATGCGCGCGTCAATTTCCTCGGAACCTGTCGACGTGTCATTGGCGAGAATCTCCAAGTGCCCGATAACGGCCTTATTGTGGTCGATCGTCGCTTGAAGAGACTCGAGCGAGTTGTCGATACGGGTGGTCGTAGATGTGACCGCGCCCGTCAGCTTGCCGATGGCAGCGTTCGCAGAGGCCGACGTCTTGGTGAGCGCAAGGCTGCCTTCCGAGAGCGCCTTGGAGAGCGAGGTGATGGAGTTGCCCGCCGTGGTGCGAGCTTCGCTCAGCAGGTCGTTGCCCTGGGAGATCGCCTGCGTCAGCGACGGTGCCTGGCCTTGCAAGCCGGCAAGTGCCGCATCAGCCGAGGCGATAGCGCCACTCGTCTTATCGATGGCGGCATTCATATCGCCAATCGAATCGCGCACCTCGCCCAAGGTGTCGGACGCCTCGGACACCGAACTTGCCAGCGAGTCCTGAGTCTGGGTTGCCTTGTCCTTTAAATCGACACCGGCATCCTTGGCGATACCGGCAACAGTCTTGCCTACCGTAGAGACAAATTCCGAGTTGATCTGCTCCTCGATGGTGTTTGCACCGGTATCGGTAACCTTGGGCGCAATGGCGCTCTTCTTCTCATTGACGTAGTACGTGAGCTTGGGCTGATGGTAGTTGCCGTCGAGCATCGAAACCAGGTTATCCGAGAAGTTCTTGGGAATCACGATAGCGGCATAGTACTCGCCGCTCTCGACGCCCTCCTTGGCATCGGCCGTCGAGTCGACGAACGTCCAGCCCAACTGATGATTCTCCTTGAGCTGGTCGACCACTTTGTCGCCAGCGTTGAGCTCACCCACCAAGTCGTTTTGGGTGCCTCGATCGTTGTTGGCGATAGCAATCTTGATGCCTTGGGTGTTTCCATACGGATCCCAGTTTGCCACGATGTTATACCAGGCATACAGCGAGGGAATAACGCACACGCCTAGGGTAACCACCAGGGCGACGGGGTTCACAAGCAGTCGCTTAATGTCGCGCTTAAATATCGCAAAGGACACCTTTGCATTGGATAGTTTGCTGCCGAGACTCACGCTTGGACCATCCATCCTGTCGTTAAATCGAATCGTACTATCGACAACCATTGTAGTAGGCGCTTTAACGTCTCAAAGCACAATGGTGTTGAGTTTTGCGGGTAGCAATATACTACGAAGATGAGTTAACGTACAGATGTACAGTATCCTTAATTTCAGCAGGTCACAAAACCACAACCCGCACAAATTAGCAATTCAAATAGTCATCGGGGACGTTCTTAAACGACTAGTCAAACAAGAACGTCCCCAATGACTACTTAGGACCACGGCAACGTCGATGTTTTGGCAATGCCAGCGAGCGGGCGCCAGAGCGAACAAATTGGCATGAAAAGAGGACGGCATAGACCTTCTGGTCATGCCGTCCTCTTTGAATGACAAGTTGTCGCTCTGGCGCCCGCGCAGCGTCGACTGGTCCGCCGTTCGTTAGAACGGCGGAACTGAGGGCAGCGTCGAGCCGTTACGCGGTTTGGTAAAACCGCGTAAATACCTAACTACATCAAGTTGCAAACAGCTGCTGCGAAGGCAACGGGGTCCTCGGGCAGAATGCCCTCGACCAGCAGGGCCTGGTCATAGAGCAAACCGGAGTACTGCTTGATCTTGTCGGCGTCGCCCTCCTTCTGAGCGGCGACGAGCTTGGAAAAGACCGGGTGCTTGGCGTTGAGCTCGAGCACGCGCTGGCTCTTGGGCATACCGTCGGGCGCGCCCTCGGGACCCTTCTGGAGCACCTTCTCCATCTCGAGCGAAAGCGGGCCCTCGGTGGTGATGCACGCGGGAGCATCGGTCAGGCGCGCAGAGACGGCAACCTTCTCGACCTTGTCGCCGAGTGCCTCCTTCATGGCGTTAAAGAGGTCCTCATTCTCCTTGGTGGCGTCCTCGGCCTCCTTTTTCTCGTCCTCGGTCGCCAGGTCAAGATCACCGGTTGCGACGTTCTTGAGCTCCAGGTGACGATCCTCAACCTCGGGCTCGGCACCATCGGCCACGGCCTTCTCGGCAGCCTCGCGGGCGGCATCGTCCTCGTAGATCTTGGGCATATCGGCGGCAACGTACTCACGCATAGCCTGGAAGGTGAACTCATCCACGTCCTGCGTCAGCAGCAGCACGTCATAGCCGCGGTCGAGCACGCCCTTTACCACGGGCATCTTGGCCAAGCGCTCACGCGAGTCGCCGGCGGCGTAGTAGATGGCCTTCTGATCCTCGGGCATGCCCTTGGCATACTCGGCCAGGGTAATCATCTTCTGTTCCTTGGCAGACCAGAACAGCAACAGATCGGCGAGCTCATCGGCCTTCATGCCATAGCTCGAGTAGATGCCGTACTTAAGACCGCGGCCAAAGTTCTCAAAGAACTTCTCGTAGGCCTCGCGGTCGTTGTCTCGCATATCCTCAAGGTCGGCGGTAATCTTCTTTTCCACACGCTTGGCGATGGCCTTGAGCTGACGGTTCTGCTGCAGCGTCTCGCGCGAGATGTTGAGCGACACGTCGGCGGAATCCACGACGCCGCGGACAAAGTTGTAGTAGTCGGGCAGCAGGTCGTCGCACTTCTCCATAATCAGAACGTTGGAGCTGTAGAGCGCCAGACCCTTCTCGTAATCCTTGCTGTACAGATCGAACGGCGCGCGGCCCGGCACAAACAGCAGGGCGTCATACTCGAGCGTGCCCTCGGCATGGAAGCTGATGGTGCGCGCAGGATCGTCAAAGTCGTGGAACGTGGACTTGTAGAACTCGTCGTAGTCCTTCTGCTCGACATCGGAGCTGCGCTTCTTCCAGATCGGTGTCATGGAATTGACGGTCTCGAGCTCCTGGTAGTCCTCGTACTCGGGCTTGTAATCGTCGCCGGCGTCCTCGGGCTTGGGTTTCTGGCGGCTCTTGGACACCATCATCTGGATCGGGTAGCGCACATAGTTACTGTACTGCTGAATCAGGCTCTTGAGACCCCACTCGGTCAGGAAGCGATCGTAGGTCTCGGCCTCGCCGTCGGCATCGAGCTTCTCGTTCTCGCGCAGCGTCAGGATGACATCGGTACCGTGCTCGGCGCGCTCGCCATCCTCGATGGTGTAGCCCTCAAGACCGTCGGATTCCCACACATGGGCGACATCCTCGCCATAGGCGCGGCTGACGACCTTCACATGGCTGGCGACCATAAAAGCCGAGTAGAAGCCCACGCCAAACTGACCGATGATGTCGACATCGGAGCCCTGCTGCTCGGCGTTCTCGGTCTTAAACTCCTCGGAGCCGGAATGGGCGATGGTGCCCAGATTGCGCTCCAGCTCCTCGGCGGTCATGCCAATGCCGTTATCCGAGATGGTAATGGTGCGGGCGTCTTTATCAAAGGAGACGCGAATGGCCAGGTCGCCCTGGTCGATCTTGACGCTCGGGTCCTGCAGGCTCTTAAAGTTGAGCTTGTCGACGGCGTCGCTCGCGTTAGAGATAAGCTCGCGCAGGAAGATTTCCTTATTGGTGTAGATGGAGTTGATCATGAGGTCGAGCAGTTTTTTGCTCTCGGTCTTAAATTGACGCATGTGCAGTCCTTTCGCGCTACCCCTGTCCGCAAAAACGGCCCGGTCGCCCGAGCCGCATCGCAGACCTGCTATGTTCAGACTTAGATTTTATAACCCATTAACGCGCATATATACATACGGAATCGAAAAACTGTATGTCCGAGCGCTCCAATGCGTCAATTGCCAAGGAGTGTCCCCAGCTGCCGGCAGAAAAGGAACGTCCCTATCTGCCATCTACGCGCTTGGCCATCCAGACATGGGGCTGGCCCTCGTCTTCGTAATCTACCGGGGCAATTTGCGTGTAGCCCGCCTTTGCATAGAGCGGCAACACGTATTCCTGCGCATGCAGCTTAATAAGCTTAGCGCCGGCATCGCGTGCACACGAAGCACTGGCCTCGACGATCGCACTCGCCAGTCCGCGACGACGCATAGCCGGCAGCACGGCGACGCGCCCCATAATGTAGGTCTCCCCCGCCGCAACGCCTTCGTCCATGTCGCATGCCGGCAACACCGGGGCCTCTGCGTCAGCCACGCGCTCAAGCTCTTCGGGAAACACGCGCGAGCAACCGGCAAGCTCGCCGTCTACATAGAGCGTCACATGAATGCAGTTTGGATCCTCGTCGATAGCGTCGAACTCATTCTCGTAGCCTTGCTCGTCCATAAAAATGACGCGGCGCACCAACGCCGCGTCATCAAAGCATCCCGTCTTAAGTTGGATATCCATGGCTGCCCTTTCATTCAATGCGAACGTTAGGGACAGATATTAGCGAAAATGAGCTCCGCGCACGCTATACTTCGCGCGAGCCTTCGCCAGGCAGTCGTAATGACCCACGTTATGGGCATCGCTCGCGATGAAGCCGTACAGGTTCTGATCGAACAGGCGCTGTGCCGGCTTTTTCTCGCGACCAAATCGACCGCCGGCAATAAAGTCCGCCGAAGCCTGCAGCTTGCAGCCCATATCGACCAGGCGCTCCGCCACGCTTACATCCTTTTGAACCGCACGATAGCGCTCAGGATGAGCGATGATCACCTGGTAGCCACGGCACTGCAAATCGTAAATCGTGTTCTCGTACTCTCTAAACGCATACGCATCGGCATGCGTCGAAAGCTCGAGCAGAAACTCGTTGGTCCCATCGAAATGCAAGTGCTCCGCGGCATCGATACCAAGCTCAACGAGCTTTCGATGGTTGACCTCGAAGCCCATCTGGAGCGGAAAACCGTCAGCGTTATCACGCAGCAGCTCAAAGGCATCCCACATCTTGTCGTAATCAAAATAGGGATCACGGCAGTGAGGAGTGCAAACGATTCTGGTTACACCGGCCCGCTTGGCAGCCTCGAGCATCGCCAAGCTCTCATCGAGATCGGCGGCGCCGTCGTCTACACCCGGCAAGATATGGCAATGAATGTCACGCATAGGTCAGCCTTAATCAACTAAACGTTTGCTCGGTTGGTGAAGATGCCCTTTTTGGAAGTCCCCTGATCGTCGGAGCCCTTCTTCACCTTCTTACCGTCCTTGGTGTAGTAGGAGTAGTAGTACTCGCTGGTCTCGGTCTCGCAGTAGTTCATAACGGTACCAATGAGCTTGACCTTCTCGGACTTCTTAAGCTGACCGATGGCGTTGAGCGCCTCCTCGCGCTTGGTGAAATCCTCACGCACGACAAAAAGCGCACCGTCGGTCAGACTTGCGATCTCGGCAGCATCGATGAAGGTGCCGACCGGGGGAGCATCAAAGATGACGTACTGGAACTTGGCGGACAGTGCCTTTACCAGCTTGGCAAAGCGGTGAGAGACGATGATGTCGGCAGGATTGGGAATATGCGGCTCGGCATCGAGGAAGTAGAAGTTCTTCTGACCCGTCTCGACAATCGCCTGGTCAATAGAAACCTGCTCGGAAAGGACTGCATAGAGTCCGCCGCGGGAGCGGACGCCGAGCATATCGGCAAGGGACCTGCGACGCATATCAGCCTCGACCAGCAGGACGCTCTTGCCGCTGGTGGCGATAGCCTGGGCAAGGTTGATGGAAACCGTAGACTTGCCCTCGTTGGGAATCGAGGACGTAACGGTGATGGTGCGAATGGGGTCGTCCACGCTCGCAAAGCGGATGTTGGCCAGAAGGGTCTTGGCGGCATTCTGTACAACGAGCTTATCGGTGTTCTTTGCCTTAGCCATGCCTATTTACCACCTTTCATAGCCGGAATTCGGCCAACAACGGGAATGCCCAGGAGCTCTTCCGCCTCTTCGGCACCGCGGATGCGGGTATTGAGCATGTCTGCCAAAACGACATAGGCGACTGCGATAAAGATACCGGCGAGGAACGCGACGGCAATATACAGCGTGCGCTTGGGGCCGCTGGGGGCTTCGGGGGTCTTAGCCTCGTCGATAACGTTGATGCTCTGGGCAGCGCCGACGTTCTGAGCGACCGTACTCACCGAGCTAGCTATGGCCTTTGCGACCTCAGCCGTCTCCTTGGCATCGGTGCCGGTAACCGAAAGCGTAATGACACGCGTGGTGGTCTCGGAGGAAACAGACACCTTGTAGTCATCCAGATCGGTGAGGCCCAGTTCCTTGGCGGCGCCGCTCTTAACGCTATCGCTATCCAGCAGCGTGGCGATATCGTTGGAAAGCATCTGGCTCGCCGAGAGATCGTTGTAGCTCATCTGGCCGCTATCGTCGGTCTTGGCGAGAATGTACATGCTCGTCGTCGCGGTATAGGTGTTGTCCATCGCGGCGAAGGACACGATGCCCATGGCGATCGCGCAGACCACCGGAAGGGTGATGACCAGCTTGAGGTGCTTCTTCAGCAGCTGGAACAGTTCGAGAAGGGTCATGCAGCTTGCCTTTCATTTCCCCAGTTCGGATTGACAAAACTATCCGTATGTTATCGCATCTTTTTACCGAGACCAAACTCTATACATAAGAAACAGGCTCTCCTGTAAAAATGTCGGAAGCAATCGTAAAATTGCACAACAACGCCGCACCCGAAAGTCAAATGCGGCGTCTACATCAATACCTATGTTGTATCGCTATGCGAATGGCTCGTCCTGCTGTATGGGAAACGTCACCGTAATGGTGGTTCCCACGCCCAACTCGCTCGACAGATCGAGCGTGGCGTGATGATACAGGGCCGCATGCTTGACAATGGCAAGCCCCAGACCGGTTCCGCCGCGCGCCTTGGACCTACTCTTGTCCACGCGATAGAACCGCTCAAATACCTTGCCCTGTTCTTCAGGCGCGATACCGATTCCCGTGTCGGCGACCGCAAGGAACGGATGGCCTTCGTCGTTGGTGTCGCACTGCAGCGTAACCGTACCGCCGGGTCGATTGTAGCGGATGGCGTTGCTCGCCAGATTATAGATGAGCTCGTCAATCAAGCGCGACACGCCTTCGATGACCACAGGCTTGGTCTCATGACTTATCGTCACATTCGCCTGACGGGCGACCTGTTCAAGACGCTGCTCAACCGCGTAGATGGCACGCGAGAGCTCAATAGGCTCCGTGGAACCAATGGGCACCGCCTCGCCCTCAGTTGCACGCTCGGCCTCGTCCAAGTTAGACAGCGTAAGGATATCGTTGACAAGCGCTGCCAAGCGGCCCGCCTCACGATAGATGCGACCGCCAAAGTTGCGCAGGTCGCCCTCGCCCTCGACCATGCCGTTTGCGATGAGCTCGGCATAGCCCGAAATCGCCGTAAGCGGCGTCTTGAGCTCATGGGTGATATTCGCCGTGAACTCGCGGCGCATACGGTCGTTGTCCGCTAGCACCGCCATTTGGCGCTTGAGTTCCTGGCGCTGCGACTCGATACGCTCAAGCATGGGGACCATCTCGGCATAGGCGTGCTCATAGCTACGGCGTGGGTGGTCCAAATCCACCTCTTGCAACGGCGCGATGATGGCACGGGACTCGCGGCGCGCCATAAAAAACGAGAGTACCGCACCCGCTGCTGCGATAAGCAGCATCGGCGCCACCATCGACAGCAAAATCGCCGCAACGCCAGGCTGGGCCTGCGCCAAGCGGACAACCTGGCCGTTATCAAGGGCGACGGCGCGATACAGCATAATCTCGTCGAGCGTAGAGCTTGCGCGCTCCGCGGAACCCGAACCACTCTCAAAGGCCTCGATGACCTCGGGGCGATCGCCATGGTTGGGCAGTGTGGAAGGCGACGCCTCGTTGTCGTAGGCAACCGATCCATCCTTGTTAATCAGCGTGATGCGCAAGTCCTCGCGATCGAGACTACGCAAGAACGGGATGGGCTCCTGCTGTTCGTCGAGAGCGGCAGCAATGAGCTCGGTTTCCTGCGCCAGATTGGCACTCGTGGCATCCGCCAAGGTGTTTTGCACAAAGAACGCACCCAGCACCGTAAACGCCACGATAACCGCCATGGCGCAGACAAAGATCGTCACAAAAACGCGGTGCGACAGCGTATGTTTTCCCTGGGGGGCGAAGACCACGGGTTACTCCTCCGATGCGGTGGCCGCGGTGTCGTCACCTTCGGCACCATCACCGGCAGAAGGCTCGGCCAAGCGGTAGCCCACGCCGCGCACGGTCTCGATGGCGCTGGCATGCTCGCCCAGTTTTTGGCGAAGCGTCTGCACGTGCACGTCAACGGTGCGCGAACCGCCGTCGAAGTCCCAGCCCCACACGCTCTGCAGCAACGACTCGCGGGTAAAAACCACGCCGGGCTTGCGCATGAGGTACTCGAGCAGGTCGAACTCGCGCAGGGTGAGCTTAAGCGGCTCGCCGGCAACGGTCACCTCGCGATGGCTGGGCGAGAGCACGATGTCGCCCACGCTGAGCACATCGCTCGCCTGCTTGACCATGCCGCCGCGACGCAGCAGTGCGCGGCAGCGGCTCGCAAGCTCCATGAGCGAAAACGGCTTAGTCAGGTAATCGTCGGCACCGCCATCGAGCGCCATCACCTTGTCGAGCTCGGTATCCTTGGCGGTAAGCATCATGATGGGCACCGTCGCCGTCAGGCGGTCGGCACGCAGGCGACGCATAATCGCCAAGCCATCGGTATCGGGCAGCATGATATCGAGCAGGACGGCATCGGGTACCCGTCGCGCCACGGCAGTCTTAAACTCACCGTCGCACGAAAAGCCCTCGGCCTCGATTCCCTGCTTGCGCAACGCATAGACCGTCAAATCCCTGATGTTGTCATCGTCCTCGACGTAATAGATCATGTTGAACCCCTTTGCGGCCGGCATGACCGCATCTTAACCCTAAAGGTACCTTCACTAGATGGTATCAGCCAAAACGCCCCGTCAAATAATCCGCCGTGCGCGGATCGGTCGGATTCTTGAAGAGTTGCGCGGTGGGCGCGTGCTCCACCAGCTCACCCAGCAAAAAGAATGCGACCGAATCGGAGATACGCGCCGCCTGCTGCATATTGTGCGTAACGACCACGAGCGTGCAGGTCTCTTTGAGCTCGCAGGCCAGCTGCTCCACCACCAGCGTCGACACAGGGTCGAGTGCCGAGGTCGGCTCGTCCATCAGCAGAATGTCGGGCTGCACGGCAAGTGCGCGGGCGATGCACAGACGCTGCTGCTGGCCGCCCGAAAGACCCAGACCCGACTCTTTGAGCTTGTCCTTGGCCTCGTCCCACAGGGCGGCGCGTCGCAGGGAGTCTTCGACCAGCTCGTCGAGCACGACGCGATCGCGCACACCCATACCGCGCGGCCCATAGGCGACGTTGTCGTAGATGCTCATGGGAAACGGGTTGGGGCGCTGGAACACCATGCCCACGCGCTGGCGAAGGCGGCAGATGTCGTAGTCGCCCAGGATATCTTGACCATCGAGCGCAATCTTGCCCTCGATTCGGCAGTCCTTGATGCCGTCGTTCATGCGGTTAAAGCAGCGCAGCAACGTGGACTTTCCGCAGCCCGAAGGCCCGATGAACGAGGTAATCTGCTTGTCGCGGATCTTGATATTCACGTCCTTGAGCGCATGGTGGTCGCCATAGAACAGGTCGAGGCCCTCAACATCGATTCGCGTCGGCGAGGCGGCAAGATCCTCTGCCGTGGGGCGAGTCGCATCCCCAACCTCGCGCTCGTGCGCGGCCTCGGCCTGCGCTTTCATGAGTTCTTCAAGCTCCGTGGGCTCCACAGCCGCAGCAGCCGTCATACCGCATACCTCCACATCGATATCAATTCAGCAGTATCGATAGTAGGAATCGCGGCTCATATGCACGTGAGCGCATTGTCAAGTGTTTGTAAGGGCACACTGGCTATGCGGCGGGCAGCTCGATGGTGAATATCGTGTGTTCGGGCGTCGATTCACATGCAACGGTACCGCCGTGCGCGCATACGATCTCCTTGGCGATGGCAAGCCCCAGTCCAGCGCCGCCGCGATTGGTCGCACGCGCACGCCACCGCCGTCCCGGCGTCTGGCCTCGATCGTGATGGTCGAGCCCTCATAGCTATAGGCAATAGCGTTTTTCATGATGTTGTTGAACACGCGAGCCATTTTGTCGCCATCCACGAGCACCGTCAGGTCCTCGCGAATATCAACTTGGACTTCCTTATGCTGCTCGTTGAGGATGGGATAGAACTCGTCAGTCACCTGAGCCAGCAGCAACCCCAGATCAACATAGCCGCGCGTGAGCACGATATCGTGGAAGTCAAAGCGCGTGATATCGAAGAACTCTTCGATGAGCGTATCGAGCCGGTGCGCCTTGTCGAGCGCCACGCCCGTAAAGTGCGCACGTTGCTCAACCGGCAGCTCGGGAGCCTCTTGCAGCAGCGAAAGATAGCCCACCACACTGGCAAGCGGGGTGCGTAGGTCATGTGCCAAGTACGTGACCAAATCGTCCTTGCGATGCGACTCGTCACGCAGAGCTTGCTGCACCTTGCGCTCACGGTCACGCACGCGGTTAAGGGCGCCCTCGACCTCCAAGAAGTCGCCGTCGATGTTATCCCAGGTGTCGGGGTGATCGATCAGGCGATCTTGAATACGAGCGGCCAGCACACAATCGGCATGCTGCTCGCCCTGCTCGTAGCCCTGGTAGTACAGGGCGCGGCCACACAAGAACAGCACGCACGCGGCAAGCGCCAGCACAAAGCCAAGCATGTTGAATACAAAGCCGGCATCGAACAGCACCGGCCCTTCGATGCCGCCGAGCGCCATGGCGCCAATCGCCAACGTCATGGCCCACGCGGCGCCGCCAATCACCACGCAGCGGCACACGATCTCAAATCGATCGATCAGCAAAAAGCCGACAAGCAGCACCGCCAAGATTCCGACGATGTTGTCGATGCCAATCAGCAGCAGGCTCAGCAAAAAGAGCAGCACCGTTGCAAGCGCGCGGTTGTCGACGACCGACCTCACGTATTCAAAGAGCCGATCGGGCACCTCGAACGCTTGCCTATCGTCTTTTGTCATATCAAGATCCTCACAAGCGAAAAGCGTTATTCGATGATGTAGCCGACGCCCCAGACGTTTTTGATAAAGCGTGGCTTTTGTGCGTCGTCGCCGATCTTTTCACGCAAGTGGCGAATATGCACCATCACCGTATTGTTGGAGCCGGGCATAAAGTCCTCGTTCCACACCGCGCGGAACAGGTCCTCCACGGCCACCACGCTGCCGCGATGCTCGACCAGATACAGCAAGATTGAATACTCGGTGGGCGTGAGGCGAACCGGTGAACCGTCCACTGTCACGGAACGAGCATCGCGGTTGATCTCCAAGCCGTCGAGCTGAATGGTCGGCGACTCAGCCGCCTGTGCACGGCTACCGTAGCTGGTGTAGCGGCGAAGCTGAGCGTGCACGCGCGCGATGAGCTCCAGCGGACGGAACGGCTTAACCACGTAATCGTCCGCGCCAAGCGAAAGGCCCCCGATCTTGTCTTGCTGGGCATCGCGCGCCGTCAGCATGATCACGGGATAGGTATGGCTGGAACGGATCGTACGCAGCAGCTCAAACCCATCGATATCGGGCAGCATGACATCAAGCAGCGCCAGATCGAACTCCTGCTCCAAAATCGCCTTGGCAGCATCGGCCCCGCTATAGGCAATCTGGACATCAAAGCCCTCTTTTGTAAGGTAGATGCCAACCAAGTCGGCGATGGCCTTCTCGTCATCAACTACCAAAATGCGCTCGTTCATGCGTGCTCCTCTCGCGCTCCATTATGCCCGAGGCGACGCACGCCACACACAACAAGCGTGGGTGATTAAGTCGGCCTTAAGCACCCTTGTGCCCGTTCGAGCGCGGATGTGGACCACGCACGCACGCGATGATCGCCGACGACGGCAAACGATATACTCTAGTTCCAGAAGAGACCATCCCGTCGAAAGCGAAACCTGTGAAGACCCTCACCTCTTTTGCAAAGCGCTCAGCCCAGCTTGCCGCCGGCTTTGTCTGCGCTATCGCCCTTGCCGCTGGCGTACCCACCGTCGCTGGCGCCCAAGTGCTCACGACCGACAATGTTTGCGGCAAAACCGCCGATGCGCGCGGCATCTCGGCCGAAAACCTGCCCGATATCGATGCGACCAATGCCCTCGTCATGGGCAAAGACGGCACCGTCTACTATGGGCGCGGCGCCGATGGGCAGGTCAAAATCGCCTCGATCACCAAGGTCATGACCGCAATCCTAACCGTCGAGAATTGCAAGATGGACGAGAAGGTCACGGTGAGCAACGCCGCAGCCACCGTGGGTAATTCGACCGCCGGCTTGCTCGAAGGCGACGAGCTTACCGTGGAGCAGGCACTGCGCGGCCTGATGATTCCCTCGGGCAACGACGCCGCCATCGTGCTCGCCGAATATGTGGGCAAGAAAATCGACCCTAAGACCAAAGACGCCGAGGCCACATTTGTGAAGGCCATGAACGAGCGCGCTAAGAAGCTCGGCTGCACCGGCACGCTTTTTGAAAACCCGCATGGTCTGGACTTTGATGAGTGGGCTGGCGATATGCACTCAACCGCACACGACGTAGCGCTGATGATGCAGGAGGCCATGAAAAACAACACGATCCGCGAGGTCGTAGCGAGCGAGGATTCCTGGATCGAGGTCACGGGCGCCGACGGCACCGACCATTCGCATTCCATGGACACGCATAACTATTTGCTGGGCCAAGATGGCAACATCGGTGGCAAGACCGGCACCACCGACGATGCAGGCTATTGCTTTACGAGCGCCTACAACCGCGACGGCGACGAGATCTACACCGTTATTTTGAACTCCACCACCACCGATCAGCGCTTTACCGATACCGCCACCCTTGCCAACTGGTACTACGACCACAAGGTGACGGTCGCGATCGCCAACACGCAAGAAAAGACCGCCAACGGCAACCCGCTTATGGCGCGCATTGGCCAGACAGATTGGACGGACAAGACGATCGACGCCACGCTCGCCGACCCCGCCGCACAGGCAACGGTGTTCTCACTCGCCGGCGATGTGACCGAAAAGGTTAGCTACGATGACCTTTCGGGCACGGTGCATGTTGGCGATAAGGTGGGCAGCGTTACGCTTAAACAGGACGGCACCAAGATTGCCGTCATGGACCTGGTTGCCGACGAGGAAGGAACAGGGCCCAATCCCATCGAGTGGCTGCTCGTGAAGCTCGACCGCCTGGGCCGCCGCATCGACAACCGCCCGCTCACAGCCGAGAGCGAAACCGTAGCCAAGGCTCCTGAGGTGTAGGGCCAAAGCGTTATCACATCGAACCAAATGAGGCGTCCAACGGGGCGCCTCATTTTTTTGAGGGTTCGAATCCCCAGCTAACGTGGTTCAACTAAAAAAGGGTCCCTTTCGGAACCCTTCTTTAAAGTCTTACTGGCGGAGAGCTGGGGATTCGAACCCCAGATGCCCTTTTGGGGCATACTCGCTTAGCAGGCGAGCACCTTCGGCCTCTCGGTCAGCTCTCCGTAACAGCCGTTCTATAGTAACCAAACAGTCGAGGATGGGCAAGGGGGAATTTGCGACGATTCCTCTTTTGCCGCAAACGCCTCAGTCAATCATCTCAATCTGTAACAGTTGCAGGCCGAATTTTCGTCCAGATGTTACAGATTGAGACAAAGATACGGGGGCAACCCCAGCGGCGGCGTCGATGCCTCCAGTCTTTATTAGTCCGCTCGAACGGTCTCCAACAGATAATCGCGCATGTACGGAATTGCAAACGAAACACAGCCGTAACCAGCAGGCTCAATCAGTCCCGCATCGATCAGGCGTTTGCGATACGACCCGACTTTATTCGCCGGCAATCCCATCTTTTTGGCAATATCACCGTTCGTAATCTCGCCGCCTTCGCATTGCGCCATCGCCGCGAGATATTGAAACTGCCGCTCCGACACCCTGCGCAGAGCGGGGGCAATCACCATGGCATTGAAACTATCAAGAGCCGCCTGGACACCCTTGCGAGCTGCCTCTTCACTCACGCTCTCCGACCCGCTGCGCGCAGCAACCTGCCAAGCGTAATATCCGACCAACTGGACCATAAAGGGATAGCCTGCTGAAGCCTTTGTTAATAGCTCAGCGGCGTCTTCATCGAGTTCCTTGCCCGCTCGTCTCATTGTTTCCTCAAACGATCCGCCGACTTCAAAATCGGAGAGACGAGTGAGTTCAATATGTTTCGCCCGCTGAAGGAACGTAAGGGTATCATCAACCACCACGCCATCCACCGATGTTGGCAAGCCGGCGAATGCAAAAGCGACATTCGCCCCTTGGCGAATCAAAAGCTGCATCTCATTGCCCAGCTCGCGCATTTCCTCAGTTGAGGCATCCTGAATCTCGTCGAGCGTAATGAGCAGACCTCCGCGCTTCGCGGCATCGTACATTGCCTCGCCCAGATGAGATGCCGACTTCGATACCTCAACGGAGCCAAGGCTGACTCCTAGAATTGATGGGGAAATCGACATTGACTCAAGACGAACATTTCGCTGTAGAGCCTCGAGGATTCTACTGCAAAAACCGGCATTCGAGGCGACGTCAACAACCTCGAATCCTTTTTTTCGCGCAAGATCACCCAATGCATTGAGAAGCACCGTTTTACCTGTGCCTCGGACGCCCGAGATGCGCATGAGTCGATCGGGAGCACCAGGACCATTCTCAAGGGCCTCGGCAAAATCATCCAAAACAGCGTCACGTCCGATAAGCTCAGGCGGATTCATGCCCGCCGTTGGCTTAAAGGGATTAATGGCTTTCGACATTCGACCCTCCTCTGCTAGTTTTAACAACTTTAACAAAGTTTAGCAACTTTAGCAGAGTTTAACAGTTTTAGCAGGCTCGGCGGCTTTATGCCTTACCGATTCTGTCGGGTCCTCCCGCCCGCGCCGATACAAATAGCGCGGTGCGGCCCCTCTATACCGCCCCTACCCCAGCGAGCGGTTGAGGGAGCCGAGCTCATCGTTGCCCATGGTGCGCCACATTTGATAGATACAGCCGCGCGCCAAGAAAAAGAAACCGTTATCGACGAGTTGCACGGCGGCATCCGCGAGTTGATTGGTCACGGCGGGCACCGGCGGCAGCTCAAGACCTGCCTTGCGGATAGTCTCGACAGCCTCCTCAAACGTGGGCGGTTTGATGACGCCCATCTCGTTCATAAGGCCCTGCATTTCCTCCTGCGCACTGCCACCCGACTCCTCGCCGCGCGGCACCAGGCGGTAGCACGCCAGCGCCAGCTCGAGCTGGTCGCAGTTCCAGTAGGCGAATGCCAGGCGATAGAACAGGTAACCGATCGAAGTTCGGTCGCTGGCGATGCGCAGGCCGTGGCGCGCCACCTCGATAATCTCGTCATAGCGCTCCAGACGTGCCAGCACGTTGATCAGGGCAAAGTGAGACTGCATAGACGAGCGTGCCAAATCGTAGAGACGACGCACCTCGGGCAGCGCACGCTCAAAGTCCTCTTGTTCGGCGTAAAAGCTGCAAATCTCGTGCTGGGCAAAATACAGCGCATCGGGAGCGCGAAGGATACGCACGGAACGGTCCTCCTCCATCACCGGCAGCACCATGCGCACCAGCTGGTTGTCGCAGAACTGGGTCTGCACTGGGCCCGTCGCCAAAAGCTCAGCAACCGTACACTTGGCTTCCAGCTCCTCGACGAGGCGAGAAAAGCCCTCGAAAGCACCAGCTCGGTCAACTTTGAATTGCTCGCGCAGCTCGACGACACGGGCGACATACGGATCGTTGTCCTCCTCCATGACCTCAAGCTCGTCAGCCGTATCAGCGAGCAGCAAATCGCGAAGCGCAGGCGGCAATGAACGATGGTCATCACGTGGTCGGGCGTGAACCTCTGCAGGCTCAATCATGTCCGGAGCATCTGCCTCATATGCCTCGAGCAAATGCTTGCAGGGCATGTCGTCCATATCCATGCTCTCAAGATCCTTGGCGACAGAAACGCAATCAGCCAGATAGGCCGCACGGCCAAAGGAATACGTTTCGACAACGCGCTCGCCCTGCTCGCCGTCGGGAGCCGCAATCTGCACGTAGCAGCGCGTGATGCGAGCACCCGAAGCAAAGCAAGCCGCCGCGAGTGTAAGCGCAACACGCGCATCGTGCTCAGTGGCCCATGCCGCGCGCTTAGGCTCATCCACCTCGCGCCAGGCGTCATCTTGAGCATCGTATTCGCGTCGCGGCATAGCATCGACAACCGTGCGGCCAAATCGCACCAGCATGATGCCCTCGGCAACGTTCGCTCGATAGGTATAGTCGAGCCGCGTGACCACGTTGAGCGCTTCTACGAGACGTGCAAAGCGAGTGCGAACGTCCCACTCGCCACCCGGCTGGCACGCAACCGTCCCCGGCTTGGCCCACGGGTTGTCATTCGACAGCGTTTCGAGCAAGCGAGGAACGTCGTTTGTCGTCTTGCTGATATGCCATAGGTCAAAGAGCGAGCAGCCCTCAAAGCTTGGCGACGAGGCAACGGGGCCCAACCCTGCCCCAATACGCTCAAGGATGCCCGATAGGCGGTTCAGGCGGCACTCGACGGCAAGCAGGGTATCGATCTCGTCCTGGTCCAGCAGGCTACGGTCAAAATTGAGATAGAAGAGCCTCGAGCGATCGATGCGCGCCAGGCTCATTTCGGTTTTGGCCGCGATGGTGCGCAGGCGTGGCAGATTAACTTCGCCCATCAAAGCGGCGGCATAGCGCTCAATGCCACTTGGATTATCTGCATGGTCAATGCGGTAGAGCAACGTTTCGATTGCATCGGGCAGCGGCGTGGAATCAAAACCCAGCAGTACCTCAACCGGCTCGGGGAGTTTTACAAGTTTGATCTTGTCGACGGCATTTTTCATGCCCTCGTCGAGGCCGTCACCGTCTGCCGTGCCTAAGACAGCGTTTTCAGAATCGGCAAATACCACGTAACGCAAGAACATCGAGGCCATGAACTCGCCGTAGCGAAGGCTGCGCGTCGAATTCCACGTCTCGCGATCGGATTGTTCGCGCATGGTGCCTTCGGGAGAGCCGATGACTCGCGCCCGGGAGTACATCGTCCCATCGGTACCCCTGACCGCAATCTCACCGATGTTGGAATCGGACTCGTCAAGAATCAGTTGCATGTCGGGATCGTCGGGCAGCGACATCTCGTTAACGGGACGGTCCACCTTATAGACCTCACCCGAAACGCTCACGTAGCCCAAAAGCGACACATGGCTTTTGCCGACGAATTCGACGACATAGCATGATTCATGCGGGTCCTCGCCAAAGAGCTTCCAAACCACGCCATACGAACGTCCCGCAGGCTGCTCGGGCATGGCCGGAAAGCGCTTTTTGGGATCGAGAAACCTGAGCTTGTATGTCGGACGCTCTGCCACGAAATATCACCCTGATCGGTCGTCTAAAGAAAGAGCGCGCCACGGGCTCACCGAGGCGCATACTCGAAATCTTACACGAGTCGATGAGAAATAGTCCCCTTTGACCGAGGTTCGAATCCATGCGGGGTCCGCCTAAAAGAAAAGCCCCCGTTGCCGGAGGCTTTCAATTTCAATTGGTGCGGCGTATAGGATTCCGCGTATCCGCTTGCGCGGATCCGCACCGGCTTCGCCCGCCTGCCGGCGCGCTCGCCCGCGGGCTAAAAACGCTCCGCGTTTTCTTTACGCCCGCGCCTCGACCGAGGTTCGAATCCATGCGGTGTTTACGTAAAAGAAAAGCCCCCGTTGCCGAGAGCCTTAATCTCAAATGGTGCGGCGTATAGGATTCGAACCTATGACGTTCTGATTCGTAGTCAGACCCTCTATCCAGCTGAGGTAACGCCGCGACTTGTTGATTATTATGCACATGGACTGAATAATGGTCAAGCGTTTTTTCAAAAAAAGTTATCGAATTTGATTTTTACTCATTTGGCGTAATTACGGCCAGTTTGGATCAGCCGTATTTCGATGCTTGCGCTCAAGCGAATCGCTATATAAGAAAAGCTCCCGTTGCCGGGAGCTTTAAAAGTCAATTGGTGCGGCGTATAGGATTCGAACCTATGACGTTCTGATTCGTAGTCAGACCCTCTATCCAGCTGAGGTAACGCCGCGACGCACGGATTATTATGCACGCGAGCCCCCGATGGGTCAAGCGACAATTTGGAAAATTTTTACGAAGCGCTGATTAAGTTGTCATGCGGATCCGCACCGGCTTCGCCCGCCTGCCGGCGGACTCGCCCGCTCGCTACGGACGCTCCGCGTCCGCTTCACGCCCGCGCCTCGACCGAGGTTCGAATCCATGCGGTGCCGGCGTAAAAGAAAAGCCCCCGTTGCCGGAGGCTTTCAATTTCAATTGGTGCGGCGTATAGGATTCGAACCTATGACGTTCTGATTCGTAGTCAGACCCTCTATCCAGCTGAGGTAACGCCGCAGCGCAAGACATATAAAACCACTTTAGTTCGTTAGAGTCAAGCAAAATCTCAAACTTTTTTTCGCGCGAGCCACAATTTGTTACGCTGCGCCACGAGCATCAGCGCTTTTCGTGCGATCGATTGGCTTTTCGATCACATCGAACCCGGCGCCAAGCTCCCCCAGAAGCGACCGCACCCGTTGGGCACAGTCGTAGTCGGCAAACGAGATGCTCAGCATTCGGGCCACCTGATTAGAAGTTCCAACGCCATAGAAGTGCTCAAGGACAACAAGCCCCTCATGCGCAACAAACGTCTCGACCACATGCGGCGACTCCTCATAGCACCATTGCGTCAATGGCCCCTCACTCGTCTGCCGAACCACCAAGCCACCCATACCCGACGGCTCGCACGTTACCAGCAGGTGCTCCCCGCCCTCATCGCTCTGGAACAAAACAACCCGCTCGTCGAACAGCTCCATCACATCCCCTTTCTCTTGCTCTTAGTCAACAAAAGCATAGCAGGTAAATGCATGTATACAGAACGTTTGTTCGTGTGTTTTCTATCGAGCTGTCCGCACGGCATGGTATAGCCGCACACAAAAAGGGCGCCCCTAAAAGGAGCGCCCTCGCAAATCGCCTATGCAGCTAGTTTACGCGACCGGCTCGATCTTCTCGAGGCCGCCCATGTAGGGACGCAGAACCTCGGGGATCGTGATGGTGCCGTCGGCGTTCTGGTAGTTCTCTAGAATGGCAGCCATGGTACGACCAGCCGGCAGGCCGGAACCGTTAAGGGTGTGCAGGTAGCGCGAGCCCTTGAAGTTCTCGGGGTCGCGATACTTGATGTTGGCGCGACGGGCCTGGAAGTCGCCGCAATTGGAGCAGGAGCTGATCTCCTTGTAGGCGTTGTAGCTCGGCAGCCAAACCTCGATGTCGTAGGTCTGACGGGCAGAGAAGCCCAGGTCGCCGGTGCACAGGCTAATCACGCGATACGGCAGGCCCAGCTGCTGCAGCAGGTACTCGGCCTCGGCGGTCATGCTCTCGAGCTCCTCGTCGGACTCCTCCGGCTTGGCGAACTTGACCATCTCGACCTTGTCGAACTCGTGCTGGCGAATGATGCCGCGGGTGTCGCGACCGGCGGAACCGGCCTCCTCGCGGAAGCAGGGGGTGAAGGCAGTGTAGCGGCGAGGCAGAGTGTCGGCGTCCAGAACCTCACCGGCATGCAGGTTAGTCAGTACGACCTCGGCGGTAGGGATCAGGAAGTTGTCGCCCGAGACGTGATAGGCGTCGTCCTCAAACTTGGGCAGCTGGCCCGTACCGAACATGGTCTGACGCTTGACGACGATGGGCGGCCACCACTCCTTGAAGCCACGGCTCGTGTGCGTGTCCAGGAAGAAGTTGATAAGGGCGCGCTCCAGGCGGGCGCCGGCGCCACCGAGAACGGTGAAGCGGCTGCCGGAGAGCTTGTTGCCACGCTCGAAGTCGAGGATGTCCAGATCGGTGCCCAGATCCCAGTGGGGCTTAAAGTCGAAGTCGAACTCGCGCGGGGTGCCCCAGCGGCGACGCTCGATGTTCTCGTCCTCGTCCTTACCGTACGGGGTAGCCTCGCACGGAATGTTGGGCAGGTGAGACATGAAGTCGTACTGCTCCTGCTCGAGAGCGGTACGGCGCTCGGCCAGACCGTCGATCTTCTCGTTGACGGCGCGCACGGCCTCCTTGGCGGCCTCGGCCTCGTCCTTCTTGCCCTCCTTCATCAGGGCGCCAATCTTCTTGGACTCGGCGTTACGCGTGGCCTGGAGCTCCTCGACCTCGGTGATGACGGCACGACGCTCGTCGTCGAGCTCAAAGAACTTCTCGCGATCCCAAGACGTCTGGCGATTTGCCATGGCGGTATCGATGGCATCGGGGTTCTCGCGAACAAACTTGATATCAAGCATTAGATCCTCCGGCGATATACATTCCATTTAGGTTGCAACCTTGTACATGTATGGGCAAGTATATACTTATGAGCGTTTACGACCCAACCCAACTACGCAAGAAGGCACCCAATGGACGCAGTTTTTTCCTTTTTGTTTGGCACCCGCACCGGTTTTGCCATCCTTTTCGCCGGCGGCATCCTGCTATTTGCGATTCTTGCCTTTGTGATGGAGAAGCGCACCCATAAGATGTATGTCGACCGCGGCCCCAAGTCCGAGGACGAAGAAGACAGCTTCTGGGACTAACCGACCAAAAAGGGACAGGTTTATTTTGGTCGGTTTTATCTGGGCAAACGCAAACGCCCCGCAACTGGAATTGAGCCAGTTGCGGGGCGCTTTTCGCTAAAAGGACAAAACCGCAGGAAAAACCTGCCAAAATAAACCTGTCCCTAAATGGAAGGTTTTACTGGAGAGTAGCGTCGATGGCCTTGACTAGGGCGCTGCGCATTCCGGCGTCCTCGAGCGCGACGACGCCCTTGATGGTAGCACCGCCGGGCGAGCACACGGCATCTTTCATCGCTGCGGGATGCTGGCCGGTTGCAAGCTGCAGCTTTGCCGTACCCAGCACCATCTGGCTCACAATGCGATAGGCATCGGCGCGCGGAATACCGTGTTTGACGGCCGCATCGCCCAGAGCCTCGATTGCCATGGCGACAAATGCCGGAGCGCAACCGCCCACGGTACCGCCCACAAACAGCAGACTCGAATCGAGCTCGACCACCGTGCCAAGCTTTCCGAGCAGACCGAGCACCGTGGCACGCTGCTCTTCGCTAAGCGTGGAAGCCTTCTCGCAGGCGATAACGCCCTCGCCCACCGAAACCGGCGTGTTGGGCACCGTCGAGATATGAGCGACACCCGGCAGGACCTGTTCCCACTTGGCACTATCCCAGGTCCAGGCGACCGAAAGGACGACCTTGTCGGCAAGCACATCCTTGAGCGGGGCGAATACCTTCTCAATCATGTACGGCTTGACCGCCGCAACCACGATATCGGACGCGGCAACAACCTCCGCCGCATCGTGGCAGGCAGCCATGCCCCGTGCCTCGCAACGCTCAACCAGAGCATCGTAGCGGCCTGCGCAGGCGCACATGTCGCCCGCGGCCACGCCGGCGGCAATCCAGCCATCGGCCATAGCGCTCGCCATATTGCCAAAACCGACAAATCCAATCTTCATATCACACAGTCCTTTCAGACACATTCCTCAAAACGAAAGTCATTGTCCCACGCCATTGTTTCGCATTGCCGACCTACTTGTGATACGGCTCGCCACGGCTAATCTTGCAGGCGCGGTAGATCTGCTCCAGCAGCACCACGCGCGCCAGGTTGTGCGGCAAGGTAATGCGTCCAAAGCTGAGCATCTCGTCGGCGCGGGCGCGCACGGCATCGCTCACGCCGTCCGATCCGCCGATTACAAAAGCGATGTCGCTGTTGCCTCGCAGCATAAGGTCATCGAGATGCGTCGAGAGCTCCTCGCTCGAACGCTCCTTGCCCTCGATAGCCAGCAGAATCACATGTGCCCGCGGTGGCAGGGCGGCAAGAATCGCCGCGCCTTCTTTGTTGCGCGCGGCATCCACACCGCCCGCCTTGGCCGGATCGATATCGGCAACCTCGCGCATATCTACCTTGGCATAAGCGCCTAGGCGTTTGGTGTATTCGGCACACGCGTCCTTCCAAAAGCGCTCTTTAAGCTTGCCAACGCAAACAACGGTATATTTCACGCGCGTCTACTCCTTCGACTCGTTCTGAACTTTGCCGGCGGTCAGCATCTGCTCGAACATCGAGACCGACTGTGAGAAATCGCTCGGCAGCACGACCGTCGAGGTTTTGCCCGTGCGAGCGAACTCCGTCATCATCTCGGACCACTGCGTAAACATGAACAGCTGGTTGGCCTCATCGTTGCCGACGCCCGTCTCCTGGATAATCTCGAGCGAGTCCTTGATGCCCAGTGCGATGGCTTTGCGCTGGTTGGCGATGCCTTCGCCTGCCTTTTCCATCGCCTCGGCCTCGGCGGTCGCCTCGGTAACGCGCTTGATGCGATCGGCCTCGGCGAGCTCCTGCGCAGCGGCGCGCTTTCGCTGGGCGGCGTTGATGTCGTTCATGGAGTTCTCGACCTCGGTCGGCAGCGCGATCTTGGTGATAAGTGTCGACACGAGGGTGAAGCCGTAGGCGGCCATCTGCTCGGACACGGTGGCGTTGACGTCCTTGGCGATATCGTCTTTTTTGGCAAAGACCTCATCGAGCGTGTAGACGGGGATGGAAGAGCGCAGGGCATCGGTGATGAAGTCACGCATTTGGTCGACGGGCTCCTGCAGCATGTAGTAGCTCTTGTAGATGCCCGAATCTGCCGGGCCGGCGCCCATGTCATAGCTCACGTGGTACTGAGCAGAGACCTCAAGGCCGATGGTCACGTTGTCCTGGGTCTTAACGTCGATGCCAAAACCGTTTTTCATGGTGCGCAGACTCACCGTGGCGGCCTTGCGGTCGATCACGGGCACCTTCATGTGGAAGCCCGCGTTAACGATGCGGTTAAACTTGCCCAGACGCTCGATGATCACGGCATGCTGTTGTTCAACGACATAGCAGGCGTTAGGAAGCAGCAGCAACAGGATGATGATGGGAATCAAAAGGCTGGTAAGGGCGGCGATGATACCGGACAACAGCATGGTCTCTCCTCTGATAGGCACACGTTGGCACTAGGATACCCGTACAAGGAGATCGTACATAACAAAAAAGCTCCCATTGCTGGGAGCTCTTTCATTCAATGGTGCGGGCGAAAGGACGTCCGCGTATCCGCTTCGCGGATCCGCACCGGCTTCGGCCGCCTGCCGGCGTCCTCGCCAGCTTGCTAAAAACGCTCCGCGTTTTCTTTACGCTCGCTCCTTCACAGGTTCAAGTCCCTGTGATGGGCCCATAACAAAAAAGCTCCCATTGCTGGGAGCTCTTTCATTTAATGGTGCGGGCGAAAGGACTTGAACCTTCATGGGGTTGCCCCCATACGGACCTGAACCGTACGCGTCTGCCAATTCCGCCACGCCCGCGTGCAGGAATTAGAATAACGGAGCGCCATCGCGAACGCAAGAACTATTTTTGAAAAAGTTTGCAGGCATTTTCCCAAGCGGCTCGCGCGATTGCTTCGGCGTCCTCACCTGTGCGATCGACACGGTCGTTAACCAGCGCGTTTGCCGTAATGGAGATCATTGCGGGCTCGCATTCAAGACCGCGGATGGGCTCCGGAGCCATATACGGGCAATCCGTCTCGAACAAAATTCGATCGAGTGGGGTTGCCGCAAATGCCTCGCGCACGTCATCGTTGCGCTTAAAGGTGGCCGCACCACCATAGGCGATATAGCAGCCCAGCTCCACAAAGCGCTCCATCGTGGCGCGGTCCTCGCCAAAGCAGTGCAGTACACAACCGGCCTGGGGCACGCCCACCTCACGAAGCGCGTTGTAGGCGTCCACGTGCGAGGTGCGCTCCTGGTCCGTGTCCTCGTGGCGCAGATGTAGCTCCACCGGCACGTTACGGCACACGGCAAGCTCGAGCTGGCGCGCCATGCAGTCAATCTGCACGCTATGGGGCGCCGGCGCGATGTCGTCGTCGTAATCCATGTGGTAGTCCAGGCCGATTTCGCCAATACCGGCGCATAAGGGGTCATCGAGTGCGGCAACGACCTGTGTGTGAACGTCGTCGGTATAGTCCGGCGCGCCATACGGATGCACGCCGGCAAGATACTTGATCTGCGGGATATCCTGCATCGGCAGAATTTCGCGCACGAGCCAGTCGCTATAGTCCGTCACGCTGCGTTTGTCAGCGATGGGGTCGAACATCGTCACCAACAGGTCGACACCCGCGGCTTTGGCGCGCACGAGCGTCTCGGGCACTTCTTTGCCCCAAAACGAAAGCAGATGCGCATGCGTGTCGGCAAGCGGTGCCAAGGGCACGGGGCAGGCGACCGTCTTCTTTTTCTTGGTAAACGTCACGCGTGCGGCATTAGGCATCATGGATTAGCTCCTGGGCCAGACGGACAAAGTCGGCAACATCAAGCGTCTCGGCGCGCGTGGTGGGTGCGATACCGCAAGCCTCAAAGGCGACATCGAGCACGTCCTTGGCAAAGCCGTTGGCGCTCATGGTATTTCGGATGGTCTTGCGACGCTGGGCAAATGCAGCATCAATCACGCGAGCCACAAACTCGCGATCGAGTCCCTCGGGCACCACGCCGCCAACGCGGTCGATACGCACGACGGCCGAGTCCACATGCGGCGCCGGCATAAAGCAGCGCGGCGGCACCTCAAAACGACCCGTCACCTGCGCATACAGGCCGAGCTTTGCCGTATAGCCGCCATAGGTCTTGTTGCCCGGCACTGCGGCAATGCGATCGGCAACCTCCTTTTGCACCATGACGACGGCGCGCTTGAGCGCGGGCATCGTCTGGAAGAACTGCAGGATGATTGTCGCCGCCACGTTATAGGGCAAGTTCGCGACAAACACCGTGGGTTCACCACCGGCGGCCTGCTCAATCTGCTCCGGCGTCACTTTGAGCGCGTCGCCCATGATAAAGCGGAAGTTGGCATAGTCAGCGGCGTGAGCATCGAGCACCGGCTCGAGCTCGGGATCTGCCTCAATCGACGTAACGCACGCCGCCTCCTGCAGCAGGGCCAACGTCAGCGTGCCGCAACCCGGGCCGACCTCGAGCACGCGCTCATCGCCCGCAAGCTCAGCGAGCTCACAGATACGTTCGATCACATGGTTGTCGATCAGGAAGTTCTGGCCCAGGCGATGCTTGGTCGCAAGGCCAAACTCCTCTAGCAGCTCCCTAGTTGCCGTGGGGTTTGCCAAAGGCGAAGTTGTCATGGTTGCCTCCTTAACATGGTGGCTGCATCGTAAAGCAAAAGGGCATGGACCGTTGCGGCCATGCCCTTACAGCTAAACAGCAAATTGCCGATATGGCGCGCAGCGGCTTAGCCCAGACGCGGGAACAGCGGCTCGCCCTTCTCGACGGGCTGACCACCGGCAAGCAGGCCCCAAGCGCAAATGCCCTTGAGGTCGTCGCTCGCGGCCTCGTCCTCGCAGGACAGGCGGCGCAGGGCCTCGGCAGAAGTCTGGGGCATGAGCGGCATCAGCAGGTGAGCGGCAATGCGGATGGCCTCGAGCAGGTTGTAGATCACAAACGCCAGCTCGTCAGCCTTGGCCTCGTCCTTGGCAAGCGCCCAGGGCTCGGAGTCCTCGATGTAGTGGTTGGCGGCATGGATGAGCTCCATGACCTCGTCCTTAGCTCCACCATAATCGAGCACGTCCATCTTGGCCATGTAGCGCTCGACCAGACCATCGGCGATCTTTGCCAGCGGGTTGTCGAACGCATCGAACGATGCGGGCTTGGCGGGCGCGCAACCATCAAAGTACTTGCCGCTCATGTTGAGCGAACGCGAGATAAGGTTGCCCCAGCTGTTGGCCAGGTCGGCGTTGTAGACCTGCTCCATGCGATCGAAGCTGATGGCACCGTCGGTGCCGGGGACGACGTCGGTCATAAAGTAGTAGCGATAGCCCTCGACGCCCAACATGTCGATAACGTCCTGCGGAGCGATGGCGTTGCCGCGGCTCTTGGACATCTTCTCGGCCTTGCCGGTCTCGGCATTGCGCACGGTCAGGAAGCCGTGGGCAAAGACGTGCTCGGGCAGGGCCTCGCCGATGGCCATGAGCATGGCGGGCCAAATGACGCAGTGGAAGCGGATGATGTCCTTGCCCACGATGTGGAACTGCGCGGGCCAGCGATAGGCCAGCTCGGCACGCGCCTCGTCGGTGTCGACACCGTAGCCGACGGCCGTCATATAGTTGAGCAGCGCATCGAACCACACGTAGGTCACGTGACCCTCGTCAAACGGGACCTGAATGCCCCAGTCAAAGCTCGTACGGCTCACGGAAAGGTCATTAAGGCCGCCCTCGACAAAGCTACGTACCTCGTTCATGCGGAACGCAGGCTCGACAAAGTCGGGGTGCTCGTCGTAAAGCTTGAGCAGCTTGTCCTGGAAAGCGGAAAGCTTAAAGAAGTAGGACTCCTCCTGCACGCGCTCAAGCGGACGGTGGCAGTCGGGGCACAGGTGCTGGCCGACGCTGCCGTACTCCTCGTCGCCCTTCTGGACCTGCGTATCGGTGAAGTAGGTCTCGTCAGGCACGCAATACCAACCGTCGTAGCTGCCCTTATACAGGTAGCCGGACTCCTTCATGCGCTCCCACAGGTACTGCACGGCATGATGCTGGCGCGGCTCGGTGGTGCGGATGAAGTCGTCGTTGGAGATCTCGAGCTTGCTCCAAAGCTCCTTGAAGTGCGGAGCCTGGCTGTCGGTCCACTCCTGCGGCGTCATGTTGTGCTTGGCTGCGGCCTCGGCGACCTTCTCGCCGTGCTCGTCCATGCCGGTCAGGAACTTGACGTTATAGCCGGCGGAGCGACGATAACGGGCCTGAACGTCGGCGATGATGGTGGAATAAGCCGTGCCCAGGTGCGGATCGGCGTTGACGTAGTAGATGGGCGTCGTGATAAAGAACGAAGGCTTACTTTGATCCATGGGGTTTGTCCTCCAGAAAAACGTTGCATACAGGGGATGATTCTAGCGCAAGGGCTGGATATCCTCCATCTATTGCATATCGAGCACCATGGCATAGACATCGCGCTTACGGCGCGAGTACTTCTGCGACAGGCGCTTGGCCACCGCAGAGGCGGGCTCTCCCTCCTCGAGCGCGGCGCGGATATCCTCGCGCAGAGCCTCGTCGGGATCCGCTGCCGCGGCGCCAACCGGCACGATACCGGCCTCCTCATCTTCGCTCGGCGGCGCGATGACCAGCGCAATCTCGCCCTTTACCTCGCCGCGAGCACGCAGCTCCTCGGCGAGCTGGGCGGCGGGCCCGCGCAAGACCTCCTCGTGCAGCTTGGTGAGTTCGCGGCAGACGGCAACCTCACGTTGGGGAAAGACCTCCGCCACGGCCTCGAGCGTCGCCACGATGCGATGTGGAGACTCGTAGAAGATGAGTGCGCCGGGCACCACGGCAAGACGCTGCAGTCGGCGCACGCGGTCGCCGTGCTTGCGACCCAAAAAGCCTTCGAAGAAGAAATGCTCGCAGGGAATGCCGGACGAAACGAGCGCCGTGACGCAAGCAGAAGGCCCGGGAATAACTTCGACGGGCACATCGGCCTCACGCGCCGCCTCGACCAGCGCCTGGCCGGGATCGGACACGCTCGGCATGCCGGCGTCCGAGGCAAAGGCGAGGGTCTCCCCCGCCAGCAGGCGGTCGACCAGGCCGGCGGCGCGGCTGGCGATCACATTCTCGTCGCAACGGACAAGCGGCTTGGAAATGCCCAGGTGCATCAGCAGCTTTGACGTCACACGCGTGTCTTCGCAGCAGATGACATCGGCAGCGGCAAAGGCTTCGCCAACGCGCGGGGACAGGTCGCCCAGGTTGCCGATGGGCGTGCCGACCACATAGAGTTTGCCCGTATGGGCGCTGTTTTGCGTCATATCAACCTATTCAATCATGCCGCGCTCGAGCGTACCGAGCGCCGCGCGGGCGTCCCATGCTGCAATGCGCTTCTCGGTCTTCCACGTTTGGAAGAACCAACCGGCAGCCGGCGCAAACGAAGCCAGCTGATTGGCGATAAACACGCGCTCGTAGGCATTGCGGCCCTCGGGCGTAACCGACGAGTTGGCAAAGATCGCCGCGCCCGACCATTCGCCCACCAGCACGGGGAACCCAGTTGAAATCGCTTCTTTAAGCTCGCGCTTGTTACGCGAAATCGCCGTCGTCAGCCCGCGGGGGCTCGTGATGTCGAGCGCATGATCGTCGCGGTAATGGTACAGGTGAAGGTCCATGTAGACGTTCTTGTACTTGGCGCCGCGCATAAAATGCTTCCACTCGCTGGGATGCCCCGAAGACGAAAAGACGACGATCTTATCCTCGGGCATATACGAACGGACGAGCTCGTAGGCATCGCGATAGAAATTGCGCAGGTAGTGAGCCGGAATGCCATCCGTCATGGCAAAGAGACTCTTGCGGACGCTCATCTGCGGCGTATCCAGCAGCTCAATGCCCAGCAGGCTCTCGGCCTCGCCGTAGCGATCGGCCAGGCGCTCGAGCACGTCGAGTGCCACATGACGGCCGTTGGTGGACGAATGCCACTCGGCAACAGCCTCTGGCGTGGTGGGCGAATCATTGGAATCGCCCTGGCCACCGGGCGCAGTTGCCAGATCGAGCAGCACGCGGATGTCGTACTTGGCAGCCCACTCAATTGCACGGTCGATGTAGTCGACAACCGAGATGTAGGAGGCATCGGACTCCTGTGAGCCAAAGGCATACCAAGGCACCGGCAGGCGCACGGCGTTGAGGCCGATCTGCGCCATGCGACGGAAATCATCCTCGCTCACAAACGTCTCGTAATGACGGCGCATGCGCTCGTTATAGGCGGCGGTGCCCATGGCCTCCTGCAGCTCGGCCGCGTTGGATGCACCGGTCGCCGCGTACAGCGACGGGGTCACCCAAGGCTCGGGAATAAACCAGCCAGAGAGATTAACGCCGAGTATCCTCTCCATCACTGCCCCCTTTTGAATCATACGGGCTAAGCCCGCATCGCTCTTGCATGACATATCTATCGATTTGAGTATACCCGCGCATGCAGACAGGCGACCGAACGGTCTACAAAGTGGCGCAAAAGTGGGAGGAATGTCTGGGACAGGTGGGCAGGAGCTGGTGCGCCGAGATGTGCGCGCACGTCGGAAGTAAGCGCCGGAAAGCGCATCCCGTTTTTCGCAAAAGACTGGGATGCATTTTCCGCTCGAGGCCTCAATCGGAAAATGCATCCCGTTCTGAGCGCGAGATCTGGGACGCAGTTTCCGCCAAAGGCCGCAAAAGGAAAGCACGTCCCATTCTGACGCCGGATTCCGGGTCGCGCTTTCCCAAGCGACATCAAAGCGGAAAACGCATCCCACTCTGAAGCCAAATTCCGGGACGCAGTTTCCGCAGAACCCTACATAAAAGAAAAGGACCCCTTTGCAGAGGTCCTAGTCAATTCAAGGTGGCGGGGAAGGGAATCGAACCCCTGACACGAGGATTTTCAGTCCTCTGCTCTACCAACTGAGCTAACTAGGCATAAAATTGCGGGAGTAGGATTTGAACCTACGACCTTCGGGTTATGAGCCCGACGAGCTTCCAGACTGCTCCATCCCGCGATATCCTATTTTTGTACTTGATTTCTCAAGTAAAGCCGATGATCGGACTCGAACCGATAACCTGCTGATTACAAATCAGCTGCTCTGCCAATTGAGCCACATCGGCCGATTGCCTGATTGGCAAGTGGGTGGTGGTGGATTCGAACCACCGAAGCAATTTGCAGCAGATTTACAGTCTGTCCCCTTTGGCCACTCGGGAAACCACCCATAAAAGAATGGGACCTACAGGGCTCGAACCTGTGACCCTCTGCTTGTAAGGCAGATGCTCTCCCAGCTGAGCTAAGATCCCATTTTTCAGATATTTAGTTATGAAAAGCGACCCGGATCGGGATCGAACCGACGACCTCCGCCGTGACAGGGCGGCGCTCTAACCAGCTGAGCCACCGGGCCACAATAACTATTTTGAAGATATTTGATATACCTTCAAAACCGCATACACTTAACACCTATACATCATACCATACTTTCTTTCCGAACACAACCATTTTCTGCAAAACTTTTGTTTTGCATTTCAGGTCAAGCCCTCGACCGATTAGTAACAGTCAGCTCCATGCCTTACGGCACTTCCACCTCTGCCCTATCTACCTCGTCGTCTTCAAGGGGTCTTACTTCTTAAAGAATGGGATATCTCATCTTGAGGGGGGCTTCACGCTTAGATGCCTTCAGCGTTTATCCCTTCCCGACTTGGCTACCCGGCCGTGAACCTGGCGGTT
>DBGFTB010000043.1:0-41804 GCA_048532905.1 Collinsella aerofaciens
AAGGGAGCTCAAGCCCATAAGGAGGGCCTACGAGGCATGGGTCGAGGCCGGACTTCCGCTCGATTGGGACAGGCAAGCCTTCGAGGCCGAGCGCAAAATGGATTCTAAAAAACACCTTGCCAAATAGGAGCGTCAGACCAGGAAACCCCCTTATCCGCGGCTCCGAAGGAGCAGGATAAGGGGGTTTCCATGGTCGAGGACGTTCTGAAAACTAAGTCCAGCGCGGGCCCGGACGAGAACAACCGACTACAGGTCGATGTGCGATTCCTTGATCGGGAACGGCTCCGCGAAGTGGCACGCGCAGCAGTGACCAGGTGCAACTTCCTTAAACTCGGGAAGCTTCTCAGAGCAGATGCCCTGCGCGATCGGGCAGCGAGTGTGAAAACGGCAACCGGTCGGCGGATCCAACGGTGACGGCGGATCGCCGGCGAGGATGATGCGCTTACGGGTCTTCTGGATATCCGGATCGGGAACCGGCACGGCAGACAGCAGCGACTGCGTGTACGGATGGTGAGGCTCGCTATAGAGCGTCTTCCAGTCCGAAACCTCGACCATCTTACCCAGATACATAACGGCAACACGGTCGGAGATATGCTGCACGACAGAGAGGTCGTGAGCAATGAAGAGATAAGCCGTACCGAACTTGTCCTGGAGCTCCTTAAGAAGGTTCAGAACCTGGGCCTGAATGGATACGTCAAGTGCAGAGACAGGCTCGTCGCAGATGATCAGCTTGGGCTTCAGAGCGAACGCGCGGGCGATGCCGACACGCTGGCGCTGGCCGCCCGAGAACTCGTGCGGATAGCGGTTGATGTGCTCGGGGTTCAGACCGACGACGTCCAGCAGCTCGCGGACACGCTCAATGCGCTCCTCCTTGGTGCCCACGCCGTGAATGGTCATGGGTTCGGAGACGATCTCGCCGATGGTCATGCGGGGATTCAGCGAAGCATAAGGATCCTGGAAGATAAACTGCATCTCGCGACGCATGTCCTTGATCTCGTGTTTGCTCATCTCGGCAACATCTTTGCCCTGGAAGAACACCTTACCGGCGGTCGGCTTGGTCAGACGCATGATGGTGCGGCCCGTGGTGGACTTACCGCAACCAGACTCGCCAACCAGACCAAAGGTCTCGCCCGGATAAATCTCAAAAGAGATGTCGTTTACAGCAGAGACGACACGCTTGGAGAAGCGCTTGGCGAACATGCCGGACTCAGCGGGGAACTCCTTAGAGAGGTGCTCGACCTTCAGCAGCGGAGTACGCTCGTTGGTATCTGCCATTACGCCTCGCCTCCCTTCTTGGAATCCTTGCGCGTACGGGACGTCACAGGAGCGTTCTTGAGGAACTCGGGGTCGCCAGCGTAGTGGCACGCAGAATAGTGACCAGACTCGGTAACAAAACGCTCGGGGCGCTGCTTGCGGCACTTATCCGTCGCATAGGGGCAGCGAGGAGAGAAGACACAGCCCTCGGGCAGGTTCATGAGCGAAGGCGGGTTGCCATGAATCGGCGTAAGCGGCTTCTTCTCATCGATGGCCTGCTCCGGGATGGAGCGGATAAGGCCCCAGGTGTAGGGGTGGCGGCTCTCGTAGAAGATTTCCTCAGCAGTACCGAACTCGACGGGACGGCCGGCGTACATAACCATGATCTTGTCGGCCATATCAGCGACAACGCCCAGGTCATGGGTGATCATGATGATGGCGTTGCCGTTCTTCTCCTGCATTTCCTGCATAAGCTCAATAATCTGAGCCTGAATGGTAACGTCCAGGGCAGTCGTGGGCTCGTCGGCAATCAAAATATCGGGATCGCAGGCAAGAGCCATGGCAATCATGACGCGCTGACGCATACCGCCAGAGAACTGGTGCGGATACTCATTGACGCGCTTCTCGGGCTCGGGAATACCAACGAGGTCCAAAAGCTCGGTGGCACGCTTGAGCGCCTCCTGCTTGGAGTAGCCGCGGTGCAGACGAAGACCCTCGCCCACCTGCTTGCCGATCTTATAGACCGGGTTCAAGGAGGTCATAGGATCCTGGAAGATCATCGCGATGTCGTTACCGCGAATGTGCTGCATCTCTTCCTCGGTCATCTCGAGGATAGAACGACCGCGATAGCGAACGTCACCGCCCTCGATCTTTCCCGGAGGCATCGAGATAAGACCCATGATGGTCATGGCGGTCACGGACTTACCGGAGCCGGACTCACCGACGACACCCAGGGTCTCGCCGCGATCGAGCGTGTAGGACACACCGTCGACAGCGCGAACGACGCCGTCCTCGGTATGGAAATACATCTTAAGGTCATCGACCTCGAGCAGATGCTGGCCCTCGGGAACCGGCTGGTCCTTCAGGTCCACATAGTTCTTATTCTTCTTCATCCTTATGCGTCCTTCATCTTGACGTCGAGGGCGTCGCGCAAACCGTCACCCAGCAGGGTGAAGGCGAGCACCGTCGAGAGAATTGCCAGACCGGGCATGATCATCATCCAGGGAGCAGTCAGAAGATACTGCTGACCGTCCTGAATCATGGAGCCCCACGAAGGCGTAGGCGGAATAACGCCCATGCCGAGGAAGGACAGAGCAGACTCGGTCAGAATGGCGCCACCAATGTTCATGGTCGCGTAAACCACGATGGAAGCGACGGAGTTCGGGAAGATGTGACGCACGACGATACGAGCATCAGATGCACCCATCGCGCGCGCAGCGTCAACATAGTCGTTTTCCTTGACCGTCAAGATTGCAGAGCGGAAGACGCGCGCAATCGAAGGCCAACCGAGAATACCGATGGCGATAAAGACGTTCTGAAGACCACGACCGATAACGGCGATCATGGCGACAACGAACAGCACGTACGGGAACGCCAGGAAGATATCCGCACAGCGCATGATGATCGTATCCCAGATGCCGCCGTAGAAACCGGCCAGGGCGCCCATGACCAGACCGATCAACGTGGAAATGGCAGTGGCCATAATACCGACGGAAAGCGAAACACGTGCACCGTAGATAACGCGGACGAGAATGTCACGACCG
Organism: Collinsella aerofaciens; assembly: GCA_048532905.1. Taxonomy (GTDB): domain Bacteria; phylum Actinomycetota; class Coriobacteriia; order Coriobacteriales; family Coriobacteriaceae; genus Collinsella; species Collinsella aerofaciens_CB. The sequence goes on from DBGFTB010000043.1 coordinate 3,018, forward strand.
AGGGCGTCGGTGCCAAACGGGTGCTCGGCGCACGGAGCCAGCAGCGACGTCTCGGCCATGGTGGTCGAGTCGGAAGCCGTCGGCGAACCGAGCCAGGGCTTAGCCCACAGATCTGCGGTCAGGGCAACCACAACGACGATGATGATCCAGCAGACACCGATAACGGCGAGCTTGTTCTTACGAAGACGCTTAAAAGCGTCGCCCCACAGCGTGCGGGACTTGGCGGGAGCAGATGCGGCCTTGGTGGCGGTAGCCTGCTCCTGAGACTGAGAATCAGTTTCCTGCATGAGACGTACCTCCCTTAGGCCTTATCCGACGGACCGCCAAGGCGGATGCGCGGGTCGAGGAATGCATAGCTAATGTCGACGAGCAGGTTGATCACCATGACGACGACAACGATGAGCGTAACGCCGCCCATAACGATGGGCCAGTCACGCATGCTAATGGCGCGATAGACCTCATAGCCGATACCGGGCCAGTTAAAGACCGTCTCGGTCAGGATGGCGCCCGAAAGCATGCCGCCAAAGTCGACACCAATATAGGTAACGACGGGGATGAGTGCATTCTTAAGCGCATGCTTGACGATGATCGCGCGATTGGAGAGACCCTTGGCCTTTGCCGTACGGATGTAATCCTGGTTCATGACGTCAAGCAGCTGCGAGCGCATAATGCGGGCGGCGTAAGCGGTCGAAACCGAAGCCAGCGTAATGGTCGGAAGCACATAGTGCATCCAATCCTGATACTGAGAGCTGGAACCGCCGGCACCCGAGATCGGCATGGAGATTGCACCGCCCGTGGCGTCCTTGAGGATGACGCCAAAGAACAGCTGCAGCAACATACCGAGCCAGAAGGCCGGGACCGCGACGAGGATCGACGTGGTGAGCGTTACCAAAATATCCCAGAAGGAATAACGCTTTACCGCCGAAATGATACCCGCACCGATACCCATGATTGCCTCGAGCACGATGGCGCACGCTGCAAGTTTGACCGTATACGGATACTTCTGGGCAAAGATTTCCGTAACCGGCAGCTTGCGCTGATACGAATTGCCCAGATCGCCATGAAGCAGGCCGTTCATGTAATACAAGTAACGGTCCACGAGCGACGTTTGAACGGGATCGCCGTTCTCGTCAAGGATCGCGTTGCCGTCCTCGTCCGACTGGACCAGGTGATAGCGGACGCGAAGCTGAAGCTCCACCTCGGGGGACAGAGCCTTGTCTCCACCGATCAGCTTGATCGGATCTCCCGGCACGATATTCTGGAGGGCGAACAGAATCAGCGTAACGCCCAAAAATACCGGGATGAACTGAAGCACACGTTTAACGATGTACTTACCCATACCACTCCCCTATCTAGGGATTAACCTAAATGGGATGCCGATCGCCAGACCGGCATCCCAAAATTACCATCAGCCAGTTTACCCCAGGTTAGGGAGAACTGTATGTTTCCCATGAGGTCTACGTAAATACTTGACCCTCACGGAAGCTGCAAAACTCTTAGGCGAGCTCAGCGGTACCCAGATCGGCGTGCTTCTGCGGATCGACATAGAGGTGCTTGATGCGATCGGAGCCGACGATGGTGTGCGTGTAGAACATCACCGGGATGACCGGGCAGTCGGCAGCGACCATTGCATCGGCCTCCTGCATCTTAGCGACGCGCTCCTCGTCGTCAACAATAGTACGAGCCTCGTCGACCTTGGCGTCGAACTCGGGGTTGCTGTAACCAGAGCGGTTGTCGCCACCGAGGGAGTCGGAGTGGAACAGCGGATACAGGAAGTTGTCCATGATCGGGTAGTCGGCAATCCAACCCAGACGACCGAACTGATAGTTAAAGTTCTGATACTGCTCGAGCAGGGCAGACCACTCGGGGGTGTCGGAGACAGCGGTAACGCCAACCTTGGCGAGGTCGCCGATGATGGACTCCATGATCTCCTTGTGACCGCCGTCCTGGTTGTAGGAGAGGGTCACGCTAATGCCACGATCCCCGTTAGCGCCAGCGGGAGCAACCTTGTCGAGGTACTCGTTAGCCTTGTCGACATCGTAGGCGCAGAACTCCCATGCGCCCTCCTTGTAGCCATCGATGCCCGGAGGAACAATGCCGTCGGCAGGGGTACGGGTACCCTTGAAGATGGTCTTGCAGATGGCCTCACGGTTGATGGCCAGGGATATGCCCCTACGCAGGTCGGCGTTGTTGAACGGCTCGGCCGTGGTATTGCAGGTCAGATAGTACGTGGAAGGCTCGGCGCCGAGCAGCATGCGCTCGCCGTCACCCATGGTGTAGCCGTCCTTGGACACGCCGCGATCCTTCTTGGCGGCATCGATCTGAGCAACGGGAACGTCGCAGACATCGAGGTTACCGGCCTGGAACTCCTTGTAGGCGGTCTCCATATCCTTGATGACCTGGAAGTGGATGCCATCGATCTTGGCCTTGTCGCCATAGTAATCGTCGAACTTCTTGACGTTGATCTCCTGGCCATCCTCCCACTTGCCGTCCATCATGAACGGGCCGTTACCGACCGGGGCAAGGTAGAAGCTCTTGACATCGGACTCGGCGCACTCGGGAACCGGGGCCAGAGCCGGGTGAGAGGCGACGAAGGGGAAGTCGGCGTAAGCGGAAGCCAGCTTGACGACGAGGGTCTCATCGTCGGGGCAGGTAACACCGCTGAGCTCGGTAGCGTTACCGGCAAGCAGATCGTCATAGCCCTCGACCATGGAGAGGTGATAGGAGACCTCGGAAGGGCCGTACTCGGTAGCGACAGCCGACTTGGTGTTGACCAGACGCTCCCAACCGAGCTTGAAGGACTTGGAAGTAACGTCGTCACCGTTGTGGAACTTGGCCTTCTTGATCTTGAAGGTAAACTCGGTGGCGTCGTCGTTGGCCTCGAAGGACTCGCAAGCCAGCGGAACGATCTCGCCCTTCTCGGCATCATAAGAGGTCAGAGCGTCAAAGAGCTGGTACTCGACCTGAGTGCCCTGGTCCTCCTGGACATTGTAGGGGTCGATGCAGACCGGGTTGTTGATGTAGAAGTTCAGCGTCGAACCGGACTCAGAACCGGAAGCGTCGCCGCCCTTCTTGCCGCATGCGGCAAGAAAAGCCATGGAGCTCGCAGCGAGGGTGCCGCCGACAAAGGCGCGACGACCCATAACGGGCTGGTGGAACATAGAATCAGCCATGCCATCCTCCTTATGAGATAGGACAAAGAAATGTTCAGTCGGACACATGTCGAGACAATCCGATCCGAACCATCAAAACGCCGCCCGCCGCTATGGCTGGTTATGCACAGCGGACCAACGTTTTGCAATACAGTAGCGCATTTTATGCACGATTTGGGGCTAATTCCGGTTAACGGTCGAGAATTTCTTTAGTTGGGCGCAGTATGTGGTGATATTTTTGACTCTGTTACGAATATGTAAACAAAAAAGGGTCCCGCACTTGCGGAACCCTTTACAAGTACTTATGCGGCTCGTGATTAGTAGCCCACGATGCCCTGCGGGAAGAAGAACATGCACAGCACGACGCACACGGCAAACACGACAGCCATGATGACGGTCAGGCGGTCGAGGTTCTGCTCCATAACGCCTGTGGCAGAGCTGGAGTTATACAGCGAGCTAGCGATCATATCCGAAACGCCGGTACCCTTACCGGAATGCATCAGGACGAGAATCGTCAGCGCCACGGCAGAAACAGCCCAAACGACAAACAGAAGAATCTGGAACGGACCCATAGATAAGCTCCTTAATAGAACAATTCAAACTCCAGTACTGTACCACAATCCCCCGCTCTCCCCTACCTGCCACTCGGGGACGGTGCGGAAATGGCAGAAATACCAAAAAGGGGGTTGCCCGAATATGGGCAACCCCCTGCAAGAAAACGCTTGGAGTTTTCTCTTAGGCCTCGGTGGCGAGCACGCGACCCGTCATCTCGGCGGAAGGCTCAATACCAGCCATGGTGAGCATGGTCGGAGCGATATCGGAAAGACGGCCGTCCTCGATACCGGTGAGCTTGGCCTTCTCATCAACGATGATGAACGGCACGCGGTTGGTGGTGTGAGCCGTAAACGGATGCTTGGAACCGTCGGAAGCAACGTCAAACATGTGATCGGCGTTGCCGTGGTCGGCGGTAATCAGTGCAAAGCCGCCCTTGGAGAGAATCGCCGGGACAACCTTGGACAGGGCATCGTCAACAGCCTCGACAGCCTTAACGGCAGCGTCGAAGACACCGGTGTGACCAACCATGTCGCAGTTCGCGAAGTTCACGATGTAGAAATCAGCGCGATCCTCGTTGATGGCGGCGACGAGCTTCTCGGTAACCTCGGGAGCGCTCATCTCGGGCTGCAGATCGTAGGTAGCGACCTTGGGGGAAGCGACGAGCACGCGCTCCTCGCCCTCCTTGGGCTCCTCGATGCCGCCGTTGAGGAAGAACGTCACATGGGCGTACTTCTCGGTCTCGGCGGTATGCAGCTGCTTCAGGCCATTGGCGGCGATAACGTCGGCCAGGACGTTCTCGGGGAACGTCTTGGGGAAGGCGACCTCGACGTCAAACGTCGGATCGTACTCGGTCATCGTCACAAAGTGCGAAAGCTTGATCTGCTCGCGCTCAAAGCCGTCGAACTCCTTGTCCGTGAACACGCGGGTCATCTGACGAGCGCGGTCGGGACGGAAGTTGAAGAAGATGGCCGCGTCGCCCTCGTGGATGCCCTCGTTGTGGGCAGCGAACGGCTCGACGAACTCGTCGCCGCGCGGATCCTTCTCGTAGTAGGCCTTGATACCAGCAACGGGGTCGGTATCAGCATCGGACGCGTTGACCATGACGTCGTAGGCGCGCTGGATGCGCTCCCAACGATTGTCGCGGTCCATGGCCCAATAACGGCCCGAGACGGTGGCAACGCGAGCGTCGCAACCGGTCTCCTCGGAGATCTTAGCCAGGAAGGCGCAGAACTCACTCATGTAACCGGCACCGGACTGCGGGTCGACGTCGCGGCCGTCCATAAAGGCGTGTACACGAACGGTCTTGACGCCATGCTGGGCAGCCATCTTGACCAGAGCCTCAACGTGGTTCATATGAGAATGAACACCGCCAGGGCTCATAAGGCCCATGAGGTGGAGGGTCTTGCCGTCAGCCTTGACGTCGTCCATAGCCTTGACAAAAACCTCGTTCTTGGCGATGGAGCCGTCCTTGATGGCGTTGTTGATGCGCGAAAGCTCCTGGAACACGATGCGTCCGGCACCGATGTTGAGGTGACCCACCTCGGAGTTACCCATCTGGCCATCGGGAAGACCCACGTCCTCGCCCGAAGCGCCGAGCGTGGTGTGGGGGTACTTCTCGTACAGGCTATCAAGGAAGGGCGTCTTGGCAGCGGCGACGGCGTTCTCGCCATCGGACGGAGCCAGGCCGCAGCCGTCCATGATGATCAGGAGTGCAGGAAGATGACGTTGTGCCATATGTCCTACTCGCCTGCCTTGACGACCATAGAGGCGAAGTCGGCAGCCTTGAGCGAAGCGCCGCCCACGAGGGCGCCGTCAACGTCGGGCTTGGCGACGAGCTCGGCGATGTTACCGGGCTTGGCAGAGCCACCATAGAGAACGCGAATGCCGTTAGCGAGCTCCTCGCCGAACATCTCCTTGAGGGTCTCACGAATAGCGCCGCAGACCTCCTGAGCGTCCTCGGCGGTAGCGGTCTTGCCGGTGCCGATGGCCCAGATGGGCTCGTAGGCCACGACGACCTGCTTGGGGCAGGTGATCTCAAGACCAGCAAGGCCAGCCTTGACCTGGTTCACGACGTGCTCGACATAGGTGCCAGCCTCGCGGACCTCGAGGGACTCGCCGCAGCAGAAGACGGGAACAAGACCTGCGGCAACGAGGGCCTTGGCCTTCTTGTTCTGATCCTCGTCGGTCTCGTGGAAGTAGTCGCGACGCTCAGAGTGACCGATGATGCAGTAGGTGCAGCCAGCGGACTTGAGCATGTCGCAAGAGGACTCACCGGTGAAGGCACCCTTGGCCTCCCAGTACACGTTCTGTGCACCGAGGGCGATGGGGGCAGCCTGAATGCGGTCATGAACCGTGGTGATGTCGATGGTCGGAGGGCAGACGAGCACCTCGACGCCAGCCGGAACCTCGGGCAGAGCCTGAGCCAGCTCGTCGGCGAGCTTGGCGGCCTCGGCGACGTCGTTGTTCATCTTCCAGTTGCCAGCGATAAGAAGGGTGCGATTAGGCATCGAGAAGCGCCTCCACTCCGGGCAGGGCCTTACCCTCGACGAGCTCCATGGAAGCGCCACCACCGGTGGAGATCCAGCTCATCTTGTCGGCCAGGTTGAACTTGTTGACAGCTGCGACAGAGTCGCCACCGCCGATGATCGAGGTGCAGTCGGCCTCGGCGACAGCCTCGGCAATAGCCTGGGTGCCGTGAGCGAAGTTGTCGAACTCGAAGACGCCCATGGGGCCGTTCCAGAACACGGTCTTGGCGCCCTTGACGGCCTCGGCGTAAAGCTCCTCGGTCTTGGGGCCGATGTCCATACCCTCACGATCGTCGGGGATAGCGTCGGAAGCGACAACCTCGGGGACAGCGTCCTCGCCAAAGTGATCGGCAACGCGGTTGTCGATGGGGAGCAGGATCTTGACGCCCTTCTCCTCGGCCTTCTTGAGCATCTCGCCGGCGCGCTCGACCCAGTCCTCTTCCTTGAGGGACTGACCAACGGACAGGCCCTGAGCCAGGAAGAAGGTGTAGGCCATACCGCCACCGATGATCAGGGTGTCAGCGGAGTCGATAAGGTGATCGAGAACGCCGATCTTGGAGGAAACCTTGGAACCGCCGACGATAGCGACGAAGGGGCGCTCGGGCTCGGCGAAGATACCGGTCAGCGTGTCGACCTCCTTCTCAAGCAGGAAGCCGGCGACGGCAGGCAGGTAAGCGGCGGGGCCCACGACGGAACCCTGGGCGCGGTGAGCAGTGCCGAAGGCATCGAGAACGAAGACGTCACCATAGGAAGCGAGCTTCTTGGCGATCTCGGGATCGTTCTTCTTCTCACGCTTGTCGAAACGGACGTTCTCGAGAACGAGGACCTTGCCCGGCTCGACGGCGGCGACAGCCTCGGCAGCCTTCTCGCCGTAAGTGTCAGCGACAAAGGCAACGTCGAGACCAGAGAGCTCAGCGAGCTTCTTAGCGACAGGCTCAAGGGAGAGCTCAGGCTGGAAGCCGGTGCCCTCGGGGCGACCGAGGTGGCTCATGAGGATGACGCGAGCGTTGTGCTCAACGAGGTAGTTGATGGTGGGCAGGGCAGCCTTGATGCGGGTGGTGTCGCCAACGACGCCATCCTTGATAGGCACGTTAAAGTCAACGCGGACGAGAACGCGCTTTCCGTCGACATCGATGTCGCGGACGGTCTTCTTGGTAAAGGCCATGTTTGCTTCTACCTTTCGTACGTGTCTGCCTCCCATTACGGCAGACGATTTCTTATAAAAAGGGCGCGACCCTAGGGTGTAAGCCCTATAAGGCCGCGCCCTTCTTTAGACGCTCAACGAGCTATTCGCTAAAAGCTAAATTAAGCAACGAACTTCTCGAAGTACTTGATGGTGCGGACCATCTGAGAGGTGTAGGAGTTCTCGTTGTCGTACCAAGAGGTGACCTGAACGAGGGTCTGGCCGTTGCCGAGGTCAGAGCACATGGTCTGAGTGGCGTCGAAGATGGAGCCGTGGGTCTCGCCGACGATGTCGCGGGAGACGATCTGGTCCTCGTTGTAGGCGAAGGTCTCGGGGATGGTCTCGGCGTAGGCCTTCATGGCAGCGTTGACCTCGTCGACGGTGACCTTCTTGTCAACGACGGCGTAGAGGTTGGTCAGCGAGCCGGTCGGCGTCGGGACGCGCTGGGCGGCACCGATGAGCTTGCCGTTGAGCTCGGGGAGAACCAGGCCGATGGCCTTGGCAGCGCCCGTGGTGTTCGGGACGATGTTCTCGGAGCAGGCGCGGGAGCGACGGAAGTTGCCCTTGCGCTGCGGGCCGTCGAGCGGCATCTGGTCGCCGGTGAAGGCGTGGATGGTGGTCATGATGCCGGACACGATGGGAGCGAAGTCGTTCAGACCCTTGGCCATCGGGGCGAGGCAGTTGGTGGTGCAGGAAGCAGCGGAGATGATGTTGTCCTCAGCGGTCAGCGTCTCATGGTTGACGTTGTACACGATGGTGGGCAGATCGCTGCCGGCCGGAGCGGAGATGACGACCTTCTTGGCGCCAGCGTTGATGTGGGCCTGAGCCTTAGCCTTGCTGGTGTAGAAGCCGGTGCACTCGAGAACGACGTCGACGTCGAGGTCGCCCCAAGGCAGGTTGTTGGCGTCGGCCTCCTTGTAGATCTTGATCTCCTTGCCGTCAACGGTGATGGAATCCTCGCCAGCAACGACCTCGTGATCGCGAGCGTAGTTGCCCTGCGTGGAGTCGTACTTCAGCAGGTAAGCGAGCATATCGGGAGAGGTGAGGTCGTTGATAGCGACGATCTCGGAGCCCTCATGACCGAACATCTGACGGAAAGCCAGACGACCGATGCGACCGAAGCCGTTAATAGCAACCTTTACTGCCATTGTGTCTCCTTTCGTAAGGCCCCCGCGAGCTACAGCGCCCGCCGTTGAGGCCCACAAACTAACCACTCGCCTAATATACCTTTTTTTTGACTTGAATTTCACGAGAATGCTCGAAATTGAAAATCAAATTTACGTTAAAACGTTTTAAAGACTAAAATAGCAGCTAAATCCGTATATAAGTCGATACTTCAAACTACCTGTTTGCTTCAATGAGCTTTTCAAGCCGTAAAACACGATGGTAGAGGGCTGACTTCGACAAGGGAGGGTCAGCCATCTCCCCCAAATCACGCAGCGACAGATCGGGATAGCGCTCGCGCAGGTCGCAAAAGACCGCCAAGGCATCCGGAAGCGCATCGCGAAGGCCACGCTGCTCGAGCTCATCGATCAACGCAAGCTGATGTTGGGCGGCACCGGCGCTTCTGGTCTGGTTGGCGAGCTCGGCGTTCACGCGACGGTTCACATCGTTCTTAACCAACTTGACCGCGCGCGCCTCCTCGATCTCGGCAACGCTGCGCTTGGCACCAATCAGCTTTAATAGATGCTCGATTTCCTCGGCGCTCTTAATGTACACGGCATATGACCCCCGCCGTGCATTAACACGCGCATGGACCCCAATCTGCTCCAACAGATCGCAGAGCCCCTTGGCATATTGCTCGCCCTGCACAGCGATCTCCAAATGAAAATCGCCGCGTGGATCGGCCACGAAGCCGCCCGCGATGAGCGCGCCGCGGATATAGGCAAGTCTACAGCATGGACGGGCGACAATGTGACGCGGCACACCTGCGACGAGCCCTCCCCTACGGTCGAGAATGCCCAGCAGCACCAGAGCCTTATCCAAATCGGGCTGATCAGGCAAGGTGATGAGGTAGTTTCGAACCTTATGCAATACAGATTTACGGACGGTGAACTCCGTTTTGAGCTTAAGGATACGATGCGTCAGCGTGATCATCGTGCGCGCGACGGCTCCCGTCTCAGTCGCAACCGTCAAACGATACCGCCCAGAGCCGGTAAGCGAGAGCGTACCGCTCACGCGCGTGAGGGCGGCAAGCGTCGACAAGTCGCAGTATTCACATTCGGGTTCGCAGCGCGCAAGCTCGTCGCGCACCTCAGCGGTAAACGACATGCAGGCCTATGCCTTCGTGTTGGCGCGCGACAGGTCGCGGTGGGAGATGCTCACATGATACTGAGCGCCTTCCAGGTAACGGGCCGTGGCCTCGGCAATGGCAACGCTGCGGTGCTGGCCGCCCGTGCAGCCGATGGCGATAGAAAGCTGCGGCTTACCCTCCGCGATATAGCCCGGCATCACCGTATCGAGCAGCTGTGTCCAAGCCTTCCAAAACTCCTGCGTCTTGGGATGGTCCAGAACAAAATCGGAGACCTTTTTATCGAGACCGGTCATCGTGCGCATCTCGGGATCGTAGAACGGATTAGGCAGGAAGCGGACGTCGATCATAATGTCCGCCTCGACGGGCATGCCGTGCTTAAAGCCAAACGAGAACACGTGGACGTCCATGAGCTGCTGGTCGGACAGCTCGGAAAATGCCATACGTAGCTTGTTGCGCAGCGCAGAGGTGCGCAGACGGCTCGTGTCGATAATCATATCGGCTCGGTCGCGCACGCCCTGAAGCTGCAGGCGCTCGCGCTGAATGGCATCGGCCGTAGTCTCCCCCGGCTTGGCAATGGGATGACGGCGGCGATTTTCGCTGTAGCGACGAATCAGCACCTCGTCAGAAGCCTCCAGGAACACGATGTCGCAGCTCATCTCGCGCTCTTCGAGCGCGGCGACCGCATCGAGCAACTCGTCAAACAGTCCCTGGCTACGCAAATCGCAGGTGACGGCGAGATGCCTGCCCACGCCCGTATTGATGCCGACGAGCTCGGCAAGCTGGGCGATGAGACGCGGAGGCAGGTTATCAATGCAAAAATAGCCCATGTCCTCGAACACGTGCATGGCCTGTGTGCGGCCCGATCCGGACATTCCGGTGATGATGACGATATCGGGGATGCGCTCCGAGCGCTCCGCCGCATCCATGGCATCTCCCTTTTGCATGTGTTGCCTCCCGAAAACAAGCGCGGGACCCAGCAACCCGGATCCCGCGCGGTCAATTGCCTATATTGAGTATACCGCCCCGAGCGGATACGAGGCCTGTCTTACGCCTCAAGCGCAGCCTTGAACCAACTCGTAATACTCGTGGGGTGCGTGATGGCGGTGCCGACGACAACGGCCCAGGCGCCAGCATCGATCCCGGCGCGAGCCTCCTCGGGCGTGTGCACGCGGCCCTCGCAGATGATGGGAAGACCGGGGAATTCCTCGGTCGCCTGACGCAGGAGCGGCAGGTCGGGGCCATCGGCCATGGTGCAGTCGATGGCGGCGACACCGTGAGAAAGCGTGGTGGATACCAGGTCGAAGCCCATATCAACCGCACGGCGAATGTCCTCGATGGTGGCACAATCCGCCATCAGGAGCACACCCTCCTCGTGCAGCGGGCGGAAGGTATCCTCGACCGTCTTGCCATCGGGGCGCGGACGATCGGTGGCGTCGATCGCCACGATATCGGCACCGGCAGCAACGCAGGCGCGAGCGTGACGCAGCGTCGGCGTGATGTAAACGCCCTCGTGCCCATCCTTCCACAGGCCGATAACAGGAACCTCACAGCGACCCTTAATGGCGGCAATGTCAGCAAGGCCCTGGCAGCGAATGGCGGCGGCGCCACCGAGCTCGCAAGCGCGAGACATTTGAGCCATGGTCTCGGGCGTACGAAGCGGCTCGCCCATATACGCCTGAACGCTCACGACGAGCTTGCCCTTCAGGGATTGAATCAAAGGATCGACGGTCATAAGGCTGTAACCTTTCTCAGAACAGCCTCCCGAGGCGTGTTGTCTCGGGAGGCTCCTACAGAAGATACGTTTACTTCAACGAGGCAAGAAGATGCTCAGCGGCACCGATGAGCGGAGCATCTCCCTCCAGAGAACCGATGAGGATCGGCGTGTCCTGAAGCGGATCGAGCGCCTGGCTGGCATAGCCCTCGTGCACCGAATCCTTCCAAGTCTGTGAACGCCAATCGGGACCTTGGTGAATCACGCCGCCCGAAAGCACGATGACCTCGGGGTCCAGGATGTTAGCGAGCGAGCCCAAGCTGGCACCCAGCGCAAAGCCGGCGTCATGGATGACCTCGGTCGCCTTTGCGTCGCCCGCGCGGCACAGGTCGTTCACATCGCGACCGACCGAAGGACGGCTGGGGTCGACGCGACCAAAGCGCTCATCGTACATTCGACCAATGGAAGTGCCCGAAGCAACCGACTCCAGATGGCCGGAACGCCCGCAGGCGCAGGGAATGCCGGCGGCAGCCGAGCACTCGATGTGGCCCATATGACCGGCAGCACCGTGGAAGCCCTGCATCACGCGGCCGTTCTCGACATATGCGCCGCCGATGCCCGTACCGATGCCCAGACACAAGACGGAGAACTTGCCCTTGCCGACGCCCCAGTGGGCCTCGCCCAGAGCATGAGCCTGCACGTCGCCCACCACGGCAACGGGAAGACCAAGGTCCTCGCGCAGACGCGGCCCCAACTGAACGCCAGACCAGCCGGGCATGATCTCGTTGGCGTAGGCGATGGCGCCCGTCTTGGGGTCGACGACACCGGCGGCGCCAATACCGATACCGAGGACCTCGACATCGGGGTTCGCCTCGAGAGCAGCCTTGATGGACGCCTCGATGCGCTGGAAAACTGCCTCGCCGCCTTCTTGGGCCTCGGTGGGAACCTCGGCTTCAAAGACCGGATGGGGCACGCCGCCATCAGCCGGATACTCCATAATGGCAGTCGCAATCTTGGTGCCGCCGATATCGACGGAGCAAACGTACTTGTTCTCCATGTCGCTCTCCTTAGGAGATATAAACAACTACAGGAAATGAAGGCGGCGTTATCGCCGCAGCTTGGTAAAGGTTTCCCGAGTGCCCGAGGTTGGGGTGAAAGCGGTCGGGCGTTGACCTAATGGGTCACGCTCGACCGCTTGAGCCCCAAGATCGGGTGCCCGGGGAAGCTTTACAGGAGACCGTTGTCCTGGAGGACCTTCCTAATCGCCTCGACATTCTCGCCGGTCATGGCCTTCACCGGGCGCGGCATGGTCGGGCTGTCGAAGATGCCCATGAGGTTCATAGCGGTCTTGAAGGCGCCGACGCCACCGGCATAGCCCTGGACGCCCGAGGTGACATCCCAGATGTGGGAGATCTCATTGAGACGATCCTGCTCGGCCTTGACGGTAGCCCAGTCACCAGCCTGAGCGGCCTTCCACTGACGCACGTAGCCCTCGGGCTCAACGTTGGCGAGACCCGGGACGGAACCGTCAGCGCCGCCGAGATAGGCGCCGTCGACAACAACCTCGTGACCGGTGAGGATGCTCATCGGATGGCCGTTCTTCTCGTTCTCCTGAACGAGGTAGCGGAACGAGATGTCATCACCCGAGGAATCCTTGACGCCAGCAAGGACGCCCTCGGCGCCGAGCTTGGCAAGGAGCTTCCAGGGGAGCTTGGTGTGAACGCAAACGGGAATGTCATAGGCAAAGATGGGCAGGTCGAGCTCCTCGTGCAGGATGCGGAAGTGCTCCTCGACCTCGGTCATACCCTGCAGGGCATAGAACGGGCAGGTGGCGACGAGGGCATCGGCGCCCAGCTCCTGGGCGACCTTGCCGTGCTCAATCATGCGCTCGGTCTCGGTATCGATGATGCCGACCAGAACAGGCACACGGTGGTCGACGATACGAACGGCCTCGGCGATAATCTGGCGACGGCGCTCATCGGTGGAGAAGACGACCTCGCCCGAAGACCCCAAGAAGAACAGACCATCGACGCCGGCATCGATCATGCGGTTGATGCTGCGCTCAAAGGAGGCAACGTCGAGCTGGTGGTCTTCGGTATCGGGAACAACGACGGGAGGGATAACGCCGGTGAATTTCTGAGTTGCCACAAGAATCTCCTTAGCTGTCTGGCGAGCGGCCCTATGCCGCTCACTCTTGTTGGCAGTGTCCAGGCCGTCTAGGCCAAAGAACACGGATAGAACGTTTGGTTAAAGAAGTCGACGACTTCGTTTTCGAACGCGTTAATACGCTCATGAGCGTATTTGGCATAGATGATATGCCTCCGGTCACACTCAAGACCGTTGAATACGGCAAACTGACCCTTGGGGTCGCTCACGGTATCCATGAGCGACGTGCCCATGAGCACCGATCCGCGCACCCGAGACGACAGAGCCTCGAGGCCACCGGGAATTGGATTGGCAACCGCCGTGCAGGCAAGTCCGCGCTCGTCCAGAGCAGAAACCGCCAGCGCGACACCGCCGCCAAGACCCTCGCCCCATGCAAAAATGCGATCGGGATCCATGCCATCAAGATTGCGCGCGACCTTCGCCAACGCGCAGCCCCAACGGACGCGCTTGACAAAAGCGGGCGAAGCAATCCCCCACTGCAGGTCGTCCGCACCAGCAACATCGTCATCCAGCGCGAGAACGGCATACCCCATGGCGGCAAATCTCGTCATGTGATGCCAGCCGCGCACAGGCCGATCGATGTCGTGGAACATCAGGCACAGCGGCACGCGCTCAGATACTCGGGCACGACCGACAGGCTCGATCAAACGAGCGTGAATCGCATCGTCACCGAGCTCAAAGGAGACCTCCGAGTAACGGGCGCAGGGGTTAACAAAGTCAATCGCCGTAATGGCCAGGCCTTGAATCTCAAGATTCGAAGCGCATGTCTCTAAATCAGAAACATCTGCTTGGACATCACCGCGCCAGTCCCGATATTCTGCGAGCCTTGACGAAACCGTTCCAGGAATTCCCGCAAGCCCGGGGACAATCAGCTCGTCAACATTGCTCTCGCACTTAGACATGAGCCTCCCCTCCCTTGCAGAAAAACGGAATGATCAAATCGTCAAAATCCTGAATCTCCTCGTGGCCAAAGCCTTCAAAGAACTCATGACGCTTTTCGCAGGTCAGGTTGTTATAGACCGCAAACTGCGTCGCTGGCGGACAGACGATATCGGCTGTGCCGGTGCCAAACAGCACGGGGCATTTGACCATAGGGGCAAAGTTCTTGGAATCGAAGTACGCCAGTTTGGCATAGGCCTCCTCAATACGAGTCGAGTCCTCGTCAAACCAACGCGACCAATAACGCAGGCCTTCATAAGCGATATCGTCGGCATCCAGATCCCAAACAAGGCGGAAATCCGACAGGAAGGGATAGAGGATGGCAGCGCGATTGATAAGCTCACTATTAAGCGCGCAGGTCGCAATGCCCAAACCGCCGCCCTGCGATGCGCCGTTCACAAATACGCGGGAAAGATCGATGCCCTCGAGCTCGCGAACAATACGGCACAGAATGCGGATATCCTGGTGCAAGCGGACATAGTAAAGATTGGCCGGGTCGCCGTCGATACCGGCGACGATATGGCCCGCGACCGTCGTGCCCTCAAATCCACCAATATCCTCGGAGGGGCCACCCTGGCCGGGGCAGTCGAGAGCAATGAGCGCCATGCCCATGCCCGCAAACGACGCCTGCTCAAACCAGCTGCGGCTCGCACCCGGATATCCATGGAACTGAAGCACCAGCGGCATGGGCTCCTCCGAGACCGGCTTGAGGTACTTGGCATGCAGGCGTGCACCACACATGCCGGTATACCAGAGGTCGAAAAACCGACAGGTCGCGGAATCCGCAACCGAAGCCGCCTCGATCGCGTAGTCGAGCTCGACGGTGTCGGCCTCGGCCATACGATCCTTCCAAAAGAGATCGAAATCCGATGGACGGGGCATAGCGCCTCGATATTCACCAAATTGCTGTTGTAGCTCTTGAGCACTTGGCATGGCTCGTGAACCCAACCTTTCGAAATCGCAACGGAGGTGCGCCCGGCAAGGGAACCGGGCGCACGGGAGGGAAAGCGAGGCTACTCGCCGAGCTTGGGATGCAGCAGCGACGGCGCAGCGCCGAGCAGCATCTTGGTGTAGGGGTCCTGAGGGTGCTGGAAGACCTGCTTGGCCTCGCCATGCTCGACGATCTTGCCGCCATTCATAACGATGATGTCGTCAGAGATATAGCGGACCGTCTGGATGTCATGGCTGATGAACACCATGGCCAGGCCGAGCTCCTTCTTAAGGTCGGTCAGCAGGTTCAGAATCTGCGCGCGGACCGAAACGTCCAGAGCCGAGGTGGGCTCGTCGGCGATGATGGCATCGGGGTTCAGCGACAGGGCACGGGCAATTGCGACGCGCTGGCGCTGGCCGCCCGAAAGCTGGCCGGGAAGAACCTCGGCGGCAGAGCTGGGCAGACCGGTGAGCTCCAAGAGCTCCTTGACGCGCTTCTCCTGCTCGGCCTCGGTACCCAAGTTGTGGACGCGCATGGGGTCGAGCAGTTGCTCGCGAACGACCATGCGGGGGTTGAGCGCCGTGGCCGGGTTCTGGAACACGACCGAGATGACGCGGCCCATGTGGCGACGGTCCTCGGCGGTACGTTTAGTAACGTCCTTGCCCTTAAAGTAGACCTTGCCACTCGTGGGGGCCTGCAGGCCACACATGACGTTGGCGGTGGTGGACTTTCCGCAACCGGACTCGCCGACGATGCCGATGGTCTGTCCGGGCATGAGCTTAATCGTTACACCCTGGACGGCGTGAACCAGGTTGGGGTGCAGAATCGAGCCGGTACGGGTCCTAAAGGTGACGTGGACGTCATCAAGGAAGATGATCGGCTCGACGCCGTTGACTGCGGTCTCGCTCATCTACATCACCTCCGCGTGAGGGGTCAAACCATTTGCCTTGAGCACCTCATCGGGGAGCTCGGAATAGAAGTGCTCGGTGCCGGGCACGCGCTTGAAGACCGGACGGGTGTCCAGGCCAATGCGCGGATGGCTCGAGCGGGGCGCGAAGCGATCGCCCTTGGGGAAATCGCGCGGGCTCGGAACGGCGCCGGGCACCTGGTGCAGGCGGCCCGAGCCGCTCTCGATGGACAGAACGGAGCCCAGAAGACCGCGGGTGTACTCGTGGATCGGGTTGGTGAGCAGCTCCTTGGTGGGCGCCTGCTCGATAACCTGGCCAGCGTACATAACCGTGATGTTATGGGCAACCTCGGCGACCAGAGCCAGGTCATGCGAAACGAAGATCATGGCAAAGCCGAGCTTGGCCTGAAGGTCGTTGAGCAGCTTGATGACCTGCTTCTGGACGGTAACGTCCAGAGCGGTCGTGGGCTCGTCGCAGATGACCAGCTTGGGGTCGCGGGTAAGGGCCATAGCGATCAGAACGCGCTGACGCTGACCACCGGAAAGCTCATGCGGATAGCTCTCGAGCGTACGCTTGGGGTCGAGGCCCACGAGCTCCAGGAGCTCCTCGGCGCTACGGGTGCCGCCACGCTTGGTGAGCTGCTTCATCTGAGCGGAAATGAGCATGGAGGGATTGAGCGAGGACAGGGCGTCCTGATAGACCATGGCGATATCGGTACCGCGCAGGCCGAACCACTCTTTTTTGCTCATCTTGAGCAGGTCGCGACCCTCCCAGAGAACCTCACCGGAAAGGTGCTCGTCATCATCGGTCAGACCCATGATGGCCAGCGTGGTGATGGACTTACCGCAGCCGGACTCACCGACTAGGCCCATGGTCTGGCCAGGACGTACATCAAAGTTGACATGGTCGACGACGTTGATGTCACCGTGGTGCTCAAACTGGATGCAGAAATCGCGGACCGAAAGGATCGGCTCAACGGACTCATCGGGCACATGGCGGTCGTTACGCTTGAGCTCGACATCGCGCAGGGCGCCAAGACGGGCGGACAGGGACTGAGCCTGCTCCTTGTAGGCGCGAACGGGGTCGGAGACCAGCAGGTCGGCCTCGCGGCGCTTGGAGGAATCGGTCGGATCCAGGGCGGCGGAGGGAGCAGCGGCCATGGCGTCGGTAATGCCCTCGGAGAGGATGTTGAGCGCCAGGCAGGTGATCATGATGGCCAGGCCCGGGAACAGCGCCTGCCACCAACGGCCAGCGAGCACGCCGCCGCGGGCGTCGGCGAGGATGTTGCCCCAGGTAGCGGTGGGCTCCTGGATACCAGCGCCGATGAAGGTCAGCGAGGCCTCGAAGATGATGGCGTCGGCGACCAGGGTAACGGTAAAGACCATGATCGGGGCGATGCAGTTACGCAGAACATGCTTGATCAAAATCCACGGAGCCTTGGCGCCGGAAACGATGACCGCGCGGACATAGTCTTCGCCGTACTCGGACACGATGTTGGCGCGCACGATACGGGCAATCTGCGGAGTGTACATAAAGCCGATGGCGAAGATGATCGACGGCACGGAGTTGCCCAGGATGGAGACAAAGACGGCCGCGAGGGCGATGCCCGGGATGGACATGATGATGTCCAGGATACGCATGATCGTCTCGGAGATGGCCTTGCGCGAAACCGCTGCAAGGGCGCCCACGACCGAGCCGCAGACCAGAGCCATGGCGGTGGCGCCAAAGCCGATAATCAGCGAGTAACGACCACCGTAGAGCATACGCGACAGAATGTCGCGACCCTTATCGTCGGTACCGAAGATAAATCCGTTGCCGGGAGCCTGGCGAGCCGTAAAGATCTCGACCGGGCTATAGGGGGCAAGAAGGGGCGCCAGAATCGCAGTCAGGGCGACCAGCACCAGCACGACGGCGGCAATCTTAGAAGACAGCGTCATCTTCTTCCAGCCACCGAGCTTGAGCCCCTTGGAGGCAGCCTTCTCGAGCTGCTCGGTTTGCTTCTCTCGAATCTTTACCATAATCTACACCGTCCTGATGCGCGGGTTGATGAGCAGGTAGAGCATGTCAACCACGATGTTGATGATGATGAAGGCAAGAGCAACGACGATAACGACGCCCTGAACCAGGTTCGCCTCGTTGCCCTGAACGCCCTGCAGAATCGCGGTGCCCATGCCGGGGAGGTTGAAGATAACCTCGATGACGACAGCGCCGCCCATGAGGTAACCGATCTTAAGACCGAGGGTGGTGACCGGGGTGATCAGCGCATTGCGAAGAACGTTGATGCCGACGACGACCTTCTCGGGAACGCCGGCGCCGCGAGCCATACGGACATAATCCTTGTCGAGCTCCTCGACCATGGCGGTACGCACGATACGAGTCATCTGGCCCGTCAGCGGAAATGCCAAGGCGATGGCGGGCATGATCATACGTCCCAGATAGCCAACCGGATTCGTGGTGAAGTGAGGCAGAGCACCCGATGCCGGGAGCACCTTAAGGTAGGAAGAGAACAGCAGGATCAACAGAACGGCAAGCCAGAACGACGGGGTTGCCAAGCCGGCGATGGAAAAGACGCGGATCACTTGGTCCGGCCATTTGTCGCGATACAGTGCCGCGATGACGCCGAGCAAAAACGAAACGACCGCACCGATGGCAAGACCGATGAAGGTCAGCTGCATCGTGACGGGCAGGGCCGTGGAGATGCGCTTGGCAACGGAGTTGCGAGCAGCACCATAGGTGCCCATGTCGCCATGGATCAAATCGCCCATATAGCGAACGTAGCGCACGGGCCAGGGGTCGTCCAGACCATACTTCTCATGGTACTCGGCAACCGCCTCGGGCGAGGCGCCGTCACCCAACGCCGTGTAGGCGGGGTCGGTCTTGGAGAACGACATAAGGAAGAACACCAGGACGGTGACGCCCAATGCCATGATCGGCAGCGCCACAAGACGCCTTCCAATCAAACGTAGCAAGTTGTTCACGTTCTCTCCCCTTTCTTTTGTCGGTAGGACCAACTGGTATATGAGTACGGATACTCATTACAAGACCCGGGCGACATCATTGCCGCCCGGGTCTTTGTTTCAACTATGAGGATACGGTCCCAACGACCGACATCCTGCATACAGACTCAAGCGAGTCTTACGCCTTGACGGTCGCAACGCCCCTGAAGGACATGCTCGTCGTGCCGATGCCCTTGAAGCCATCGAGGGCCTCGCCGTTGGGCGCAGTGGACGGATCGTCCCAGGAAGCGGAGACGGTCTTGACGTGGACAACGGGGTACAGAACGGCGTTGTCAGCAATGATGTCGAAGCACTCGTTCCACTTCTTCTGCTGCTCGTCGCCCTCGGCGGCAAGAGCCTCGTCCATGAGACCGTGGAGCTTCTGCCACTCAGCGGACTCCTTCCACGGGCAACGGGTCTGCATCCAGACGTTGTCGCCGTACCACCAGTTGAGCAGCAGGTCGGGGTCGGCGCCGAAGCAGGAAGGATCGCCAGGGGCAAGGAGGATATCGTAGGCCTCGCCGCCGTCGATGGCAGCGTAGGTGGCCGGCGAGGTATCGGTCTGGATGGTCACATCGAAGCCGAGAGCGTCGAGGTCGTTCTTGACCTGGGCGGCCATGCCCTTAATCTGCTCGTTGTCGGTGGTGCGCAGGGTGATGGCACCCGGGGTGATGCCAGACTCCTCAATGAGCTTCTTAGCCTTCTTGGCGTCGGTCTTGTACACCGTGGAAGCCTCATGATAGTTGGTGAAGCTCTTGGGCAGGTAGCAGCTGGCAGCGGTGGCAAGGCCGGCGAAGGTGTTGCTGACCATCTTCTCGGTGTCGAGCGCATACATGACAGCCTGACGGACCTTGACGTTGTTCCAAGGCTCCTTGGCGACGTTGAACATGATGAAGCGGGTGCCGAAACCCTGAACGTTATCGATCTTGCAGCCGGCGCTCTCGAGCTGGTCGACGGCGTCAGCGGTAACGAGCTCCATAACGAGCGTGGAGCCCTCCTGCTGAGCGGTAACGCGAGCGGTGGGGTCGGTCAGGATGCTGTACTGGATCTTCTTATCCTCGGCAGCATACTCACCGTTGTACTCGGGGTTGGGAACCAGAGTGATCTCGGTATCGGAGATAGAGTCGTACATCCAGGGGCCGGAACCGATCGGCTGCTTGGCGCGATCCTCCTCGGTCTGGGTGGCCGGGGTAACGCGGACGATGGCCAGACGATCCTTGAGCAGGGAGAAGTTGGGGACCTTGGTCTTGACCGTCACGGTGCTGGCGTCCTTGGCCTCGATGGACTCGAAGGGCTGGAAGAACGGAGCATAGGTAGCGGAAGCGGCGCAAGCAGTGTAGGAGGCAACGACATCGTCAGCGGTGACCTCGGTGCCATCGGAGAACTTGGCGCCCTTGCGGATGGTGACCTCGAAAGTGGTGTCGTCCACAGACTTGGGATCGTCGGTGGCGAGCTCGTTGAAGGTGCTGTAGTCGTGGTAATCGATGCCGTAGAGGCCCTCGACGACGTGCCAGTTAGCACCCAGGCCCACAGCGGAGCCGGTGCTGGCGGGATCGAAGCTGGACGGAGCGTAAGCGGAACCAGCGGTGATCACGCCGCCGCCACGGTTAGCGGAATCGGTGGAACCGGAAGCGGAACCCTCGTCGTTAGAGCTGCCACCGCAGCCGGTGAGACCAAGCCCTGCGACAGCAGCGACGCTGCCGGTGAGGCCGAGGAACGAACGCCTGGACATACCCTTGTTGATGATGGCCATGTCTTCTCCTATCAATAGAGAATCTTACTCGGGAGCATCTAGACTTGCCCCCGCGCAACTTGCGGACGATATATACCTTACCTACCGACGAACCCAACTGAGGTGCCGCGCTCGGCGACCGATACATACATACGCTTGAACGGTATTTACTACCGTTCACCGAATTCGTTGACAAACGATTCGCCAGACAGTATGTATCGGCGAGGTGAGATATCAGTCTTCGTCAACCCGCAGGATAGCAGGGTTTTCGCTTGGGTTAGTCAAACGTTTTAGCGTTAATAAAACCCGAAACCAGCAGGCAATCATGGCGAAATAAATGGTTGAAAATCGCGCAATCATGTATATCAGTTGTTTAGGCTCGTGTTTAGCTATCGGAATGGCCAGCCGCCGCCTCGGCGCGCTCGGCATTCCACGCAACGAGCGCCTCGTGGACCGCCTTGGCAACATCGGCAGGTATGCCGCGAACTTCCGCGATCTCTTGCTCGCTCGCCGCGCGCAAACGCTTCATCGAGCCAAAATGGCGCATAAGGGCACGTTTTCTGGTGGGTCCCACGCCTGGAACGTCATCGAGTACCGAAACTGTCATGGCTTTATCACGCAACTCACGATGGAATGTGATTGCAAAACGGTGCGATTCATCGCGCACCTGTTTAATTAGATAGAGCGAAGCAGACCCGGTCGGCAGCACGACGGGAGTCTCGTCCCAAGGCACGAAAACCTCCTCATCGGCCTTTGCCAAGCCACAAACTGGTATATCGAGCCCAAGAGCCTCAAGTTGCTTGATCGCAGCGGTCAATTGCGGCTTACCGCCATCGACAACGAGCAAATCGGGGCGCGAGCCAAAGCGCTCGTCGGCCATGCGCTCGGGAGCATAGCGTCGTCCCAAAACCTCGGACATCGACACGAAGTCGTTTGCCTCGTCCAATTCGGCCTGAATTTTAAAACGACGGTACTGGCTCTTGTCGGCGCGTCCGTTGGTAAACACCACCATCGAGGCGACGGTAAAGGTTCCATGCAGCGTCGAGATATCGAAGCACTCGATACGCATCGGCGGCGCCGGCAGCGCCAGCGCGCTTTCGAGCTCCAGGAGCGCTTGATTGGTGCGGTCGTCAGCGTACCCCGTTCGCATCATGTAGCGCATGAGGGCATGGCGCGCATTTTTGGATGCCATATCGAGCAAACGGTGCTTTTCGCCACGCTGCGGCCTATGGAGATGGCAGGAACGCTCGCGCTTGCCTGCAAGCCACTCCCCCAGCGCCTCCGCATCCTCAAGCTCGACAGAGAGGTTTATCTCAGCTGGAATATCAGCCGTCTCGTCGTAATAGCGCTTAAGAAAGCCCGACTGGAGCTCTTCCTCGTCAACATCAAGACCCTTGTCAAGAATGAACTCGCAGGTGCGAACTGTTCGGCCCTCACGCACGACAAAGACGCAAGCGGCAGAGATGGTCTCCTCGCGATAGAAACCGATGACATCGATATCGACACTGGAGGGAAAAACGACTTGCTGACGGTCGTCCAGACCCCTGATGACCTCCAAACGACGCTTGACGCGTGCCGCGCGCTCAAAATCGAGTGCCTCGGCGGCATCCGCCATCTCGGAAGTCAGCTCGTCGACGACATCCTTGCGATGGCCCGACAAAAAGCGCTCGACACGCTTGACGTTCTTGGCATAGTCTGCCGGGGAAATCGCGCCGACACACGCACCCGGCCCGCGCCCGACATGGTAGTCGAAGCAGGGACGCCCGTTTTGTGCGCAAATCATATTGACGATGTCTTCCTCGCCCTTGTGGGACTCGATGATACGGCGACAACGACGCCACTCCGCACAGGATGCAGAGCAGATGGGGATAACCTTGCGCAGCGTATCTATCGTCTCACGTGCCGCACGGCTATCGGTATAGGGACCAAAATAACGCGTTCCCGGCTTATGGCGCTCACGCGTATATTTGATAGCTGGGAACAGATCGCTCTTGGTGATAGCGATAAAGGGATAGCTCTTGTCGTCCTTAAGGTCCACATTAAAGTACGGATGGTACTGACCAATCAAATTGCGCTCGAGCACCAACGCCTCGTGCTCGGTCTCCACCACGATATAGTCAAAGCTCGCCACCAGCTGCATCATCAGCGGGATCTTTTGACGCTCATCCTGCAGCGTCACGTACTGGCGCATACGGGAACGCAGGTTTTTCGCCTTGCCCACGTAGATGACATCGCCCTTGGCATCCTTCCAAAGGTAGCAACCGGGTTGTGTAGGAACGCGCGAAACCTGCTCGGCAAGCGTTGGAATGTTGTCGTGACCGGCCACGCGCACCTACTTACGACGAAGCAGCGCCGAGACCTCGGGCATCTTAAGGACGACGGCAAGGCCAAAGGTAACAGCAAGCGAGACGACACCCGCAACGCAAACATAGCCAAGAGTAATCAGAATCGAGCCGCCAAGTGCCCCGACAAAGTGCTCAAGCGCCCACATGACGCCGGCGCCTGCGGCAGCACCCAGGCCACCGAGCAAAAGGCCAAAGAAACCGCCATGCAGGATAGATTTGACCTGAAGGCCACGCAGACGACGACGCAGCCACCACAGCGAACAACCGACCAAGATCACGTAGTCGACGACATACGAAAGCGCGATTGCCGGCATGCCGAAGCCCAGCACAACGCCAAACAGCAGAACCGAGCCGGCCTGGCCGATGGCAGAATACAGGCAATAGCGGCTATAGGGCTTCATGTCGAGCAAGGCAGAGAAGCTCTTCTGCATCAACACGACCACACCGTAGAGCGGCAGCGAGAACGCCAGGTAGACAAGGAACTCGGACACCAGCGCCACGCCGGATTCATCGAACTTGCCAGCACAGTAGATCATGTTGAGCGGACGCGCGAAGACAATCAGGTACAGCGCGAACGGAATCAGGAAGAAGAGCATCTGGGCGACGCCACGCGAAATGCCCGTGCGAACGCTGTCGTAATCCTTCTCCTGTGCGTCGTGAGAGAGCTCGGTATAGAGCGCCGTCGAAAGCGAGGCGGCAATCAGCGCGTAGGGCAGCGTGTACCACAGGCGCGCATAGGCGATGACGGAAGGGCCAGTCTCGGGCTGGACCACCAGCGCGGCAGCGTTGGTGATAGAAGTCGAGACAAACATGCACACCGTGGCGAGCAGCGTCGGGATACCGAGCGCAATCGTCTGGCGCAGCGCGGGGTCCTTAAAGTCGATATGGATATGGGGATGCACGCCGTGCTTGCCAAGCGCGGGGATCTGACATGCCATCTGAACAAAGACACCGAGGGTCGTACCGGCCGCAATCAAGATGATGCCGGCACGGTCGCCAAACTGTGCGGACACGGGCGCAAAACCCATAAAGCTCGCAATGACGATCACATTGTTGAGGACCGGGGCAAACGTCGACCAGAAGTAGTCGCGGTGTGCGTTGAGAACGCCCGAGAACACCGAACCCAAACCATAAAACAGAATCTGGATGGCAAAGAAACGGAACATGAACGCAGCGGTATCCATGCTGCCGCCGTCACCCGAAAGGAACGATTGCGTCCAGATAAAGCCCGGGGCGAATACGGTCCCCAGCAACGAAATGCCACCCAGCACCAAAAGCAGAATGCCGAGCAGGTTGCCCACGTACTCGTTCGAGGCCTCGCGACCCTGCTCACGCCTCACGCCCATGTACACGGGCAAAAACGCCGTCACGAGCATGCCGCCCATCACGAGTTCGTAGAGCATATTGGGCAGGTTGTTGGCGACCTGATAGGAGGACGAGAGTAGCGACATGCCGATAGCGGCCGCCATTGCCCACGTGCGGATAAAACCGGTGACGCGAGACACGATAGTCAGGATGGTCATAAGCCCGGCGGAACGACCAACCGTGGAGTAGTCCGACGAGCCCATGTCGTCAGTGTCATCTCGCGACGAAGAAGCTTCGGATGAGGGTGTCTGAGGCGCAGATTCTTTTGCAAAATGAGCTCCGCGCTTCAATTCTTCCTGCGACATCGCTCAGTCCTCTCTCGTAATCGCGGCAACCGTCGCCCCGCAAAATGCAATTAAATCATCGGGTGCAAGCTCGAGCTGATAACCACGCTTGCCTCCCGAAATAAAAATGGTATCCCAAAGGACACATGTCTCATCAATGAGCGTCCGGTAGCGTTTTTTCATACCGACCGGGCTGCAGCCGCCGCGAACGTAGCCAGTCGCCGCAAGCAAATCCTTCACATGCATCATGGCCAAGGACTTCTCCCCCGCGGCACGCGCGGCGGACTTTAGATCGAGCTCGTCGGCAACAGGGATGCAGCACACGACATAGTCGTTGGACGGTGTCACACAGACCAAAGTCTTAAATCCTTGACCGGGCTCCTCGCCAAGCTGCTCCGAAATCGCGACCCCCAGGCCCACCGACTCATCGCCATCGTCTTCGTACGTATGTAGAACATAGGAAATGCCGGCGCTTTCCAGCTCGCGCATCGCATTGGTTTTTGGCGTCTTTACAGCCTTTGCCATGACATATCCTTTCCCTCGCATTCGGACGCAAGGATTAAGTATATGTCCAATTCGGCTGCACACGTCACTTCGGCACAGCAAGCGCCATCGAATCACAAGGAGTCGATGGCGCCCATAAACTGAATCGCCTATTTATTGAGCATCAAGTTGAGCCTGGCGCTCCCGGTCACGCCTGAGCAACGGCGCCAAAAACTTGCCCGTATAACTCTGCGGACAGTCCGCAACCTGCTCCGGTGTACCCGAAACCACGACGGTTCCGCCGCCGTTACCGCCCTCGGGACCCATATCGATCAGGCGGTCGGCAACCTTGATGACATCAAGGTTGTGTTCAATCACCAGCACCGTGTTGCCCGCATCGACCAAGCGCTGCAGTACATCGAGCAGCTGGCGGACGTCCTCAAAATGAAGGCCGGTCGTCGGCTCGTCCAAAATATAGAACGTCTTGCCCGTCTGGCGTCGATGAAGCTCCTTGGCGAGCTTTACACGCTGCGCCTCGCCGCCCGAAAGCGTCGTGGCGGGCTGGCCCAGGCTCACGTAGCCCAAGCCTACATCGTACAGCGTCTGGAGCTTGCGCTTAATCTGCGGGATATTCCCAAAGAAGGCCAGCGCCTCGGTAACGCTCATGTCGAGCACGTCCGAGATGGTCTTGCCACGATAGGTGACCTCGAGTGTCTCGCGGTTGTAGCGTTTACCGCCGCAAACTTCGCAGGGAACGTAGATATCGGGAAGGAAGTGCATCTCGATCTTGATCTGTCCGTCGCCCTTGCACGCCTCACAGCGCCCGCCACTCACATTAAAGGAGAAACGACCTGGCGAGTAGCCGCGCGCCTTCGACTCCGGCGTACTCGCAAACAGTGCGCGAAGATCATCCCACAGGCCGATATAGGTAGCAGGGTTGGAACGCGGCGTGCGGCCAATCGGCGACTGGTCGATATCGATAACCTTATCGATACACTCGATGCCCTCGATTTTCTTATACGGACCCACGGGGCGCGTCGAGCGGTGAATGGCATTCGTAAGGGCAGGCGCAATGGTGTCGGTAACCAGGGAGCTCTTGCCCGATCCCGACACGCCGGTAACAACCGTAAGCGTACCAAACTCGATCTTGGCAGTAACGTTTTTGAGGTTGTTGGCTCGAGCGCCCGTAATTTTAAGGCAGCCGCGACCGGGCTTGCGCCGTTCATCAGGCACCCGGATCATTCGTTTGCCGGTCAGATAAGCGCCCGTCATCGACTCAGGACACGCCATGATATCAGCAGGCGTTCCCGCCGCGACTACGTGCCCGCCGTTGACACCAGCGCCGGGCCCCATGTCGATCACGTAGTCGGCGGCACGGATTGTATCCTCGTCGTGTTCGACAACGATAACGGTATTGCCGATATCGCGCAGGCGCTCGAGCGTCTTGATCAGGCGCTCGTTGTCACGCTGATGAAGACCGATCGAGGGCTCATCCAGAATATAGAGCACGCCCATGAGACCCGCGCCGATCTGCGTTGCCAGTCGAATACGCTGTGCCTCGCCACCGGAAAGCGTCGCCGAGGCACGATCGAGCGTCAGATAGTCGAGTCCAACATCGACCAGAAAACGCAAGCGCTCCAGGATTTCCTTGACGATACGGCCGCCGATAAACCGTTGACGCTCGGTAAGTTCCAAGCCCTCAAAAAACTCGAGCGACTCACGGCACGACAGGCAACAAACCTCGTAAATGGACTTGCCGCCCACGGTGACGGCGAGCATCTCAGGGCGCAAACGAGCGCCGTGGCAGCTCGAGCACGGTTCCTCGCGAATGTACTTCTCCAGGCGCGCCTTGGTGTTCTCGTTCGTCGTCTCGGCATAGCGTTCGTACAGGATGTTGCGAACGCCCGAAAACTTTGTATCCCACTGGCTACGACGTCCGTCGAGCTTTTGGTAGTCGACCGAGATCTTCGTATCGCCCAGGCCATCCAAGAATGCACGACGCACGCGAGGGGGCAAGTCCTCCCACGGCGTATCGGCGCTCACCTTAAAGTGTTTGCAGACCGCAGCAAAAATCTGCGGATAGTAGTTCGAATTGCCAAACAGGCTACCAAAGACTCCGTCGGCAATGGACTTCGAGGGGTCCTCAATCAGCGCCTCGGCATCAACGGTTTTCTTAAAGCCCAGGCCGTCGCACTCAGGACATGCGCCATAGGGAGCGTTGAACGAAAAATCACGCGGCTGAAGATCGTCAATGGAGTGTCCATGCTCCGGGCACGCCAAGGCCAACGAATACTCCAGCAGTTCGCCCTCGGTCCCCTCGGGAGCATCGCGATCGGGCAGCATGTACACGTTTACATTGCCGTGCGCCAAGGCAGTCGCCTGTTCAACAGACTCGGCGATGCGGCCCAGAGAGTTTTCCCGAATCACGATGCGGTCGACTACGACCTCGATATCGTGCTTGAACTTTTTGTCCAGATCGATCGGGTCGTCGAGCGAGCGCACTTCGCCGTCAACGCGCACGCGGCTAAAGCCCTCGGCGCGAAGGTCCTCAAACAGTTTGGTGTACTCGCCTTTTCGCCCGCGCACCACCGGTGCCAGTACAAACGCGCGGCGGCCCTCCCCCGCCGCCAAGACCTTGTCGGCAACCTGGTCGGTCGTCTGACGCTCAATGACGCGGCCGCATTCGGGACAGTGCGGGGTGCCCACACGGGCGAACAGCAGGCGCAGATAGTCATAAATCTCGGTTACGGTGCCAACCGTCGAGCGAGGGTTTTTAGACGTCGTCTTTTGGTCGATCGACACCGCCGGCGAAAGGCCGTCGATTGAATCCAAGTCGGGTT
Organism: Collinsella aerofaciens; assembly: GCA_048532905.1. GTDB lineage: Bacteria > Actinomycetota > Coriobacteriia > Coriobacteriales > Coriobacteriaceae > Collinsella > Collinsella aerofaciens_CB. The sequence goes on from DBGFTB010000043.1 coordinate 31,387, forward strand.
TGTCCATCTGGCCCAAGAACTGGCGCGCATAGCTCGAAAGGCTCTCGACGTATCGACGCTGGCCCTCGGCATAGATAGTGTCAAATGCCAGCGAACTCTTGCCCGAGCCAGAAAGACCGGTAATGACCACGAGTTGGTCACGCGGAATGGAAACATCGATATCACGGAGGTTGTGCTCACGAGCGCCGCGAATAACGATAGAAGAATCAGACATGGAAGCTCCTTGCCTCCTATTGCATCGAATCATACTGTCGATGAGTTTAGCGCACTCGACGCGCACAGATGTTCGTAATACAAGATTCGCAGACCTTTAGCTTTGCGTATCGGGCGCTTTGTTTCTCGAAATGCCGTGGAAAGGTTACAGTAATCTAATACTGAACTTAATTTGCCGTAACAGAGGAACGTCCATGACCGAAGATATTCCCCTTGAAATCACTTCGAGTGACATGGCCAATCTGCCCATATTCATCGCCGTCCTTATCGTGGCCATCGTCGTCGTGCGCGTGTATTTTTCAATCAAACACAATGAAAAGCCGCCCATTGCCCGCGTCTTTTGGTGCGCGACGCTCCTCATCCCGCTCGGCATGGTAGCTGCATGGATTACGAATCAATTGCTCGTAAATGAGGACAGTTCCCTATGGGTCCTTTCTTATTCGGCGCTCGGTGCTGCCGCCGTCGTACTGCTTGTCGAGCCCTTGGTTTCGGGACTTATCGACCAGACCGATCTTGAGACGGGAACGGTTGCCTGTATTTGCCGTGACATCCTTGTCATCGCCGCTGTTTCCGCGCTCTCGTTCGTTTCACTCGAAATTGCCTGCAACGAAACGTTCTATCACATTCCCGCCAACTCATTCGGGTTTTCCGTCGGGCTGCTCGCGACGGTTCTGCTCTCCCTTTATCTGCTGGGACAGCGTCATGGAGGCGTCATGGCCCTCGTGCCCGTCGTCTGTTGCATCCTTGGCATTGCCGAGCACTTCGTCATAACGTTTAAAGGCGAAGCCATCCTGCCAAGCGATATCTTGGCCCTTGGCACTGCAATGGAAGTGAGCGAGGGATACGAGTTTACCTTTACCGCCGGAATCGTAACCTCTCTCGCCCTGCTGGAGATTTCCCTGGGGCTTCTTTCGCTTATCCGACCGCGAAAGCTCCGTACGCCCACCCATGTCTTCCCCGCAATCGCCGCTAACCTCTGCGCTTTTCTGCTAGTGACCGTTGTGGGGCTCTCGGGCTTTTCCAGCATCGACTTGGAGCAGGCGCTGAATTTTGGATTTGACCGTTGGCAGCCCATCACCACGTATGCGTCTCAGGGTTTTATCACTTCGTTCACCGAAATGGTCAACGAGTTGCCTATTGAGAGGCCCGAAGACTATACGCCCGATGAGGCGCAGAGCATCGAGCAGGAGCTCGCCGCCGCCTACGACAACACGTATGGCTCGAGCGAGCAGCGCGCGGCGGCCGTTGCCCAGTTCAATGAAATCAAGCCGACGATTGTTGCCGTCATGAACGAGAGTTTTAGCGATCTTTCGTGCTTTGAGCAGCTCCAGGCGGCCGGGTACACCGGCCCCGCATTCTACAACTCGCTTCCCGACACACTTGTTCGCGGCACCATGCTCGCTTCGGTCGCCGGTGGCGGAACGGCGAACTCCGAATTCGAATTTTTGACCGGAGCGACAACGGCCTTTGTCGGATTAGGCAAAATCCCCTATCAGCTGTATCAGATGAATGGCGTCAACAGCCTGGCAAAGGACCTTAAGGAGCTTGGGTATACCGCTACCGCTATGCACCCGCAAAACCCCGTCAACTACCATCGAGATAAAATCTATCAGCAGCTGGGCTTTGGAGACTTTCTTTCAATCGGCGATTTCGAAGGTGCGCCCTGTTACCATTCCGGCGTATGCGACTACGCCACCTACGACAAGATACTCGACCTGCTTAGAACCGACGAAGCCCCGCAGTTCATCTTTGACGTCACGATGCAAAATCACGGCGGCTACGACTATGGCACCGTTCCCGCCGAGGAGCTGACAAACTATTGGGTCGAGGGAGCCAGCGAGGGCGCCAATAGCGCACTCAACACCTATCTTACCTGCATCAACGCATCCGACCGGGACCTCGAGTACTTTATCAACGAGCTCCGCAATATCGGCAGACCGGTTGTCCTTGTCTTTTTTGGCGACCATCAGCCGAGCGCCGCAACGGCTCTCAACGACGAGCTGTACCCTCAGGAAGATACGGCAAGCCACGCTTTCCGTATCTATCAGTCGACATATTTTGTCTGGGCTAACTATGAAATCGCCGGCAATACCGAGCTCAACGTCTACGACACCGTCGGGGCAAACGAGATTGCAGCCATTACCCTTAATAAGATCGGCGCCCCGCTCACCGACTATCAAAAGGCTCTGCTTGCAACAAGGTCAGATGTGCCCACTATCAATGTCGCCGGCTACCTTGGTGCCGACGGGCTGCGCTACGACTTGGAATCTGAAGACAGCCCATACGCCTCGACGATCGACAAGCTGCAGCGCATACAATATCTCGAGTTCGCCAGCAAAGTTCAGTAAGCCCGCCCATTCGCTTGGACCCATCGTATTGCAAGCACGCTCGGCCCAAATGCATCGCAAATGACTCCCGCTCGCAAACGAGGGTACAATGACGCTCGTGTCACATCACGGGGCCCCGGCCCCAACATATACAAAGGAGTCATACATGGGTTGCGAGCACGCACAGGCCGCCGGCGGACAAACGTCGCCGTCGCAATTTGAGGAGAACACGCTGTCCGAGGTCAAACGCGTCATCGCCGTGCTTTCCGGCAAGGGCGGTGTCGGCAAGTCGTTTGTCACCGGTGCCATCGCCACCGAGCTTGCCCGTCACGGCCACAAGGTCGGCGTCCTCGATGCCGACATCACCGGTCCCTCTATCCCCAAGATGTTCGGTATGAGCGGACGCCACGTCCATGCCCTTGGCAACCTCATGCTGCCTGAAATCTCCGAGCACGGCGTCAAGGTCATGAGCTCCAACCTTCTGCTCCAAAACGAGACCGACCCCGTCCTTTGGCGCGGTCCGGTCATCGCAGGCGCCATCAGGCAGTTCTGGAGCGAGACCTCGTGGGGCCCCATCGACTACCTGCTGGTCGACATGCCTCCGGGAACAGGCGACGTCGCACTCACCGTCTTCCAGTCACTGCCCGTCGACGGCATCGTCATCGTCACGAGCCCGCAGGATCTGGTCTCGATGATCGTCGCCAAGGCGGTCAACATGGCCGAGAAGATGAACGTCCCCATTCTGGGCATCGTCGAGAACATGAGCTATATTGAGTGCCCCGACTGCGGCAAGAAGATCGAGGTCTTTGGCAAGAGCAAGCTCCCCGAGGTCGCAGAGCGCTATAACCTCGACATCTTGGGCACGCTTCCCATTAATCCGGCACTCGCCGAGGCCTGCGATAAGGGCGAGGTCGAGACCGCGCTGCCCGATGGCATGTTGCCCAAGGCAGTCTCTGCCGTCGAGGCTATTACCCCGCACGAGACCGACGAGGCCTAAGTGAACACGAGCGCCTTCTATGACGTCCTGGTAATCGGCGGCGGGGCTTCAAGCCTCGCCGCCGCCATTACGGCCGCACGTGCTGGCAAAAGCGTCTGCATCGTTGAGCGCGATGTCGCCTGCGGCCTTAAGCTCCTTGCGACCGGTAACGGCCGCTGCAACCTCTCCAACGAATCGATTGATTCTCAGCGGTATAACCACCCCGCATTCGTCGAATCTGTCATGGGCCCCCAACCCGAACAAGAGCTTATGGGCTTCTTCTCCTCGCTGGGCATCATGACAACCTCCGAGGAAGGCCGGCTGTACCCGCGCTCCCTTCGCGCCGAATCGGTGCGCGACGCACTTCTCAATGTTTGCGACCGCCTGGGTATCACCTTAATCTGCGGAGCCAACGTTGCCTCGGCACACAAAGCTTCCGAAGGCTGGGCACTCCAAATAGACCGTCCAGCGCGGGCGCTCAAGGCAAAAAAGCACGACGACCGAAAATCGGAGCTCCGCTCGCTTCGGAAAGCGCTCGCCGATGTCCCTCGCAAGAACGAGGCCCTAGAGGCACATGCCGTAATTATCGCCACGGGTGGCAACCCCACCGGTATCGCCGATACGTTTCGCCTCCCCCTCACTTCGCTGCGCCCCATCCTCTGCCCCGTATCGGCAACGGTCGTCGGCGATCGGGCGGCACTCAAGACGTTGGATGGCCTGCGCGTCCGCGCCCGCTTGACGCTCGCCCGCAATCATAATGAGCTCTGGCACGAAGACGGTGAAGTCCTGTTTCGAACCTTCGGTATCTCGGGCGTCGCTGTCTTCAACCTCTCCCGTCGTATCCAGCGCGGCGATACGATCCTGCTCGACGTTTTCCCCGACCTCTCTAAAGACGAGTTGCTCGATATGCTTAACCGGCGCGTTGAGCTGCTCGGCGGCTTTTCGCCCCGCGATCCCCGTTGGCTCGACGGTATGCTTGCCCCGCAACTCTCCCGCGTCGTCTGCACAGCGTTCGAGCAGTGCCATCCAAGCTCCAACGATGTCATCCACCTGGTCTCGATCCTCAAGCACTTTAAGTTGCTCGTCGAAGGAACCGCCGAGGAGCGCTCGGCGCAGGTCACGCGTGGTGGCATATCTGTCGAGAGCATCTCAACACCCAGTCTACGCGCGCGCAGCGTTGTCGACGCCCCGCTTTACGTCTGCGGCGAAGCGCTCGACATCGACGCCGATTGCGGAGGCTTTAACCTTGCGTGGGCATGGCTCTCGGGCATTCGCGCTGCAAGCAGCCTGTAGCCGCGCAGTCTATAATCAAAAACGCATTCGGGCCGTCTGGGATACCGGACGGCCTCTTTCTTGCCTCTAAGGAGACCTCGATGATCGAAATCACCCAAGTCAACGCGTCGCTCGATGAAGCCGGCGATGAAAATGCCTGCCTCATTGTTGGCAAGCGAGTCGCCAAGCGCGTCCTACGTTGCAAGGACTCCGAGATCAAGTCCATCGAGCTCCACCGCAAGTCAATCGACGCTCGCAAAAAACGAGACGTCCATTTTATCCTGAGCTTTCGTGTTGAGCTGACCAGTCCCCACCTCGAGCGAGAGGCGGTCGACAGCGTTTCCGAACGTGACCGCTCGCACGTACGCGCGATAGATGACGATGAGCCTTCATTCCCCTTCCCCGTTTCCGGCGCACCCAAAGAGCGCCCCGTCGTCATCGGTGCCGGATGCGCCGGCCTTTTCGCCGCACTCACCCTTGCCGAAGCAGGTCTTAAGCCCTTGCTCATCGAGCGCGGCGACCCGGCATTTCGCCGCTCGCATGCGATCGACCTCTTTCTAAAGGAGCGCATCCTCGACCCCGAGAGTAATATCCAGTTTGGTCTGGGCGGCGCGGGGACCTTCTCGGACGGCAAGCTCAATACAGGAACAAAAAATCCCGCCCATCGCCTTATCCTCGAAACCTTCGTCGAGGCGGGTGCGCCCCGCGATATTCTGTGGGATGCCAAGCCGCACATTGGCTCCGACATCCTTCCCACGGTTGTCACCGCTATATCCCAGCGCATCGAGCAGCTCGGAGGTGTCGTCCGTTATCGAACAAAGCTCGTCGACATTCACATCGACGCGTCTGGCGCCATTACCGGTATTGATGTCCAATCGTCCCAAGACGCCGCTTGCGAGCCAATCGAGACAAAGCACCTCATCCTCGCCTGCGGGCATTCTGCTCGCGATATTTTTGAGCTCCTTAAGGACCACAACGTGGCCCTCGCACAAAAGACCTTTGCCATGGGCGTTCGCATCGAGCATCCGCAGCGCGACATCGACCGAGCCCAATATGGAGCCTCGGCGGGACATCCAGCGCTCGGGGCGGCCCCCTACAAGCTCGTCGCCCATCTTCCCAACGGCCGCAGCGTGTTCTCGTTTTGCATGTGCCCCGGCGGACAGGTTGTTGCCGCCTCTTCAGAACCGTGCCATCTGTGCGTCAACGGGGCCAGTCTCAATGCCCGCGACGGACGCAACGCAAATGCCGCCCTGCTCGTTAACGTCACGCCTGAGGACCTTCCCAACGATGACCCGCTCGCCGGCATCGAGCTCCAGCGTGCCTGCGAGGCGGCCGCCTATCGCCTGGGCGGTTCCAACTGGAACGCACCGGCACAACTCGTCGGAGATTTCCTCGCAGGACGCGCCAGCAAGGCGCCCGGAAAGGTAAAGCCCACCTATCCGCTCGGTGTGACCTGGACGGCAATTGACGAAGCCCTACCGCAGCATATCGTCGAGTCGCTCCGCCTGGGACTTCCCCTACTCGGAAAAAAGCTACGAGGCTACGACCGTCCCGATGCCGTTCTTACCGGCGTGGAGACTCGTTCGAGCTCACCGGTCACTGTCACCCGAGACCGAACGTGCCATGCCGTGTCGACCCCGGGCCTCTACCCTTGTGGTGAGGGAGCTGGATATGCCGGCGGCATCATGAGCGCGGCCACCGACGGCATCCGTTGTGCTGAAGCCCTGATCGCAGACCTCTAACGCACAAATTCCAGCACGCAAAAGACATAGGCCCCGAGCTCCACAGGGAACTCGGGGCCTGTTCGCGGCTATTTCTTAAACCGTGCACCCTGGCGTTTTCTGCCCGATGCGAACGTGGAACCCTTGCGGGCCTGCGAGCGTAAGCGCTCGATCGTCTCGTCCTCAGACGCACCCTCGAGCATCGCCCGAATCTGAACGACAACATCGCGCAGGCGCGCCGCCTCCTCAAAGTCCATAGCGGCAGAAGCGTTACGCATATCCTCTTCCATGGTTTCGACGATCCGCACAAGCTCGTCATGCGGCAGTTCTTCCAACTGCTCCGCAAGTGTCTGCTCGGGCGCCACCGTTTCCGGCACACCGCCCTCGCCCGACTCATCGGGCGTATAGAATGCGCCATGGCCAAGAGAGTCGCCCTTCGAGCGTCCCTTGGAGCCCACAGTTTTTTCGGCCTCGGCAATAAAACTTGAGATGTCGTTGATGGCCTTGCGCACTGTCTTGGGCACAATGCCATGTTCTTCGTTATATGCCATCTGAATCTCACGACGGCGCTGCGTCTCCTCGATGGCCTCTTTCATCGAATCGGTCACAACGTCTGCATACATGATGACTTCACCATCGGCGTTACGGGCCGCACGGCCAATCGTCTGAATCAGCGAACGGCGGTTGCGCAAGAAGCCTTCCTTATCGGCATCGAGAATTGCCACCAGTGAGACCTCGGGAAGATCCAAGCCCTCGCGGAGCAGGTTGATGCCAACGAGAACATCGATCTTGCCCTCGCGCAGCGTTCGCAGGATCTCGACACGGTCCATTGTCGCCGTATCAGAGTGCATGTAATTGACCTTAATGCCCGCATCAAGTAGATGGTCGGTCAGGTCCTCGGCCATGCGTTTGGTCAACGTGGTCACCAGCACGCGCTCCTTGCGGGCAACGCGCTCGCGAATCTCGTCCTCAAGATCGTCAATCTGACCGCGAACTGGACGCACGTCAATCTTGGGGTCGAGCAGGCCGGTCGGACGAATAATCTGCTCCACGTCGTTTTGGCTCACCCGCAGCTCGTAGTCGCCCGGCGTGGCCGAAACATAGATAAACTGGGGGATCCTTGCCTCAAACTCATCGAAACGAAGCGGGCGGTTATCGAGCGCCGAGGGCAGGCGAAAACCGTGTTCCACCAGCGTCACCTTACGCGAGCGGTCACCTTCGTGCATGCCGCGAATCTGCGGCACCGTCACATGGCTCTCATCGATGATGCAGAGCATATCCTTGGGAAAGTAATCGATTAGGGTAAACGGCGGCTCACCCGGCTTGCGACCGTCCAGATGACGCGAGTAGTTCTCGATGCCGTTGCAAAAGCCCATCGTCTCGAGCATCTCAAGATCATAATCGGTACGCTGCTGCAGACGCTGCGCCTCGAGCAACTTGTCGGTCGCCTTGAGCTCCGCCACGCGCTTCTCGCATTCTTCGCTGATCGATTTCAGAGCCGCCTTGACCTTCGGCTTCTCGGTCACGTAGTGCGATGCCGGCCATACGGGAATGGCCTCGTACTCACGAAGCATCTCACCGGTGACCTCATCGATCTCGGCAATCAGCTCGACCTCGTCGCCAAAGAACTCAAACCGCAACGGATGCTCGGCATAAGGCGGATACACGTCAACAACATCGCCGCGCACGCGGAACGTGCCACGTGCCAGGTCATAGTCATTGCGATCATATTGAATGTCGATAAGTGCATGGATAAAGTCATCGCGCTCGAGCGGCACCTTCTTGTCGACGTTTGGAGCCAGACCCGCATAGTCCTCAGGAGAGCCAATGCCATAGATACACGAGACCGATGCGACAACGATCACATCACGTCGAGAGAGCAGTGACGCGGTCGCCTGATGGCGCAGCATCTCGACCTCTTCGTTAATCGAGGAGTCTTTCTCGATATATGTATCGCTTTGCGGCACATACGCCTCGGGCTGATAGTAGTCGTAGTACGAGACGAAGTAGACCACAGCGTTGTTGGGAAAGAACTCTTTGAGCTCGCTCGCAAGCTGGGCAGCGAGCGTTTTATTGGGGGCCATGACCAGCGTCGGCTTTCCCAGGGCCTCAATAGTCTTTGCCATCGTGAAGGTCTTGCCCGAACCAGTCACGCCCAGCAAAACCTGATAGCGGTCTCCGTCCCTCACGCCCCGCACAAGTGACTCAATGGCCTTAGGCTGGGAACCAGCGGGCTCGTATGGAGACACGACCTTAAACGGCACATCAGCGCCCTCAACGCCAAAGCGCTTAAGTTCACCACCAACGCGTTCTACTTCAAATTCCGCCATGGATACTCCTAACTCGTACATCTGCAGTATACGCAGGCGGTGGGCTTAGTCCTATACGAACCGATCGGGATAGAGAGTCTTATATCGAACCCAGGCATTATTGACGCGAATCAGATAAGCCTGAGTTTCAGGGAAGGTAATCGCATTATGGAGTGACGTGTTCTGCTGCGCCCATCCGTCGACATTGCCCATACCGGCGTTATAGGCGGCGATGGCACTATCCGTCGACCCGTTGAAATAGGCGAGAAGATACGAGAGGTATGCGCAGCCAAACTCGATATTCGTAGGCGGATCGTTAAGATTGTCGACCGAATACTCCCCTCCGTCGACAAGGCCCTTGGCGATCATGTCCTGGGCAGTCTCGGGCATCAGCTGCATCAATCCCTGAGCACCCTGATTCGACTCGGCCTCGGGATCCCAATTCGATTCCGACTTAATGACAGCGCACACCAGATACGGATCCAGATTATGCGAAATACTGGATTGCTTTACATACGCCTCGTAGTCAATCGGATACAGCAGCTTAAAGAAAGCGGCAGGAGCACACGAGTAGACGAGCGAAATAAGGCCGAAGACGAACACAACGGCAAGTGGCGCCACGCGATACCACGTAAAGAAACGTGCCTTAGGCATCGGCCTCCTCCTTATCCGGAGTATCTATAAACCCGTGGCATGCAAGCCATGAGTCAAGCTGCTCAAAGAGCGAATTATCGGCTGCCGAATTATCAATCACCGTTGTAGCGAGATTGCACAGCGCAGACTCATCGGGCTGGCAAGCAGAACGGGCATCGAAATCAGATGGCTCCATGCCACGTTGAATAGCGCGCTCGCGACGAACTGACAAAGGGGCGCTAATGACCAGAATTTCATCAGCCAAGCCAAATGCATCCTCAAAACCAGTCGGAGCTGAAACCTCGACCACCGCAAAGGGATAACGGGGAGATGAAACCGTACAACAAACCGGATCGAGAATCCTAAGCGAAAGCTGTTCAATCAGAACGGGATGCACGATGCCATTGAGCCGTGCGACCGAATCAGGAGAAGCGAAAGCTCGAGAAGCGAGGATACTGCGGCGAATGCCGCCTTCCTCATCCAAAATGTCCCAACCGAATTCATCCGCGAGAGCATTGACGATATCAGAGCCCGGCACATACAGCGATTTTGCAAGCTCATCCAGATCGATAAGCATAGCGCCACGAGATTCGAAATAGCGGCAGGCAGTCGACTTACCCGAAGCAATATTGCCCAAGACAAATACGGTAAACATCAAGCCCTCCCTAACGCCAATGCGAGTAATTATCGCTCAAATAAACTAGATGGACTCAAAAAACAGCCAAACAGTAAGAGCGCATACGGGGAAGCTAGGTCCCAAAGCACAACATGTATATAACGCAAAAAGGGGGAGGCCGCGAGGCCTCCCCCTTCTCCATGTCATCCGACGGCTCGGTGCCGTCCACCGGTCAGCGGCGCCCTGGCCTCCCACGGGCTGACCCCGCAGTACTCTCGGCGCGATGGGGCTTAGCTTCCGGGTTCGGAACGGGACCGGGCGTGCCCCCCATGCTCTGGCCGCTGACCGGTG
>DBGFTB010000044.1:0-40500 GCA_048532905.1 Collinsella aerofaciens
AAAAGCCCCGTCCCAAATTAGCTACCCTTGGGCCCGTATTACTTGCGAATCAGGCGGGCGCAGAAGTGGCCGTCGTAGGAGTCGGCGTTTACAGGGACGCTTTGGAAGAGGCCTCGATCGTTCTGGCGTACGGAAACGAGCTTCTTGGCCTGATCGAACTCAGGGAGTTGCAGAATCTGCGCCTCGGAGAGCGGCTTCAGGCTAAAACCGGTGCCCTCGGGAGAGTTCAGGAAAGCGTCCACCACCTGCGTGTTCTCCTCGTCGAAAACCGAGCACGTCGCATAGATGAGCTCTCCGCCGGCGGCCACGCGCACAGAAGCCTCCTTAAGCATTGTTAGCTGAAGCTTGGGTAACTCAGCCGTCACATCATTCTCGGTCAGACGCCACGGAATCTCGGGATGACGACGCATGGTTCCGGTGCCAGAGCACGGCGCATCGATAAAGACCGTGTCGAACTTAACCGGCTCGCCAAGCATGGCATCAAACGATGTGAGCACCTCATCAAGCTCGCAGGCATCACCCGAAACCGTACGAACGCCCTGAATACCGGCCTTATGCAGGCGAGCGAGATTCAGATCGCACTTGCGATCATGCAGATCGAGCGCCGTATGCTGACGCTCATAGCCCGCGCGCTTGGCCTGGCACATCATCACATAGGTCTTGGTACCGCGACCGGCACCAATCTCAAGGCAGCTACCAGGGCGCGTGGCAGCTGTGGCGATAAGCTGCGCGTTGAGATCAGATGCCACCGCGGCAGCACGCTCAAACACACCCGAAGCAACGGTAACCTGGGCATCAACCGGCGCATGACAACCCGGGAACACGGGTGCCACAAGCTGCGAGATATACGGATCGGGCTTGGTCAAAAAGGCGTTCTCATGCAGGGCCAGCGGCGCGGGGGCCAGATTGCCAGCAAAGTTAAGCGCACCTTCAGGCGTGTCAAACGAAGCCATAATACGAGCGCACAGCCAACGCGGCAGACCCATCAGGCGCGACAGACGAACCAAGCGTCGATCAGACTCATCCACATCGGACGCAGTGGCAAAGTCCTCAACGTTGTCCGCGACCTTATGCAGCACGGCATTGGCCAAACCTGAGGCAGACTTAGCTCCGCTGCGCACCAGCTCAACGCCCTGACTCACCGCAACGCGGCCAGGCGTATGCAGATAGAGCATCTCGAAGGCCGAGATACGAAGCGCCATGCGAACACGCGGCGCAACCTTTTTAGGCTTATCGAGAAACTGATCGAGCAGCTCGTCCAAAATACCCTGCGTGGCGGCCACACCCAGCGCCAAGCGAGCGGCAAAAGCGGAATCGCGCTGGTCAATAGCCTTAGCCGATGCGCGAGAGGACAGCACGTCGCGCGCATACATGCCGCGGCGATCGGCCTCCATCAGCACATCGAGCGCAAGCTTGCGCGCGGGAGACAGCTTGCTCATGACAAAACACCCCACGTAAGATCGGCGCCCTGCAGGCCGGCGGCCCAGGCAGAAGCGGCCATAGCACGCTTGCCATCAGGCTTAACCTCGAGCAGTTCAACCGCGCCATCGGAAAGGCCCAGGTAGACACGCTTGCTCTTGACGGCAACAGCGCCCTCGCCAAGCGACACATCGGCCGGCGCAGCATCGAGCACGCGAACCGACTTACCGGCAATCACGCAACGGGCAGGCGCGGTATCGGACGAAGCGAGCACATGACGCACGCAATCGAGCGCCGCCATCTGAGGATCCAGACGCATCTCCTGCTTAGAAATCTTGGCGGCATGGGTAACAAGCGACTCATCTTGCTCAGTCCACACGGCGGTGCCATCGGCAAGCGAAGGAAGCGTATCGGCAAGCAGCTTACCGCCCAGCTCGCCAAGCTCCATCGTGAGCGCCTCAGCATGCTTACCGGCAACCGACGTAGACGCCTGGGCACAATACGCGCCCGTATCCACGCCATGCCCAATGCGCATAATGGAAACGCCAGCAACCTCATCACCAGCAAGAATGGCACGCTGAATGGGAGCAGCGCCACGCCAACGAGGCAGCAGCGAAGCATGAACATTCACAATGCCAAGCGGCGCCATATGTAGCACCTCATCGGGCAAAATGCAGCCATAGGCAGCCACGCAGAAAATATCAGCCTGCGCGGCTTTGAGCGCCTCAACAACCTCAGGCGTCATACGATTAGCCTCAACAACCGGCAACCCCAGCTCAAGCGCCTTGGCCTTAACAGGAGAAGGCTCAAGCTTCTTACCGCGCCCACGAACAGCATCAGGACGAGTAACAACAAGCGCAATCTCGTTGCCAGCCGCAACAAGCGAAGTCAGCGAAGGCACAGCAAAATCAGGCGTACCCATAAACACAATACGCATAAAGAACGTCTCCCCTCAACCAAAGCCGAGACGGCTACAAATAGCGGCGGAAAGCCAAGTCACCAGCCCATCCGCAATAACATTTCAACAAGAACAAATATACCCAAACCAAAGAAAGAGCCGCAATAAAAGCAACTCTTCCAACAAAGCAATTATCAGCGAAGACGCCCCTCCCTGGCCCAACGGCACCCGGGCGAACCGAGCCAGAACAACGCAGTCCCCGGTGCTGAGCGCCCACATATCGTCCCGCGCGCAGTTTCGCAGCGAAGCGAGAATGTTTGAGCACGGGATGATATGTGGGCGCTCAGCACCGGGGACGGTGGGACCTACTCCGTCTCGCCCGGTCGAGCGCCGCGGGCCAGGGCGTCCTGGTACTCCTTGACGGCCTTGAGCCTCTGCATGGGCTTCAGTCGCTCGAACATGGTGTTGCCGTGCAGGTGATCGATCTCGTGCTGCAGGCACACGCAGAACAGATCGCCCGTGGCCTCGTAGCGAATCAGGTTGGCGTCCAAGTCGTACGCCTCGACGACGACATGGTCCGGACGCTCGATCTCGCAGCTAATGCCAGGGATGGAAAGGCAACCCTCGCTAAAGGGCACCAGATGGTCACTCTGCTCAACAATGACGGGATTGATAAGCACGTAGGGGTCGTAGTCGTTCTTGTCGCTGTAGTCGCAGTCGATGGTAACGAGCTGAATGAGCTCACCGATCTGCGGAGCAGCCAGGCCGCAGCCGCCGTTATCGAACATCATCTTCTTCATCTTCTCGGCAAGCGCCTCGATCGCCGGGGTGATCTCCTCGATGACGGCGCACTCCTGGCGCAGGCGAGGGTCGGGCGACAGTACGATTCCGTTGGCTTCCATGGCCATCCTTTCGAGCTGTTACATCAAATCATAGGCGTCGACGTCAACGCTCACGCTCACGCCACGCACGGAGCCAACCTCTTTGAGGCAGGCGTCGATATCATCAGAGACATGGTACCCCACGGGCGACTTCACAAGCAGATGGAAGCGGTAACGGTCCTTGGCTCTCTCGATTACACACGAAGCCGGGCCCAACACCTGCGGCACGGCACTTCCCGCCCGTAAAAAGTCGGGCGCGGCGGCATGCCAGCGTCGCTTAAGAAGCTTTGCAATGCACCCGATGTAGTCCTGCGCGTCGTCTCGGTTCGCCGACCACACCAAGATGTTGACCAGGCGAACAAACGGCGGGTACAGCGCGTCGCGGCGCTGGTCCAGGTCGTAGTCGGTAAAGACCGAACGGTCATGCTCAGCGACGGCGCGAATGACCGGGTCCTCGGGCAGGTAGGTCTGGATGATGACCTCACCGGGGCGATCGCCGCGTCCGGCACGGCCCGCGACCTGCTCCAGCAAATCGTAGGCGCGCTCCCCTGCGCGGAAGTCCGGCAGCTTGAGGGCAAAATCGGCATTGACCACGCCCACGAGTGTGACCTCGGGAAAATCGAGACCTTTTGCGATCATTTGGGTGCCCAGCAACACGGCGCAATCCGCCGCATCGAACTGCTCGAGCAGCTTTTTGTGTGCATCCTTGCCGCGCGTGGAATCGGCATCCATGCGAATAATGGCGACGTCCTCGGGCAGCATCTGGTGCAGTGCGTCCTCGATCTGCTGAGTGCCCAGGCCCATTTTTGCCAGGTAGCGACTGCCACATTTGGGGCAACGGCTCGTGGCCGCCGGATAGGGCTGCACGCGCCAAGACGAACCGCATGTGTGACACTGCAGTGTATGGGTGCGCTCGTGATACGTAAGCGCGGTGGAGCAGTGATTGCAGGTGGGGACGCATCCGCACTCGCGGCACATCAAGAACGGCGCAAAGCCACGGCGGTTGTGCAACAGCACGGCCTTTTCGCGGCGCTCGACCACGCGTTCCAAGCCTTCCATCAACGGTTTTGAGAACATGGAGCGGCTGCCGTGAGAAAACTCACGGCGCAGGTCTGCGATTCGAACCGTAGGCAGTACAGTGTGTCCCGGGCGCTCGGGCATCTCGACGCGCGTCCAGGTGGCGCTGTTGTACGTACCGCGGCGACAGCGGTCGAGGGCCTCGGCAGAAGGCGTGGCGGAGCCCAACACGAGCGGGCAGCGGTAGCACCGCGCCATCTCGGCCGCCACCTCACGCGCATGGTAGCGCGGGCTGGAACCCTGTTTGTAGCTGGTCTCGTGCTCCTCGTCGATGATGATGAGACCGAGGTCGCTGAGCGGGCAAAAGAGCGCCGAACGTGCGCCGACGACCACGCGGGCCGCACCGCTGGCGACCATATCCCACTGGTCGAGGCGCTCACCGGCCGAAAGACGCGAATGGAAGACCGCAACCGTCTCGCCAAAGCGCGAACGGAAGCGGCCGACGGTTTGGGCCGTCAGCGAGATCTCGGGCACGAGTACGCAAGCCGAACGGCCGGCCGCCAGCACGCGCTCAATCGCCGAAAGGTAGACCTCAGTTTTGCCGGAGCCGGTGACGCCATCGACCAGCACCACGTCACCGTGGGCGTCCAGGCGGGCACGTTCAATCTGTGCGAGCGCCTGCTGCTGACCATTGGTGAGCGCCACTGGCGCTTTGCCGCTCGCCGAGGACAGCGTGGTCTGTTCGCTGCAGCCACGCCACGCGCGGCGCTCCTCCACCACGACGACGCCGCGTTTTTCGAGCGCCTTGATCGTGGCGGACATACTGTTATAGAGCAGGTTGAGGTCGCGCGTCGTGACTGGGCCGCACTGGAGCGCCTCGATAAGCTGGCGCTGGCGGACAGCCGTTTTGGGCGGCGTATAGTCGAAGCCCTCGGGCGTGAGCATGACCCAACGATTTTGGATGGGTTTGACGGCGGGGCGCTCGAGGGTCCATACGCCGTCTTCGCCCTTGACTACGCGCGGGCTACCACCCGGAGGCAAAAACAGGCGAAGGCACTCGGAAAGCGTCGCGACGTACTCGCGGCTCATCCATCGTGCAATGCGTGCAGCCTCGGCGGTAAAGAGCGGCTTGCTGAGGAAGGCCTCGATGGGCTTAATGCGCGTGGGGTCGAGGGCGCCGTTGCCTTGCAGGTCGCCCAGCTCAGACGCGATGTTGACGATATAGCCTGCGGCCGCGCGGTTACCAAAGTGAACCAGGACCGTAGAGCCGATCTGAGCTTCGCTGGCAAGCGACTGCGGAATGCCATAGGCAAATGGCTCAGATAACGCGCGTGTAGGGATGTCGAGAACCACACTTGCGTAGGCGGTGACGGGCTCAGGAGTAGGCTCGTGCTTGGCCGGAGCAGCAACAACAGATGCGGACACCGCCTGAGTCTCCTCCGGTTCCGGCGAACCAAACAGCGAAAGTTGTAGAGCCATACACCACCTCAAACGAACCTGGAAGGGGTGGGACAAAAACTACTGATTATTTTGTCCCACCAACTCACTCGCGCGGTACAGAAACAAGAGCCCCGCTCGGGTGAACGGGGCTCAAATACATGCGCTTGCGCAGCTGCTACAGCGCCATCGTGCGGGCGCGATCGATGCGCGCCAGGCAGTCGTCGCGGCCGACGAGCGCCATGGTCTCGCCCAGCGGAGGGCTCACCATGTTGCCGCAGACGGCGACGCGCACGGCCTGGAACACCACGCGCTTCTTAAGGTCCATCTGCTCGGGCAGCGGCTCAAGCGCGGCGTCGATGTTGGCGGCCGTCCACTCGCCCACGCCCTCAAGCGCGGCCTTGGCAGCGTCCAGAATAGCGCCCATGCCCTCCTTGGCCAGACCCTTGTTGACGGACTTCTCGTCATACTCAAGCGTCTCGGCCGTAGCGAAGATGGGAGCAGCGACGGCCACGGCGTCGGCCGGCATCTTGGTGCGCGGCTTGACGATGGCGGCAAGCGCGTCGATCCAGTCCTCGCCGTACTCGACATTACCCTCGATCAGACCCGCCTCGTGCAGCTCGGGGACCATGACCTCATCGGCAAACTGAGCGTCGGACATGCCGTTGATGTACTCGGCATTGACCCAGTCGAGCTTCTTGGGGTCGAAGGTCGCCGGGTTCTTGGAGATGCGATCGAGCGAAAACTTGCTGGCCAGAACGTCGCGCGGGATGATCGTGGTCTCGCCGTCGAGCGACCAGCCGAGCAGCGCCAGGTAGTTGACGAAGGCGTCGGACAGGTAGCCGGCGTCGCGATACTCCTCCACCGAGGTGGCGCCGTGGCGCTTGGAGAGCTTCTTGCCGTCGGCACCCAGGATCATGGAGATGTGAGCGAACGTGGGCACGGGAGCGCCGAGGGCCTCGTACACCATGACCTGACGCGGGGTGTTGGACAGGTGGTCGTCGCCACGGATGACGTGGGTGATCTTCATCATGGCATCGTCGACGACGGTCGCGAAGTTGTACGTGGGCGTGCCGTCGGAGCGGAAGATGACAAAGTCGTCGAGCTCCTTGGCATCGAAGGTCACCTCGCCGTGGACGGCGTCGTGGATGACGACGTCGCCGCGGTCCTCGGGCACCTTGATGCGCAGGACGTAGGACTCGCCGACCTCGATGCGGCGGCGGGCCTCCTCGGGATCAAGATCGCGGCAACGGCGCTGATAGCCCTGGAAGGGGTCCTTGCGCTCCTGCGCGGCCTTGCGGTCGGCGTCGAGCTGCTCCTTGGTGCAGAAGCAGGGATAGGCCTTGCCCTCGTCCCAAAGCTTCTGGGCGGCCTGTTTGTACAGGTCCAGGCGCTCGGTCTGAGCATAGGGGCCAAAGTCGCCGCCCACCTCGGGACCCTCGTCCCAGTCAAGACCCAGCCAACGCATGGCGCGCAGGATGATCTGCGTGTTCTCGTCGGTGGAACGGGTGGGGTCGGTGTCGTCGATGCGCAGGATGAACGTGCCGCCGTTTGCGCGGGCAAAAGCCCAGTTATAGATAGCGGTGCGGGCGCCGCCGATGTGCAGCTTGCCCGTCGGTGAGGGTGCAAAGCGGACGCGAACGTCTGATGCCATGGAAATCTCCTCGATTGCAGGATGGATGTCTAACTGCACCAGTATAAAGCATCAAAGCAACCTCCGCACAAAGGGCACCGACCTACTCATTGGGGACAGACTTAAATGACCAGTCGTTGGAGACGTTCTTAGTTTAAGGCTGGTCATTTAAGTCTGTCCCCAATGAGTGGGTGCGGAAAGGGTGTGAATGTTTGATTTACGCGCTATGATGTGCCCTTGCATAGAGAGCCCGGCGGAATGGTAACGGTCGCCGGGACACGTTTTTGAAAGGACAATCATGTCAGAAGAACTTCGTTCCATCCCACCCCAACACGGGTCCTTCGTTTTTACGTCGGAGTCGGTGACCGAAGGCCATCCCGATAAGATCGCTGACCAGATCAGCGACGCCGTCCTCGATGCAATCCTCGCCAAAGAAATAGAGCTGCAGGAGCAGGGCTACATCGCCCCCAACGGCGTGCCTGCCAACGTGGAGAACGTCCGCTGCGCCTGCGAGACCCTCGTGACGACCGGCACCGTCATCGTCGCCGGCGAGATCCGCACTCAGGCCTACGTCGACGTGCAGGAGATCGCCCGTGGCGTTATACGCCGCATTGGCTACAACCGTGCCAAGTTCGGTTTTGACTGCGACACCTGCGGCGTCATGAGCCTCATCCATGAGCAGTCGCCCGATATCGCGCAGGGCGTTGACGAGTCCTTCGAGACCCAGACCGGCGCTACCACCGACCCGATCGACCTGATCGGTGCCGGCGACCAGGGCATGATGTTCGGTTATGCCTCCAACGAGACCAAGACCCTTATGCCCATGCCACACTACCTGGCAAGCCGCCTGGCCGAGCGCTTGGCCGCCGTGCGTCACGACGGTACCCTCGCCTATCTGCGTCCCGACGGCAAGACCCAGGTCACCGTGCGCTATGAGGAAGGCAAGCCCGTCGAGGTCACGACCATCGTCATCTCCACGCAGCACGCCGCCGAGATCGAGGACATGGGCAAGATCAAGGCCGACCTCATCGAGCACGTCATCACCCCGGTCATGGCCGCCGAGAACATGCCGTGGGACAACGCGGACATCTACGTGAACCCCACCGGTCGCTTTGTCGTGGGCGGCCCCATGGGCGACACGGGCCTCACCGGCCGCAAGATCATCGTCGACACCTACGGCGGCTACGGCCGTCACGGCGGCGGTGCCTTTAGCGGCAAGGACTGCACCAAGGTCGACCGCTCCGCCGCGTATGCCGCGCGCTGGGTCGCCAAGAACGTGGTCGCCGCCGGCCTGGCCGATCGCTGCGAAGTCGAGCTTGCTTACGCCATCGGCGTTTCCAAGCCCCTCTCAATCATGGTCGACACCTTCGGTACCGCGCATGTTGCCGAGGACAAGATCGTTGAAGCCGTAGAGAAGACCTTCGACCTGCGCCCGGGCGCAATCATCCGCGACCTAGACCTGCCTCGCCCCATCTACGAGAAAACAGCAGCCTACGGTCACTTCGGCCGCGAAGACGCCGACTTCACCTGGGAGAAAACCGATCGAGTCGAAGAACTCAAAGCAGCCTGCGGCCTGTAAGCTAACCCGAAAAGCTACAGCCAAAAACAACGCACCAAAAGAAGTACCGGCCCCAACCGGTACTTCTTTTTTATTTAAACAGTGGTGAAGATGCTTCGATATGAGCCTACGCTGCGTCACCAGCTAATGAATTTTGAAGCACACGCGCCTCTACCATGTATCCTTAGTTCCGAGGGCTTTGGTATTTGGTCGGTCGCGAGTTCCGCACGAGCCGGAGGCCACTTAATGTGGCCTCCGTGCGAGCCAGGACTGTAGAGCAGGCGACCAAATACCAAAGCCCTCGGAACGACGGGACAAGTATGCCCCGCCCCTCGGAACGACGGGATAGAACAGGAGCACCCATGGCAGGCAAGCCGCAAACACTAGCTACGACCTCGGCATTCGAAATCTTGGGCCCCGTCATGGTCGGCCCCAGCTCATCGCACACCGCCGGCGCCCTGCGGTGCGCCCAAGTTGCTGCCAGCCTGCTGGAAGGCCGCATCACCAAAGTCACCTTTGGCCTGTGGAACTCCTTCGCCCACACCTACCGCGGCCACGGCACCGACCGCGCGCTCGTCGCAGGCATCCTGGGCCTCGACACCGATGACGAGAACATCAAGCAGGCCTTCGACCTCGCACGCGAGCAGGGCCTCGAATATCACTTTGGCATCAAGGGCGACGACGCCTCCATCCACCCCAATACCGTCGACATCGACATGGTCGACGACACGGGCGCCACGGCACAGGTCCGCGGCGAGAGCCTGGGAGGCGGCAAGATGCGCATCAGCCGCATTAACGGCGTCGGCGTCGACATCTCGGGCATGTATTCCACGCTCTTCGTGGCGCACAAGGACGTTCCCGGCGTGCTCGCCGCGCTCACCAACCTGCTCGCCTACGCCCATGTAAACATCGCCTTCTGCCGCACCTACCGCACCGAAGTGGGCGGCCAGGCCTACTCCGTCTTTGAGACCGACGGCGCGCCCGACGACACCGTCGTCCCCATGCTCCGCAAGCTCGACAATGTCGATTACGCAACGTTTATCGAGCTCCCCGGTTCTGCCTCGTCGCTCTCCCCCGGCGTCTCGGCTAAGGAGATCTTCGACGACGGCGAGCAGCTGCTCGATGCGTGCGAGGAACTGGGACTCAGCATCGGTGCCGTCATGGCCGTTCGCGAGGCACGTCTGACCGGCGAGGCCCACGCCGTCGCCGCCATGCGCCGCGTGCTCGACGTCATGCGCGAGGAGACAACGGCCCCCATCGCCAATCCGCAGCGCTCGCTCGGCGGGCTTATCGGCGGCGAGGCCAAGCTCGTCGAAGCAACCCGCTGCAACGATTTGAGTGAAAGCCTGATGGGCCCCGTCCAGACCGAAGCCGTTGCCCGCGCCATGGCCGTGCTCGAGCGCTCAGCTACCATGGGCGTGATCGTCGCAGCTCCGACGGCAGGATCCGCGGGTGTCGTGCCCGGCTGCGTGCTGGCGCTCGCCGATCAGCTTCAGCTCGACGACGAGCAAGTCATGGACGCGCTCTACTGCGCAGCCGCCATCGGCCTCAACCTCACCACAAGCGCCTGCGTTGCCGGCGCCGAGGGCGGCTGCCAAGCCGAGGTCGGAAGCGCCGCCGCCATGGCAGCCGCCGCGCTGGTGCAGATGCTCGGCGGCACGCCCGAGCAGGCGCTTGACGCCAGTTCCATCGCGCTGAGTAACCTGCTAGGCCTCGTTTGTGACCCCGTCGGTGGCCTCGTGGAGGTGCCCTGCCAAAACCGCAACGCCATCGGCGTGGCAGCGGCCTTTAGCTCGGCACAACTCGCCCTCGCAGGCATTAAGAGCCTGGTGCCGTTTGACCAGATGGCACATGTCATGCTCTCAGTGGGCCACGCGTTGCCGGCCACGCTGCGCGAGACGGCAAAGGGCGGCATCGCGCAGGCTCCGGCCGCACTTTCGGCCTGTGCAAAATGCGGTGTGTGCGGATAGCGGCAAAGAACGACTCAAAGGTAGGACAAATGTCCCACCTCTTTTGAATGCCACCGTTTCCGTACCACAAACAGCAGGGCAATCGCTATAATGCAAGCCCAGTAAAAACACGATGAACCGCAAGGCGAAAATCGAAGGATATGCATACGATGTCGCAAAACGATCGAAGTCAACTGATTCCCGATCCGCAGCAGCCGAGCAGGCACACCGGCGGCGTTCAGTCGCCGCGTCCTATCGCGCCGAGCCACGGTCAGCAGCGTGGTGCGGCAAACGCTTCCCAACGCCCGAACCAACAGCGACAGCAGCGTCAACAACGTCAGCAGCGCCAGGCAAACGGCAATGCGCCCAAGCAGCCCCCCACGCACGCTCGAGGCGATCGCGGCCCCGCGCGCAAACCCGCCGAGAACAATAAGTCGGGCAAAAAGACGACGCTCTTTGTCATCCTGGGTCTAATCGTCATTGTCTATATCGTAGGCGTCGTAGCGTTTTCGCAGGTAGCCTACCCCAACACCACCATTGCCGGCGTCGACGTCTCCTTCTCCAACGCTTCGTCTGCCGCCACCAAGGTCAACTCGGCATGGAAGCACTATAAGCTCACCGTGACAGGCGATGACTTTAGCTGGACCTATCAGCCCGAGTCCGATGAGCCCATCGTCGACGGCGAAGCTGCCGCAAAAGAAATCATCAGCCACAACGAAGCCTTTATTTGGCCGGTCCGCCTTGTGGAATCCTTAAGCGGCAAGACCAAAACAACCGCTACCTCCAACGAAGTCGATCTTGATCAAGACGTCGACCTGTCCATGCTCTCCGACGCCTTTGACCAAAAGAAGTTTGAGGAGGACCTGGGCGCCGCTATCGACGAGTTTAACGAGGGCCGTTCGGGCACGTTCGAGGCCAATAGCTCCTATGACGAGCAGGCCGGCAAGTTTACCGTCGAGAAGGCGCGCTCCAACGAGAAAATCAACCGCGAGCATGTCATTAAGTATGCCGAGCTCGAGCTTGCCTCGCTGGCCGAGTCCGTAGATCTTTCCAAGCTCGGCAACGATGCCTATGAGCCGCTCAATGGAACGCTGACCGATGATCAGATTCAGGCCGCATGCGATGCCGCCAACAACTTCCTGGGCGTCAACGTGACCCTCAAGCTCAACGGCGAGGATGCCGGCAAGGTTGATGGCAGCTCGGTATTGCAGTGGATCAGCTTTGCCGATCCCGCCAACCCAACGCTCGATACGTCGCAGATCAGCAACTGGGCAGCCGAACTCGCCAACGGCTTTAATACCGTGGGCTCCACTCGCTGGTGGACGCGCGCCGATGGCAAGCAGTGCGCCGTCGAAGGCGGCGACTTTGGTTGGTCCATCGACAGCAGCTCGCTCGCCAAGCAGGTCGAGGACGCCATTAACAACAAGCAGACCGGCGAAATCGAGATCAAGTACTCCCAGAAGGCCGACACCTTTACCGCAAAGGGAGAGCCCGACTGGAAGGCGTATATCGACGTCGACTTGTCCGAACAGCACGCGCGCTACTATGACGAGAGCGGAAATATCGTTTGGGAGGCCAACTTTATCTCGGGCAAGCCGGGCGAGGACGCCACGCCCGAGGGCGTCTGGCAGATCAACAGCAACGACGGCGGCAGCACCCTGATCGGAGCCAAGGACCCCGAGACCGGCAAGCCCAAATACGAGAGTCCGGTGAGCTACTGGATGCCGTTTGAGGGCAACATGATCGGCTTCCATGATGCCACCTGGCAAAACGACAAGAGCTTCGATAACGCCGAGTCGTACAAATGGTGCGGCAGCCACGGCTGCATCAACCTGCGCCTGGCAGACGCCAAGGCACTTCACGACTGCATCAAAGTCGGCCTATGCGTGGTTGTCCACTCGTAGTGCAACGCGCGCATTCCTACAACGTGGAACCGCTGCGACCAATCTAACAGTTCCGAAAGAAACCGTTCTATGCGCCCACCCCAACCGGTGGGCGCATATACTTATCGAGGTACTTTCTATAAAGGAGACGCTATGCCGAATGTCCCCACGACCACCCCGGGCCCGGATGATACCGAGCACACGCTCGAAGATGTCACCGAAACGATTCCTCTGATTACAAACGTACATGCCGATAAGCAGAGCGGACGCGCGAACGATGCGACCGAGATTTCCGATGAAGAGGCATATGCCAAGCTCAAGGCAAAACGTGCCGAACGTCGACGCAAAAAGCTCATCCGACGCGGCATTGCGGCCGGCGTCGTGGCCGCCATTGTGCTCATCGCCGTTGTCGTGACCTTAGCCATCAACGCACGGCCCGCAGGCAACAACGGGCCGGTGACCGACATGGTGACCGAGGGCACGTTTACCACAACGGTCGAGGCGAAAGGCCAGCTCAAACCCATTTCGTCCTCAGTGGTCTCCCCTTCTGTCGACGGTACGGTCGATTCGATCAACGTGCAGGCGGGCCAATCCGTCAACGAGGGCGACGTGCTTATGACCATTAAAAACGACGAGCTCGATCGCAACGTTGCCGAGGCGCAGCGTGCAGTTGCTGCCGCTCAAGAAGACCTCGCCAACGCGCAGAAAGCCGCAGCTGCCGCTCAGGCCACCCCAACGACGGACGTCGATGGAGCTTCCGCAGCGGCTGGCGTCTCCGCCGCATCGGCGGACACGAACGCCGTATCGGCCGCGCAGCGCAGCCTCGCATCGGCCCAGGCAAACCTCGATCAGGCGAACGCCAAGGCGGCCAGTCGTACGGTCACGGCCCCGAGCTCGGGCAGTATCGTGGAGCTCAACGCCAAGGTGGGCGCCACGGTAACAGGCGGCATGATCATGGGCGAAAGCGATACGAGCGGCGGCAAGCAGTGCATGCAGATCGCCGACCTATCCAAGATGAAGGTGACCGTACAGGTGGGAGAAAAGGACATCGCCAAGATCGCCGTTGGGCAGAGTGCCAACGTCACGTATCCCGCGTTTCCCGATATCGTAAGCCAGGGAACGGTCACGGCCATCGCCTCGGTGGCAAACTCCGACGCCGCCAACGGTGGCGGCGGCAGCGTAACCTTTAACGTCGACATTCTCATAGAGGCGCCCGACGCGCGCCTGAAGCCGGGCATGACGGCCGAGGTATCGGTGGTGACCGAGCAGCTCGACGACGTGGTGATGGTGCCGACGATGGCGCTCATGACCGAAGACGGCGAACACTATTACGTCAACGTGGCAACCGATGACGAGGGCAAGCATACCCGTCGCGTGAAGGTGACCGTCGTGACGCAAAACGACAACGAAGCCGTAGTCGGCAAGACACAGGTAAAGCGCGACGACCAGGGCAACGAGATCAACCCCAACGTGCCGGTTACCAAGCTGCGCGATGGCGACACCCTCGTCATGGACACCGGAGCGGACGCAACGGCTGAAGGCGGCTACAGCACGGATTCGGGCAGCATGTCTGACGACGAGGGCATGTAATGCGTCCCGTTATCGACATCCGCAACGTGCACCGCATTTTTGAGAGCGAGGCGGGTTGCGCCCACATCCTGCACAACGTGAGCCTGGCGGTAGAACCCGGCGAGTTCGTCGCCATTACCGGCCCTTCGGGCTCGGGCAAGTCAACGCTCATGAACATCCTGGGCTGCCTGGACAAACCGACGGCGGGCGACTATTACCTGCAAGGGCTCAACGTGGCCGAGCTCGATGATGACGAGCTCACCGAAGTCCGCGCCCTGAGCATTGGCTTTGTCTTTCAGAGCTTCAACCTGCTGCCGCGCCTGTCGGTTATCGAAAACGTCATGCTGCCGCTGGCCTACACCAATGTGCCCCGTAGCCAGCGCGAAATGCGCGCCGTTCACGCGCTGCAGGCTGTCACGCTGCCCGTCGACCACTGGGACCACCGCATATCCGAGCTCTCGGGCGGCCAGATGCAGCGCGTCGCAATCGCGCGCGCCCTCGTCAATGACCCGCCCATCATCCTGGCCGATGAGCCGACGGGAAACCTGGACTCCGCTACCGGAGCGCTTGTGATGGAGACCTTCCATAAGCTCCAGAAGCGCGGCAAAACCATCGTGCTTATCACACACGACCCCGGCATCGCCGCCGAGGCCGACCGTGCCGTGACCATCCGCGACGGTCGCATTCACGATGGCGCGTATATTCCACATGCACCGCGGACCCTGCGCAGCGCCGTGGATAGCCTGCCCATGATTTCCGCCTCCGCCAACCCGCCGAAAGGAGAGATGGCATGAGCGCCCGCGATCTCATCCAGGAAGCCCTTCACTCGCTCGAGGCCAACAAGGGGCGCAGCCTGCTCACCATCCTGGGCATTGTCATCGGCATCGCCTCGGTTATCGCCATGACTTCGCTCATCGGCGGTATCCAAAACAGCCTGGTCAACAGTCTGGGCCTCAATGCGGCACGCATGGTGCAAATCTATTCGTCGCAAGAACTCACCGAGTCGGACATCGAGAAGCTTCAAAAACTGGTGCCGCAGATAGAGCAGATCGGCATTGTCGACAGCGCGTATACCGAGTATAAGACCGGCGATAAAAGCTATACCGTCATGGCACAGGGTGTCGATAGCGACATGCTCGACGCCGTGGGGGCCAGCAAGCTCGTTGCGGGGCGTACCTATTCCCAGGCCGAGTCTCAATCAGGCTCGCGCGTGGCGCTCATCAGCCGCGGCGGCGCCGATCAGCTGTACGGCAACGAACAGGATGCGCTGGGGAAAACCATCAAGGTGTCCAACGGCGAGGTGCAGATTGTAGGCGTGATTGATGGCGGCAGCGACTCCATGGGCTCTCTCACGCTGTATATGCCACGCGAAACCATCTCAGGTCTGTTTGGCGACGAGAATCCCTCATTCCCCAGCGTGACGGCACTTGCCGCCGAGGGCACGGACATGGACGAGCTTTGTAAGACCATCGAGTCCAAGGTGCGCGCGATGAAGGGCATCGCGGAGGATGATGAGTACGACAGTGTATCGGCGACCTCCATGAAAAGCGCCATCGATGCGCTCAACTCCTTTATGGGCGCGTTCTCACTCATCATGGGTGCTGTCGCCAGTATCTCGCTGCTTGTCGGCGGTATCGGCATTATGAACATGATGCTCACCAACGTGACTGAGCGCATCCGCGAGATCGGCATCCGCCGCGCTCTGGGCGCCAGTCGTCGCGATATCACCGCCCAGTTTTTGGCCGAGTCTTCGGCATTGTGCATCACCGGCGGTCTGCTGGGTGTCCTGATTGCCTATCTGCTGGCCTGGGCTCTTGCGATGTTTGCCGCAGGATCAGGGATTCTTGGCGAGCTCGGTGCCAGCGGGCAAATCACACCGAGCTTTTCAATCGCCACGGTGCTGCTGGCCTTCGCCGTCTCCGTCGGCATCGGCGTAATCTTTGGCTTCTACCCCGCTCGCCGCGCGGCAAAGCTCGACCCGGTGGAGTGCCTACGCTACCAGTAAGCCACCACCAACAAGTTGCGGTGAATTAGGGACTGAATACGCTATCTAGCAGCAAACAGACACTATTTCACCGCAACTTATTGAAGGGCTGCTTGCGCCAGTTCCGGGCGTCCTCCTCGAGCTATTGGCGGATGACGGTCTTGTACGGCTCGAGCTTGCTCGGGGCGCTCCTCCTCGCGGGCGGGAGGACGCGCAGGCGCGGCGAGCGCCTAGCGCGCGAACTCCCGTAAGAGTGCGTCTTCCACTTCCCGAAGCGAAAGGCCCCCGTCTCCCTCGGCGGGACGGGTGACCACGATGCAGCGCGCTCCCACGTCGCGCGCGGCGGCAAGCTTCTCGGCCGTGCCGCCTACGGTTCCCGAGTCCTTGGTCACAAGCCACTGGGCTCCCACCTGCCGAAGCATCGCCTCGTTGAGCTCGCGGGTGAAGGGCCCCTGCATGCCGATGACGTGCGACGGCGAAAACCCCGCGTCGATGCACTTCGTTATAGCACCGGGCAGCGGGAGCACACGCACGAAGAAGCGCTCCGAGAAATCGGCGACGCGCGTATAGGGAGCAAGCTCCTTGCTCCCCGTCGTGAGAAGCGCGCGACCCGGGTTCTCGGAGAGAAAGCGCGCCGCGCAGGCGATCGACGCGACCGACACGACACCTTTGGGCAGCGCCTCGGCCGCACGCGCAAGGCGCAGACATCGTACACCCACGGCAAGCGAAGCGGCCCGGATGTTGCCGCTGGCGAGCGTAGCGAAGGGGTGCGTGGCGTCGACGACGATGCGCGCGCCGGAAAGCTCGCGCTCCATGTCGGCCTCGTCGAGCCTGCTCGCATGCACCTCGATGCCCGGAAGCTCGCCCAAAAGCTCGCCTCCGTACTCGGTTGCCGCGTAGGCACGGGCGGGGATGCCCGCCCCGCTCGCCCATTCGCACAGAAGGCGGCCCTCGGTGGTGCCGGCGAAGATGCGCAGCGCCGGCGCAGATGCGGGCGCCGTCACTTCGGGCCGCCTGGGCGCGTGATCTGGTAGAGCAGCGCGTTCATAATGGCGGCCGCCACGGTCGAACCACCCTTGCGACCCCTCGCGACGATGGCCGGCGCGCGTCGCGCGAGTAGCTCCTCTTTCGCCTCGACCACGTTCACAAACCCGACCGGCACCCCAACGACGAGCGCGGGCGCGATCTTCCCCTCGTCCATGAGCTCGGCGAGGCGCAGAAGTGCTGTGGGAGCGTTGCCGACGGCCACGATGAGCGGACCCTCGATGCCGCAAGCTTTGTCCATGCTCGCAACGGCGCGAGTCGTGCCCGCGGCGCGCGCAGCCACGGCGACATCAGGGTCGGCCATGTAGCACACGGCCTTGCAGCCGAGCTTCGCGAGCGCAGGCTTGCTTATGCCTGCGAGCGCCATGTTCGTATCGGTGAGCACCGTGGCCCCTGCGCGCAGTGCGTCGAGCGCACAGTGCGCGGCGTCATGAGTGAAAACGAGGGAATCGGCGTACGAGAAGTCGGCAGTGGTGTGGATGACGCGCTTCACGACGGGCTCTTCGAGCGGCGGGAACGTGCGGCCGCCGAGCTCTTCGGTGATGATTTCAAAGCTGCGCCGCTCGATGTCGCCGGGCGCCATCTCCTTGGAATCCATCTAGTACTCCACTCCTTCCCTTGCACATATCCCCTGCTCGTAGGGGTGTTTCTCGCACCGCATCTCGGTTATGTAGTCGGCCTTCTCCACGATCTTGCGGGAAGGCGCGCGCCCGGTGAGCGCTACTTCGACGCCGCGCGCGGACATATCGAGCGCGCGGTCCACGAGCGCCTCGTCGACAAGCCCCTTCGAAAGCGCGTCGAGCGCCTCGTCGAGCACGAGCAGCCCCTCCTGCGCGCCCTCGAGCTCGGCGAGCGCGGAAGCGAGGTTCCCATCGTGCAACTCGCGCGTCGCGGCAAGTTCTTCCGACGTCATGGACCAGGTAAACTTGTCCGACGCCTTCCCCGCGAACACGGGCACGCCGAAATGCTCGGCGAGCAGGCGCGCCTCCCCGCTTTCGCCGTCTTTCAGGAACTGCACGACGACGACGCGGCGGCCTGCGGCGAGCATGCGAAGGGCGAGGCCCATCGCCGCCGTGGTCTTGCCTTTGCCGTCGCCATGATACACGTGGATCATACGCCCTCCTCGATAATGCGGTAGACATACTCCATGTCGAGCGCCCCGCGCACGGAGTCGGCCAGGCGGTCGAACTCGCGCGCACGGTGATCGGCCGCGGACACCGCGCCCTCAGCACCCACGACGCTCTCGGGCAGGCCGCGCATGCGCGCGAGCGAGCGCGCGAGGGCGAGTGCCACCCCCGGTTCGTCGAACAGGCCGTGGAGATAGGTTCCGAACAGGTTTCCGCAGGCCGCGCCTTCTGGTTTGCCGCCAATCGTGCCCGCAGGGGCGCAGGAGACGGTCGTTTCGCCGTCGTGAATCTCGTACCCGCGCGCCGTCATGCCGTTCCACACCGAGAACGCGCCTTGGGCGCCCGTGATGCGCAGCTCCGACTGGGCGAGGCGCTTTTCCTCCTTGAACACCGTACTTGCAGGGATGAGCCCGAGCCCGCGCGCGGTGCCAGCGCCTTCCCTGCCGTGCGGGTCGGAAAGCTCGTCTCCCAAAAGCTGGTAGCCTCCGCATATGCCGAGCACCGGCGTGCCCGCGCCCGAAAGCGCGCGTACACAGGCTCCGATGCCGCTAGCCGCAAGCCAGCGCGCGTCGTCGACCGTGGACTTCGAGCCGGGAAGCACCACCAGGTCGGGTCGGCCCAGATCGGTCGTCGAGGAAACGTAGCGCACGCCCATGCCGGGCACGCGCGAAAGCGGGTCGAAGTCGGTGAAGTTCGACAGATGCGGAAGGCGCACGACGGCGACGTCGATGACGCCGCGCGCCTCGCGGGCAGATAGGCGCGGCGCGAGCGAGTCCTCGTCGTCCAGGTCGAGCGTAAGAAACGGCACGACCCCCACGACGGGAACCCCGCACATCTTCTCGAGCGGGGCCAAACCCGGGCGCAGGATTTCCACATCGCCGCGGAACTTGTTCACCACAAGCCCCCGCAAAAGAGCGCGATCCTCGGGCGCAAAGAGCGCGACCGTGCCGTAGAGCTGGGCAAACACCCCGCCTGGGTCGATGTCGCCCGCGAGCAGCACGGGGGAGGACACGGCGCGCGCGAGCCCCATGTTGACGATGTCGTTTTCGGCAAGGTTGATTTCGACGGGGCTGCCGGCGCCCTCGATGACGATGACGTCGTTTTCCTCCGCGAGCGAATCGAACGCCTCCAAAATCTGCGGCATGAACGCCTTCTTTCGCGCGAAGTAGTCCCTCGCAGCGAAGGCTCCCTGCGCCTTGCCGGCCACGATGAGCTGGCTTCGGTGGTCGCTTTCGGGCTTGAGCAGGATGGGGTTCATGCGCACGTCGGGCGCGATGCCGCACGCCTCGGCCTGCATGATCTGGGCGCGCCCCATCTCGAGCCCATCGGCCGTGACACCGCTGTTGAGCGCCATGTTCTGGCTCTTGAAGGGAGCCACGCGCAGGCCGTCCTGCGAAAGCACACGGCACAGCCCCGCCGCAAGCAGGCTCTTCCCCGCGTTCGACATGGTGCCCTGGATCATGATGGGCTTCGCCCTACCCACGGGTATCGACCTCCTTCGCCGAGCCTCGGCCATCCGCGCCCGCCATAGCGTCGCTGCAAGAAGCGCCGCCCCGTTCGTCGGGTTCGCCTTCGCCCGATGCGCCTTCCGCCCGAAGCGCGCGACTGAACGCCATCGCAAGCCGGGCGTTCTCCTTGCGCGTGCGCACCGCGACGCGGCACCAGAAACGGGACAGTACCGAAAACGAGTCGCACGTGCGGACCAAAACCCCCTGTTTATACAGGCGCTCGGGGATGTCTTTCGCCGGCGTGCGGACTAAAAGGAAGTTCGCATCCGACGGCACGACGGAAAGCCCGAGCGAGGAGAGCTCGTGGGAAAGCCACGCTCGCTCGCCCGCCAGTACATCGCGCGTGCGCGAGACGTATTCGACGTCTTCCAGGGCGGCGATGCCTGCGGCCTCGGCGACCGAGGAGACGGGCCACGCCTGTCCCGCCCGGCGAATCCCCTCGATGAGTTGGGCGTTTCCGCTGATCAGATACCCCAACCGCAACCCTGCCATTCCGTAGAGCTTGGTGAACGCGGAGAGCACGGCCACATGGTGCGAACACGCGGCGCGTGCGGCCACGCTCCTTTCGCGGGCGTCGGGCGCAAATCCGAGGAAGCACTCGTCCACGACGAGCAGCGCGCCCACCTGCTCGCAGCGGCAAGCCGCGGCATCGATTACGCGGGGGTCGACGAGGCGCCCCGTCGGGTTGTTCGGATTGCAGAGGTACGCCACGTCTCCCGGCCCCTCGATCGCGCGGGCGAAGGAGGCGGGCACGTCGAAGTCGTCCGCTTCGGAGAGCGGGAACTCCTGCACGCATGCGCCGTAGTACGATGCCGCCTCCGCATATTCAGAGAACGTCGGCGCGCACACGACGATGCGTTTCGGGCGCACCGCCGCGGCGAGCCGCCAGATGATGTCGGACGCGCCCGCGCCGCAGACGATAGTATCTTCGGGAATGCCCTGGGCACGCGCTAGGGCGCGAACGAGGGCGAGACTTTCCCTATCGGGGTAGGCGTCGATTCGAGAAAGCGCCTTGCAAGCTGCGGCGACGGCGCGCGGCGAGGGGCCTGCCGGATTCACGTTCACCGAGAAGTCAATGAGGTCGGAGGCGCCCCCTCCGCAAGCGATGCCGAGCGATTGCGTGCTACCCCCATGCGCACGGTCGCGCAGGATTCCCCTGGCAGCCCGGGGCGCGGCGTGGTCTTCCCTCATGCCATCGCCCCCACGGCGAGCACGACCGCCGCGCGCGCGGCACCGAAGACGACGAGCGCGCATACGGACGCGGCGAGCATGAGCCTTGTCGCCCGGGCGATGTCGCCCCACTCGATTTCGCGGGACGCGTCGCCTATCGTCGGTTTCTCAACGAGCTTGCCGAAATACACCGCGGGTCCTGCTAGGCGCAGCCCGAGCGCGCCCGCACACGCTGACTCGGTCTGCGCCGAGTTGGGGCTCGCATGGCGACGCCTGTCACGGCGCCAGATGCGCGCCGCCCCGCGCGCGTCGAGCCCGACGATCGGGCACACGGCGATCATGAGCAGGGCCGATAAGCGCGAGGGAATCCAGTTCACCGCATCGTCGAGGCGCGCCGAGGCGCAGCCGAAGTCGATGTAGCGCGCGTTTTTGTAGCCCACCATGCTGTCGAGCGTGTTCACAGCCTTGTACGCCATGCCCAAGGGCGCACCCCCGATCATAAGGTAGAAAAGCGGCGCGATGACGCCGTCGCTCGCGTTCTCCGCCACTGTTTCCACGGCGGCGCGCGCAACGCCCTGCTCGTCGAGAACAGACGTGTCGCGTCCCACGATGAGCCCGACGGTTTCGCGCGCCGCGACAAGGCCGCCCTTCGAGAACGCGCGGGCCACGGCCAGGCTCTGGCGGCGCAGCTCGCATGTCGCGAGAATCTGATAGCTCGCCCATGCCTCGGCCACGAAGCGCAAGCCGGGGTGAACCATGCCGCAAAGATGCAGGATTCCCCAGGTCAAAAGCCCACACGCAAGCGGAAGCGCCACGGCGAGCACAAGCCCTGCGGCGCGCGTGCCCGCGGACGTTTGCGGGAATGCGCCCCGCAGGCGGCCTTCGGCCCACGTGATCGCGCGCCCCATGGCGACGACGGGATGGGGAAGCCAGCGCGGGTCGCCGAAGGCAAGGTCGGCCGCGAACCCGGCGGCGACGGCAAGAATCGTCATCACCGGGCATCGCCCCCCGAAGCGGGGCGAACGTCGCGAAGGCAGCGCCCATCCCAGGTGGCGGCCCATGCGCCGCCCGGCTCGGTATGCACGTCGAAGTATTCCATTTTCGGGACAGCAAGCTCGGAAAGCAGCGCTTTCACGGTACCCGCGTGAACGACGAAGACGGCGCGCCCACTCCCCTGGGCGCGCTCCGATTCGCACGACTCCCGAAACGCCGCGACGACGCGGCGGGTGAAATCGCTCTTGCCCTCGCCATGCGGGCACCGCGTCTCGCACCAGGAGTCTACCCAGGCGCGGTAGCGCGCATCCTCTTTAAGCTCGGCGGCGCTTCGCCCCTCGAAGTCACCGAAATCCATCTCGCGCAGACCGGGGCATGCCATAAGCTCCGCATTCGGGAAGAGGATGCGTGCCGTCTGGTCGGTGCGGGCCATGCCGCTCGTGATAACACGGAACACGTCACGATCGCACGCGAGCTCGCGCAAAGCGCGCTCCCCCGCGCTCGACAGGGGCACGTCGGTGCCCGCCCCGCTGTAGCGATGGTCTTCCGTGCCCGCCGTGGCACCATGGCGCACGAAGACAACTTCCAAAGGCGCGCCCGCGTCCTGCGTCCCTCGAGGCGCATCGGCAAGGTTTCCTTTGATGACCTGGGGAATCCCGCACGTCATGCGCACGACGACGTCGGCGCGCGCAGCAAGCGCGCATCCCAGGCGCCCCGCGCGCTCGCGCCATTGGGCGTCTTCCGCACGCATGGGGACGACCCCCGAGCCGACCAAGGGCAGAATCACTGCGTCGAAGCCAATCAGCCGCTCGAGCGCCCGGTCAGCGTCGAGCGCGCGTACGAGTTCCTCAGCACGGTACGCGACACGGCCGGCAAAAGCCGCGGGCACGCCGCCCTCCGCAAGCTGCGCCGCGTCGACGAAATCGTCCGCCGCGAACCCGAGCTTTTCGCGCACGAAGGTCCTCTTCCCCGAATGCGCGCCGCCTACCACGAGAATCATAGGAGCATACCCCCCGCCACCAGCATGGCAAGCATCGCGAGCTCGGCCCATTGCAGAAACCATCCGGCCAAATCCCCCGTCACCCCGCCGAAGCGGGACAGGGCAACATGACGGTACCACGCGAGCGCCAAAAGCCCCGCCACCGCCATAAGGGCGCCGACGGTCTGAGCGCACGCGACCATCCCTGCAGCCGAAGCCGCAGCGAAAGCGCAAAGCGGCACGACGATCGCCGCGCGCTTCTTAGCAGGCGAGAGTCCCGCGGCCATGCCGTCCGCCCGCGCGGCAGGCCAGCATTCTACGGCGAGCCCAGAAAGCGCACGGGAGAACACGAGCGAGCACAGAAGCGCGAGGAACGCCCCCGCCGTAAGCGGCAGCGCGGTGAACAGGGAAAACTGCAGAATAAGGTACACGACAACACCGATGACCCCGAAGGCGCCCGCCCGCGGGTCGTGCATGATCTCGAGCTTTCGCTCGCGCGGGGCCCAACTTGCAAGCGCATCGGAGGTGTCGCAGAGCCCGTCTAGGTGGATGCCTCCCGTCACCGCCACAGGCAGCGCCGCGAGCACGGCCGCGACGATGGTCGCGGGTACGCCGAGCAGGTTCGCCACGTACCCCCACGCCGTCATGAGGAAGCCTTCCGCAAGGCCCACCAGGGGAAACGCGGCAAGCGCATGGGTTGATCCGAAATCGGTCCAGGCCGATTTCGGGACGGGGATGCGCGAGAACGTTTCGAACGCCGCGCCGATTGCCTCTGCTATCTTCACCTTGTAGGTCCTTCGCCTTTCATCCACACGGGAATCCCGAATACCACTTCGACTGCGCGGTCGGCCAGCGCCGCCACGCCCGCGTTCACGCGCGCGAGCGCGCGCCTCCATGCCTCGGTCCCCTCATCGTAGCGCATCCCATCGGCGAACACGTCGACGGTGACCACCACCGTATGCGCAGCGGCCTGAGCGAGCCGTTCGATGCCTCCGAGCACCTCGCGCGCCGCGGCATCGGGGTCACGTGGGGACAAGCCGCCTTCCGCGAAGAGCTCGTTCGCAACCAGGTTGCCCACGTCCTCCAAAAGAAGCGTGCAGCCGCACGGAAGCCCGGACGCTGCGGCGCCCACGTCACGCGTGCGCTCGAGGGTGGAAAACCCCTTGCCCTCGCGCAGCGCCCGATGGCGCGCGATGCGGCGGGCGCCCTCTTCCCCGAAGGGCTCCATCGTTGCCAGGTACACGCGGGGGCCGTCGTGCCCGAGGCACAGGGACTCGGCATAGGCGCTCTTGCCGCTCGCTGCGGCGCCGATAACGAACGTCACCGTCATTTCCCAGCCTCGAAATGCTCGTAAGCAGCCATGCCAGTCGCCGTGAACGTCTTCCCATCCCGGTACACGCGCAGCGCCGAATCCAGAAGGGGCAGATACGCCATGGCGCCCGCGCCCTCGCCCAAGTGCATGCCTGCGACGAGGGGTGCCTTTATGCCGAGCTCGCGAAGGAGCTCCTGGCTTGCGGGTTCGCTAGATGCGTGGGTGCCCACGAGGTAGCCCAAGGCGTTGGGGCACAGGCGCACCGCGCACAGGGCCGCCGTGCAGGATATGACCCCGTCGAGGAGCGCCGGCACCTTCGAGGCCGCGGCCCCCAGGTAGAAGCCGCACATCGCCGCGATGTCGAAGCCGCCCACCTTCGAGAGCACGTCGATCGGGTCGGCGGGATCGGGCGAGTTCGCGTCGATAGCGCGCTCGACCACGTCGCGCTTGCGCGCGAGCGAGGCGTCCGAGAGCCCCGCGCCGCGCCCGACGAGGCTCCGCGCGTCCGCCCGGATGAGCACTGCGGCCACCGCCACCGAGGTGGTCGTGTTGCCGATGCCCATCTCGCCCGCAGCGAGAAGGCGCACGCCGGCGCGGGCAAGCCCGCACGCGACGGCGATTCCGACCTCGATCGCGCGCACGGCCCCATCGCGAGACATGGCGGAGCCGTGCGCGATGTTGCCGCTCCCCCGCCGCACGTTCGCGCGCACCATGCGCGCGTCTTCTATGCCCCGGGCCATACCCACGTCGACGGGCACGACCTCGGCACCCGCGAACGCCGCCATGCGGCAGGCGCTCGTGGCCCCCTCGCACATGTTGCGCGCGACGGCTCGCGTCACGTCTTGCCCGCTTTGCGACACGCCTTCGGCAACGACCCCGTTGTCGGAGAAGAATACCGCGAGCGCACGGGGAAACTCGGCCACCTCGGCGCTCCCCTGAGCCGCGGCGATACACGCGACGGCGTCTTCAAAGTCGCCCAATCCCCCCAAGGGGTGCGCGATGGAGTCCCACGCGGCGTACGCGGCGGCGCGGGCACACTCGTCTGCGGGCGCAATCCGGGAGAGCGCGGCTTCGAGAACGGCGCCCGGCGCCGACGAGAACGCGCGCTCGACTTCCTCGCGGATACAGGCAAGCGCGGTTTCGGTTGCTTCAGCCATGCCGTCTCCTCTCTGCGAACGACGCCGCCGCAGACGCGAACGCGCGCGCAACGTCGGGGTTCGCAGGATAGTACACATGCGGGAAGCCCGCAACCAGGGACGGGGTGGTCGTCATGCACGGCCAGCCCTTGTCGCGCCGGGGCTTCTGCGCCCAGAAGTCGCCGCCCGGGCAGGTGGACTGCCAGTAGTGGAACTCGTGCGCGCGGATGCGTGTGCCGCGCGGCCCGTAGAGCCCGTCGCGTTGGGAAGTGAGCTCCACGTACCCGAAATGGGAAAGCCTTCCCCCGTTCTCGCTTGCGCCCTCAAGGGCGCCCGCAACAGGCCAGCGCCGCCCCTCGCTATCGGAGATTTCGCGCTGCAGGTACAGAAACCCACCGCATTCGGCAAGCGTCGGCATGCCGGATTCCACCGCGCGCCGCACCGCCTCGCGCATCGGCGCGTTCTCGGAGAGCTGCCGCACATGGAGCTCCGGGTAGCCGCCTCCCAGATAGAGGGCGCTTGTCCCCCGGGGCAACTCGCTATCACACAGGGGGCTGAAAAAGGCCAGCTCGCAACCCAGGTCCTCGAGCGCGCGCAGGTTCTCCTCGTAGTAGAACGAGAACGCCTCGTCACGCGCGACGGCGACGATGGGCCGCGCTCCCGCGATCGGCTCCAACCGGTAAGGTTCCTCGCGGATATCGGGTGCCGTCGCCGCTATTCCGAGCAAGCGGTCGACGTCGACGCTCTTTTCCACCAGCTCGGCCATCTTGTCGATGCGTGCGGAGAGCTGCTCGACCTCGTCGGCGGTCACAAGCCCCAGATGCCGGCTTTCGAGCGAGAACGCCTCGTCGGCGGGAATATTACCCAAAACCGCGACGCCCGTGTGCTTCTCGATCGCAGGCGCCGCGTAGGCGCAGGCAGCGGCGCTCGTCTTGTTCAGCACGACGCCGCGCACGTTCGCACAAGGCAGGAACTCGGCGATGCCGCGAATTACGGCGGCGAGCGATAAAGACGCCCCGCGCCCGTTCACCACTAAAACGACCGGCGTTTCCGTGTCGCACGCAACCTGGTAGCTGCTCGCGTCGGCCACGCCGGGCGCCATGCCGTCGTAGAAGCCCATGACCCCCTCGAGCACCGCGACATCCGCGCCCGCGGCGCCGCGTGCGAGCAGGGCGCGCAGCGTCGGGGCGTCGGTGAAGAAGCCGTCTAAGTTGCCCGAGCGCGCGCCCACGACGCGACGATGAAAGAGCGGATCAATGTAGTCGGGGCCGCATTTGAAGGCCGCGCATGCAAGGCCGCGGCGCGCGAGCGCGCGCAGGAGCGCGCACGTAACGACCGTCTTGCCGCTCCCGCTCGAGGGCGCAGCGACCATGAAGCGCGGGATGGTCGTGCTCACCGGGCGCCGCCTTCCCCACCTGCGGCGTTGCAGTTAGCAAGCGAGACCACCCCAACGGATGGGTTCCCCTCGGCAGAGGGGTCCTCCCCGACAGGCGACTCAGCAAGCGCCCTGACTTCGGCAAGCTCCTCGGCATCCGCGCCCGCACCACGCGCGCTGACGAGGAACACGGGGTTTTGCGCCTTCATAAGATGGTGCGAGCCTACAGCCTCGGCGCGGGCGGCCGACACCTGGCACGCCTCGAACCCCTTAAAGCGCGAACCAGAAAGGAGCGCGCACGCCTCGGTGAGCGTCTCAACGGTGACGCATGGCACGCACAGGCGAACCTGCGAGTTCTTCTCGAGCGCCGCCTCCACGATGGAGGGAAGCTTACCCGCGCTCCCGCCGACGAACACGGCGTCGGGGACGGGCAGTTTCGCGAGCGCTTCGGGGGCGACACCGGGGACCACATTCACGTTGCCGCACCCGAATGCATCCGCGTTCTCTCGGATGAGCCGCACGCCGGCCGCGTTGCGCTCGACCGCCCATACCGACCCCGCTCGCGCGACGAGCGCCGCCTCGATCGACACGCTCCCCGTGCCGGCGCCGACGTCCCACACGGTGTCGGTCGCGGTAAGGCGCAGCTTCGCGAGCGCGACGGCGCGCACCTCCTGCTTGGTCATGGGAACGTCACCGCGGATGAAGAGCTCGTCGGGAATGCCCGAGGAAGCGTACGGCCAGCGGGAGCTCGCGGCGCGGGATGCGCCCGCAGAGTCCGCCGC
Source organism: Collinsella aerofaciens (assembly GCA_048532905.1). Lineage (GTDB taxonomy): Bacteria > Actinomycetota > Coriobacteriia > Coriobacteriales > Coriobacteriaceae > Collinsella > Collinsella aerofaciens_CB. The sequence continues at coordinate 27,655 of DBGFTB010000044.1, forward strand.
GGAAGAAGCCGCCGCGGGCGCAGACGCGCCGGCCGGCGCCTCGGAGGCTGCGCTAGAGCCCGCAGGCGACCCGGCGCCGCCTGCGAACTCGATAAGCATCACGTTCAAGTCGTCGAATGTCTGACCTGCGATTTCACTTGCGCTCGCGCAGGTGATGCGCTCGTCGGGGTACGACAGGCGCTCGGCCACCGTCACGCGCGCGTCCCCGAAGCCCGCCTGCACAAGCTCGTCCGAAAGCCGCGAGGGGTCTTCCCCGCCCGACGTGGCAAGGAAGAGCTCACCTGCGCGCTCGGCCTCGGCCACGATGTCGCACACCACGCCGTGAGCGCTCGCGAAGCGCCAATCCTGCCATGGACACGCAAGGCGCGCGGCGAGATACGACGCTGAGCTTATGCCGGGAACGACGCGCACGTCCACCTGCGCGTCGCCGGAGAGCGCCTCCACCAGGCGGCGCGCGCCGCTGAACAGCCCCACATCGCCCGTCATCACGACCACGGCGCGCCGCCACGACGCCGCATCGGTCAGCGCGGCGACGATGTCCGCCGTCTTCACGAGCTCGCATCTCACCACGTCGGGCGGCACGTCGATGCCGGCAAGCGCGCGATGAGCGCCGATGACCACGTCGGCGATGTCGATCGCGTCGAGCGCCGCGCGCGAGAGCAAGTCGGGGTTTCCGGGCCCCGCCCCGATGATCGTTACCTTTCGCATGGAATCTCCCGATACCCGCGCGGCGTGACCATACGGCCGCCTACGAGCTTCGTGTCCGCGTTGCCGACGAACACGGTGGTGAACATGTCGGCGTCGATCTCCCCCAGCTCAGAGAGCCTGCACATGCCCGACTGCTGCCCCTCGCGCCCGATGTTGCGTACCCAGCCGCAGAGCGTGTCGGGGGCCTTCCATTCGAGCATAATCTTCGCCGCGCGTGAGAGCCTGTCGGCGCGCTTTCTGCTGCGCGGGTTGTACAAACAGATGCAGAAGTCGGCGCTCGCGACGGCGGCGAGCCTGCGCTCGATGACCTCCCATGGCGTGAGCAGGTCTGAGAGCGACACGACCGCGAAGTCGTGGGCAAGCGGGGCTCCGAGCACCGCCGACCCGCTCTGAGCCGCGGTGGCCCCGGCGATAACTTCCACGTCTACATCGGGGTAGTCCTCCGCAAGCTCCAGCACGGGGCTCGCCATGCCGTACACGCCCGCGTCACCGCTGCACACGAGCGCCACGGCTTCTCCACTCTGCGCGCGCGAAAGCGCAAGGCGGCACCGTTCGACCTCGTGCATCATCGGCGTCGCGAGATGCGCCGCGTCGGGCACGGCGGCGAGCGCGAGCTTCACGTATTTCGTGTAACCCACAACGATGTCGGACGCCTCGAGCGCACGCCGAGCCGCAATCGTCATGCCGTCGGGCCCGCCCGGGCCGATCCCCACCACGAAGAGCTTTCCCATCACCGCTCCTTAAACGAAAGTTTGATAGTTACCTTGGAAAACGCGACGGTCACGCCGCCGTGAGCGAGCTTCGGGAAGATAAGTTTGCCCCCCTCCGCGAGCGCCGCGCGCTCGCACACGTTGTCGACCCCCACCGTCGCGCGCACGAAATCAGATGGCGAAACGCTGCCTTCGACCTGCGACAACTCCTCTGCGGAATACGTCGCAAGCGGGATATTACGCGCGCGGCAGAAGGCGAGCAGACCCTCCTCGTGCGCCTTCACGTCGATCGTCGCCGCCTCGCGCACGGCCGAAGGCGAGATGCCCGCCTGCCCGCACGCGAGAAGAAACGCCTCCCCGATCGCTTCGACGCACGCACCGCGACGGCACCCTATGCCCGCAACGATGCAGGGCACAACAAGGCGAAGCGGCTCGGGCGCCGGCGCCTGCGCCCGCCCGCCCGCCGGCTTCCCCGTCTCACCGGCGGGCACGACCTCGCCCGTTGTCTCCGCCTCGCGCACGGACGCACCTGCATTCGCGCCAGCGAACGGCGACACGACGATATCGGCCCGAGCGCGGTCGGACGCAATGTCAACCCCCTCAGGCGGCTGTCCCGAAATCGGCATGTCGGAATAGAGCGCCACGCGCCCGCCCGAAAGAAGCCGCGCCGACACTCGCTTGATGGCCTCGGGATTCGAAACGGCGAGCCCCGCACAGCGTGCCCACGTATCCACCGCCCACACGCCGCGGACGTCGGTCGCCGTGGTGATGACGGGGATGGCCCCTGCCGCGCGTGCCACAGTTTGCGCAAGCTCGTTCGCACCGCCCAAATGCCCCGACAAAAGCGAGACGGCAAAGCGCCCCGCCTCGTCGATCACCATAACCGCGGAATCGGTTGCCTTTGAGGCGACATGCGGCGCGATCGCCCGCACGGCGATGCCCGCCGCGCCCACAAACAGAAGCGCGTCCGACGCTTCCCACGCGAGCGCCGTCCATGCGCGCAGGTCGGCCTTCCCCTCGCCGAACCCGCGCGAAACGGAAACGTCCCAGCCAGGGTCATCTTCACCTGTCTGCGCGCAATCGGAAAGCGCGCGTGCGGTGCGCTCCGCCAACGCATATCCCCTCTCAGTGAACGCTATGCAGGAAACCCTCATCTAGCGCACCACCATCGTCGAGAAGTAGCTGCCCCGATCGGGCACATCATCGAGCGAGCGGTACACGCGCTCGCCCGGAAGCCCACAGTCCTCTACGAGCTCGGCGCCGTCGAAGGCGCCCTCCTCACGAAGGATGCGCTTCGTGTCCGCAAACGAGCGGCGCGCCTTCATGACCACCTTCGTCCCCGGCCAGCCGATTGCGCGGCGCACCCCGTACAGCACGCCTTTACTCATACGTCGCCCCCAATTCCCCTATAACTGCATCGGCGCCCGACGTGCGGAAAAGCTCACGGCGCTCGGCGTCGAACACGACCGCGGCGATGTCGCATGCGCCCGCCGCGCGGCGGCGCAACCTATCCTCGATTGCCGCAGCGAGCGAGGCGCGCGCAGCGTCCCCCACGCCGGCGGCCTCGATTACCTCGAGCGCCGCCGTGGTCGTGACCGACGACATGATCTCGCGCACAGTCTTCGCACCCGCGCCGGCCAAGGCCGCGTGGGCGGCCAGAATCTCCGCGCGGCAGTCGGCGGTACGTGAATGGGTGTCCATGATGCCGCCAGCGACCTTCACCAGCTTGCCGATGTGTCCCACAAGAAGGACATTGGTGAATCCCTCGCGAACGCAGCAATCAATCGCATCGCCCACAAAGTTGGAGATGAAGACCACCGGCGCACCGTTTAGGTGGAAATGCCCCGAGATGAACTGCGCGCCGTAGTTGCCGGGCGTGAGCACGACTCCGCGCCGCCCCATAGCCGCATGCTGCCGGATCTCGAGCTCGATGCTGTCGCGCAAGGCAGCGAGGCTGCGCGGCTCGACGATGCCCGTCGTGCCCAGGATGGAGATGCCGCCCTCTATCCCCAGGTGCGGGTTGAAGGTCTTTTTGGCAAGGGCAACACCCTCGGGTACCGAAATCGTCACAGCAATATTTCCAGAAAAGCCGTGCGCGGCGCACACCTCGCGCACCGCCGAAGTGATCATCGCGCGCGGCGTCGCGTTAATGGCGGCCGCCCCCACCGGCTGCTCGAGCCCGGGCAACGTCACGCGCCCCACGCCCACGCCGCCATCGACGGAAACTTCCGATTCGCGCGCGGGCACGTCCTTGCTGCCCGCAGCACCCGTGCCCGACCCCGCATGTTCCACGTGCGCGTACACGAGTACGCCGTCAGTCACATCGGCATCGTCGCCTGCGTCCTTTCGCACGGCGCACTGGGCGCACCCCTCGCCGATGCATGCGTCGACCACGTTCGCCTCGACGGGCAGCCCGCCGGGGGTGACGATCGACACGCGGCCGACGGGCTTTCGTGACAAAAGCATCTCGCAGGCCGCCTTCGCCGCGAGCGCGGCGCAGCTCCCCGTGGTGTAGCCGCAGCGCAAGCGGGTCGTCCCGGTATATATGTAGTGCTCGAAGGCCACGCTAGCTGCTCGCCTTCCGATACCCCGTGGCAAACGAAGGGTCGTAAAGCTTGCTGCGCTCGTACGACTCTGCTTGCGCGCCGTTGTGCGAAAACCCGCCGCGAGCTCCGAGCACGCGGCCCACCACCACGAGCGCCGTGCGGTCGATGCCCTCTCGCGCGCCCGCATCGGCGAGCGTGCCCACTGTGCATCGCACCACGCGCTCCTCAGGCCAGGTCGCCTTGTACACGAGCGCGGCCGGCTCGTCGGAGCTGCGGCCCGCGGCCAAAAGCTCGGCGGAAAGCTCGGCGAGCATACCCGAGCTCAGGAAGATGACCATAGTCGAGCCACTTTCCGCCATGGTGCGCATGCCCTCGCCCGCGGGCATGGGGGTACGTCCGGAAAGCCGCGTGATCACGACCGACTGGCTGATTCCTGGCAGCGTGTATTCCTGGCGAAGCGCCGCCGCGGCACCGCAAAAGCTCGACACGCCGGGCACCACCTCGTAGTCCACGCCGCGCGCGTCGAGCGCGTCCATCTGCTCCTGGATGGCGCCGTACAGGCACGGGTCGCCCGTGTGCAGGCGCACCACGTCCTCGCCCCGCGCATCTGCCGCGCACATCACGTCGAGCACTTCCTCCAAGGTCATGTGCGCGCTGTCGTAGACGATGCAGGATTCCTTGCACTCAGCGAGCAGCTCGGGGTTCACAAGGCTTCCCGCCCAAACGACCACGTCGGCTGCGCGCAGAAGGCGCGCCCCGCGCAGCGTGATAAGGTCGGCGGCGCCCGAGCCTGCGCCAACGATATGAATCATCCGAGCCTTCCCTTCCCGTTTCTCATCGCAACCGTTTACGCCGCCATTCGCGCAGCGGGCAAAACACGGCGCCTGCGGCGGCAATCGGCGCAAATACGCAGGCAGGAGGCGCAATGCCGCCCGCCCTGGCTTTGACACGTTCACAAGTGCCCACTATCATAGTAAAAGATTCGGCAACGAGCATATGACAATCGGATAAAAGGAAATGACCGGCGCGGCGCCCGCACAGCCCGCGCTGGCTTGCGGAGGGAACCAGGTGGGAATCCTGGGCAAGGGACATTACTGTATAGGACGCGCGGGCGAACCGCCTCGCGCCCCAAGCCAGACTGCTTCGCCTTTTCCTCACGGCATCGCCGTGGCGTTAGCTCCTTGTGAACCCCGAGGGGTGCGCTTTTCTTTCGCTTGTGCCGACAAGCAACTGTCGCCGGGGGACCGGCAAACCGAGGAAAGGAAAAACCATGTCCGACCAGATGTCACGCCGCGGCTTCATGGGCGCCGCAGCAACCGGAGCCGTCGCGCTCGCCGGAGTCGCGCTCGCGGGCTGCTCCAACACCTCCGCGAGTTCCGAGAAATCGAGTGAAAAGGAGAAGGCCGTGAAGCCGGTCATCCTCGTCACGAGCTTCGGCACGAGCTACAACGACTCGCGCCACATCACCATCGGCGCCATCGAAGACGCTATCCGCGAGAAGTACTGGCAGGACTACGACATCCGCCGCGCCTTCACCGCGCAGATCATCATCGACAAGCTGAAGAAGCGCGACGGCATCACGATCGACAACATGACCGAGGCGCTCGACCGCTGCGTGGAAGACGGCGTGAAGGAAATCGTCGTGCAGCCGACGCATCTCATGGGTGGCCTGGAATACACCGACGTGAAAGACGAGCTCGACAAGTACGCCGACAAGTTCGACAAAATCTCGCTCGGCGACCCGCTGCTCACCTCCGACGACGACTACAAGAAGGTGGCCGCAGCCATTAAGGAGAACATGGCGTCCTTCGACGACGGCAAGACGGCGCTGTGCCTCATGGGCCACGGCACCGAAGCCGATTCCAACGCCGACTATGCCAAGATGCAGGAAGTGTTTAAGAACGAGGGCTTGACGCAGTTCTTCGTCGGCACCGTCGAGGCTGAACCGACCTGCGAGGATGTTATCGCCGCCGCGAGCGCCGCAGGCTACAAGAAGGCCGTGCTCGCGCCGTTCATGGTGGTCGCGGGCGACCACGCGAACAACGACATGGCAGACGAGACCGACCCCGACAGCTGGGCTGCGAAGTTCGTGGCCGCCGGCTTCGAAGTGACGTGCCTGCTCCAGGGTCTGGGACAGAACGTCGCGGTCGACGACATCTACGTCGCGCACGTGGACGACGCCATCGCCAAGCTGTAAACTCGCCGCGCACGGGGGCGCCGGTCGCGTCCCCGTGCAACGGGCATGCGCCTTCCCCGACTGACGGCGCATGCCCGTTGCATTCGCATCCCGCCCGCCCACCGCACGGCGCGGGCGGTCGAAGCGATTGAAAGGAACCCCCTCCATGTTGAAGAAAACCCTCGCCTTCGCCCTGTCAGCGGCGCTTTTCGCGTTCTCGCTCGCCGGCTGCGGCGGAAATTCAATCGACAGCGCAAAGGCAAGCGATGCCGATTCCCAGGAAAAGACCGAACAGGCGGCCGATGCGCCCGAGGACGCAAGCGCTGCCCCCATCACCGCCGACAAGGTGGCCGACGGCACCTATCCGATCACCGTAGATTCCAGCTCGAACATGTTCAGGATTGTGGACGCCCAGCTCATCGTGGAAAACGGCTCCATGCACTGCGTGATGACGCTTTCCGGCACGGGCTACGGCAAGCTCTTCATGGGCACGGGCGACGAGGCTGCCGCCGCGAGCGAGGCCGACTTCATCCCCTATGTGGAAAACGCGGAAGGCAAGTACACCTACGACGTGCCCGTTGAAGCGCTCGACGAGGACACCGCCTGCGCCGCGTGGAGTATTAGAAAAGAGCAGTGGTACGACCGCACGCTCGTGTTCGAATCCGCCGGCGTCGATCTGCGCGCCGACGCACTGAAGTAACGCCATGCGGTCGATTCTTCCCAAGGGGGAAAGCAGGAAGCGTCGCAGCATCGCGGTGCGCGCGATCGCCTGCGTTCTCGTCGCCCTGTTCGCGCTTCCCTTCGCGGGGTGCAGTGCGAGCCCGAACGCGACCGGTGGCACGGCAGGCTCTCAGGAATACACTGTGAGCGTCTCGCTCTCCGGCGGGTCAGGGCGCGCAAGCATCGCCTCACCCACCACAATTGTGAAGGATGGCGACACCTACACCGCGACCATCACCTGGTCGAGTTCGAACTACGACAAAATGACCGTCAACGGCGTGGACTACGCGCCCGTAAACGACGGCGGCCACTCCACGTTCGAGATACCCGTCACGCTCGACGAGGACATCGCCGTGTCGGCCGAGACCGTCGCCATGTCGACGCCGCACACCATCGACTACGCGCTCCACTTCGACTCATCCACCATGAAGGAGAAATCGGGCGACGATGCAAGCGGCGACTCCCCCGCGGGAACGGCTTCAAGCGCCGCGGCCGACTTCCACAACCCAGATTTGAGCTGCGGCTGGGAGCCGACGGGGACGCTTCAGCTTGAATACGCCAAGCACTTCACTGTCGACGAGTTCGAAGGCGGCCTGCGGCTTATCTGCGTTTCGAACGGGGAGCGCTTCCTCGTGGTACCGCAAGATGCGAAGGTACCTGATGGGTTGAGCTCTGACATCGCGGTCATAAAGCGCCCCGCCGACAAGGTGTACCTCGTGTCGTCGGCGACGATGTGCCTGGTCGACGCGCTCGATGCGAACGACAATATCCTCATGTCGGGCACGAAGGCCGACGATTGCTCGGTCGGGGGCTTCAAAAGCGCGCTCGAAAGTGGGGCGATCGCCTACGGCGGCAAGTACAGCGCGCCCGACTACGAGCGAATATCGGCCTCGGGCTGCACGCTCGCCATCGAGAACACCATGATCAACCACACGCCCGATGTGAAGGAAAAGCTGCAGAAGCTCGGGCTCGTCGTGCTCACCGAACAGTCGTCGAGCGAGCCCGAAGCACTCGGGCGCGTCGAGTGGATTAAGCTTTTCGGCGTCCTGTTCGACAAGGAAGACGAGGCCGCGCACCTGTTCAACGAGCAGAAGGCCCGCGTCGAGCAAACGTCGAGGCTCGCGTCGTCAGGTAAAACCGTGGCGTATTTCTACATTAACTCGAACGGGGCCGCCGTCACGCGGCGGGCGGGCGACTACGTGGCGCAGATGATCGAGCTTGCAGGCGGCAACTACGCGCTCGATGACGCGCAGACGGCGTCGACGTCAGGTTCGTCAGTAACGCTCGAAATGGAGCGCTTCTACGCGACGGCGAAGGATGCCGACATTATCGTCTACAACGGCACCATCGACGAATCGGTTGCCACCTTGAACGACTTCGTAGGCAAAAACGCGCTATTGTCGCAGTTCAAAGCCGTGAAGAACGGCAACGTCTGGGTCACAAGCGCCGACATGTACCAGCAGATGACTTCCACCGCCGACATTATCGACGAGCTGCACGGGGCGTTCACCGGCGATGACGCGAGCAACTTCCATTATCTGAGGAAGCTCGGCTAGCGCCATGAGAAGCCGGCTTTCCATGACATACGACGAATCGGGGCGCGCCGCGCGGTGTCGCGTCGTGACGGCGCTGCTCGCTGTTGCCCTCATCGTGCTCGTCGGGGCCAACCTGTGCATCGGGAGCGTGCTCGTGCCCGCAGACCACATCCCCGGCATCCTTTCGGGAGGCGCGGCCAATTCCATGGAAATCCAGATCATCTGGGAGATTCGTCTGCCGCGCGTGCTTTCAGCCGTGCTTCTCGGCGGGGCACTTTCGCTCTCCGGGTTCCTGCTGCAGACGTTTTTCAACAACCCCATCGCCGACCCGTTCATCTTGGGCGTCTCCTCGGGCGCAAAGTTCGTCGTCGCGCTTACGATGATCGTACTTCTGGGCGCGAACCAGGCCATGTCCTCGCCGGCCATGGTGGCCGCAGCGTTTCTGGGATCGCTTATCACCATCGGCTTCATGCTCCTCATCGCACGGCGCATAAGTTCCATGGCCATGCTCATCGTGGCGGGCGTCATGGTGGGATACATCTGCTCGGCGGCGACGAACTTTCTCATCGCCTTCGCCGACGACCAGTCCATCGTGAACCTGCACAACTGGTCTTTGGGTAGCTTCTCGGGTTCGAGCTGGGACGACATCGCGGTCATCGCGGTCGTGGTGATCACCGTGAGCGCATGCGTATTCGCGATATCGAAGCCCCTTTCCGCCTTCCAGCTGGGAGAAGCCTACGCGAAAAGCGTCGGCGTGAACGTCGCACGCTTCCGCGTGGTGCTCGTCCTTCTAGCGAGCATGCTCTCCGCCTGCGTGACCGCGTTCGCTGGTCCGGTGTCGTTCGTAGGCATCGCGGTTCCGCATCTCGTGAAGTCGGCGCTGAAGTCGTCGAAGCCCATCCGCGTGATTCCTGCGTGCTTCTTGGGAGGCGCCATCTTCTGCGCGGGCTGCGATTTGATCGCGCGCACGCTGTTCTCTCCCGTCGAGCTTTCCATCAGCGCCGTCACCGCCATCTTCGGCGCGCCGGTGGTTATCGCGCTCATGTTGAAGAAACGGGTGAGGTAGATGGGGGAATTCGTGCCGCGGCCCAAAACGCTCGGAGGGGAGTCGAACCTCGAAACCCCGGTCGAAACGCAGGCTGACGGAGCGCCGCTTTTCCGCATAAGCGACCTGTCGGCGGGCTACGACAAGAAGGTCGTAGTCGAAGGCGTCGATCTGGAGGTTCGCGCGGGCGACGTCGTGGCGCTCATCGGGCCGAACGGCTCGGGCAAGTCGACCATCTTGAAAACCATCACACGCCATCTGGCACCGCTTGCCGGCGCGGTCGAGCTCGACGGGCGGGAGATTTCCCGATGGAAGACGGCGGAGTTCGCAAGGAACCTTGCCGTTATGCTGACAGATCGCCCCCGGACCGAACTCCTCACCTGCCGCGATATCGTAGAGGCGGGAAGGCATCCCTACACCGGGCGAATGGGAACACTCTCGCCTGACGACCATAGTCGGGTCGACGAGGCCATGAAAACCGCACATGTGGAAGAGCTCGCCGAGCGCGACTTCATGCAGATAAGCGACGGGCAACGCCAGCGCGTCATGCTCGCACGCGCCATCGCGCAGGATCCGCGTGTGCTCGTGCTCGACGAGCCCACGTCGTATCTCGATATCCGCTACCAGATCGACCTGCTGCGAATACTTCGCCACCTTTCGAAATCGCGGAATGTGGCTGTCATCATGTCCATCCACGAACTCGAGCTCGCGCAGAAAAGCGCCGACAAGGTGATTTGCGTGAAGGACGGCCGGGTCTTCCGCGCCGGCGCACCCGAGGACATATTCACGCGCGAGACGATTGGCGAGCTCTACGGCCTTCAACATGGCACCTTCAACGAGCGCTTCGGCAGCGTGGAAATTGGGCGCCCACACGGCGATGCGCACGCGTTCGTCATCGCCGGCGCAGGTACGGGGTCGGCTGTGTTTCGCCAGCTCATCCGGCAGGGCAAGGCGTTCTACGCGGGCGTTCTGCACGAAGGGGACATCGACTGCGAGCTCGCGCGCGACCTGGCGACGGAATGCGTGGCCGAGCGCGCCTTCGAGCCGATCGGGGATAAAACCATAGCCCGCGCCAAAGAGCTCCTCGTCCACTGCGCGCGCCTTATCGTGTGCCCCGCCGCCTTCGGCACCATAAACGCCCGCAACGCAGAGCTCGTCGAGTTCGCGCGCTCACATGGTATCGAGGTCATGCGAGCGCGCGAAGGCGCATCGGAGGATTCCAAAATTGGAGTGGGAAGGATAAACTGGACTTTCTTTTAAGGATCCTCAGGCTACAGCTCCTACGCCGGCAAGGTCTCCAAGGCGCCGGAGAACCTCAGGAACAGGAATTTCCACGCCGACGAGCCCAACTAGGCCTAATCCAAGCGAGATTCCAGACTCGACAGACCATTGAGAGTCAGATCGTTGGCGACCTCAGAGACGCGCTCGATAGGAACCGAGCCGTCAGACAGCGCCCACGTGCGATAGATACCGATAATACCCGACAGCAAAAACGCCAGATAGTAGTCGAACATTTCGTCCTTGAGACCTTGGGGCAGCAGATCTCGCTCGGCAATCTCGTGCTCGAGCGGCGCACGAAGACGAGCCATGAAATCATCGAGCGGAATATTCTCGATCAGCTGACGATTGAGCACCAAGTTGTTGCACAGTGCCTCGTTAACGGTTTTAAAGAAGGTCGCCGCCGCGCTCAGGGCGCGCTCGTTGGTGTCGCCGTCCATGGAAGCAAGCGTTTTCTCGACTGAGTCGACAATCATCTCCACCACATCGACGGCAATGGCATCGAGCAGGCCGTCAACCGTACCAAAGTGAACGTAAAAGGTCTTGCGGTCGACATTGGCCTCGCGCGCGATGGCACTCACCGTAATGTCTGCCAGCGGCTTTTCCATGAGCAGGCGCTCGAAAGCCGAAAGGATGGCATTACGGCTGCGAACGATGCGACGATCAAGACGCGGTTTGCTGGTTGCCATGGGCGTGTCCCTTCGATATGCGAGCATTCATCAACAGATGAGAGATAATCTACGTAAGAGGATTATCCCCCATACAGCACAAATATGCCTCGCATCATGAAGAACGCACGACTGCCCTACTGCGACTTAGGGTGCTTCTTCTTATTGAGTGCCGACGGAGATACGCGAATACCGTCTCCTGTCTGACGCACATAGGCCTTATGAGCCGGCTTTGCGGTCCCAGAAGCCTTCTGAGCGTGCTTCTTGGGATCAACGGTAACAGTATTCGTGGGGTGCGGCTTAGTGGGCGCAGAGGGCGTCTGAGGCGTGCGGCCGAGCTTGCGCACCACGCGATCCCAGCGCGCATGGATGCTCTCGTTGTGGGCGCTCTTAAGTCCCAGCAGGGGCGCAGCCAAAATGGTAGGCGCAATAAACGTAATGAGACGCCACAGCAGATAGCCAGCGGTCGAAGCCAACCCAAAGAAATGACCCAAGAACAATGCAAAGCCGCCCTCAGCGCCACCAGTTCCACCGGGCAGGGGGACCGCAGAGCTCAGCAGCTGGACAAAGGCGCTCGCGGCCATGACCGAGAAAAAGTCGACCTCGTGGTGGCCAAAGGCAAGCATCAGGAAATACGGAACCAGATAGAAAAACGCGAGCTGCAGCATGGTGATAAACACGGTGAGCAGCATGGAAGAAAAATGTCCGGCCGAAAGCTTGAACTTCTCGGAGAAGGAGTAGATCTCGCCATCGACAAACGTGCGCCAACTCTCGATCTTAGTGGCCGAGACACCAATGCGCTCGAGCCAATTGATGATGCAATGGGCGACGCGCGTGACGGTCTTAGGCATGAGCGCGACGGCGAAGATGCCAAGCAAGATGCAGCAGTGTCCACCAAAGCTAAAGACGCACAGCAGCGTCATGTCGCCGTAGCGTTCGGCAAAAAACGGCATACGGGCGAGCAGCAGGATAGCGCCCCAGGCGACCAGGCCAAACTGGTACACGATAAAACGCGTGAATTGCGTGGCGCCGGCCTCGCCCACGTTTTGGCCGGCCTTGGTCAGGCGATAGATCTGAGCCGGGGTGGAGCCCATCATCATGGGCGTCAGGTTGCCAAAGAAGATGCCACTCGCCTCGACCGAGATCAGGTCGCGGATGCCGACGGGCGAATTGGGATCGAGCCAGACGGCGATCGCATAGGCCACAATGCCAAAGAACAGGTACATGAACATGCAAAGACACGCGACAACGAGCCATGACGCCTGGACGCTCGACATAGCGACCCAGAACTGCCCCATCTGCCCGGTTACCACCAGATAGACGATATAACCTACCAGCACGACACCGATAAAGATGGCGCCGCGGCGTGCGCTCTTATTGTCATCTCCGCCCGAGGCCTCAACCTCGACCTGGGGCTTAGACGTATGCTGAGAGGACTCCGTCATGAGACTCCTTCTAAC
>DBGFTB010000045.1:0-85798 GCA_048532905.1 Collinsella aerofaciens
AAGGTGAGGGGGATCCAGCCCGAGGGGATGTAGGAATGCGATAGGAAAGTCATAGATGCGGGCGTGTTGGCTAAAATGGGTCGGCCGGGATTGGTCAATCTCGGCCGACTATATTTGGCTAAATTATTCCGGCGCTAACACTATGACTATGACCCTTACGATAAATATAACGCTAATGGTGTATATTTCGGTTATTCGCGGCTTGATTTTAAGAGCGGTGAAGTCACTCCCATCGACATACCGAAATCCTGCCTATCCGATGTTCAGAGCACTTCGAACGGCGAGTATCTTTATTGGCTGGAAGACGACAAGGTCATCGTCTATTCCGTCGAAGATCAACAACGGGTCGCTCACTCTATACACGCAAAGAAATTAGAGGCCGGCAGCATCGAGCTTAATGAAGACGGAAACAGCTTGACTGCCTATTGTTCGAATGGCAAATACGGTGATTTTTGCGTTTTCAATCTGCAATCAAATAAGAAAACATTTACGTACAAGTTCGAAAAAGACGATTTGAATGCCGTCCTCTCAAGGGATGGAAAGCGTTTGTATGTCTGCTCGAATCGAAAGCTCAAGATAATCGACATTCCCAATGGCTCCACGTCAATTAAAGAGATACCAGGCAACGCCCAATGTGATGGGGTAACTACGGCAGACGGGTCCGATAAACTACTCATACGGACTACCAGCGACGATGACGATTCGCCATATACAACTTATTTCATAGCGGATTACGATGGCAACAACATCGATAAAGTAGCCGGCGGTAATAAAATTGTTATCTATGGCTGGGGAAAATATATCCTAGCCCTTACCGGCGAAAACTTCGACACTATTGTCATCGATTCGCATTCTGGGAAGCAAATCCGCTATGTAGTTAGGAATGACGACGAAGACTCGTATGATAGTATCAGCGACATCTCGAGGAATGGCGATATCGCACTGGCCGGAGTCTCGCACGATAATTCAAGCGCAATCCGCCTCATCGACACCAATACGGGCCAGAGAGTCGACTGTAAAATTAAATCGGATAGCTCTTGCATCCCCGAGCTCGTCGATAACGACCAAAAAATCTTCGTGGACTATTCCGATGTCGAAGACCCCACGAAGATGCACATCGACATCTACAAGTCGAATATCCACTATAGCCCGATTGAAAAACTCATCTTCTTTGCCCAGGACAACATGTCAATCGTTGTTGGCGGTGGAATTGCGCTTGTCCTGATGATCATCGGCGGCATCGCAGTCGTTTGCGTCCATCGCAAAAAGCGCGCCGCAGCTCAAACAAGCATCGCTGGCACCGCACCCAAAGCAAAGAAGCACAAGCGCAGCCGCCACAAGAAGTATGCCCAGCAGGAACAGGTCGCTCAACAGTCTTCTGCTGATTCGGCATTTGATACACAATGGCAATCGTCAGGGGAGCACCTCGCAGACATTTCCCAGCAGCCGGTCGCATCTTCTGCCCCGAAATTCTGCCGCCACTGCGGCACCCCGCTCGTGCCAGAAGCCAAGTTCTGCCCCAAGTGCGGCCATCCGGTCGAATAGCGCCTGACAAGCAAACCCACAGCCAAATCGGGCCGCCCCTCACGGGACGACCCTTTTGCTTGGAAGGAAATCAGGTGAAGCGGCAGGATGTGACAAAGGGATTGTCCCTTTGTCACATTGGCTGAAAAAACGGGTGCAGACCGAAGTCTGCACCCGTACATGTCGATACCCGAAGGCTTATTTGCGCATCAAGCCGCCGCGCTCGTCGATGGCGTCCCAGAAGGCGCCGGCAAAGCGAGGATCGCTTGCGGCCATGAGGGCGTTGGTGGCCATCCAGCCAGACGGGGTGCCGGTGTCGTAGCCCGAGAGCGGGTCGATGACGACAGCGTACATGGCCTCGCGGTCGAGCGAGCGGGCCATGGCGTCGGTGAGCTGGATCTCGCCGCCCTTGCCGGCCTGCTGATCGGCGAGCAGGTCCATGACCAGCGGGCTCAGCAGGTAACGACCGACGATGTACAGGTTGGAAGGAGCCGCCTCGGGAGCAGGCTTCTCGACCAGACCGCCGATGCGCCAGACAGCGCCCGGCTCGGCATCGGCAACGCCCTCGGCGCCCTCGAGCGAACCGACGCGCTCGCCGGCGATAACGCCGTAGCGGCTGACTTCCTCGGGCGAGCAAGCAGCGACGGCGATAACCGAAGCGCCACCGTGCTCCTTGGAGACAGCAAGCATCTTGTCGCAGATGTCACGGTTGGGCACAACGTAGTCGCCCAGAAGAACCAGGAAGTTCTCCCCTGCCACAGCATCGGCGGCAGAGCGAATGGCGTGACCGAGGCCCTTGGGCTCGTACTGATAGCGGAAATCGACCGGCATACCGCCAGCGTGGGCGACGGCATCGGCATAGGCGTTCTTGCCGCGCTCGCGCAGCAGGTTCTCGAGCGAACGGTCGGGCTGGAAGTAGCTCAGAAGCTCGGGCTTACCGGGAGAGGTAACGATGATGGCGTCGTCGACCTCCTCGGGGTCGAGCGCCTCCTCAACGACATACTGGATGACCGGCTTGTCGAGTACCGGCAGCATCTCTTTGGGCGTGCACTTAGTGCCAGGCAGAAAACGCGTGCCAAGACCGGCGGCGGGGATGATTGCCTTCATGTTATTCAAGGATCCTTTCGCAGGCGCAGAATGCGCCCTGTGCGTGCGACACGGCGGTCGCAGACCAAATTGCGATTCCGAAATATCTTACCGCCGGAGACATACGTCGCCGTAAGGCAAACGCAATTCTTCAGCAGGTCAACGCAAATTATTGCTCGAATGGTGCAATTTTACGCCCCAGCGGTAACGGGATTGGCACGGCGAAGACAACGGTGTTCTGCGTGCCGAGCAATGGGAATGAGGGGCCAAAACAAAAAAGACGGGGCTCGCAATGCGAACCCCGTCTGCAAAGAAATCTGGCGAGAAAGCCTGATTACTTGAGGGTGACAGCAGCGCCAGCAGCCTCGAGCTTCTCCTTGGCAGCCTCGGCGTCCTCCTTCTTGGCACCCTCGAGAACAGCCTTGGGAGCGCCCTCGACGACCTCCTTGGCCTCCTTCAGGCCAAGGTTGGTGAGCTCACGGACGGCCTTGATGACCTGGATCTTGTTGTCGCCGAAGCCCTCGAGCACGACGTCAAACTCGGTCTTCTCCTCGGCCTCAGCAGCGCCAGCAGCGGGAGCGGCGACAACAGCGGCAGGAGCAGCGGCGGAAACGCCGAAGGTGTCCTCGATAGCCTTGACGAGCTCGGAAGCCTCGAGAAGGGTCATTTCCTTAAGAGCATCGATGATCTCATCGGTGGTAAGCTTAGCCATTTCTAAGTCCTTTCGGTTTCCGTGCGGATGCACGGAGATCAGTTAAAACACGGCGCGAATGCGCCAGGGGTGCGGCGTTGCCGCCGCGGGTGAAAACAGCAACTAGGCTGCCTTCTGCTCGGAGACCTGCTGGATCGAACGAGCGAGACCAGAGGAAACGCCGTTGACGCAGACAGCGATGTCGCGAGCGAAACCGGAGATGAGACCGGCGATCTGGCCGAGAAGCTGATCCTTGGTGGGCAGCTCGGCGATAGCCTTAACATCATCAGCGGAAACGGCCTTGCCGTCGGAGATACCACCCTTGATCTCAAGGACGCCCTTGGACTTAGCGGAGAAGTCCTTAAGGGTCTTAGCGGCCTCGACCGGCTCGGTCTCGTAGAACACATAAGCGACGGGGCCGGCGAGGATCTCGTCGAGCTCGGGCTGCTCCTGGTTCTTGAGAGCGATCTTGACCAGGTTGTTCTTGTAGACCTTCATCTCGGCGCCGCACTCGCGAAGCTGATGACGCAGCTCCTGAGCCTGCTTAACCGTCAGACCGTTGTAGTTGACGACGAACAGACCGGCGTTCTCGGCGATACGGGACTCGATCTCTGCAACCTTGTCGATTTTGTACTGCTGGGGCATGAATTACACCTCCTCGAACTCTTTCCGGGCACGGTCCGCCACAAGGACGTGACGGGGGCATGTCCAAAAAGAAAGCCCCCGCGCTGCATGAGCGACGGGGGCGAGAAGACATATCTACTCGACCACCTCGGCTGGCGGGATATCCCATTAAGCTCGCGGGCGATGCCCGTTTGCACCGGCTGTCTCTGGCAGCGGATTCGTGCGTGAACCGAAAGTATTATGGCGGGGACCCCGGCGTCGGTCAACGGGCGCGAGGATTCGTACACAAACCCTGCATACGCTCCGGCCCGAGGGGACGGGTCGAGATTTTCGCTCGGTCAAGTCCTGGGCTCGCTCGAAGGCCACATTAAGTGGCCTTCGGCTCGTGCGGAATCTACGAAAATTTCGACCCGTCCCCTCGGGCCGGAGCCACGGTAACTTTGCTGCGAATCCTCGTGTCCGTTGAGCGACGCGCCCCACGCATAACCCTTGTGTCGGTGGGCTGATGTGTTGCATCCCTGAGGGCTACAAGGTTGAAATGAAGGTGGACAGGCGGCGGAGGCCTTCGTCCAGATTTTTGTCGGAAACGCAGTAGCTTAAGCGGACGTGGCCTTCGGTGCCGAAGCAGTCGCCCGGGACTAGGGCTACGTTTGCTTCTTTGATGGCTTTGATACAGAAGGCTTCGCTGGTTAGGCCGTACTTTTTGATGCTCGGGAAAGTGTAGAAGGCTCCTGCGGGCTCTACTGCGTCGAGGCCCATGGCGTCTAAGGCTGCGAGCACGCGTGCACGACGGGTTCGGTAGACTTTGAGCATGGGGGTTGGGTCGACGGTCAGGGCTCGAGCTGCGGCGTCCATTTCGAAGGAGACGGCACTCGATACTAAGTATTGGTGGGCCTTTGCGATCTCGGCGAAGACGGGGGCTGCGGCCGCGAGCCAACCCAAGCGCCAGCCGGTCATGGCCCAGGGCTTGGAGAAACTCTCGATGACCACTGTCTGCTCGCGTAGCTCCGGGTGTCGCTGGGCAAAGCGCTCGTAGCCGTCCACATAGACGAGGCGGTTGTATACGTCGTCGCAGACTACGTAGATGCCCGCCTGCTCCGCTACGTGTGCCACGGCGTCGAGTGATGCCGCGTTGAGAATGCAGCCTGTAGGATTGTTGGGCGAGCAGATAACGATGGCCTTGGTCGCCGGGGTCACACAGGCGCGAAGCGCTTCCTCGTCAATCTGGAATTGCGTAGGCTCCGTATCCAAAAAGACCGCTTTGGCGTGATTGGCCACGACGATGCTCTCGTACAGGCCAAAGGCCGGCGTGGGGATGATGACCTCGTCGCCTGGATTGAGCATAGCCATAAACGTAGCCGACAGGGCCTCGGTCGCACCATCGGTCAGGATGACCTCGTCAGCAGAAAACGAAAAACCCGCGTCGCCCATATATGCGGACAGTGCCTCACGCAGGGCGGGGCGGCCGTTGTTGGGCGGATAGTGCGTGTCACCGCGATTGAGCGATACAGTCACCTCGGCGCTAATCACATCGGGCGTGGGAAAATCAGGCTCGCCGAGCGCAAGCGCAATGCATCCCGGATGCTGAGCGGCGAGCGCGTTGATTCGGCGGATGCCGGAGGGCTTGAGCGTGGCAAGCGAGGAATTCATGGGCAGACGCATGGCGTTCCTTTCGTAAGGGTTGCACTAGGATAGCGCGGCTAGGCGCCGCCAGACGGTGTAACCTAAACGGAAACCAACCGGAAAGGAGGCGGTATGGAGACAATCGCGCGCGGCGATGTACCAAAAACACTGCATAACATCGCGTTTGTCAGTATTCCCGAGAGCGCCGATCTTGAGTTTTTGCTTTGGGACCTGCAGGATGCCATCGCCGCCTATGCTCAGCTTTCTGGCACGGCGCTCCCCCGCCCGATCGATTTGGAGGCGGATGATGCCGGTGCAGTCGATGGCATGGTGCTCGCTGTTGATGATGCATTTGATGATGAGGCTATGATCGCTGTCGAGGAGATACTCGATCGCTTTAAGAATACAGACGCGCGCGTCTATGTCGTCGTCCAGGCCCTGTCCAAAAACGCCAAGCAGACGGACGAAGTCCTCGACCGCCTATACCGGGCATGTATTCTACGTGACCTGCCATGGTGCGACGGCGTTGTCATCTGCGCCGGCGGCGGCATCGCAGCACTTCGCCACTCCCCGCGTATGGGCCTCTTGCGTCGGCCATTTTCGGAAGCGATGGATAAGCTTGTGGGCGCTGTGCGCATGGGCTGCTCCATTGAACATGCGCAGCTGCTTGGCGGTGGCAATGCCGGTAGCGTCGATGCCGACGGCATGGTGCGCGTCAAGCCCGCGCTGCCCGCACCGATCTGGCATGCCATCATGAAATACCTCGGCAGCCGCGCCCAATCAGATATCTAAATTACAGAGTGCCCCAGTCAACGGCCTCGCGCCAGCGCTCAACAAGACGCTCCAGGCGCCAGGCGGCGTTGGCGGGACTTGTCGAGGGCAGGACGACGGCGCGCAGCCCGGTGCGTTCTTGTAGATAGCGCTTGTAGAGCCGGCCTGCCGTGCCACCGTTACAGACAACGACCTCGATAGGAGCTGCACCGGTAATACGCTCGGCATGCGCCGGAACGACGTTTTTGATGCTGGCATCACTCGAACCCTTAATGTCGCAGCTCTCGATCACGTCCCACAGGGCCACGCCACCGTTCAGAAGCATAGCCCGCTTGGTGGCAATCGAGGCGTCGAGCGTCGCGGGCTCGCCGCTCGCCAAAGAGTCTCCCTCGTTGGGCGGCACGGGCGCACCAAGGCACGCGGCCATCACGCGCCAAAAGCGGTTCTGCGGATTGCCATAGTAGAAGGCATTGGCACGCGAGAGCACCGAGGGAAACGACCCCAGCACCAAAACGCGCGAGCGCTCGTCAAACACGGGCTCAAACCCATGCTCAATATGCTGATAGCCCTCGTCCGGCGCAGTCATGAATTAGGCCCTCAGCAGATAGCGCACCTCATAGGGCGCAAGTTCAAGGGAGCCCGACAGCTCGACCGTGGGCGCATCGTCGGCAAGCAGGTCGACGAAGGAGCCGCTGAGTTCGCCGGCTCCAAAGGTGTAGGGCTCGTTCACGGCATTGACCGCCACGAGCACCGTCGCATCGTCGCAGGCGCGCTCGAACAGCAGCTGCTTGTTCTGGATCACCACGTTGCGATAGGCACCGTAGTTGAGGGCACGGGCCGCCGCGTCATCGGCCGAGCGCAGGTGCGCGAGCTGCGTGACAAATGCCGTCAGCTCGTTAGGTGCCGGGGTGTCAAGCGCAGGACGTAGTGCCCAATCGCCATCGGGGCCGCCCTTTTCGCCAGCAATTCCCCACTCGCTGCCGTAGTAGACGCACGGAATGCCCGGCATACCAAAGAGCATGCCGTAGGCGGGGCGCAGGCAGGACTTGTCCGTCAGGATGCTCGCCAGACGCGGCACGTCGTGGTTGTCGACAAACGACAGCAGATGCTTGCCGCGATAAATGCACCACGGGTCACCGCCAAACTGGCGATGCAGCGAGTGGGCAATCTCGAACATGTTGACCGAGTTAAAGCTGGAGTACAGGCCCTTGTAGCACTCGTAGTTGGTGCAGGAGTCGAGCATCTCGTCGTTGACGATCTGGTTGTAGTCACCGTGGAGCGTCTCGCCAATCAGCACAAAGTCGGGCCTAAGCTCACGGGCAAAGTTATGCAGACGACGCATGAAATCGCGGTCGAGCATGTAGGCAACGTCCAGGCGCAGACCGTCGACGCCAAAGACATCGGCCCAGCGGCGCACGGACTCAAGCAGGTAATCGACCACGGCGGGGTTTTGCAAGTTGAGCTTCACGAGCTCAAGATGGCCTTCCCAACCCTCGTACCAAAAGCCGTCGCCGTAGCAGGAGTCGCCATCAAAGCTAATGTGGAACCAGTCCTTGTAGGGCGAGTCCCACTTGCGCTCCTGCACATCGCGGAAGGCCCAAAAGCCGCGACCGACGTGGTTGAAGACGGCGTCGAGTACCACGCGGATGCCGTGGGCATGCAGTGTGTCGCACACGGCGGCAAAGTCGGCATCCCTACCCAGGCGGCGGTCGATATGGCGCAGACTGCGCGTGTCGTAGCCATGGCTATCGGACTCGAGCGGCGGGTTGATGAGCACGGCGCCAACGCCGAGTTCCTGCAGGTAGTCGGCCCACTGGGCCATCTTCATGATGGGCGCATCGGGGTTAGGAGCAACGTTGGCGGCCTGGGTAAGCTCATCCTCGGCAACGGGCGCGGCATTCTCGCGCGGGGCTCCACAAAAGCCCAGCGGATAGATCTGATAGAACGTCGTCTCGTATGCCCACATAGCAACCTCCCGGTAAGCTCAACACAACGACATCCATTGTATGCCCGGCTTGTATCCTCTTCCCCAAAATAAGTTGCGGTGGAATAGTTCCTGCTTGGGCCTTCAGAGGCCTTAAACAGGAACTATTCCACCGCAACTGATGAGGGGGCGTGGCTAGGCGACGACCTTGGCGCGGCGAATGGCCGGGAACATCACCGTGATAGCGAGGATGACGCCCACGGCGGCGATTGCGCCACCTGCGCAGCCGATCCAGGCGATACCGGGACCCGAAACCACGGCGCCGCCGATCGCGGTACCCGTGCCGATACCCAGATTAAACAGGCCCGAGAAGATCGACATGGCGACGGCCGACGAGTCCGCCGGCGTGTGCTTGATGAGCTCGGCCTGAAACGCCACGTTAAAGGCCGTGGCGCAGCAACCCCACAGTGCGCAAACAGCGAGAACCGCGGCGAGCGACGATGCGGCCGGGCCCATGAGCAGCAGGGCCACCGGCACGCCGGAGAGCGTAATCGCGAGAAACGGGAACCGGTGCCCATCGAACAGCCGGCCGAACAGCCAGCTTCCGAGCAGACCAGAGCAGCCGAACGCCGTCAGCGTCATGGTGATGGCGCTTGCGTCGACATGCGCGACCTGAGCCAGGAAAGGCTCGATATAGCTATAGCCCGCGTAATAGCCGGTCGCCATGAACACCGTGACCACATAGAGCGCGATGAGGAACGGGTTCTTGAGCAGCTCGGGCAGCTGTTTGACGGTAAAGCGCTCACCCGCCGGCATGGCCGGGAACACCGCTGCCTGGTAAACGGCCGCGATGGCTGAGAGGCCCCCGACCACGGCAAACGTCATGCGCCAACCCACGGCCAAGCCAATGGCGCGGCCGAGCGGCAGGCCAAAGATCTGCGCGATGGACGAGCCCGTAGCGATCATGCTGATGGCGAGCGCCCCATGGCGTGTGTCAACCAGGCGCGACGCCATGATCGAGGCGACTGACCAGAACACGGCATGTGCGCAAGCGACCACCAGGCGCGCGCAGACCAGGATGGGATAGGTCGGCGCCACAGCGGACAGGAACTGACCGAGCGAGAACACGGCAAGCACGCCCAGCAGCATCCGCTTAAACTCGAAACGCGAAGCGAACACCATGAGCGGCAACGACAGCAGCATGACGCCCCAGGCATAGACCGAGATCATGATGCCCGCCTGGGCCTCGGTGAGCGAGAACGACGCGGCGATATCAGTCAAAAGGCCGATGGGCATAAACTCCGACGTGTTGAACACGAACGCACAGCAGGTGAGCCCGACGAGCGGGAGCCACTGCCTGAGCGTGATGCCGTCTTGCCTTGCCCGACTCATATATAACGTCTCCAATCATTTTGAGCGGAGGCGATTATATAGCAACGGCCCCGCATCCGTCAGCAACAGATGCGGGGCCGAAAACAATTCGATACACAGAGGTTGCACCGTCAATAAATAACTAAGCCAACCCCAGCAATATGCCCGCCGAATGCACGACAAACGCTACGATCCAGGCGACCGTCACCTGAAACGCGAATACGGCAACGGCGTAGCGCGCGCCCAGCTCGCTCTTGACGGCGCCGATCGCAGCCACGCACGGTGGGTACAGCAACGTAAAGACCAGGAACACATAGGCAGTAAACGGCGAAAACATGGTCGACAGTGCCGCGGGCGAGGTCGCGCCCAAAAGTACCGTGAGGGTCGAGATGACACTCTCCTTGGCGATAAGTCCGGTGACGAGCGCCGTGGATGCACGCCAGTCGCCAAACCCAAGCGGCGTCAGCGCCGGCGCGATGATGCTGCCGAGACCCGCAAGCAGACTCTGCGACTGATCGGCGACCACATTAAAGCGGATATCGAACGTCTGAAGGAACCAGATGACCACGGTAGCGGCAAAGATAATGGTAAAGGCCTTGGTAATAAAATCCTTGGCTTTATCCCATGCCAGCATCACTGTCGTCTTGACGCTCGGCAGACGGTAATTGGGAAGCTCCATGATAAACGGCACCGGGTCGCCCTTAAATGCCGTGCGGTTGAGCACCAAAGCCGCGATGCAGCCGACCGCAATGCCCAGCACATAGAGTGACACCATGGCGGGAACTGTCGCCTGCGGGAAAAACGCCCCGCACAGCAAGCCGTAGACCGGCAACTTGGCCGAGCAGCTCATAAACGGCGTGAGCATGACCGTCATCTTGCGGTCGTGCTCGGACGGGAGCGTACGGGTCGACATGATAGCCGGCACGGTGCAGCCAAAACCGACGAGCATGGGCACAAAGCTGCGGCCCGACAGGCCAAAGCGACGCAACACCTTATCCATGACAAAGGCCACGCGCGCCATGTATCCGGAGTCTTCCAGAATGGAGAGGAACAAAAAGAGCACGACGATAATCGGCAGGAAGGTCAATACGCTGCCCACGCCCGTAAGCACGCCGTCGACAGCCAGGGAGCGCACTACGTCGTTGGTGCCGAACGCCTTGAGGCCCGCATCGGCCGAGGCGATGATGGCAGCGATGCCGTCCTCCATGAGTCCCTGCAACGCCGCGCCGATCACGCCAAACGTCAGCCAAAAGACGAGGCCCATGATCACCAGAAACGCCGGAATGGCCGTGTAGCGGCCCGTCAGGATGCGGTCGATCTTAACGGAGCGCACGTGCTCGCGGCTCTCGTGCGGCTTGACGACGCAACGCCCGCACACGTCGCCGATAAAGCTAAAGCGCATATCGGCCAGCGCGGACAGGCGGTCGGTGCCGGCCTCGCCCTCCATCTGGGTAATGATGTGCTCGATGGCGTCGAGCTCGTTGCGATCCAGATGAAGCGCCTCGGTCACCAGCTCGTCGCCCTCAACCAGCTTGGTCGCCGCAAAACGCACCGGAATGTGCGCCGTCGCGGCATGGTCCTCGATAAGGTTGGCAATGCCGTGAATACAGCGATGCAGTGCACCGCCGTCTGGGCCATCGGGTGCGCAGAAGTCAAGGCGGCCGGGGCGCTCGCGGAACCGCGCCACGTGCAAGGCATGATCCACCAGCTCGCCGATACCCTCGTTGCGGGCGGCGCTAATGGGGACAACAGGCACGCCCAACAGGCTCTCGAGCAGGTTGACGTCCACGGCGCCACCGTTGGCCGTCACCTCGTCCATCATGTTGAGCGCGATGACCATGGGGCGGTCGAGCTCCATAAGCTGCAGCGTCAGGTACAGATTACGCTCGATGTTGGTGGCGTCGATGATATCGATGATGGCGTCGGGATGCTCATCAAGGATAAACTGGCGACTCACGATCTCCTCGCCCGTGTACGGCGACAGGGAGTAAATGCCAGGCAGGTCGGTAACGCTTGCCTCGGGATGGTTACGGATGGTGCCATCTTTGCGGTCGACCGTCACGCCGGGAAAGTTACCAACATGCTGGTTGGAACCCGTAAGCTGGTTGAACAGCGTGGTCTTACCGCAGTTTTGGTTGCCGGCGAGGGCAAAATGCAGCGGTGCGCCCTCGGGCACGGCCGTCTTGGCAGCACGAGGCGAATACGTCCCCTCGCCCAGGGCCGGATGCTCCGTCGTGCCGATTGCTGCGTTAGCGCGCGGACCCGTATCGGTGTCATGGATACCCACGAGCTCGATGCGAGCGGCATCGTCCTTGCGCAGTGTCAACTCGTAGCCACGCAGGCGAATCTCGAGCGGGTCACCCATGGGGGCGTACTTCATCATGGTGACTTCGGTGCCCGGTGTTAGGCCCATGTCCAAAATATGCTGTCGGAGTGCTTGGTCATCCGATGTCACAGATGCGACGACGGCGTCCTTTCCAATCTCGAGTGTATCGAGCCTCACGTCCGTGTTCCTCCCCCGGCGCCCACAGGGCGTTGCATTTTGTTTATCTTGGCTAACCGTTTGCCATGGCTAACCAATTTTAAGCTTACATGATAGCGTGAACACACAACGACGTTCAATCAGCAGATTGGCGCAATGGGGACAGGCAGGAGAGTTCAGGGCCATAGTTTCCCGATGAGGCCTCTCGGGGAAACTACATCCCAGAATTCTGGCTCGAAACGGGATATGGTTTCCCAAACAGGCCTCTTACGGAAAATGCATCCCGGAATCCCCACTCGAAACGGGACGCACTTTCCCAGTCGAGGCCCTATGGGAAACTGCGTCCCACCTTGAAAGGCAAAACTGGGACGCAGTTTCCGGGCGGGGCATCAAAAACAAAGTTGCGGTGGAATAGTTCCTGGATGGGCTGGTTGATGCCCCAGATCGAAACTATTTCACCGCAAGTTATTGAAGGGCTTGGATGCCGGGACTCTTACAGATGGCGCTCGAGGAAGCGGAAGGCCAGGCGGATCCAGGGACGGACGGAAACCTGCTTGTCCTCGTTGTCGACCGCGGTGTTGGCGTTGCCGAGCGAAAGGCCGTGACCACCCTGGTCGAAGACGTGCATCTCGCATGCAACGCCCTCCTCGGCCATGCGCTGCGCAAACGGGTAGACCTGCGCGATCGGCGCCGTCTTGTCGTCGGACACGCCCCACACAAAGGTCGGTGGCATCTGACGCGAAACATGCGTGGTGGGGCAGATGTCGGCCAGATGCTCGTCAGTTGCCTCGCCGCCCGTCACCATCGACAGGTAGTCGTTGAGCAAATCGCGCCCCGTCTTGCCGCCCGTCTTGGGCACACGCAAGTCAATGCGCGGATCGCGCGTCTGCATGTCGCGCACATAGGCAAAGTCTAGCAATGGATAGCCCAGCACCACGGCATCGGGACGAATGTCGTCCGGACGCGCCCCGGCAAGTGCCGCAAAGGGGCCGGTCTTCCACTGTGTTGCCAGCGAGGCGCAAATCATGCCGCCAGCAGAAAAGCCCACGACGCACACGCGCTTAGGATCGACATGCCACTCGTCGGCGTTGGCGCGCACCGTGGCGACCATCTTGGCAAGATCTGCCTGGGGGTGCGGAAAGCTCACGTCACCCGTAGAACTCGTGACATAGTTGAGCACAAAGGCCTGGTAACCGTGATCCAAAAACGCAAACGCCACAGGATCCTGCTCATGCGGAGCGATATGCGTAAACGCACCTCCGCCACAGATAATCACCGCGGGGCGGCGGCCATTCGGTTTATCGGGCAACGGCTCGGCACCCAAATACGTAAACGTCGCCGGATAATCCTCGGTCGGCTCCTCGCCCCACAGCGCATGGTTCTCGACAATCATATGTGCTCCCTTCGCGCAAATTATGCGCCCTTGTTTTTCGCCTTCAAGCGTACCCCACTTGAACCCGTGGCGCAGAAACACTCCGGCAATAAGTTTCCCTTCAACTGATATATCACATAATCCCAGTTCAGAGGTATCGTTGAGCAGCGTAGAATAGGGGCGTTGACCAAGCCGCGAAACACATGTGAAACGTTTCCGGCAAACCAAACGCGCGATATGCGCCTATTTAAGTTGGAGGCAACTATGGGTCTGCTCGATTCGCTTAAGTCCACCTTCACCTCGACCGGCGAGGCGTCCGTTCCGCCCGCAGCAAGCTTCGCCACCCGCGAAGGCGTCATCTATGCCCCCGTCAACGGCGTGCTCGTCAACCTGGACGAGGTTCCCGACGAGACGATCGCCTCGGGCATGCTTGGCCAGGGCTATGGCATCGAGCCCATTACCGGCACCATCTATGCGCCCGCCAACGGCCGCATCGGCGCCACCACTGTCACCAACCACTCCATTGGCATGATCACCGAGGACGGTCTTCGCGTGTTCATCCATGTCGGCCTGGGCACCGTGGAAATGAACGGCAAGGGTTTTGCCCGCTTTGTCGAGATGGGCGATGTGGTCAAGGCAGGCCAGCCGCTCATCAGCTTCGACCGCGAGGCCATTAAGGCCGCTGGTCACGAGGACATCGTGACCGTCATCGTCTCCGAGCTCGATCGTCTTAAGAGCATCGACCATGTCGGCGAGTCCGGAACGCTTATCGGCGGCAACCCGCTCGTCAAGCTTGGCGACCCGCTGCTGGTAGCCAAGACCAAGTAGCCAGGCCCCGCGCCACACAGCCAACAGGCACCTCGTCGAGCGCCCGCGACCATCTGGCCGCGGGCGCTTTTCGTTTGAAAAACCATCCCGCCAATGCCTTATCTGTATAGCCCAAATGAGCCGAGCTGCTAGAATATCGAACTGTATGGATAACTATCATTCAACCGTTATGGGAGGATACGTGAACCGCACCAAAATCGCGCAGCTCTATGCCGATGCCGAGTCGCTCGGCGGCCAGACCGTCACCGTCGCCGGCTGGGTCAAGTCCGTCCGCGACATGAAGAACTTTGGCTTTGTTACGCTCAACGACGGCAGCTGCTTCCGCGACCTGCAGGTCGTCATGAACCGCGAGGCACTCGACAACTACGACGAGATCGCCCATCAAAACGTCTCGGCCGCACTCATTTGCACCGGCACCGTCAAGCTGACCCCCGATGCGCCCCAGCCTTTCGAGCTTTCTGCCACCTCCATCGAGGTCGAGGGCACGAGCGCCCCGGATTACCCGCTGCAGAAGAAGCGCGCAACCGTCGAGTTCCTGCGCACCCAGCAGCATCTGCGCCCGCGCACCAACCTGTTCCGCGCCGTGTTCCGCATTCGCTCTGTCGCGGCTGCCGCCATCCACCGCTTCTTCCAGGAGCAGGGCTTTGTCTACGTCAACACCCCCATCATCACCACGAGTGACTGCGAGGGCGCCGGCGAGATGTTCCGCGTGACCACGCTCGACCCCAAAAATCCGCCCCTCACCGAGTCCGGCGAGGTCGACTGGAGCCAGGACTTCTTTGGCAAGCATGCAAGCCTCACCGTGTCCGGCCAGCTCAATGCCGAGAACTTTGCCATGGCCTTTGGCGACGTGTACACCTTTGGCCCCACCTTCCGCGCCGAGAACTCCAACACCACGCGCCACGCCGCCGAGTTTTGGATGATCGAGCCCGAGATGGCCTTTGCCGACCTTAACGACTACATGGATAACGCCGAGGCCATGCTCAAGTACGTCCTTAAGGACGTTATGGCCACCTGCCCCGACGAGCTCAATATGCTCAATAAGTTTGTGGACAAGGGTCTGCTCGAGCGCCTAGACCATGTCGCCAACTCCGACTTCGCCCGCGTCACCTATACCGAGGCCGTCGAGATCCTGGAGCAGGCCGTCGCCGCCGGTCACAAGTTTGACTACCCCGTGAGCTGGGGCATCGACCTGCAGACCGAGCACGAGCGCTTCCTGACCGAGGAGCACTTTAAGCGCCCGACCTTCGTGACCGACTACCCGGCCGAGATCAAGGCCTTCTACATGCGCATGAACGAGGACGGCAAGACCGTCGCCGCCGCCGACTGTCTGGTTCCCGGTATCGGCGAGATTATCGGCGGCTCCCAGCGCGAGGAGCGCCTGGATCTGCTCGAGGCCCGCATCAAGGACCTGGGCATGAATCCCGAGCAGTACAAGTACTACCTTGACCTGCGCCGCTACGGTTCCTGCAAGCACGCCGGCTACGGTCTGGGCTTCGAGCGCTTGGTCATGTATCTGACCGGCGTGGGCAACATCCGCGACGTCCTGCCGCACCCGCGCACCGTGGGCAACGCCGACTTCTAATCGTCGGACGCTAGCTCGCGTCGCCACACGCCAACGTTCATCGCACAAGCGCCTCTCGACATCGGTCGAGAGGCGCTTTTTTCAACAGCATCCGTCAAGCTTTTGGCAAGTTTTTGGTCAGTTGAGCAGGGCTGTTGAAAACTCGACCCGCCGTTTGCCGACGACTACCGACCGCCCAGAGCGCCCTGCGCCCCTGGGAAAGCCCCGCGTCCTAGGCTCCATACCGTCGCCACCCAAAACGGAAAGGACGTGGGCACGATGACCGAAGCCGCTGTTGAAACCTACGACACCACGACGAGGGGCGCCGCCTCGATGGCAGCCTATCGCGCCGTTCGCATCCTGCAGCTCTTGAGCGAAAACACCGGCGAGGACAAGGCCATGCTTTCCGATGAGTTGATCCGGCGCCTCGCCCATCCCGACGACCCCGCCCGCATGCCCATCTCGGCGGCGCGGCGCAGCATCTACACCGCCATCTCCGCGCTTCGCCATGCCGGATACGAAATTGAGTACAAACGCGGCGTGGGCTACAAACTTCTTACCCGTCCGCTCACCGACGAAGAGATCATCCGGCTCCACGGTATGGTCATGCGCAACCGCTCCACGCCTATCGCTATCCGCAAGAGCATGGCGCAGCACTTAGTTGCCATGGCGAGTGCCGACGTTCGCGGCTACCTCGATACACCCGAACCCGTTCCGAGCGCAGGCAGCAAGGCTACCAAGTCAACACGCACGCCCATCAAGCGCATCGACACGTGCGAGCTCGTCGAGCAGGCCATCGACCACGGAACCACGGTGAGTTTTGATATTTCGAGCGTCACGACACGCGGCGAAACCGAAGCAGCACGGATGACACTCCGTCCCTTTGCCATCAGGCAGCGCGATGGCATCTCGTATCTGCTGGGAACGGTCTACGACGCCCAAGGCGCCGATGACACGTTGCGTACCGTAGAGATTGGCCGAATGAGAAACGTCACCACACGTCTCCTCGACGGCAAGAAGCTCTTCGCCGCCCTGGACGAGGACGACACCTCCTCCGCCGCATAAGACCCTCCGCCGCCCATTCGACTACCTGTACCGCCCATCCGATTCTGTATTAAAAACCCGCCAGGCTGTTGTAAAAATGGACATCAGCGCTACTATAGTTCCACTTGCACTTTGTCCCAGTGCAGTGTTTCCAGCCATTTTTATACTGGGGGTAATGATATGAAGGACATCACCATCAGCCGCAGGAGCCTTCTGGTCTCCGCCGGCCTGTTCGCACTCGCCCCGCTCGCCGGATGCGGCGGCAACTCTGGTTCCGGCTCTGCTGCCGCCGGTTCCGACTACACCATCGGCGTTCTGCAGCTCACCGAGCACTCCGCACTCGATGCCGCCAACGACGGCTTTGTCAAGGCCATCAAGGAGAGCGGCCTTAAGGTCAAGATCGACCAGAAGAACGCCCAGAACGACCAGTCCACGTGTAAGTCCATTGCCGACAAGTTTGTGGGCGACAACGTCAACCTGATTTATGCCATCGCCACACCCGCCGCGCAGGCTGCCGCCGGCGCCACAGCCGATATCCCCATCGTGGGCTGTGCCATCACCGACTACGCCGCCTCCGGCCTGGTACAGGACAACGACAAGCCGGGCACCAACGTCACGGGCGCTTCCGACCTCGCCCCGGTCGCCGAGCAGCTCGAGATGATGCAGAAGGTCCTGCCCGACGTTAAAAAGGTCGGCCTGCTCTACTGCACCGCCGAGTCCAACTCCGACGTCCAGATCAAGGCCGCCAAGAAGGAGCTCGACAAGCTGGGCCTCGAGTACACCGACTTCACCGTCTCGAGCTCCAACGAGATTCAGTCCGTCGTCGAGTCTGCCGTGGGCAAGGTCGACGCGCTGTACTCCCCCACCGACAACACCATCGCCGCGGGTGCCTCGCAGGTCGGCCAGATCTGCAAGGAGAACAAACTCCCCTTCGTGACTGGCGAGGAGGGCATGTGTAAGGCCGGCGGCCTGTTCACCCTCTCCATCAACTATGAGGACCTGGGCTACGCCGCGGGCGAGATGGCCGTTAAGATCCTGAAGGGCGAGGCCAAGCCCGAAGACATGCCGATCAAGCACCTCTCGAGCAAGGACCTGGTCGTCGTCAAGAACGACGAGATGGCCGAAGCCCTGGGCATCGACCTTTCCGCTCTGGACGCGTAATGCCATACGCGGCATGCGTCTAGAGCCCGTGCTCGCGCTTTAGCCGCGTTATTCAATATCTGAGCCACAGGGGCGGGCGCTGTAGACCGGCGTCCGCCCTGCTTGTTTCAGGTAAAACAAAACGTCTGTCCGCAGCTCTTTTATACATTGTTACCGCTATTATGGAAAATCACGTGTCCACCCTATTCTAGGAGGTATGAAGCATGCTCATTGCATTGCAGGGCGCCGTTTCGCAGGGCGTCCTCTGGGGCATTATGGTGCTTGGCGTGTTTATCACGTTCCGCCTGCTCGACATTCCCGATATGACCTGCGACGGCAGCTTTGCCCTCGGCGGCTGCGTCTGCGCTGTGCTCATCGTCAATAACAACGTCGACCCGCTGCTCGCCGTGCTGGCCGGTATGTGCGCCGGCGCCATCGCGGGTGCCGTCACGGGCATTTTGACCACCGTCTTCGAGATTCCCGCGATCCTCGCCGGAATCCTCACCCAGATCAGCCTGTGGTCCATCAACCTGCGCATCATGGGCAAGTCCAATACGCCCATTCTTGCCAAGGGCACCGTGTTTTCGGCCGTCAGCAATATGACCGGCCTGCCGCAGTCCACCGTTGCCATCATCTTGGGCATCCTGCTCGCCGTGGCTATCGTTGCCATCCTGTATTGGTTCTTTGGCACCGAGATCGGCTCGGCGCTGCGCGCCACCGGCAACAACGAGTACATGATCCGCGCCCTGGGCGTCAACACCAACTCCACCAAGATGATCGCCCTCGTGCTCTCCAACGCCCTCATCGGCCTTTCGGGCGCGCTCATCTGCCAGAGCCAAAAGTATGCCGACATTGGTATGGGCACCGGTGCCATCGTTATCGGTCTTGCCGCCATTGTTATCGGTGAGGTGCTCGGCCGTCTGCTGCCCGGCGGCCTCACGCAGTTTAGCGTCCGTCTTGCCTCCGCCGTCTTTGGCTCCGTGGTGTACTTCCTTATCCGCGCCATCGTGCTGCAGTTGGGCATGGACGCCAACGACATGAAGCTGCTTTCCGCCGTAATTGTCGCCGTGGCCCTGTGCGTACCCGTGGTTTGGGAGCGCTATAAGCTCCGCAGCTCCTACACGAAGGGGGATGAGGCAGATGCTTAAGCTCTCGCACGTCAAGAAGACCTTTAACAAGGGCACCGTCACCGAGAAGCGCGCGCTCACCGGCGTCGACCTCACCCTGAATGACGGCGACTTTGTAACCGTGATCGGCGGCAACGGCGCCGGCAAGTCCACGCTGCTCAACATGATCGCCGGCGTGTACCCGCTCGATTCGGGCGTTATTGAGCTCGACGGCACCGACATCTCGCGCCTGAGCGAGTCGCAGCGCGCCAAGTACCTGGGCCGCGTGTTTCAGGACCCCATGCGCGGTACCGCTGCCGACATGCAAATCGCCGAGAACCTGGCCCTCGCCAAGCGTCGCGGCCAGCGTCGCGGCCTTTCGTGGGGCGTCACCAAGGCCGAGAAAGATGAGTACGTTGAGCTGCTCAAGCGTCTGGACCTTGGTCTGGATACGCGCCTCAACGCTAAGGTCGGCCTGCTCTCGGGCGGCCAGCGCCAGGCACTCACCCTGCTGATGGCCACGCTCACCAAGCCGCGCCTGCTGCTGCTCGACGAGCACACGGCGGCCCTCGACCCCAAGACGGCATCAAAGGTGCTCAACCTGACCGAGGAGATCGTCGACGAGAACCACCTGACCACGCTCATGGTCACGCACAACATGAACGACGCCATCCGTCTGGGCAACCGTCTGATCATGATGCACGAGGGCCACGTGATCTACGACGTGGCGGGCGATGAGAAGAAGTCGCTCACCGTAGCCGACCTG
This sequence comes from Collinsella aerofaciens, assembly GCA_048532905.1. Classification (GTDB taxonomy): domain Bacteria; phylum Actinomycetota; class Coriobacteriia; order Coriobacteriales; family Coriobacteriaceae; genus Collinsella; species Collinsella aerofaciens_CB. Next base: position 19,917 of record DBGFTB010000045.1, read on the forward strand.
CTGCAGAAATTCGAGGAGGCCTCGGGCGGCGAGCTCGCCAACGACCGCATGCTGCTAAGCTAAACCTACCAAAAAGGGACAGGTTTATTTTGGCAGGTTTTATCTGCGCAAACGTCAAAACCGCCGCTAAGGGACAGGCGCCCTTGCGGCGGTTTTCGCATATTATGTCGATAATCCAGCGTCAGCAGGAACTACTGGTTAAGGACTAAGGAAACTGCCACGAGAAGCTCTCTTCCCCGTCTCGCCTTGACCGCCGCACTCCTTGCCGGCGTGCTCGCCGGCGCCCCAGCTTACGCCACCGCGGCCACCCCATCTCAAGTTATCGGCCCGTCCGATGTGATCGGACGGGCTTCTTGGTGGGTATCATGGTTGGACGATCATTAGGAGGTTTCCCTACATGGAATTGTTTGAGCCAATTCTTCATTTCTTTGCACAACGATGGGTCCACAACATCATCTGGGCCGTCATCTTGGCGATAGGCACCGCCGTCGCCGCCAAGGTCGTATCCAAGACCCTGAACCATCTGCTTAACCGAGACGATAACCCGCTTCCGGCATCGAGTATCTTCATCAACATCGCGCGCGCCGTCATTTGGATGATCGGCGGCAGCTTTATCCTCGACAACTGCTTTGGCATTAACGCAAACGCGCTCGTCGCCGCTCTTGGCGTCGGCGGCATCGCCATCTCGCTCGGCTTTCAGGACACGCTGTCAAACCTTATCGGCGGCATGCAAGTGACCTTTATGGGCATCATCAAACCCGGCGACAATATCGAGGTCGGCGGCGTATCCGGCGTGGTCCAAGACATCACTTGGCGCCATACAACGATTGAGGATGCCTGTGGACAGACCATCATTGTGCCCAACTCCAACATCTCCAAGAACACGCTCGTGCATTTGATGCCCTTTGGGCGCGTGGCCGTGCCCGTTGCCGTAAAGGACACGTCCAAGTGGGCCTCGCTCGACGCACTGGCAGACGAGCTGACCAGCGCCACCAAGGCCGCCGTGCTTCCCATCTCGGGCTTTGACAAGGAGCCCTACGTACTCTTTAGCGAAATCGGCGACTTTGGCATCAAGGGCAAGATCATCTTTATCGTCAGCGACGACAGCACTACTTTCACGGCAGCCGACGCCTGCATCCGCGCCATCGCCCCCATCATCGCCTAAACCACCGCAAAGGGGACAGGCATCTTTGTAGTGGTTTTCATTCGTGGTACCATGGTTTATATAGTTGTTTAAACGACTAAGGGAGCAACATCATGGAAGAGGCCTATCGTCAAGCACGCAAGCGCGGCGAGCAAGGACGTCGACGCGCCATTAGCCAAAGCGAGCATCCATACCTTACGGACCTCGATAGCTTGGTTGCTCAGCTCCCCTTAGGTCAGCGAGAGAATGTCGGCCTGCGGGATATTCCGCTCGAAATGGTCGTCGGCACGGTCACCAAGGGCCGTCAGTCCGCCTTTTCGTGTAACTTTATGCCCCTGCTTCCGTTTAGCACCGAGTTCGCCCGCAAGTGGTCCAACCTCTACGACATCCAGGTAACCGAGGGCTATCGCGACCCCATCATCGTCACCGAGTTCATGCATCGGTTCTATGTCCAGGAAGGCAACAAACGCGTCAGTGTCCTCAAATTCCTGGACGCTCCAACGGTTTCGGCCAGGGTCACCCGTCTCTACCCCGGCACATGGGATTCCGTCGAAAGCCGCCTGTACGGTGAATTCTGCGCGTTTTGGCGTGTCTGCCCCCTATACGAGATCGAGTTCTCGCGTGAGGGAAGCTACGAGACGCTCGCCAAGATGCTCGGTCAGAACCTTATCGAAAAATGGCCGCAGAAAAAGGTCGACTACCTGCGCCACACTTTCCTGCTCTTTAAGCGTGCCCACCTTCGCGCAGGCGGCGATCACCTGGACATTACGCCCGCCGACGCCATGCTCGTCTACCTCAATGTGTACAACCAGGACCGCCTGCTGGATACGCCAACGGATATCGTCGTAAACCGCCTGTGCAAGATCTGGCGCGAGCTGGTCATTGCCGGCAAAAATGACGAGGACAAGGTCGATCTTGTCGAAGCACCGAGCGTCGACGAGGAGGAGACGCCCGCCAAGTCCACCTCTGGCGTGCTCAACTTCTTTATGGGCAAGACCGTCTACTCGACGGCCAACCCCCTGCGCATCGCCTTTATCCATGAGTTCCCCTGTGCGACGTCGAGCTGGGACAGCCTGCACGACCAAGGGCGTCAGTATCTCGATGAGCACTTTGGCGGTATCGTGCGCACCGAGGCGTTCGAGGACTGTCACGATCCGGATGTGTTCTACGCCGCCGTGGAAACGGCTGTCAAACATGGAGCAAACGTCATCTTCTCGACCTCGCACCGCCTGATGGAATACACGCTCAGGGCTGCCGTTGAGTATCCCCGGGTTCGGTTCCTCAACTGCTCTATCGGCCTTCCCCATCAAAGCGTCCGTTCGTACTTTGGCAAGATGTACGAGGCCAAGTTTCTGCTGGGCGCCCTTGCGGCCAGCATGGCGGACAACCACCGCATCGGTTACCACGCGTCGGTCTTCGCCTCGGGCGCACTCAGCGAGATCAACGCCTTTGCGATTGGCGCCTCGCTGCTCGACCCGCGCGCGCAGGTCATCCTCACCTGGGGCGATGTTCCCGCCGGTGGTCTTGCCGAAGCCATGTGCCGCGAAGGCGTAAGCGTCATGACCGGCGCTGACATGTCAAAGTCGCTCGAAGACCCAACGGCCTACGGGCTTCACCGCTTGGTCGACGGCAAAGTCACCGGCATCGCCATGCCCGTATGGAACTGGGGCCGTTACTACGAGCTCATCGTTCGCAGCCTTCTTCACGGCACGTGGGACGAGACCAGCGACGACAACCAAGTGCGCGCTGTCAACTACTGGTATGGCATGAGCTCCGGCGTTATCGACATCCGTTACGCTCCGGGCCTACCCTACCAAACGCGCAAACTCGTGCAGTTGCTCCGCAACGGCATTGTTGTGGGATCCATCAACCCCTTTGGCGGCGAGCTCCACAGCCAGAACGGCGTGGTACAGATCGAAGGCTTCCCTCCGCTGCCGAGCACGCAGATTGTCGAGATGAATTGGCTGGCGGACAACGTGGTAGGCACCATTCCGCAGCTCGACGATGAGCCGAAAGTCCCTGCCCTATGAAAATCCTTGCCATAGCCGATACCGAAGAACGATGCCTTTGGGAGTGCTTTCGCAAGGAACGCTTTGAGGGAGTCGACCTGATTTTGTCCGCCGGCGATCTGGACCCGGACTATCTTGAGTTTTTGGTTACGGTCATCAACAAACCGCTCATCTACGTGCGCGGCAATCACGATGACCGCTACGCACGTCATGCACCGGGTGGATGTATCTGCGTAGAGGACAGTGTGTACACGTACCGAGGGATTCGCATTGCGGGCCTTGGCGGGTCCATGCGTTATCGCGACGGCGCCAACATGTACACCGAACGCGAGATGTCCAAGCGCATGCGTAAGCTGTCGCGTAAGGTTAGGATGGTCGGCGGGTGCGACATTCTGCTTACCCATGCACCCGCCGCCGGTATGGGTGATCTGGACGATCTGCCGCATCGAGGATTCGAGTGTTTTAACACAGCACTCGAATCCTGGAATCCCGACTACATGGTGCACGGGCATGTGCACCAAAGCTACGGTTGCGATTTTCAGCGCGAGCGTCAGCATGTGTGTGGAACGACGATCATCAACGCCTGCGGCTATACGCAGTTTGAGCTCGACCAGACGCACTACCCCATCCGCGGCTGGCAAGCAGCTTGGCTCAACTCACAAACCATGCGCCGCGAGCTCAAACGCCACGAAGCCATCGAGTCTTCAACAGCCAGAACACCCTGGTAACCACCATAAAGGGGACACTGTCCCCTTTATGGTGCTTTTGACGCGATAGCAAGAAACCCGGTCCTGCACAAGGCAGAACCGGGTTTCTTTAGCAATGCTTGCTGTACTCAGGCAGTAACTAGCAGTTACTCAGCCAGGAAGTCACGCTGGACAGCGGGATCGACCTTGACGCCAGGGCCCATGGTGGAAGACACGGAGATGGACTTGACGTACTTGCCCTTAGCAGAAGAGGGCTTGACGCGCAGAATCTCGGTGTACAGGGCAGCGTAGTTCTCGACGAGCTGCTGCTCAGAGAAGGACTTCTTGCCCAGGGGCACGTGGCAGATGCCGTAGCGGTCGGCGCGGTACTCAACGCGGCCAGCCTTGAGCTCGGAGACCATCTTGGCGACGTCCATGGTCACGGTGCCGAGCTTGGGGTTCGGCATAAGGCCACGGGGACCAAGGATCTTACCGATGCGGCCAACCTTGGCCATCATGTTCGGCGTAGCGATAGCGGCGTCGAAGTTGATCTCGCCCTTCTGAATCTGGGCGACGAGCTCGTCGGAACCGATGATGTCGGCGCCGGCAGCCTCAGCCTCACGGGCCTTCTCGCCCTCGGCGAAGACGGCAACACGAACGGTCTTGCCGGTGCCGTGGGGCAGGGAGATGGAACCACGGATGTTCTGGTCAGCCTTACGAGTATCGATGCCCAGACGGAAGTGAGCCTCGACGGTCTCGTCGAACTTGGCGGTGTCGAGCTCCTTGATGAGCTTGGCAGCCTGAAGGGGGGTGTAGAGCGTGGCGCGGTCGATCTTCTCGGCAGCGGCGTTATAGCTCTTACCATGCTTAGCCATGTGCATTACCTCCTGTGGTTAAACGGGCGTGAGCCCTCCCACATCGTATCGTGTGCCCTATTGCACACATTTAACGGGCGCCCCGGTCGGAGCACCCGCCGTTACCATAAGAAATCGCTACTCAGCGATGGTGACGCCCATGGAACGGGCGGTACCGGCGATGATCTTCTTGGCGGCGTCAATGTCGTTGGCATTGAGGTCCGGCATCTTGATCTCGGCGATCTTGGTGAGCTGCTCCTGGGAGAGCTGACCAACCTTGTCAGCCTGGGGCTTAGCGGAACCAGACTTGAGGTTCAGCTCCTTCTTGATAAGGTGAGCCGCCGGCGGGGTCTTGGTGATGAAGGAGAAGGACTTGTCCTCGTAGACAGAGATCTCAACGGGGATGATGTCACCCTTCTTGTCCTGCGTCTCGGCGTTAAAGGCCTGGCAGAACTGCATGATGTTCACGCCAGCAGCGCCCAGGGCGGGGCCGACGGGAGGAGCGGGGTTTGCTGCACCAGCAGGAATCTGGAGCTTAATGACGTTGGCAACCTTCTTCTCAGCCATGGTCATTCCTTTCGAATCACGAGTGTGAAGTACTTGCTATATCGTAAGCACGCACGTGTTAGAAGCACTCCTGAGATGAGCAGTCACAGAAGAAGCACGCTCGCGCGAACGGACGAAAACTTAAGCGATGACAGCGACCTGGTTAAAGTCGAGCTCGACCGGCGTCTCGCGGCCAAAGATCATCAGCGTGACCTTGAGCTTGCCAGCCTCGGTGTTAACCTCGGAGACCTTGCCATCAAAGTCGGTAAGCGGGCCATCGGTGACGCGGACGGACGTACCGACCTCAATATCAACCGAGGTGCGCTTGGGCGAATCGCCCTTACCGGGACGACGAGTCATCTTGTTGTACTCGTCGCGGGAAAGCGGAGCGGGCTTGCCGTTGCCGCCTAGGAAACCGGTGACGCCAGGCGTGTTACGAACACACGTCCAAGCATCGTCATCCATCTCCATGCGGACCAGGACATAACCCGGGAAGATCTTGGAATCCTTGGTCTCACGCTTGCCACCCTCTTTAATCTCGGTGACGCGCTCCATAGGAATCTCGATATCAAAGATACGGTCCTGCATGCCCATAGTCTCGATGCGATGCTCGAGATCGGACTTAACGCGGTTCTCGTATCCAGAGTAAGTGTGAACGACGTACCAACGCTTAGACATGGTTTAGCCCCTCAATCCAGAGAACAGAGCAAGAGCCTCGCCAAAGCCAGCATCGAGCAGAGCGATGACGACGCCGACGACGATCAGAGAAGCGCAAACAACAACTGAGTAGTTCACGAGCTCCTTCTTATCGGGCCACGTGACACGCTTCATCTCGGACTTGACCGAAGCGAAATACTTCTTGGTGCGGGCGAAGAAACCAGGCTTCTCGTTCTTCTTGGACTTCGCAGCCTTCTCGTTCTTCTTGGCAACGGCCTTCTTGGCCTCAACCTTGGAGTTGGCGGCAGCTTTGTTGGCAGGTGCCGGCTGCTGAGCCTTCTTCTTGTTCTTCTTGTTGGCCATTTGGGTTACCTCCGCGCAATGCGCTTATACATGAGTAAACCGTAAGCCCCCAAGTGGGAGCTTACGGAATAATGACTGGCACGCCAGGAAGGACTCGAACCCTCAACACTCGGTTTTGGAGACCGATGCTCTACCAATTGAACTACTGGCGTATGTGACTAGAGACTAGCGAGTCTCTTTGTGCAGCGTGTGGTGACGGCACCAGGGGCAATACTTCTTGATCTCCATACGATCAGGCATGGTCGACTTGTTCTTGGTGGTCGTATAGTTGCGGCGCTTGCACTCAGTGCACGCAAGAGTAACTAGAGTACGCATGTATCCTGAACCTTTCATTTCCGCCCCGTACGGGCACGAGTTGTTACTTTATCAGCTCCACGTAAGTGCTGTCAATGAAAACCTCGAGTCAATTGGTTCTCGGTGGATCCATTCATATTTGGAACACATCAATGAAGCCATCGAGAGCTAATCGACGGTGCATCCAGGACCATTATCGATCCTCTCGACACCAGCAACGGCTCAATATCCATTGCAGAAAAGAACCCGGCACCCATATAAGTGCCGGGTTCTCTAAGTCAGCTATATCAAAGAGCTAATTTACTCAATGATCGTGGAGACGATGCCCGAACCGACGGTGTGGCCACCCTCGCGGATAGCGAAGCGCAGGCCCTCCTCCATGGCGATCGGGTGGATGAGGTCGCCCTCGATGGTGATGTGGTCACCAGGCATAGCCATCTCGGTGCCCTCGGGGAGCTTGACCGTACCGGTAACGTCGGTGGTACGGAAGTAGAACTGAGGACGATAACCATCGAAGAACGGGGTGTGACGGCCGCCCTCCTCCTTGGTCAGAACGTAGATCTCGCCGGTGAACTTGGTGTGTGGGGTAACCGAACCGGGCTTGCAGAGAACCTGGCCGCGCTCGATGTCCTCACGCTTGATGCCGCGGAGCAGCAGACCGACGTTGTCGCCAGCCTCGCAGAAGTCCATGGACTTACGGAACATCTCGATACCGGTAACGACGGTGTTCTGGGTATCCTTGATGCCGACGATCTCGACGGGCTCGTTGAGCTTGAGCTCACCGCGCTCGACACGGCCAGTAGCAACGGTACCACGGCCGGAGATGGTCATAACGTCCTCAACGGCCATCAGGAACGGGAGGTCGTTGTTACGAGCAGGCGTCGGGATGTACTCGTCGACGGCCTTCATGAGCTCGCGAATGGCGTCCATCCACTTGGCGTCGCCCTCGAGAGCGCCCAGAGCGGAGCCACGGATGACGGGGATGTCGTCGCCGGGGAAATCGTACTCGGAGAGGAGCTCACGGGTCTCCATCTCGACGAGGTCGATGAGCTCGTCATCGTCGACCATGTCGCACTTGTTCAGGAAGACGACGATGTAGGGAACGCCGACCTGACGGGCGAGCAGGATGTGCTCGCGGGTCTGAGCCATGGGGCCGTCGGTAGCAGCGATGACCAGGATAGCGCCGTCCATCTGAGCAGCGCCGGAGATCATGTTCTTGACGTAGTCAGCGTGGCCCGGGCAGTCAACGTGAGCGTAGTGACGGGCAGCGGTCTCGTACTCAACGTGGGAGACGGAAATCGTAATGCCGCGCTCGCGCTCCTCGGGAGCCTTGTCGATGTTCTCGAACGCAGTGAAGTCAGCCTTGCAGCCCTCGGTCTCGGAGAGAACCTTGGTGATGGCGGCGGTCAGCGTGGTCTTGCCGTGGTCGACGTGACCAATGGTGCCGATGTTAACATGCGGCTTAGTGCGCTCAAACTTCTCTTTGGCCATAAAGCCCTCCTCTTAACAGGTCGTCCCCGGACGGGACTTTGCCTTTATACCATAGTGGCCTCTCAACATACTATTGAGAAGCCACCGTGTTACCTATGGTAGCGGTGACTGGATTCGAACCAGTGACGCCACGGGTATGAACCGTGTGCTCTAACCAACTGAGCTACACCGCCGGATGGAGCCTGCAACCAGACTTGAACTGGTGACCTCTTCGTTACCAACGAAGTGCTCTACCGACTGAGCTATACAGGCACTTGACGGGTGGGAGCTATAGGATTCGAACCTATGTAGGCAGAGCCAACGGGTTTACAGCCCGTCCCCATTAACCACTCGGGCAAACTCCCAATCGTTCAAGTATCCGCAGGTTCTTTGGTCTTTTGGACCGCCGCCCCCGCGAACGAAGAAGATAATACGATGCAACCTTGGGGGCTGTCAACGAAAACCTCTAGATACACGGTTCCGGGCGTATCTATATAGTCGTGACCTGCGGTTTTGTTGAGTTTTGATATGAAGGACGGTGGTTTTGGATACTGAGGTGACGTTTCCCGAGGTAACACTTTGGTGTAGTAGAGTACACCTTCAGGATCGAGCTTCGATAACAGCCTATTTGCACCTATATATAGGTCGAGATCGGGCTTCCACGCCACGATCGAGCGTGGATTATCTCCCACTTTTAGCGCGGCTCTAAGGCCAAAGTGGCAGATTATCCACGTTCATTCTCCAGGCGAGAGAACTGTAAAGCCGCAACTACTCGGGCCAGGCCAAAGTAGACCCATAGAGCGGCTCCCCCTTTGTGCAGGGGTAGCGACTCAAGTAACACGACGATAGCAAGTCGAAGAAATACGTCATGGCGTATTTCGAATAAACGCCGAGTCGGTCAATTCCGTTTCCTGCATTACCAAGACGATATACACGGTCAAAAGACCTCGATTTGTCATCGTTGCTAAACGCAGTAATTAGAATCTTCCTGCCCGAACGGCAATCAAGATACTCACGCGCCTGTGACGCAAATAGCCCGGAGACCGATACGAGAATTATCAATGACTGCGAAGCGTCTCCCATGTTTTTCAATTCCGCGACGTTAGCCCCAGCAACTATGCGAACTATCTTGCCCGCATAAAACATTTCCTGCTGAAATCGTACGAGATTGGCGCTCACATTATTGGTGCACCAGATTTCAACGTTTTTATGGCCATCAATTTCGTCGACAAGATGCTTAATAGCGATATCGGACACGCCGCTTTCAACCTCAGCGAACATCTCGATCATGCGAACGTCGAGCTCTGCCCTGTACTCCTCGTAGCCAAATTCCTCCTCTCGATGGCTTAAGTCGCTTGGAAAGACTGACTGAGTAAATGATTCTTTCAAATCGCTAAGAGACTGGTAGCCCAATCGATTGCAGAAACGACGAACAGCGGAACGGGTCACGAATGCATCGCGGGTTATTGCGGCAACATTGATTTCGCTCGAACGCCTAATGTGAGCGATGAGATATCGAGCGATGGCGGCATCGTTTGACCCAAACTCGCTGTTGATGATGGAGCTAATGCGATTGAGCACATCGAAGTCATTGATATTCACGTGATCCCTCTTTCCGCTCTCCTCGAAATCATGGTTCATTTATTGAATCAAACAGCTTTGGTCGTTCTCCTATGATTCAAATCAGTTGACGTCTTCTTAATCATAATTCCGCCACACGTATCCACCGTGTTGAATGATGGAAAGGGGATTCATGGGCAACGTGAACAACATGCCGTTTCTCTGGGGTTCCGCCACGGCGTCTTATCAGTGCGAGGGTGCCTGGAACGAAGACGGCAAAGGCCTTGGTGAGTGGGATTTCTTTAGCCACACAAGCAATAAGAACATCAACCATGTTGACGGTGATGTATCTTGCGACTTCTACCATCGCTATGAAGAAGATATCCGCATGATGAAAGAAGGCGGACAAAACACCTATCGCTTCTCTCTTTCATGGAGTCGAATCATCCCCACGGGTATCGGCGAAGTGAATGAAGAGGGTATCGATTTTTATAATCGGGTCATTGATTGCTGCCTCGAAAATGGCATAGAGCCCAACGTTACGCTGTTCCATTACGATCTGCCATTCACGCTTGCTTGCAAAGGCGGATGGCTGAACAACGACATGGCAGAGTGGTTCTGCAAATACGCCAAGATTTGCTTTGAGCGCTTTGGAGACCGCGTCAAAATCTGGGCTACCGTTAACGAGCCGCATTTCTACAGCTACTGCGTAAACATGTTGGGCAACTATCCCCCCAATCGATCGCTCGATGTTCAGTCGTACATGCAGTTTCAGTACAACCTGATGCGCGCAAGCGCACTCGCAGTCCGAGCATATCGTCAAATGGGCTACGACGGCATCATCGGCGCCGTCCACGATGGCGGCGTTGTCGAACTCGACCCGGCAACCGAGCACCCTGATGACGTATTTCGATACGCAGACTTTTTCGCCAATCGCATGATTCTGGCACCAGCGCTTCAGGGTCAACTGCCGCCAGAAATGGACGAAATCCTTGAAAAACTTGGCGTCTCGCTCTATCGATCCCCAAATGACGTAAAAGAATTCAGAGACGGTAAAGTCGATTTTATTGGACTCAACGTGTATTGCCGAGAGTATGTAACCGACTGGCACGGTGGAGAGCTTGCCGTTTCGGCGAACAATAAGGGCAGTTCGAGCAAAAGGGTCGAAGGAAAATGCATTGCGCCCTTGTTTGAAAGCGCCCGCGACAGCAATGTTCCCCGCAATAAATGGGGCCGCGAAATACTCCCAAGTTGCATGTATTCAACCATCATGGATGTCCACGAGCGCTATGACGCGCCCCGCATCTTTATTACGGAAAACGGACATGGCGCCTATGAGCAACCAGACACAGACGGAATGATCCACGATGATGACCGCATCGAGCTTCTGGGCCAGTTCATCGAGCACATGATGAGGGCTAAGCGCGACGGCGCGCGCGTTGAGGGTTACTACCTCTGGTCGACGATGGATCTGTATAGCTGGATCAACGGCTACGAAAAACGATACGGACTTGTCCATATCGACTTCGAGAACAATCTGGAGCGCACCCCCAAAAAGAGCTGGTATTGGTACCGAGACCTTATCTCGAAGTATCAGGAGCAGGAAGGTTAGGAGAAAGAGATGAAATATCAGGCAATGTCCGAAACAGTCCTAAAGGCTGTTGGCGGCAAAGAGAACATTACATCGGTAACTCATTGTGCGACGCGCCTTCGCATCGACGCACGAGACACCTCGATCATCGATCTCCAGCTCGCCAAATCGGCCGATCAGGCGCTCGGGGCAGTAGTCAGCGGTGGCCAGCTTCAGGTGATCATCGGCCCCAACGTCACCGAGGCTTACAACGACTTCCTCGACTTCGCGGGAATCGAAGTCGGCGGTGGCACGGTTGCCGACGATGCCCAAACCGCCAAAGACCTTGCAGAAGGCATTAAAAGCGGTAACACCGCCATGGGCTTGATTGAGAAATTCGGGAACGTCTCTGCACAGGTATTCATGCCCATCGTCCCGGCGCTCATCGTTGGCGGACTCATTCTTTCGATCAAGAATCTCCTGGTCAATTATTGCGGATTAAGCACCGATAGCGGAACCGCCCAGGTCCTGTTGGCGATCTTTAGCGCTTCGTTTAGCTTCTTGCCCGTTTATCTTGGTTATCAGCTCGCAGCCGTCATGAAGATGCAGCCCATCATGGGCGCATTGCTGGGCGCGATCATGATCAGCTCGTCCATTAGCGGTGCCGAGGGTCTCGACTTTCTTGGTATCCCCATCCCGACGAACGACTATTCGAGTACGGTAGTGCCCATCGTACTGGGCGTTGTGTTCATGTACTTTGTCGACCGCAGCCTTCAGAAGATCATTCCCGACGTTACCAAACTGTTCTTGAAGCCGCTGCTCACCATGATCATCGTCGTGCCCGTCGAGCTGATTATCCTTGGCCCCGCCGGCAGCATGATGGGCTACGCGCTGAGTGATGCCGTCACGTGGCTTATGGACAACGTGGCATTTATCGCTACTCCGATCCTGGCAGCCCTTAACCCCTATTTCGTCATGCTCGGTCTCGATAAGGCTTACATCGCAATCGAAGTTACGAGCCTGGCGCAGCTCGGTTGGGCACCCATTATCTTTGGATTCATCTCGAACCTCTGCATTGGCGGCACGAGCCTCGCCCTGGCAACTGCCATGAAGGGAAACAAGGAGAAGAGGGGTATGGTCACCACGGTTGCCGTTACCGCACTCTGTGGCGTAACCGAGCCCGCGTTCTACGGTTGCCTCATCGAGCGTCCCCGCCTGCTTGTCGGCACGGCAATCGGCGCGCTCTGCGCTGGACTCCCTGCAGGCATCTTTGTTCTGAAAGAGTATGTTGCGGGAGCATGCCCCGGCCTTCTTTCGGCACTCATCTTTATCGCTCCCGATGGGTCCATGGGCAACTTCGTGCTGGCATGCGTTGTCGCCATCATCGCCATCGTCGTCTCTTTCATCGCTGCACGCGTAATCATCAAGAAGAACCCCAGCTATATTGAGTAGATGCCCGCTGTTTGCATTGGGGACATCCTCGGCAGACCATTAGCAAGAACCCAAGAAGTCCCTTAGGAGCTCGATTAATCCATTCGGATTCCTGAGGCACAAACGACCCCGATTCCACAATAAAATCGGGGTCGTTGTTTCTAAAGCCGTCGATAGACAATCGGTGTTTACCTTAGCTCCCTATCCAAGTTAATTATCCACGCTCGTTCTCCGGTCGGGAGATTTTCTTCGCTCGCGTGTCCAGAAATCCACGCTCGAGCAGGACATCCAGGTCCGCACCCGCCCTTGTCTCGATCTGTAACAGCAAGAGGCCTATTCCGCTTCTACATGTTACAGATCAAGATATTCCTAAAACACCCTAAGTTTCATCTCAATCTGTAACAGTTAGATGCCAAATATCGGTCTTGGTGTTACAGATTTAGACAAACTGGAGGACGAGACAAACCAAAAACGGGATGGGCGCTAACCCGATGGCGCACCACCTAAATAGAAACGGGCCCTGTCCCAATTGGAGACAGAGCCCGAAACTCTCATGGAGCCAGTGACAGGAATCGAACCTGCAACCCACTGATTACAAATCAGTTGCGCTACCGTTGCGCCACACTGGCACACTTGGCGCTTTCGCGCGAAGCCAGTTAAGAATAAAGGAATTGCGGACGGGGCGCAACAGGCCGCACGGCGTTATACAAATATGCAAAATCCAGCAACAACGCGTACCAGGCCCGTTCATTTCTGTCAGTGCGCCCTCAATCTTAAAACCCTTCGCCAGAACGAATAGTTATAATTACAATTGCTATATATAAAACTATTCGTTCTGGAGAAGGGTTTCGCGATGCTTACTACCAAAGAAGCCGCCGAGCTGCTCGGCATCACTCCGCGCAGGGTGCAGGAGCTCATAAAAAACGGAGCACTTGAGGCCCGCAAGGCTTCTGGTGTATGGCTCATCGACAAAGACAGCGTCGACACGCGACTCCGCTCTGTGACCAAAACGGGGGGACGTCCCCGCCGCGGCCACGGTAAGAGCGAGATCGCGTTCACCCTCATGAACCGCACGTACGAAGTCGCTCAGCTGGTCTACAGCACATCGCGAAAAGACTTTACCCACATCGGTGCCGACATCGATTACGCCCACGCCCCTATTGGAGTATTTGGCCCTAATAGCCCCATATCGCTCGACTCCTTCCGCATCTGGTGGCGCGGCCGCGGTATCCCGCTCGCACGCATTGGGCTAGCCTCCCTGCTTGCAGAAGCCGCAGTCGATGTTCCCGATGAACTCGTCCAGCGAAATCTCGGCCTCTCCTTATCCGACCAGTATTGGATTAGGCCCCAAGGTTCCGGTCTCACCTGGGAGGATATCAACTTCTTCAATAACGCCTTTGATGACGTCTCGCTGTCCATTGCACCCTTTGCCCCAGAGGGAAAAGCGGCTGCCGCAAAGCCCGATAACACCTCGGACGGCAATCTTCAAAAGTACTGGACATGCGAGGGCGAACGTCGAATTCTGCATAAGGCAGGAGCGCACCTGGACCAGGAACCTTATAACGAGCTGGTGGCGACCGCGCTCCACCGTCGCATCCTAAACGCCTGCGATTATGTGCCTTACTCGCTCGAGGGCACGGGCACTTCCGCCCTGAGCACATGCGATGTCTTCTTAACTGATGAAGAAGAGTATGTCCCTGCGTTCTATGTAAACCAGCACGCAAACGCAGATGAACGGCTAACCGACTACGAGCGATATGTAGCAAACTGCGAGGAGCTCGGGGTGACAGGCGTCAAGGATGCCCTTGACCGCATGATCGTATGTGACGACATCATTGCCAACTACGATCGTCATTGGCGCAACTTCGGCCTCGTGCGAAACGTAAACACGCAAGCTTGCAGACCTGCCCCCATCTTCGATTCGGGCTCATCACTCTGGTGCAACATATCGCTAGAGGAGCTTAGGGCGGGAGAGCACAGTTTTACCAGCGCACAATTTCATTCAAGTCCCGCCAAACAAATGTTGCTCGTCGAGGACATGGGCTGGTTTGACGGCGACAAACTCGAGGGCTTTGTCGACGAGGCGATCGAGATTCTGTCTAAAAACGATGCCCTAGCAGCGAGACTGCCTTATCTAAAAGAGGCGCTAATGTGGCGCCTCGAAAGAATCATCGACATCGCTGAATGGAGTTAGCGAGGCAGCATTGCCCCGCCAACTCCCCTACCGCCCGCGCAGGGCCTTAAGCTTTGCCAGGGCCTCGGGGCTCAGGCGGCTGCCCAGGGTCATCTTGATCTGGGGTGCTTCCTCGGCCTCATGCACGTCGTTATCGATCTGTTTGATCTCGTCCACCAGCATACGGCTCGAGATGCGTGTAACGCCCTTGCCCATGACGACAGCCTGGATCGTGCCGTCGCTCGATACCACGGAGCACGCGCGGCCTTCCTCGCGCGCCTCGATGCAGAGCTTCTGCACCACGGTATCGGCCGAAACACCCGTCGGCGAAAACTCAATGCGCACGCCGCGGGCCGGTAGGTTGGGGCGCTCGCTGGAGATATTGCCCGCGCCATCAAATACGATCACGGCCTCGTAGCGGCCCTGGGCAAAGGCGGCGACGTCGTTGATGAGTGCAGTTCGCGCCATATCGTGGACGTCGCTGGAATACGGATCGTCGGAATGATCGTAGACGAGCTTTTCGTAGCGCGGCGTGCAGTGAATCACGTTGTAACCGTCGACCACCAGCAGCTCGGGCTTATTGGAGTGCACCGTCGAGACCGGATCGGCGATGGCCTGCGCAAACGCATTGCCGCCCACGCCATAGGTCGCGGCCGAAACAATCGGCTTGGCCGAGCCCTCGCCAAAGCGCTTGGCCTTGGACTTGGCGCGGTTCTTCTTGGACATGCGCTACTCCTCCCCCATGAGTTCGCCGGCATTGCGGCGCAGCCACTCAAAGCACAGCGCGGTGGTCGCCTGGGCAACGTTGAGACTCTCGGTCATTCCGCGCTGGGGAAGCTTAGTCAAAAAGTCGCATTTCTCGAGCACAAGACGCGAGATGCCGTCGCCCTCGGAACCCATGACGAGCGCCACGCGACCCTCGAAGGGAGCATCCCAGCAACTGCCTTCGGCGTGCTCGGAGGCGCCGCCCACCCAAAAGCCGGCGGCCTTGAGGTCATCGAGCGCACGGGCGATATTGGGAACCTGCGCGATGGGCAGGTGCATGACGGCGCCGGCAGAAGTCTTGTAGCTGCCGACGGTCACACCGGCGGCGCGCTTGTTGGCAATGATGACGCCCGCCGCGCCCACGACCTCGGCGGAGCGCACGATGGCGCCAAAGTTGCCGTCGTCGGTCACATGGTCGAGCACGACGACGAGCGCCGGACCGTCGCCCGCACGGTCGAGGATATCGGCAACATCGGCATAGGGGAAATTGCCCACCTCGAGCGCAATGCCCTGGTGAGCGCCATGGCTCGACAGCGCATCGAGCTGCGCGCGCGGCACATACTTAATGCGGACGCCCGCGGCGTTGAGGTCGTCGACCAGGCGCGACAAGGCGGCATCGCGCTCCCCGCCCTCAGCGATGAGCGCGCACTTGACGGGAAAGCCGGTACGCAGCGCCTCGGCGGCAGCACGGCGACCTTCGATAAACTCGCCCTTGGGAACCTGGACGTTATCGCGGCTACGCTCGCGCTGCGGGCGAGCAGCCTGTGAGCGCTCGCGCTGGCCCTTGGGAGCGGCAGCGCGGTCGTTGCGGCGAATCGGACGCGAGCCAGAAGCAGCCTGCTTGCCTCCACGCGGTACACGCTTGCGATTGTCGGCCATAAAACGGCCTCCTTTAAATAATTTTCAAACAGGACAAAAGAAGCGACCGCTTAAGACGAATAGCTCAAGCGGTCGGTACGGGTTTTCCAAGTGCCCGAGATTGCCGTGAAAGAGGAGCGACGCGTACTTGAGTACGCGAGCGACGGTTTGAACGGCAAGGTCGGGTGCTTGGGAAACCCGCGGGGATTAGAGAGATTTGATACGGGTGCCGGCGGCCGTATCCTCAATGGTGAGGCCCAGGTCCTTGAGCTGGTCGCGGATGGCGTCGGCCAGATCCCAGTTCTTGGCGGCACGGGCCTCGGCGCGGGCCTCGAGAATCTTGGCAGCAGCCTCGTCCACGTCGTCGCCCGTATAGGCAACCAGACCGGCGGCAACACCCAGCAGACCCAGCGGCAACTCGACCTTGGGCTCGGGAAGCTCAACGCCAAACGTATCGAGCAGCTCGGCCAGCGTATCGGCGGCAGCCAGGACTGCGGCCTTGTCGGCAGCATCGCCCGCCTGCTCCAGGTACTGGTTGCACTCGGTCACAAAGCCAAAGACGGCGCCCATGGCACCGGCTGTGTTAAAGTCATCGTCCATGCACTCCTTAAAGGCGGCACGGGTCTCGGCGGCCTTGGCGGCAAGCGCCTCGGCGGCAGTCTCATCGGCATCGGCCGTCGCATGGTTCGCGGCCCAGCGCAGGTTCTCGACCGTACCGGCGATACGCGTGAGCGAGTTCTCGGCACCCTCCAGGCGCTCCCATGAAAAGTCGAGCGGCGAGCGATAGCTCGTCTGCAGCATCAGCAGGCGCAGGGCGGCAGCGGAGTGCTGCTCGAGGACCTCGGCCAGCGTAAAGAAGTTGCCGAGCGACTTAGACATCTTCTCGCCGTCTACCAGCAGCATGCCCGTGTGCATCCAGGTGTTGGAGAAGCCCTGGTGCCAGGCGCAGGTGGCCTGGGCGCACTCGTTCTCGTGATGCGGGAAGGCAAGGTCGGAGCCGCCGCCGTGGATGTCAATCGGGGTGCCCAGGTAGCGGTGCACCATGGCGGCGCACTCGGTGTGCCAACCGGGACGGCCCTCGCCCCAGGGGCTCGGCCAGCTGGGCTCGCCGGGCTTGGCGGCCTTCCACAGGGCAAAGTCGAGCGGGTCGTTCTTGTCCTCGTTCTCCTCGATGCGCGCGCCAACCATAAGGTCGTCGATGTTGCGGCCCGAGACCTGACCATAGTTGGGATCGCTGCGCACGGCAAAGTACACATCGCCGTTATCGGCGGCGTAAGCGTGGCCCTGCTCGATAAGCGTCTTGATCATGGCGATCATGGGGCCGATCTCTTTGGTGGCACGAGGACGCACATCGGGATCGAGCACGTTGGCGGCGCGCATGACGCCGATGAACTTGTCGGAGAACTCCGTCGCGACCTCGGCAGCCGTACGGCCCTGCTCGTTGGCGCGCTTGATGATCTTGTCGTCGACATCGGTGAGGTTCTGGGCGAACGTGACCTCGTAGCCGCTCGCGATGAGCCAGCGTCGAATCACATCGAAGCTGATGAACGTGCGGGCATTGCCGATGTGGATGTTGTCGTAGACCGTGGGGCCGCACACGTACATGCGGACCTTGCCGGACTCGATGGGCTGGAACTCTTCCTTTTTATGGGTAGCGCTGTTGTAGATACGCATTCGTTACTCCTTAACGGTTTTCTGTAGCAGGCAGACGGCCCAGGCGCCGATTCCCTCGCCCTGGCCTTCCCAACCGAGCTTTTCGGTCGTAGTGGCGGCGACGCCCACATTTTCGACGTCAACGCCCAAGGCATGGGCAAGGTTGGCGCGCATGGCATCGCGGTGCGGGGTGATCTTGGGTTGCTGACAGGCAATGGTGCAATCGGCATCGACAAACTCAAAGCCCAGCTCGCGCGCGTAGTCCATCACGCGAGCGAGCAGCACCATCGAATCAGCACCCTCGTAGGCAGGATCGGTGTCGGGGAATAGCTTGCCGATGTCTCCCCCGCGGCAGGCGCCCAGAATGGCATCGGCCAAGGCGTGCGCGAGCACATCGGCATCCGAGTGGCCCAGCAGGCCGCGCTCGTAGGGAATGTCGACCCCGCCGATGATACATCGACGCCCCTCCACCAAACGGTGGACGTCGTAGCCGTGGCCAATGCGCAGGTTACTGAACATAGGGAAGGTCCTCTCCCTCGGCCATGCGGCCAAGCAGAATCGCGGTTACGGGACGCAAGTCCTCGGGCACCGTCACCTTAAGGTTATCGCGCGGGCTCTGGACACAGCGGACGCGCCCGCCCATGCGCTCGACCAGCGATGAATCGTCGGTACCGATAAAGCCCTCGGCAATCGCCGCGGCATGGGCACGCTTCATGGCGTCGACGCTAAAAATCTGCGGCGTCTGCGCGGCCCAGTACAGCTCGCGCGGCGGCGTCTCGACGATGTTGTCGCCATCGACGATCTTGAGCGTGTCGATCGCGGGCTGACCGCACACGACACCGTCGAGGGCGTGGTCGCCCACAAGCACGTCGATCGCGTGGTCGATGGCCTCGGTCGTAATGAGCGGACGAGCACCATCGTGAATGGCGACGTATTCAAAGCCCGCCGGAACCGCATGCACGCCGGCACGGGTGGAATCCTGGCGGGTATCGCCGGCATCGGCAAAGCTGATGGGCGTGTCATAGTCAAACGGGTCGATGGCCAGGCGGCGCATCTCGGCACGACGCTCGGCAGGGCAAACCACGACGATGTGGCCGACCTTATCACTACGGTCAAATGCGCGGATGGACCAGCTCATAAGCGGACGGCCCGCTACATTGACGAGCTGCTTGCCACCGGGATTACCAAAGCGCTGGCCGCTGCCGCCGGCAACGACCACGACGCATACGGGCGCCATTATGCGTTCCCCTGTTTGGTGCCCTTCATGCGGTACAGGGAGTCCGCAAGAATGGCAGGGTTGTTAACGCCAAAGTCGCCCAGGCGCTCCGGATCCTCGCTGATGTCGTCCATGAGCTCCTGCAGCGAGCCGTACTCGTCGACGATCTTCTCGGCCACGCCGTCGCGCACGACGGACACGCGCGAAAGCGTGCGCAGGCCCAGCGGTGTCATGACGGAGTCCTCGTCCAGGTCGTCATAGCCCAGAACTGCCGCCACATGCTGCGGGTCGGACAAGTCCTTGGGCGTCATACGGGCAAGCTCAGCGCGGATCTTCTCGGCGTTGGCCTCAGAGGAATCGCTTGCGTAGTCGCGGATCATCAAGTCGTATTCGGTATCCATGCTGGAGCCCGCGAGCTGCTCGAGCTGCATCTGCACGAGCTTACCCTGGTTACCCAGCTTGACAATGCAATCCTTAAGCTCGGTCTTTGCCTGCTGCATGATCTCGAAGCTCGAGAAGATGCCGGTGATGTCGGCGAGCGTGACGTAGTCGTCGAGCTCAAGGGCCGTCAGGCGCAGCAAGGAGCGGTCGAGCGACTGACGGGTGGTCTGAAGCGTGGCGACGAGCTGGTTGACCGAGCTCATGATGGTGGTGACGGGCTGTATCTCGTAACTCTTGCCGTGAACGTACACGTTGACGACGGCGCGACGAGCCGAAACCGAGATCACGATGGCATCGGTGAGCACCGACATGCGAGCGGCAGTACGGTGACGCATGCCCGTCTCACTCGTGGCGAGCGAGGGATCGGGATTGAGGTGGAAGTTGGCACGCAGGATCTGGGTGAGGTCGCCATCGATAACGATGGCGCCGTCCATCTTGGAGAGCTCGAACAGGCGGTTCGAGGTAAACGAAATGTTGAGCGGGAAGCCGTCGTTACCGGCGGCGAGCACGTTTTCGGTGTCGCCGACGCAGATAAGGGCGCCCAGGTGACCGGCAATGATCATGTCGAGGGCGGTGCGGATCGGCTGACCGGGGGCAGTCAGGCGGATGGCCTGTTCCATACGCTTTTGCAGCTCGTTCTTATCCAAGGCATCGCTCCCATCGTATACGCTCCATAAACGTCAATAAGTTTCTCACGGTTTGCCCCTGTGACGCCCGCAAAATCCGATGCTTACAGAATGAGCGAACACAGCTGAGAGCCCCAATCCAAATGAGCTGCTTATGTGGTAGCATCGGGATTCGCATAAATGAGGGAGTAGTCGCGTGATCGGGTTCGCCTCCGGTGGCGCGGCAAGTCAACACACTGGCCGATGCGGCCTGGCTTGCCTTAATGAACGAGACTCGTGGCTGTGCGCGCAACGCGTACGCCACGAGTCTTTTTTGTTACTCCCCCAAGAGGTACACGCGGGCCCGCCCGCAGAGAGGGAGCCAGACTATGGGACTCGCAGAGCTCGTGTTGCTCGCCGTTGGCCTTTCGATGGACGCCTTTGCCGTATCCATCTGCAAGGGCCTTGGCATGAAGAAGATCAACCTTAAGGTCGCCGTAGTGCTCGGCCTGTTCTTTGGCGGCTTCCAGGCAGGCATGCCCGTGATCGGATGGACGCTTGGCAGTCAATTCATGAGCATCATCGGCCCCATCGACCACTGGATCGCCTTTATCCTGCTCGCCTTCATCGGCGGCAAAATGCTGTGGGAGGCCTTTACCGAGGACGAGGATGAAGGCGACGGCAAGGATGCCGAGAAGATTGAACTGGGCGAGTACCTGATCCTCGCCATCGCCACCTCAATCGACGCCCTGGCCGTGGGCATCTCGTTCGCCGCGCTCTCGGTTGACATCGTGCCCGCTGTATCGCTTATCGGCGTCACAACGTTTATCTTCTCCGTCGCCGGCGTAGCGATCGGCCACACCTTTGGCGCGCGCTACGAAAAACCCGCCACCATCGTGGGTGGCGTCGTGCTCATCCTTATCGGCCTCAAGATCCTGCTGGAACACTTGGGTTTTTTGGTGCTGTAAAACACCCTTCAAAACTAAACGTCCGTATGAGGCCTCATGCAGAGTTTTGCATGAGCCTTTTCATGCAGACTTTTGCATGTCATACTAGGATGCAAAAGTCTGCACGTTAGGAGATTGCCATGGATACCCTTCCCATCACCACGCCGCGCCAAGCCGGCATCTACGTGCGTCAGGCGCGCGAGGCGCAGGGGATCACCCGTGCTGCCCTCGCTAAAAAAGCCGGTGTTTCGGAACGCCTGCTCGCATCGCTCGAGCTGGGAGATGCCACGGGCATTCGGCTCGACAAGCTGCTGGCAGTTTTCGGTGCTCTTGGACTGGCGCTCGCCGCTCAAGGGGATATAGGCGAAACGAAAAATGAGCAACCAGTCGACGCCCCGCACGCTGATCAACCTTGCAGCACCTCCAGACGCCATCACGCCCAACGTCTTCATCATCGCAACCGTCGCAGCACAACCATTCCGGCTCTTGCAGATGCCCCCTTTACATCCGCACTCTACGACGAGGTCTTCGCCGATTTCGCCATGTCCAATCTCGGAGTCTCGATTGCCACAAACGCATCTAGCCAAACCATGCCCGAAGGGAAATAGCCAATGGCCAGAACATCACTTCGGACCATTATTTGCGGCGTGCCTGCTGGAACGCTCACGCAAGATGAGAACGGTCTTATCAGCTTTACCTACGATCATGACTATGACGGGCCAGCCCTATCGACCAACATACCCGTATCGAATCGCACATACGGACAACAGGTCATGAATCCGTACCTGTTTGGCCTTCTACCCGACAGCGAGGACCAACGAAAAGCGATTGCCGCCGAATTCGACGTTAGGCCCAACAATCCCGTTGCGTTGCTCAGCCATATCGGACTCGACTGTCCGGGCGGCGTGCAGTTTTGTGCCGAAGAAGATACCGACGCCGTCCTGCATCGCGCTGGCGAATACCGCCCTATAGACAACCACGAAATTGCTCTTCGTCTCAAGTCGATCAGAGATGACCGCGATGCATCGTGGATGGGTCTAGATGAAAGTTGGTCACTTGGAGGCAACCAGGGCAAGTTCGCGCTCGCGTTCATAAACGGCCGCTGGTGCGAATGCATGGGCTCCTCGCCCACGACGCATATTTTCAAAAATGGCGTTATCGGATTTAAACTCGAGGCTCTCAATGAGTTTGTCTGCATGAAAAGCGCCCAGCGCGTCGGCATCGCAACGGCAAACGTCGAATATCGTATGTTTGAGGACGAACCTGCCCTCATTGTTGAGCGCTATGACCGCGTGAAAGTCAAAGACGGAACGATCAGGCGCCTACATCAAGAAGACCTCTGTCAGGCACTTGGGGTGATGCCCGCCCAAAAGTACACGGCGGACGGCGGCCCGACCGCACGCGATATTCAGGAACTCCTCGTCAATACGAGCCATCATCAACTTAACCTGTATCTGTTTACGCAGATACTTTTCTTTAACGCCATCATCGGCGCACCGGACGCGCATGCGAAGAACTATTCCCTGCTTCTTGGAAACGGCGGCACAGCTATGATGGCCCGTATGTATGACGTTGCATCTGGGCTGGCATACGAACGTATGCGGCGAAAAGCGCGCCTCGCCATGAGCGTTGGCGGCGAAAACCGTGTGGGGCGCATCGGTCCAGGCGCTATCCGCCGATACCACGGTATGGGCGACCCCGTGCTGGAGGCGGCGCTTACCGATGCCGGGCTATCCGAGAAGTTTTGCTTTGCGACCATGATGGACCTCGCCTACGAAGTGCCCATTTGCATGGAAGAGGTCATGGACGAATACGCCGACCTGCCCGGCATGGCGGACCTGCGCGAGCATATGCTCGGCCCCGTCCGCGAAAACTGCCAGCGCACCCTCGACCTCATCAGGGCAGAAATGGACTAGGTGACCGTAATTTCGCAATTATCAAACAAAAGAGGGGGGGGCACCCGTCGCAAACGCTCGAATGCCCCCTCTCGTAATGTCATTTGCAATCCGCTAGCACGTGACTCGGACTGCTGCTAGCGCAACCTTTACGCGGCAAGGCGCTTGAGGACGTCGATGAGCAGCTCGTAGAAGCGCTCGGCAGAAGCGAGCTCCATGCTCTCGTCCGGGGTGTGGACATCGGAGAGCGTCGGGCCCACGGCGATGGCATCCAGGCCGTGCAGGGCCTCGGCAAACAGGCCGCACTCAAGGCCGGCGTGAATGGACTCGATGCGCAGCTCGGAGCCAAAGAGCTCGCGATAGCTCTCGACAAAGATGTCGCGGACCGGCGAATGCTCGGCATAGCTCCAGCCGGGATACTCGAACTCAAACTTGGCGTCGAATCCCAGGACATCGGCCAGCGTCTGCAGGCGGTCCTTGAACTCGTTCTGCAGCGAGGTGATCGAGGAGCGCGGGGACAGCATGATCTTGACCTCGTCATCGGAGGTGGCAACCACGCCGATGTTGGAGGAAACCTCGACGGAGCCGTCGGTGGCGACGTTGCGGCGGATCACACCGTTGGGGGCAAGACGCAGAGCGCGAATAAGGGCAAGTGCGGACTTCTCGTCCATGGCCTCGACCTCAGCGTTGTCGGCAATCTCAACCGTGCAGGTAAAGCCGGGGTCGAAGACCTCGAGCTCGGCAGTAACGTCGGCGATGATGCCCTTTGCGATCTGGGCCGCGGCCTCGGCGGCAGCGTGGTCGGCGTAGACCAGAACAGCCTTGCACTCACGGTTGATGGCGTTGTCCTTGGTGCCGCCGTTAAAGCTAACGATGGCGGGCTCGCCGGCAACCATCAGGCGGTCAATGATGCGGGCCATAATGAGGTTGCCGTTGCCGCGCTCCAGGTTGATATCGCTGCCGGAGTGACCGCCCAGCAGGCCGGAGATGTCGAGCGTGAGGGTGCTACCGGTCTTGTGCTCGCGCACGATGGGGCAGGTGTAGGTAACGACGACGCCGCCGGCGCAGCTGACGGTGGCAACGCCCTCTTCCTCGGAGTCAAGGTTAATCATGGTGCGGGCGCTAATCTGGGACTTGTCGAGCGTCTCGGCGCCGACCAGGCCAGTCTCCTCGTCGGTGGTGAATACGCACTCGAGGGCGGGGTGAACGATCGAATCATCATCGAGAACAGTGAGCATCAGAGCGACGGCAATACCGTTGTCGGCGCCCAGAGTGGTGCCGTTAGCGGTGAGGACGCCGTCCTTGACGACCAGGTCGATACCATCGGTCGTAAAGTCGTGCTCAACGGAGCCCAGCTTGTCGCACACCATGTCGATGTGGCCCTGCAGCATCACGGTCGGGGCATTCTCGGCGCCGGCAGATGCGGGCTTGCGAATGATGACGTTGTAGACCTCGTCCTGATACACATCGAGACCGCGCTCCTTGGCAAACGCGACCAGGAAATCGCTGATGCCTTTCTCGTTGCCAGACCCACGGGGGATCGCGCTGACCTCCTCAAAGAAATGGAACAGCTGGGCGGGCTCGTAGCCGGTAATCTTGTAGTCCATGGTGCCTCCTTGGCGCAACTGGTTAGACAGTAAGACATGCGACTTGTATATTCCCAGACTTTGCGTGCATAAACCAGTCGAAAACGCCGAGCGCCCTCGCATCATCGGCTAACGGTGGACCGTATAGCGTAACGGCCACAACTTCCGCAGCTCTACAAATCGAGGCGCCCTTTCCGGAGCGCCTCGATTGCGCGTATCAAATTGTCGCCACGCCCTACAGCGCGCCGGAACCGGCTTGCATCATGCCGCCGGGGCCCGAGGTCACGCCGCCGCTCACGGGCGCGGCGTTGCCGGTGTGCGGTGCCGCCGGGGCGGTATCGCCACCGAGCGTGCCCACCGGACGCGGTGCCGGGATCTCGCCCGTGCCGTGGCTAAAGACAAACTTGCCATCGGCCACGTCGCACAGGACGGTATCGCCCTCGCCCCACTCGCCAGCCAGCAGTTCCTCGGACAGCGGATCCTCGATGAGCTTTTGGATGGCACGACGCAGCGGACGCGCACCGTTGGTGAGGTCGGTACCATCGGCCACGATCTTGTCGTACGCCGCATCGGTGAGCTTGATGTTCATGCCGTTGGCAATCAAACGCTGACGCAGGTCGTCCACCAGCAGGTGCGCGATCTTGGTGAGATTCTCGCCCGAGAGCTTCTGGAACACCACAATGTCGTCGATACGGTTGAGCAGCTCGGGGCGGAACAGGCGCTTGAGCTCGCCCATCGCGCGGCCGCGGATCTCACTCGACGTGAGGCCCTGCTCGCCGGTGGTGCCAAAGCCTACGCTCGCATCCTGCGCGATCTCGCGAGCGCCCACGTTGGACGTCATGATGATCACGGTGTTGCGGAAGTCGACCGTCTTGCCCTGGCTATCGGTCAGGCGGCCCTCCTCCAGCACCTGCAACAAAATGTTGAAGATGTCGGGGTGCGCCTTCTCGATCTCGTCGAACAGCACGACCGAGTACGGATGACGGCGAACGGCCTTGGTGAGCTGACCGCCCTCGTCGTGGCCCACGTAACCCGGAGGGCTACCGATGAGCTTGGAGACCTCGAACTCGCTGCCGAATTCCGACATGTCGAAGCTGATGAGCGCGTCCTTGCTGCCAAAGAGGTACTCGGCGAGCGTCTTGGCGAGCTCGGTCTTGCCTGTGCCGGTGGGACCCAGGAAGATAAAGCTGCCGCCGGGACGACGCGGGTCCTTGAGCGGCGAGCGGCTGCGGCGCACAGCCTTGGCGACGGCCTCGACTGCCTCATCCTGGCCGATGATGCGCGTCTTGAGCACGCTTTCGGTCTGCAGCAGACGCCGGCTCTCGCTCTCGGTGAGCGAGGAAACCGGCACGCCAGAGGTCACGGACACGATGTCGGCAATCTGACTCACGTCGATGGTGAGCGGGCTGGCGTCGAGCTCGGCGGTCCAGGCGGCCTTGGCTTCGGCGAGTTCAATCTCGGCGGTCTTCTGCTGCTCGGTGATCTCGGCGGCCTTGTTCATGTCGTCGCTCTCGGTGGCCTCCTGCGCGGCGGCCTTAAGCTCCTCCACGCGATGCTCGGCCTCACGCACCGGCTCGGGCGCGCGATTCGCGGCGATGCGAGCGCGGGCGCCGGCCTCGTCGATGAGGTCGATGGCCTTATCGGGCAGGAAGCGATCCTGGATGTAGCGGTTGGAAAGGTTCGCGGCGGCCTCGATAGCACCCTGCGTATAGCGCACATGGTGGTGCTCCTCGTAGCGCGGCTTGAGCGCGGTCAGGATCTTGACCGTGTCCTCGACGCTCGGCTCCTCGACATCGATGGTCTGGAAGCGACGCTCGAAGGCCGGGTCCTTGGTGAGGTACTTGCGGAATTCCTCGGCCGTGGTGGCGCCGATAATCTGGAAGGCACCGCGCGCAAGCACGGGCTTGAGCATGGAGCTCGCGTCGATGGAACCCTCGGCAGAACCGGCACCGATGATGGTGTGCATCTCGTCGATAAACAGGATGACGTCATCGGCTTCGGTGGCCTCCTGGATCACGTTCTTGAGGCGCTCCTCAAACTCGCCGCGATACTTGGCACCCGCCACGAGGCCCGGCAGGTCGAGCGTCCAGATATTCTGGTTCATGAGGTTCTCGGGCACGTTGCCGGCTGCAATCTGCTGAGCCAAGCCCTCGACGATGGCCGTCTTGCCCACGCCGGGGTCGCCCAGAATGAGCGGGTTGTTCTTGGTGCGGCGCGAAAGAATTTCCATCATACGCTGGACTTCCTTTTCGCGACCAATTACAGGGTCGAGCTCGCCGTCGCGCGCCTTCTGTGTGAGGTTGGTCGCGAACTGCTTAAGCGTATCGGTACCACTCCCCTTTTGCTGAGAGGCATCCGAGCCGCTAAAGAACGGCAGGCCCGCACCGGGACGACCAGCACCGGCGCCGGCGAGCGGACGCTTCTTGTCCTGGTCCTTGGCGGTGAGTTTCTCGATAGCCTTTTTGATGGAGGCGGACGACACACCTAGGCGCATGAGGATGTCCATGGCCATGCCGTTGCCCTCTTCGACGATGCCGATCAGCAAGTGCTCGGTCGACACGTAGGTCTGGTTGTTCTCACGCGCCACACGGAATGAACGCTCCATCACGCTAATGACGAGCGGCGTAAAGGCGAGCTTGGCCGCCTCGGTCTCCTCACTGGGCTCGGGAACCGTGGTCTGGACCTCTTTGAGAGTATCCATGATGTCATCGTAGGAGATGTCGAGCGAACGCAGCGCCTCGGCGGCAATGCCCTCGTCCTCCTTGGCAAGCGCGAGCAGCAGGTGCTCGGTGCCCACCTTATTTGAGTGCAGATCGAGCGCCTCCTGTTTGGCCATCGACATGACCTTGCGCGCTCGATCGGTAAATCTATCTAACATGCTCGTTTCCTTACATGAGTTCATCGAAATCAAAACGCCCGCCCGTCGGCGGCGCTTTTGTCTCTTTACCCACAGGTTGTCTATGTTAACAGCTGGAGGAATATCTATAAACCCGGCTCACATGAATGCAGGTTATGACCGCATCGCGGGACTCACCGCGCGATGCGCGACAGGCGCCCCGCAAGAGAAACCCTAGGCGTCTTTCACCACGTCGGGACTCGTCGCACGCGATGCGCGATAGGCATCGGCCTCCTTGGAGACGCGTTCGAGCAGCTCGGATGTATCGACGCCCTCGACTTGCGCGACCGTTTCCACCGTCTGCATGGCGACCGCCCTCAGGTACGCGCACGCGCTGTCCCCCAGCTGCTCGAGGTCTATCTCCTCGCCGCCCTCCCGGGCAAAGCCGACCGCCATCACAAAGCCCATGATGCCCGAGACCAGAAAGCCCACCGCAAAGCTCGAATCTGCCTTGAGCTCTTCTCCGTCGGGGTGGACGATCTCTCTCACGCGGTCGATGATGATCGTATGGATGCCCTGCACGACCTGCTCGGCGGCACCCGCCCTCATGGTGATGACGATGCGCCGCAGCAGGCAGCGGACGTCGCGCCGGTCGAACGCCGAAAGGTCGCCCTCGCTCGAAAAATGCCAGAGGGCATCGGTGATGAGCTCGTTATCCTGCAGCAGCTGGGCTATGGCGATGGCGACGAGTTCATCGAAATCGTGAAAATAGTAGTAAAACGTTCCGCGATTGCACTGGGCAGCGCGGGTCACCTCGCCAACCGACAGCTCGAAGATGCTGTTGTTCTCGATGAGCTCCCAAAACGCCTCGATGATACGGGTGCGTGCATCGGGCGCATTGGCGTCCTTACGCGGTCTCGCCATGCGCCTCACCGCACCCCTGCGCCTTGGCGTTCATGATGAGCATCTGAAGACGGTTCTCCACGTTGGCGAAGCTCACGTCGGGATCGTAGTCGAGCGGCAGGAACTGCGCCGTGGGATACTGCTCCTTGAGCGCATGGATGAGCCCGCGCCCCACGACATGGTTGGGCAGACACCCGAACGGCTGCAGGATCACGAAGTTGCGGCAGCCGCGCTTGGCGTGCTCGAGGATCTCCGCCGGAATCAGCACGCCCTCGCCCGCATCGAACGTATGGTGCAGGATCTTATCGCTCGCGCGCACGAGCTCGGGCATGCGCGTCGGCGGCTCGTAGAGCGGGCTCGCCGCGCCCAGGCGGTCGCAACGGTCGTGCGCGAGCTCGAACAGGTTGTCCGCCGTGGCGTACCAGGCCTTTTCGGGCAGCGACAGGTCGACGTGGAACTCGCGCGACTGCGCATGCTTGTAGAAATAGGTCTTGCGGATCACGTCGGTCATGCGCGCCTCGATGACCTCGAGCCCGTTGTCCTCAAGGTAGCGCTCGATCTCGTGGTTGGCGCCGAGATGGAAATTGAGCAGGTACTCGCCCACGATGAGAACGGTCGGATGCGGGTTCGAGCGGTCGTACGGAACGGCGTCCATGATCGCAAGCGCGCGTTTGAAGCCCGTCGCCTGGCCTCTCAGCCCGGAGCGCTCCATGCCCTCGATAACCTCATCGAGCGCGCGGTCGAACGCAGCGTCCGCCGCGCCCTTCTCGAGCTCGTAGGGACGGATGCGCCTAAGCATGGCCTCGAGGGCATCGATCATGGGAAGACCGTAGGCGATCTGGATGCTCGGGCCAAGGCCGAGCTTGAAGCCCGGATGCGCATTGTGGGCATCGACGTCGTCGTTGGTGAGCACCGGGACATAGTCGTATCCCGCGTCGTCGAGCGCGCGGCGCAGCAGGGGCATGTAGTGCGTCAGGCGGCAGTCGCCGATATACTTGCCAGTCACCACGGCGACGTCGTGCGGGTCGTACTTACCGCTCTCGAGTGCCGCGAGCGCCTCGCCGATCACGATTTGCGCGGGGAAGCAGATGTCGTTGTGCACATAGCGTTTGCCCAGGCGGATGGCATCCTCGCGCCCGATATCAAGGGCCTCGGCGCGCACGCCCTGATTGCGCATCGCCGCGGTCATGAGCCTGCAGAACGCATGGGAGGTGTTGGGGACCAGCGCGATCTTGTCGTGCCGGTCGCGCTTGGTGTACTTGACCTTATACGGGTCGTCGAGCGGATGGACCGCGTGCACCCGGGCGCCCTCGGCACGCTCCTCCGCGCGACGACGGTTGACCGACTCGATAAACGAACGCACGCGAATGCCCATGGGACCGGCGACGTCGCTCTCATCGAGCTTGATCATCATCGGAACCTTGGAGCCCATCTCGCCCATCATGCGCGCGATCTCGTCGGTGAGATACGCATCGTGGCCGCAGCCGAAGCTGCCCATCTGCACGAGCTCGAGCTCGGGCGTCGATGCGACGATGACCGCGCACGACAGCATGCGCGCATGGTAGTTGTTCACGATGTCGATGCGGCTGTTGGAAAGATCGACGTTGCAGACCCCCGGCACCGCATCGGGCGTCAGCACGGGGATGCCGCGCTCAGAGAAGAGCTTGGGCAGCCCGTGGTTGACCAGCGGGTCGTTGTGGTACGGGCGCGAAGCGATCACCACCGCGTAGCCGCCGTCCTCGTGCACGTTCTCGAGCACCTGCCTGCCGCGCAGCTGCAGCTGGTTCTCAAACGTCTCCTGCGCGCGGTCCGCCTGCTCGGTCGCCTTGGCAACCAGGTCGGCATCGATATCGAAGGTCTCCTTGCACCACGCCTTGAGCTGGCGGTTTCGGTCGCCCTCGTCGTACCAGTGGAACAGCGGCGTATCGAACGGAACGCCGAAACGCTCCTCCGGGTTATCGGAATTGCGCATCACGTAGGGGTATCCCTTTACGACGGCGCACATCCACTCGCTGGTAGAGGCGGTGTTTTCGGTGGGCACCGTCGTGATGATGGGCATGAAGATGCGGTCGACGCCGGCGTCGACGAGATTGCGGATGTGCCCGTGGACGAGCTTGGCCGGGAAGCACACGGTGTCGGATGTGACGTGCGCCAGACCGCGCTCGTACATCGCCTTGGTGCTGCGTCCCGAGACGCGCACCTTAAAGCCGAGCGTGCTGAAGAACGTCGACCAGAACGGCATGGTGTCCCAGAACTCGAGCACACGGGGAATGCCGATCGTGACATCGCGCCCCCCGCTGACGGGAACCGTGGGGTACGACTCGAACAGCAGCTTCTCGCGGTCGACAAAGAGATTGGGGGCAGCCGCGGTCCGGTCGCGCCCCGTGCCGGGTGCCTGTGCCTCGCAAGCACCCTGCGGACGCAGCTCCTCCGCCGCGGGAACCTCGCGCACGAGCTCATCCCATGAGATGGCGCCGCCGCGCGGGCAGCGATTGCCCGTGACGTAAAGCGAGCCGTCGCCAAATGCCACGACCGCGCGCTGGCAGCGGTTGTTGCACCGACGGCAGGTAACGCCGCCGAACTCGCGATGCTCGAAGCGCTCCACGGCATCGAGCCCGATAAACGACGTGCCGGCGTCGCCCTTGCGGCATTCCTCGCGCGCGAGCAGGGCGATACCGATAGCGCCCATCAGCCCCGGGTGGGGCGCACGCGTGACGGGTTTGCCCAGATACTGCTCGAATGCGCGCAGCACCGCGTCGTTTCGGAACGTGCCGCCCTGGACGACGACTTTGTCGCCCAGACGGTTGAGATTTGAAACGCGAATGACCTTGGTGAACACGTTCTCGATAATCGAACGGCAGAGACCGGCCATGATGTCGCCCGGACCCTTACCGCGCCGCTGCTCGGAAACGACGCTGCTGTTCATGAACACCGTGCAGCGGCTGCCGAGAACGGCGGGGGCTTTGGACGAAAATGCCTCGGTCGCGATATCCTCAACGGCTATTCCGAGGTTTTTGGCAAAACCCTCGAGGAACGAGCCGCAGCCCGCAGAGCACGCCTCGTTGACGACGATATCGGTCAGCACGCCGTGGTTGAGCCAGATGGCCTTCATATCCTGTCCGCCGATATCGAGCACGAAGGTCGCATCGGGAACGCATGCGCACGCGGCGCGGGCGTGCGCGACCGTCTCGACCGTATGGTAGTCGGCGTGGAACGCGCGCGCGAAAAGCTCCTCGCCGTATCCCGTGGTGCCCACGGCATCGATCGCAAGCGTGACTCCCGCTGTCTCCCAGCGGTTCTTCAAGCTGACAAGACCCTGTTGGGCGACGTCGAGCGGTCTGCCGTTATTAGACGCGTAGAACGAATCGACAAGCTCACCCGCCTCATCGACCAGGGCGAACTTGGTCGTCGTGCTCCCCGAATCGATACCGAGCGCCACACGCACCGTCTCTCCGGGCGCATACGCATCCGGACCCTTTGCCGGCGTCTCTTTGCCATGGCGTGCCGTAAAATCCGCCTGCTCGGCAGGTGTGGCAAAAAAGGGCTGGGCAAGACGTCCCTCCCCGCTTGCGGGCGCGACCGTCTCGAGCTTATCCAGCCGGACAAAAGCGTCGGGAAGGTCGATCGGTTGGGACGATGCGAACATGTCGGTCAGCGACAGGGCGGCACCGCGCGCGACCATGATCTGCGGATCGCGCGGGACGATAACCTGATCGTCCGATAGATTCAGTTGCTCCCGGAACACGCGGACCAGTGTGGGGTTGTAGGCGAGCGTACCGCCCTCGAAGATTACCGGCGGCTCGATGTCGATACCCTGGGCCAGACCGCCGATCGTTTGGCGGGCAACCGCGTGAAGCGCCGAAAGCGCCAGGTCGGTGGTAGGAATGCCCTCGTTGAGCAGCGGCTGGATATCGGTCTTTGCGTACACGCCGCAGCGGCCCGAGACCTCGTGGACGGTCGTTCCCCGGCTTGCGAGCTGCTCGAACTCGCCCGATTCGGTGCCGACCCCCATGAGCTTTGCCATCTCGTCGATAAATGCACCGGTACCGCCTGCGCACGAGCCGTTCATGCGCATGTCGGCAACCTCGATGTCTCCCTTATCGTTGGTGCGGAAGAAGATCATCTTGGCGTCTTGGCCGCCCAGCTCGATGGCGCAGCGCGTCTGCGGATAGAACCTGCTGATCGCGAGCGCGTTGGCGACCACCTCCTGAACGTACGAGGCGCCCAGCGCGGTCGCGATATCGCGCGCACCCGAGCCGGTCACCGCAACGCGCAGTGACTCATGGGGAAAGCGCTCGGCGAGCTCGCCGAGCATGGCGCGCACGCTCGCTGTCTGACACGCCCCGTGGCGGCGATATCCCCACCACGCCTCGGTCATATCCTCGTGCATCGCGTAAACTTTGGTCGTCGTCGACCCTACGTCCAGTCCTACTAGCAACGCCATAATGCTCCGTCTCTCGCATTTTTCCCGCTAGAGATATACCACTCTACGTAATACAACAGACTGTTGTATTTAAACTCCGTATAAAAAGCGGCTGCCGAAACGCTTCAGCAGCCGCCGAATGCACCAACAGATTGTTCTGCGCGCTAGCACGTCGGGCAACGGAGCAGCACGGGCCCTCCGGTCATGTGCACCGCTCACGCCCGCGATGTCGCCGAGAGAGCTATCCACGCTTAGGGCTCCAACCAAGCAAGTCGCCCGCGCTCAGCAGATCCCTAAGCGAGCTACTCGCACTCAGGAGCCATAGCCTGCTCCAAGAGCTCGGCATGCTCCTCCTCGAAAACCGTCCCCACAGGGAAGGCGCGACGGAAGACGAAGCGGGAAATCGGACCGGCTACCAAAAGGTTCCACGGCAGCGCCATCACAAAATTATGCGGGATGTTGATCATCCAGATCGCGGGCACGGAATACAGGTTCGCAAGGATGCCGCCGGGCATGTGCGTCAGACCCTCACAGGCACCGTACAGCGACATGATGATGACCATGGGAACGACCATGCAGGAGCTGACGGCGAGCGTCATGGCAAGCGGCGAACTCTTGCCCGGCGTGACCAGGAATTTAAAGGCGAAACCCTTGGCAAGGGGGCTGGCAACAAACCAGTCGCAGCACATGGCAAAAATGTAGGCAACGGGGAAGCCGAGCCACGCGGCGGCAACAACCTCGCCGTTGATGGCCCCATGCTGCAGGGCAACGTTGTAGATGCTCATCCAGAGCACCATGCAAAAGCACATGATAAAGGTGAACAGCAGGCTCTCTCGTTTGTTGATAGGCATAAAGGGCATTGTCCTTTCTGTGTTACGCCGCGGCACCACGCAACAAAAACGGGCGGGCAAGATGGAGCTGTTGGGACTTCATCTCGCCCGCCCGTGGTACGTGCGTCTGCGACTACTTATGTGGTGGAACTACCCTAACACGAACGGCGCGCGCTTCGTAAGCGTTGAGTTTATGGAGATGCAGGGCACCAATAATCCCCCCCCGACCCCATAAGTTGCGGTGGAATACGGACTGTTTTGACCCTTTAAGCAACAATTCAGTCCCTATTTCACCGCAACTCATTTGGTGCAAAGTAACCTGTCCCCCTTGCACCAATTAGCTGGTATGGCGCCAGCGAGGGTCGGTGAGGGTTCTCGCCACGCCCAAGCCAACGGGCAGAAACGCCACGATGAGCACTGCGCGCACAAACCAGCCGAGCATGTTGACCGTGTCGAAGGTGCACATGTAATACATAGAGCGATAGAGATACAGACCGGGCACCATAATGACAATCGAAGGCACCGTGAGAGCGATACGCGGGTAGGTGAGCTTGACTTCGGCCAAGCTTGCCAGCAGACCCGATACCAGCGCGCCGATAAACGCTGCTGCCTCGGGAGGCATTCCCGTGCTGAGGCCCAGGAAGGGAATCATCGTCGGCGCATCGACGAGCGTAAGGCGCAGGGTATTGGAAACGGCGCCGATCAACCCAGCTGCCGCGGCCATCTTTACCGGGCTGTTGAACATCACCGAGAAGCCGAATACGCCAACGAAGCTCATCACCACGCGCAGGAGCGTAAGGGCAAGCGGCGAAAGGCCGAGCGGGGCAAAATCATCCGGTGCCAGCCCCACACACTCGGCAACCATCCAGCCCACAAGGGTCGCCATCACAATAATCGACACGGCATACGAAAGACGCTCAATGCCGCTTCGCATATCGAGCTTAGCGATGTCGAGGCCTGCCGTAATGAGGGGAAAGCCGGGAATCACGAAGAGCATGGCGCCGATATAGCCTTCTTGGTGCGACATTGCCCCCGGTACGACCTGGCCAAGGCCGAGCAATGCCAGCAGATACGAAACGCAAGCGAGCGCAACGCCCGTCGTCAGCGCGCTAAACTGGCCAAGACCCTGCTTGAGAATATGGGAGCGAGCAAAGTTACCGACACCAGCGCCTACGAATGCGCAGGCCATCTCGATAGGGCCGCCGCCGAGCAAAAAGACGAAGGCGCCGCAAGCACAGGCTGCCGCAAGGCCCTGTTGCCAGGGAGAGTAATCGGGTTTTGAGCTCTCAACGGTCCTGAGCATCTCGTGGTACTCGTGTACCGTGAAGCGACGACCATAGGTCTCGATTTCCTTGAGGAAACTCTCCATCATCCAAATGCGATGGGTATTGACTCCCGTTGTGGGCAGGCTGACAACCTCGTTAAAGCAGTGGCCATCTTCGATGCAAGTACACTCAAACGACAGAAGGCTCAGGTCGACGTGAATCGTGACGCCGAGTACGGCAGCAACACGATTCATGGTATCGCGCACGCGCCAGGCACCTGTTCCGCTTGCCAGCATAAGCATGCCGGTGCGGCAGATGATGGATGACTTATCGGTGAGCGGCGCATCGACGGCAAGCTCATCGCCTGCCGTCACGATCTGGTGCCAGTCAGTTTTCATATGGAGCGCGCCGGCACGAACGCCGTGGTGCATGGGGGCTCTCGAAAGCAGCGAGTCAAGGCGCGAAGGCTGTGGGGGCTCCGTTAATTCGCCCTCGTCCTCGTCGGGCTCTTCATCGACCAGATCAAATGAGTCAAGCGATGCCGGCTCGCGACGATCGATTAGCTCCTCATCCTCATCATCAAAGTAATTGAACTGATCGAGCATGTCCTCTTCGATTGCGCGCTCGCTCGCGTCGTCCATATAGACGCTCCCTTCCTACCGACTAACCCCCATCCTAGGCAGCAACGGCTAAAGGAAACATAAAAGAGACGGCTGTCATGCGAGCCATGTGCGCAATAGCCGTGGGTAGTCGTTTAAGAACGTCCCCAATGACTACATCGATGTTCTAAGTGTCAACCAAGTCAACGCCGCAGATAGAGGACGGACAGCGAGCGACGTCCAGAGCGAACAAGTTGGCATGAAAAAGGCAAGGCATAGACCTTCTGGTCATGCCTTGCCTTTTGAATGACAAATTGTCGCTCTGGGCGGCGCGCAGCGTCGAGCGGTTACGGCGTTTGGTAAAACGCCGTAACCCCCTAGTACATCTTTGCGCCGGCGGGGATGGAGGCGTCGAGCTGAATCAGGTTGAGGCGCTCCTCGCCCTCCTCCTCGTGGACAGCGCTGATCAGCATGCCGCAGCTGGGAATACCCATCATCTTGCGCGGAGGCAGGTTGGTGATGGCGAGCAAGGTCTTGCCAACCAGGTCCTCGGGCTCGTAATAAGCGTGAATACCGGAGAGGATGGTGCGGTCGGTGCCGGTGCCGTCGTCGAGCGTAAAGTTCAGCAGCTTCTTGGACTTCTTGACGGCCTCGCATGCCTTGACCTTCACAGCGCGGAAGTCGCTCTTGGAGAAGGTATCAAAGTCGACGAACTCCTCAAACAGCGGCTCAACGGCGATCTTGGAGTAATCGAGCGTGGGCTTAAGCGACGTAACGAACGGGCTCGCGGCGTTGCCGGCCTCGGCAGCCTTGGCGGCAGCGGCACCGGACTGGAAACCCTTCTCGGGCTTCATGTGCGGGAACAGCAGCACGTCGCGGATAGAAGCCTGGTTGGTGAGCAGCATGACCACGCGGTCGATACCAATGCCAATGCCGCCCGCGGGAGGCATACCGTACTCGAGGGCGCGCACGTAGTCCTCGTCGTACTCCATGGCCTCGTCGTCACCGCCGGCCTTCTCGGCCATCTGGGCGGCAAAGCGCTCGGCCTGGTCGACCGGGTCGTTGAGCTCGGAGAACGCGTTGGCGTACTCGTGACCGGCAATAACCAGCTCAAAGCGGTGCGTCAGGCGCGGGTCGTCCTCAAAACGCTTGGCAAGCGGGCTGACCTCGATGGGGTAATCGCACACGAACGTCGGGTTGACGATGGTGTCCTCGCCCAGCTCATCGTAAATCTCGGCGATGATCTTGCCAGCAGTCCACTCGGGCTTAATCTCCAGGCCCTTCTCGCGCGCGGCGGCAGCAAGCTCCTCGACCGGCGTGTCGATGGTGACCTGCTTGCCGAGCACGTCGGAGACGATGTCGGTCATGGGACGGCTGGCCCACTCACCAGAAAGGTCGATGGTCTGGCCCTGGTACTCGATGACCTCGGGGTTGCCGATGGCCTTGTTGGCAGCCTTGATGACACCTTGGGCGAGTGCCTTCATGCCCTCGAGGTCGGAGAAGGCACGGTAGGCCTCCATCGTGGTGAACTCGGGGTTGTGGGTAAGGTCCATGCCCTCGTTACGGAAGATGCGGCCGATCTCGAACACGCGCTCAAAACCACCGACGATGCAGCGCTTGAGGTGCAGCTCGGTGGCAATACGCAGGTAGCACTCCTGATCGAGCGCGTTGAAGTGGGTAATGAACGGCTTGGCAGTAGCGCCGCCTTGGATGGTCTGCAGAATGGGGGTCTCGACCTCCATGTAGCCGTCGGACTCCATAAAGCGACGGAAGGTGGAGAGAATCTGCGAACGCTTACGGAAGGTCTCGCGAACGTCGTCGTTGGCGATCAGGTCGACATAGCGCTGGCGATAGCGGGTCTCCTTATCGGAAAGACCGTGGAACTTCTCGGGCAGCGGACGAACGGCCTTGGCAAGCAGGGTCGCGCTCTTAGGGGCAACGGAAAGCTGGCCACGCTGGGTGCGCACGACCACGCCGGTCACGCCCAGGATGTCGCCCAGGTCGAGGGCCTTGAGCGTACTCCAGGCAGCCTCGTCCATGTCGTTGATGCGGCAGAACAGCTGAATCTCGGCAGTCGCATCGCGCACGACGATGAACATGATCTTGCCCTGACCGCGCTTGGCGACCACACGGCCGGCGATCTTCACGACGTCCTCGGTGTCCTCGCCATCGGCAAGATCGGCGTACTTAGTCTCGATATCGACGACGTAGTCCTCAAGCTCAGAGTGCTCGGGATAGGGGTTCTGGCCCGCCTCGAACAGGGCGGCGCGCTTGGCCAGGCGGGTGGCGCGCTCGTCGTTGAGCGTCGATGCCTGATCGGCGGCGTTCTGGTTCTCTGCCATAAGTTAGCTCCTCAAACTAAAACGCTCCCCAGGATTCGGTCCCAGGGAGCGAAAACATACCTTTACGCGGGACCGTGGTCTAGCGTGCGATCTTGGCGATGGTGTAGACGCGAGTCTTGCCGGAAGGCGTAACGACCTCGACGGAGTCGCCCTCGCCGTGACCGATGATGGCGTGGCCGACCGGAGACTCGTTGGAGATCTTGTGCTCGAGCGAGTTGGTCTCGGTGGTACCGACGAGCGTGACTTCCATGACCTCGCCGTTGGGATCAATCAGCGAAACGGTGGAACCGATGGAGACGGTCAGGTCGCCCGTGGTGGCAGCAACCTGAGCGTTGGCGAGGATGGCCTGGATCTCGGCAATACGAGCGGCGTTCTGGGCCTGCTTGTCCTTAGCGGCGTCGTACTCGGAGTTCTCCGAAAGGTCGCCGAACGCGCGGGCTTCCTTGATGTCCTCGACGATCTCCTTGGCGTAATCGCCCTCACGCCAAGCGAGCTCCTCGACGAGCTTCTGGCGGCCCTCAGCGGTCAGTACGATCTGGCTTGCGTCCATACGGATATCTCCCCAACTCTGATCAAACAATCAACTGTCAACAAAACGAAAAAGACCGGCTAGCCTGCGGGCAAGCCGGTCAGGTGCTCACCCCAAAGGGATGGGACTACTCTGCGTCCGCGTCGCTGTCCTCTGCCTGCTTCTTCTTGGCAGCAGCGAGCTTGGCCTCGAGCTCAGCGATCTCCTTGTCCTCCTCGGACTGCTCGACCACGACCTCCTCGGCCTGCTTGGTCTCGGCCTTATCGTCGCCCTCCATACCCTCGCGGATATTCTTGACGGTAGAGCCGAGGGACTTGCCGAGCTTCGGCAGGTTCTTGGGCCCGAAGATAATCAGGACAACGACGAGAATAATGATGAGCTCAGGAGCCCTCAGTCCAAACATGTAGACCTCCACAATACAGCGAGACAAGCTCGAATGAGTATACCGCGGGTATCGCGGTATCACAACAATAGCTAAAAAAAGGGACCGCAAGAAGCGGTCCCTCCTCATGCTCTGGTCGGGTTGACTGGATTTGAACCAGCGACCCCTGCGTCCCGAACGCAGTGCTCTACCAAACTGAGCCACAACCCGTTAGCTCGACTATAGTAACAAAGATTTCCGTCGTGTGCTAGAGAAATTTTTACTTCTTTGGCACTTCGACGCGAACCGTGTTGGGAATGAACTGCGTCGCGCAGGACCACCAGCCGTTTTGCTGGGCAGCGTCGGCAAGCCTTTCGGCCATGGCGGCGGTGCCGCAAATGGCAAACGAGCAGGCACCCGATCCGCACACATCTACAGCAACGGTGCCGTCCTGTTTACGCAGCCAATCGAGAACCGTTTGAATCTGCGGCTCCATCTGTGCGGAAATGACACCCAAGTTGTTATGGATGAGTGCATATGCCGTCTCGGCATCACCAGCACGCAAGGCAGAAGCTATCGCGCCGGGCTCGTCCGCAGGCACCGGGGCCTCGTCAAAACGTCGATAGGCTTCAATTGTCGAAACACTTGCCTCGCGCGGCTTGACCAACACGACGGGCGTTGCGGGCAGCGCGGGGTACTCAGTTGCCAGCACGTCTCCCCCACCTACGTAGAACGCAGGGCTCGCGTGCAAAAAGAACGGGACGTCAGCACCAATGCCGCGCGCGATGTCGTCGAGCACGGGGTCGGTGCGATCAATTCCCCAGAGCTCCGCCAAGGCGACAATGACCGCGGCCGCATCCGTCGAGGGGCCGCCCAAGCCGGCGCACAATGGAATGCGCTTCTCAATCGTCACGCAGATGTTTGCCTCGCGACCATAATGCTCGGCCATAGCAATCGCAGCCCGATACGCCGTATTCTTTTGCATGGGAAAATCTGATGCTGGAACCGTCTGGACAGTCAGCGCCTGCGCCGGCGTGACCGTCACGGTATCGGAAAGACTGACGGCTGCCATCAGGGAATCGACCCTGTGGTAGCCGCGGTCATCGCGCTCGGTATGAACCCCCAGGTAGAGGTTAATCTTTGCCGGCGCGGAAAGGGTCAGGGACCAATCGGTCACCGCTAGTGCTCCTCGAGCTGATTGCCGAGCGGGGTAAAAATGTGCTCGCCGCTCTCGGGGTCGAACAGCTCGACCTGACCGGTGAGGACATCGATGTACTGGTAGGACTGACGCGACTTGCGGCCACGACGCTCGTCAACCTCGACGATAAAGACGGCGGGGTGCACGCTCTTGATGGTGCCCATGCGCTCGACGACGCGGGTGCGGCCCATGTTGGCCTTCACCTTAACGCGATCGCCCACCATATCGGTCAGCTTCTCGTGGATGTCGTCGACGTGATTGACTTCCATCTCTTCCATGAACAGGGCCTCCAGAAGGTGCAATTCAAAAAGGGGATAATACCCCTAAGATAGACAAAACTCTAATACTATAGCACCCTGCTGCCGTCATACGCAAGTAGCTTAAAAAGCCCGGTCCCAAATTGACTACTTACAGACTATCGGTGTCCAAGACGATGGTGAACGGACCGTCGTTGACAAGATCGACTTTCATATCGGCGCCGAAGATGCCATGTGCTACTTGCTCGACGTCCTCGCGCACAAGCGTCAAGAAGTACTCGTAGAGCTCGTTGGCGACATCGGGGGCGCCGGCATCCGTAAACGACGGACGGCGGCCGTGGCGGCAGTCGGCAAACAGCGTGAACTGCGACACCACGAGCACCTCGCCGTCGACATCGGCAAGTGCCAGGTTGGTCTTGCCGTTCTCGTCCTCGTTGATACGCAGCCCGCGGAGCTTGCCCCACAGCTTGTCGGCCTCGGCACGCGTATCGCCATGGCCCACACCCAGCAGCACCAGGTAGCCGCGTCCAATGCGGCCCACGCACTCGCCGTCGACCGTCACGCCGGCGTTGAGCACGCGCTGCACCACCGCACGCACGGTCTACTCCTCGCCCGTCAGCTTGGCGGACAGATGCTCGAGCGCGTGGAAACGATGGCTGATGGCGTTCTTCTCGTCCGCCGTCAGCTCGGCCATGGTCTTGCCCGGCGTGTCGACCGGCAGGAACAGCGGGTCGTAGCCAAAACCATGGTCGCCGCGGCCCTCGTGCGCGATAACGCCCTCGCAGGCGCCCTCGCCATAGGTAACCAGACCATCCGTGTCGATGAGCGCAACGACGCTCATAAAGCGCGCGGTGCGATCCTCGTCCGCCACGCCTTCCAGGTTAACGAGCAGCTTTGCATTGTTGGCGGCATCGTCGCCGTGCACGCCCGCATAGCGCGCACTATACACACCGGGCTCGCCGTCCAGCGCGTCGACGACCAGGCCGGAATCGTCGGCGATGGCCATAAGCCCCGTCTCCTCAACCGCAGCCTGCGCCTTGATGATGGCGTTCTCCAAAAACGTCGTGCCGTTTTCCTCGGGGTCCTCAAAATCGCCCAGCTGGCCGAGCGCCACAAAGCGCACCTCGGGCATGACCTTGCCCAAAATGGCCTCGATCTCGGTGAGCTTATGGGCGTTGCCCGTTGCCACGACGATGGTCGCCGCCGGGTCGAGAGTGTCAATGTCGATCTTCTCAAGTGCCATGAGTGGCCTCCTTGTCTCTATAGCAATGCCGCGCCGAGGGCGACGAGGGCCTCTGCCTCTCCCCTCTCAATCAACGGCAGTCTTGTGTCTAGACGTCTCCGCAGATAAAACCTACCAAAATAAACCCGTCCCTTTTGGCAGGTTAGGCGATGGCTTGGCGCTGAAGCTCGATGAGCTCGGCGATACCCTTGTCGCCCAGGTCGAGCAGGGCGTTGAGGCGCTTGCGGTCGAAGGGCGCCTGCTCGCCGGTACCCTGGAGCTCGATCATCTCACCGGTGTCGGTGGCGACGAGGTTCATGTCGACCTCGGCATGACTGTCCTCGGAATAATCGAGGTCAAGCAGCGTATTGCCGTCGACAACGCCCATAGAGATGGCAGCCACCTGGCCGGTAAGCGGGATGCGCTCGATCTTGCCCGCCTCGACCCACATGGCGAGGGCGTCGTGCAGTGCCACCCAGGCGCCGGTGATGCTCGCTGTACGCGTGCCGCCATCGGCCTGAATTACATCGCAGTCGACGGTGACGGTGTACTCGCCGAGCGCCTTCATGTTGACGACGGTACGCAGGCTGCGGCCAATGAGGCGCTCGATCTCCATGGAGCGACCCTTGCGGTTGGCGTGCTCGCGCTTGCAGCGCTTGCCGGTCGACGCCGGCAGCATGGCGTATTCCGCGGTCACCCAGCCGGCCTTAGCTCCCTTTCGCCAGCCCGGCACGCCCTCCTCGATAGTGGCGGCGCACAGCACGCGCGTGTCACCGAACTCGGCCAAACACGAGCCGTGGGCGTGCTTCATGACGCCGCGAGTAAGCTTGATGGGGCGCAGCTCATCGGCGGCGCGGACGTTGGCGCGGTTGACCTGCATATACTCCATAGAAATATCCTTTCGGCAAAAGATGTGGCGAAGGCCTTGACGGCTGCCTTACATCTATTTCAGCTCATCGATATCGATATGTTCGATGCTCTTGAGCGGCTGACCAAAGATAAAGCTGCCCGCCACCGCAAACTCGGCAATATTATCGGCCGTCGTTGCAAAACGATGTTGCGGCTCGGCTGCGTCGCCCGCCAGCTGCTCGCGGCGCGTGAGGATATCGGTCAGCTCGCGCGTGGTCTCCTCGGCGGAACTCACGACGCGCACCCCAGGCCCCAGCGCATGGCGGATAGGTCCCACCAACAGCGGGAAATGCGTACAGCCGAGCACCACGGTATCGATACCGTGGTCGCGCAGCGGCTCAACCGTGGCACCCACCAGCGCACGCACGGCAGGCGTATCGAAGATGTCCTCGTTCTCAAGCCACTGTTCCTGCAGATGTGCACCCGAGGCGAGTTCGTGTTCGACAACCTCAACAAAGCTCGAGGCAGGACAGCCGTATACATCGACGCCGGCATCCAAATCCTGGATGGCGCGCGTGTAGGCGCCCGAGCGAATGGTGAGATTGGTGGCGAGCACGCCCACGCGACGCGTACGCGTGCTGTTGATGGCGGCGCGCGCGCCCGGGGCGATCACGCCGATCACGGGAACGTCGAGCACTTGCTGAGCCAAACGCAAGGCCGCGGCGGTCGCCGTGTTGCAGGCGATGACCATGATCTTAACGTCGTGCCTCGATAGCCAGCGGCCCGCCTGCAGCGCAAACGAGCGAACCTCGTCCTCGGTGCGGGTGCCATAAGGGCAGCGCTTAGTGTCACCGAAATAGTAGACGGACTCGTGCGGAAGTGCCGTTGCGATCGCGCGCGCGACCGTCAAGCCGCCCAGGCCCGAGTCGAACACGCCGATCGGACGCGTGTCCCCGGCCATATTATCGATATCGGACATTACCTCACCAGATTCTCTCTCGAAAAATGCGACCAATCGTGATGCGTCGCGCTACGAACGGGCTGCGACCAGCAGCTCGGCCGTTGCCACCCAACCGTCGACAATCTTGCCGCGCGTAATATAGGCATTGTCGCAGGCGTCCAAGAACTCCGGGGCACCGGCGCTCGTCAGACCGTTCTCGACCAGGCAGAACATGCCAACATGGTCGGCCATGTAGAAGTCGGACTCGGAGTCGCCGAGCGCAAGCGTCTCCTCGCGCTCGATCCCCAGGTGCTCGCAGAAGCGCGCAATGGCAACGCCTTTGTTAAGACCCGCCGGATTGATGTTGAAGGCGCGACCGTCCTCGACGCGATCGAGCTCGAGCGTCGTCGGCTTGGACAGGTGAGTCAGATGGCCGTTGCAAGCCCAGATCAGACCGCAGCCGGCCTCGTCCAGGATGGCCTGGACCTCATCGTCGGGCACATCGCCGCGCATGCCGACGGTGACCTCACGGTACTTGTAGCCGGTCGACATGTCGTTGTGGTACTCGATCTTGTGCGGCCAGCGGGCAAGGATCTTCTCGCACACGCCGGTCTGCTCGATCACCTGGTGCGGAGTAAGGCCGCAGGCGGGGTCGTAAGGCATGTCGCCGGTCAGATACTCCCAATCGTTGGCTTTGAGGTCGTACATGACCAGGCCGCCCATCTCGCCGATGTAGGAGTTGAGGCCGAGCACGCGCGCGTCCTCGTGGATCATGGTACGATTGCGGCCCGAGGTGGGAACCACCTGAATACCAGCGCGAGCGAGCGCCACGACGGCCTCGACGAGTTTGGTCGAGGGGTTGCCGTCGTTGTTGCGCAGCACGCACGAGCCGGGCGCGAGCATCGTGGCATCCAGGTCGGTAAAGACGTACTTGACCTTGGCCAAGCGCTCGCGCATCTCGCCCGAAAGCTCGGCAACGGTCGGCAGGGTGTTGTGGGACATGGTTACTCCGTTTACGTAGAAGGGTTTGGACTTGGACGGCATGTTTTGATTGAGGGAACACGCTTATGGCGACAGTGCACTCAGGGCGCTGCCACCATCATGGTTCATTAGTCAAACTGGGTAACATCGATCAGGCGATTGGCCAGCGAAAGGTCACTCTCGATCGGCACGAACTCGTCACCCACGTGCATAAGTTCCTCGTCACCCTTTGCCAGCAGCAAGACAATGGTGGGAGCATCGGGGTTGACGTACTCCTCGCGCGCTGCCTTGAACGCCGCATGCACAGCGGCTTCGCGATCGAGGATAATCTTGTTCGGCGTATCGTCGGGAACATGTTCGGCAAGCTCGCGACAGACCTTCATCGGGTCCTCGTGAGCCGGGTCCTCGTTGGCAAAGATCATCAGGTCGGAATATGGTGCGGCCTCACGCGGAAGCTGCTCACGGCGTTCCTGTGCCTTGCCGCCGGCAGCGCCAAACAGCGCAATGACGGGGCTAGCGGGAAACGCGCGCTTGACCGCCGAGAAAAGCGAACGGAACGAAAGCTGGTTGTGCGCATAGTCGACGACGCAGATCACGCGGCCGTCCTTCGACTCCACGACCTCCATGCGGCCCGGCACACGCAGTTTGGAGAGGCCCTTCTT
The DNA here is from genome assembly GCA_048532905.1 of Collinsella aerofaciens. Lineage (GTDB taxonomy): Bacteria > Actinomycetota > Coriobacteriia > Coriobacteriales > Coriobacteriaceae > Collinsella > Collinsella aerofaciens_CB. Next base: position 64,837 of record DBGFTB010000045.1, read on the forward strand.
GATAGCCTCGATACCGATGCCGATCTCGCGCGCAGCGGCGATAGCGACCAGCGCGTTCTCCACGTTAAAGTCTCCCGCGATACCCAGCAGGATCTTCTCCCCCGCCTCGGACTCGTCGGCGCTCATGCCGTGCAGGTTAAACTCGATGTTAAAGCCGAGCATGCGGACGTCGCTCGCCCACAGGCTTGCCTCGGGATGCTCGACGCCAACGGTCACCAAGCGCTCGGCCGTCGACGCTGCCCCCAGCACACGGTCGACCTCTTCGGTGCCCAGATTCACCACGGCGGTCTTTGCCTGGTCAAAGATCCTGAGTTTGCTCTCAAAATAATCCTCAAACGTGGGGTGTTCGATCGGCGAGATGTGGTCGCGGCCGATGTTGAGGAAGCACGCCACGTCAAACGGCAGATTCTCGACGCGTTGGTACTTGAGCGCCTGGCTCGAAACCTCCATGACCATGGACTGGCGACCGGACGTGCGGCAGTTGGCGATATGGCGCCAGATCTCGGGGGCCTCGGGCGTAGTATTGGTGCTCTCGTAGCACTCGATGCCATCGTCGGTACTCACCGAGCCGATCATGCCGCAGGACTCGCCCGCCGCTTCGATAATCGACTGGAGCATAAAAGCGGCCGTGGTCTTTCCCTTGGTGCCGGTGATGCCCACGACCTTGACGTCGTGGTCGGGACGGTCGTAGACCTCCGGCGGCAACAGGGCCATGGCCGTGCGAACGCTATCAACAACCAGCATCGCAGCACTGCTCTCCTGCGCCAGCGGCTCCAGAGACTCGACCAGCGACTCCTCGCACACAAATGCGACGGCGCCCGCATCGAGCGCCATGCTCAAAAACGCGGGCTTAAAGGCAGCACCTTTACAGAAGAACACGTCACCTGCCGAGACCGCGCGCGAATCAAACGAGCAGCCGGTCACGGCACGCTCGTCAACCTGCTCTGATGCGCGCAGCTCGCCGCACACATCGAGAAGCTTGGCAAGCGTATCGACCGTGGTCACGGTCGCGGAATCCGAATGGTGCATCTTTCACCTTTCTCAGCCATTTGGCAGGGACGGTTTTCATAGTAACTGAAACGTGCTCGCGCAAAAACGGCTCCCGGAGGAGCCGTTACGCGCAGGCATTCGTAGGCCGAGACTAGGCAGCCTGAACAGAAGGCTGGCCCTCGTCGATAAAGAAGCGCTTGTACCACACTAGGAACACGAGCGGCGTATAGATCTTGCGCTGGAAATCGCCCTTACCCGCAAAGTGCAGATCGAGCAGGTGCATGAGCTCGTCGGTATCGAAGAACTCGCTTGCCCACGGCGCGGTGAAGTACTCCTTGACATAGTCGTACCACTTTTGCTCGCGCAGCCAGTAGACAATCGGCACCGGGAAGCCCACCTTGGGACGGGTGGCCCACTCATCGGGCAGCGACTTGTTGGCAGCGTGGCGGAGTACCTGTTTGTTGCCGTTCTCGTTGATGCGGTAGCGGTCGGGAATGTGCTCGGCGAACTCCATGACTTTGCGGTCCAGGAAGGGCACGCGCAGCTCCAGCGAGTGCGCCATGCACATCTTGTCGGCCTTGAGCAGAATGTCGCCCGGGAGCCACATGTTCATGTCCAGGTACTGCTTCTTGACCAGTTCGGGCTGACCCTTCACGCGTGCGTAGATGGGTGCAGCGAGCTCGAAGGCGCCGTCGCCGGTGTTGTACTCGGGCTTGAGCACGCCGTCGACCTCGCGCTCCGGCCATACCAAAGCCTGTCCCAGGAACGACTTCTCGGGAATCTCGGCACCCTTGACCAGGAAGTTATGTCCCTTGAAGTACGGCATATGCAGCGCCAGGTTACCGAGCGCGCGACGGATGGGCAGCGGCACCATCTTTTTGTACTTGCGCACCGGGACCGTATCCTCGTAGTAGGCGTAGCCGCCAAAGAGTTCGTCGGCGCCTTCGCCCGAAAGCACCACGGTGACGTCCTTGCGGGCCATCTCGGCCAAGAACCACAGCGGCACGGAAGACAGGTTGGACTGCGGCTCGTCCATGTGATACTGGATGTCCTCGAGCGCACCGAAGAACTCGTCGGCGGTAATCATCTTGCGAACGTTCTCGACGCCGAGCTTATCGGAAAGTTCCTTGGCGTAGTTGGTCTCGTTGAAGTTCTTGTAGTCAAAGCCCACCGAGAAGGTCTTGTCGGGCATGAGGCAAGCGGCGATGTAGCTGGAGTCGACGCCACCGGAGAGGAACGACGCGACCTTGACGTCAGCGATGCGATGGGCCTCGACGCTCTCGTGCACGACCTCGTCCAGCTCGTCGACGTACTCCTCGAACGGCTTCTCGACGGCAGAGTAATCGCAATCCCAGTAGCGCTCGATGTTCATCTTGCCGGTCGGGATGTCGACGGTAAAGTAGTGCGCCGGCGGCAGCTTGTAGACACCCTCGAAGAAGGTTTCCTCGGTTGCCGAATACTGCAGCGTCATGTACGGACGCAGGGCCTTTTTGTTGACCGCCTTGTGGAAGTGCGGGTAGTCTAGGAAGCTCTTGATCTCGGAGCCAAAGAGCACGCCCGGAGCGCCGTCGCCCGCATCGGCCATGGGATAGTAGTAAAGCGGCTTGATGCCAAAGATGTCACGGGCGCCAAAAAGCTTGTTCTTCTTTTTGTCCCAGATGACGAAGGCGTACATACCGCGCAGGCGATCGAGGACGGCCTCGCCCCACTCCTCGTAGCCGTGCAGGAGGCTCTCGGTGTCGGCGCCGCAATGGAACTTGTAGCCCTTGGCTTCGAGCTCGGAACGGAGTTCTTGGAAGTTGTAGATCTCACCGTTGAAGACAATGACGACGCTACCGTCCTCGTTGGCCATAGGTTGGGCGCCAGCCTCGGTCAGGTCGAGAATCGACAGGCGGCGGAAGCCGAGGGCAACGCGGCCGTCGATAAACTGACCGCCCATGTCGGGACCGCGATGGACGATGCGGTCCATCATCTTGGTGAGCACCTCGGATTGGTTATCCGTCCCACCGACAAAACCGACAAAACCGCACATATACTATCCCCTCTGCTGTTGCTGGGCATCAAATCGAATCAGTAGCTTTTGAGTATACCCGAGGGCGTAAAGAGGGGCGGAATGTTCAGGCAATCTCAACTGAATCAGCTCCGCTGTGACACGCGCCGGTTACCTTTAATGGATATGAGGTGAATGGGGCGATTGTTTTGCTATACTCTCTCCGCACGGGCGATTGGCGCAACGGTTAGCGCAGGTGCTTTACACGCACAAGGCTGGGGGTTCGAATCCCTCATCGCCCACCACTGAATTGTTAGGCTCCCAGCAATGGGAGCCTTTCTTTTTTGGGCCCATCGCAGAGGGATTCGAACCCGCCAGGGTGCGGAGCTGAGGAAACGCGAAGCGTTTTCCAGCGCAGCACGCGAGGAGCGGAGCGACGAAGCGGATGCGGGCGGCGCCAGCCGCACGCGGACATCCCTCATCGCCCACCACCGAATTGTTAGGCCTCCAGCGATGGAGGCCTTTCTTTTTTGTGCCCGGTGCATGGGATTCGAACCCGCCAGCACGTCTGTCACAAAGGCCGTGGTCAAAAAATGGCAAAAATGAGTACTGCTACTTTGTTTGCAACATATAAAAAGACAGTATTTGCTTAAATTACGCAACATATGTCCATTATAAGGACTAACAGTTAGATCAAAATCGTGCATTCATCGCCATTTCGACTTGATATCCGGCCTTATTAGTCCAAAATTGCTGCTACCAAATCGGTAACAGTACTCATATTTGATGTTTTTTGACCAGCAGGTCTCCCTGCCTTAGCAAATCTAAGGCAAAACGGGTTCCAGACCGCTGAATCATGCCGCATAGGGCACGTCCGCAGTCCGGAACCCGGTCCAAATTGAGTTATTGCGCCGCGTTAGCCCAAGACGCCCGACAGGATCTCGATCAGGCTGTCCACGTCGGCTTCCTCGCAGACGAGCGGCGGCAGGAAACGCAGCGTATGGGCACCCGTAGCGTTAATCACGGCACCGGCAGCCAGCGCGCGGGCAACAATATCATGCGCGTCGCCCGCGGCATCATCCAAATCGCAGCCGAGCATCAGGCCACGGCCACGCACCTCGGTCACGTGCGGCAGCTTGGCGAGCTTTGCCTCCATATAGGCGCCCACCTTGGCAGCATGCTCGGCATAATCGCCACGCACAAGCGCGGAGAGCGTCGCGGCACACGCCGCGATGGCCAAGCAGCTACCGCCAAAGGTCGAGCCGTGGTCGCCTGGCTTAAACACGTCGGCAATCTCCTTCTTTGCCACGACGGCACCCATGGGCACGCCATCGGCAATGCCCTTGGCAAGGCTCATGATGTCGGGCTCCACACCATAGGTTTGGAATGCAAACGGCTTGCCGGAGCGGAAGATGCCGCACTGGACCTCGTCGGCGATAAGCACGGCTCCCACTTCGTGTGCCAGGTCGCGCGCTGCCGCCATAAACTCCTCGGTCATGGGGTGCACACCACTCTCACCCTGGATCGGCTCGAGCATCACGGCACAAATCTCGCTCCCCAGCTGCTTAAAGATCGCACGCAGCTCGTCCACATCGTTGGGCGTGCAGGCCACAAAGCCACCCGGCAGCGGGCGGAAACTGTCCTGCAGCCAATCCTGCATGGTAGCGGCAATGGTCTCGAGCGTACGGCCGTGGAAGCCGCCTCTCATGCACACGATGGTGTTGCCGCCATTACCGGCACGCTTGGCATACAGGCGCGCGAGCTTCATCGAGCCCTCGTTGGCCTCGGCGCCAGAGTTGGCAAAGAAGGTCTCCCAAACCTGCTCATCCGCAGCCGGGGCACCAAGCGCAGCTGCCGTGGTCTCATCGCCGGCGGCAATGGCATCGGCAAGCACGCGCGCACCATCTACGTCGTCGTTAGCAAGCTTGGACAGCAGCGCCGCGACCTGTCCGCGCTGCTCGATGTAGAAATAGTTGGAGACATGCATGAGCTTTTTGGTCTGTGCTTCGAGCGCCGAGAGCACAGCCGGGTCGCCATGACCTAGGCTGCACACGCCGATGCCGGCAAGAAAGTCGAGGTACTCACGGCCATCGTCGCCGGTGAGCTTCATGCCGTGACCCTCGACAAACTCGACCGGAGAGCGGCCAAAGGTATGCATAACGTAATGGGATTCAAGCGATTGCTGAGCTACAAGTGACATGAGATGCCTTTCGTTGGGCGCCAGACGGCGCGGGGCTATGGGTGCAGGAATGGGGCGGCTGAGGGTCAGCTAGACCGTCTGAAGCTTCTCGACCTCGTCAAGGTTCTCGGTCAGACGCGCAGCAAACGTCGAAAGCGGATGCGGATGCGTATCGAACTCGTAAGCCGTCTCGGTGGAATGGATCACGGTGCCGACGCCGGCATCGGTCAGCAGCTCCAGGAGCAGCGAATGCGGCGTAGTACCGTTAATGATGTGGGCACGAAATACGCCGCCGGTAAGCGCATCGACGGCCGCACGCAGCTTGGGAATCATGCCCTTATCGACCTCGCCACCGTAGAGCATTTCGTTAACCTCGTCGAGCGTTAGGTTGGAGATAAGCGAGTCCTTGTCGCTAAAGTCCTTGTACAGGCCATCGACATCGGTCAAAAAGATCGCCTTATGCGCGTGGAGCGCCGCGGCAACGGCACCGGCGGCGGTGTCGGCGTTGATGTTGAAGAAACCGCCGTCCTCCCCCGCCGCGACGGTAGCGATGACGGGGATGTACTCGCTATCGAGCAGGCGCTCGATATAGTCGGTGTTGACGTGCGTGACCTTGCCCACGCGGCCGAGCTCTGGGTCGAGTGGCTCGGCGATAAGGGTGCCGGCGTCGCTGCCGGACACGCCCACGGCCAGGTTGCCGTGGTGGTTGAGCGCCGCGACCAGCTCCTGATTGACCTTGCCGCCCAGTACCTCGCGCACGATGTCCATGGTGGCAGGCGTAGTCACGCGCTGGCCGTTCTTAAACTCGACGGGGATGTCGTAGTGGCTGAGCGCCTCGTTGATAGCCTTGCCGCCGCCATGCACGATGACGGGGCGCATACCGATGATCTTGAGCAAAACGATGTCGCTCATCACGTCGCGGCGCAGCTGCTCATCAACCATGGCGGCTCCGCCATATTTGATAACAACCGTCTTGCCGGTCAGGTTCTTAATCCACGGCAGTGCTTCGAACAGCAGCTGCGCGGTTGCTTCGTTGGATTCGCTCGAACGACAATCGCGTGCGAATTTCATAATCTGCCTCGTCTTTCGTATCGTTATCGCGCCGTGCTCCGCTGTCCGCAATCGCGGCAAGATGCGCAGCGTGCCTGGAATCTAGGAACGGTAGTCACCGTTAATGGAGATGTACTCGTGCGTGAGGTCGCAGGTCCACACGGTCGTTGCCGCGTCGCCTGCGCCCAGGTCGGCCGAGATCACGATCTCGGGCGCCTCGAAACGTCGTAGAGCCTCGTCCTCGTCAAAGGGAACAGTCAGACCATCGCGACAGACAGGCATGCCCATCATGTCGATGGAAACGTCTTCCTGATTAAACTTCACGCCGCACTTGCCGAGTGCCATGGCGACGCGGCCCCAGTTGCAGTCGTGGCCGGCGATGCAGGTCTTAACGAGCGGCGAGTTGGCAACGGCGCGAGCGGCGATATCGGCCTCCTCGTCGTTCACGGCGCCGGTAACGTTGACCGTAACAAGCTTGGATGCGCCCTCGCCATCGGCGGCGATATTGCGCGCCAGGCTCTCGCACACCTCGTGCACGGCAAATGCCAACTCGTCGAAGGCATCGGAGCCCTCGACGATAGGCTCGGCATCTGCGGCAGCGGCGCCGGAGGCAAGCATGATGCAGGTGTCGTTGGTCGAGGTGTCGGAATCGACCGTTACCTTGTTAAAGGTCTGCTTGACGGTCGAGAGCAGCAGGGTATGAAGTGCCGCAGGCTCGACGGGGGCATCGGTGGTGATAACTGCGATCATGGTGGCCATGTTGGGCATAATCATGCCCGAGCCCTTGCACATTCCGCCTACCGTATAGACATTGCCCGCATGACCCGCAGCCTCACTGACGTAGGACACGGCGTACTCCTTGGAGTGCGTGTCGGTCGTCATGATGGCGCGAGCGGCATCGGCTCCACCGTGGGCGGAGAGCGCCTCGTAGGCAGCAGGAATGGCGGTCTCAAACGTGTCGATCGGCAGAATCTGACCAATCACACCCGTGGAGGCAACCAGAATCTGCTGGGGCTCGCAGCCGATGACCTGCGATGCGATGCTGCAAGTCTCGCGCGCGCATGCAAGGCCGGTCTCACCCGTGGCGGCGTTGGCATTGCCAGAGTTGACCGAAACGCCGGCGATGATTCCGTAGCCCTTGTCGGCACCGCCCAGGTTGGCACGGCTCACCTGCACGGGCGCCGCGCAAAAGCGATTGGTGGTAAACACGCCGGCACCGGGACAGGGTTTATCGGGCACGACGAGCGCGTAATCCAGACGCTCGGGGTTCTTGCGGAACCCAGCGTGGATGCCCGCAGCCTTAAAACCAGCCGCAGCCGTAACGCCACCCTCGACGGCGCGAATCTTGATATCAAACAGCTCGGTATTCATCGTCTTTATGACTCCTTATGTCAAACAAAAAACGGACATCGGTTGGTGCGCCATGCCAGTCGTGATCATGAGACCAGCTTAAGAGTGGCGCCCCACTCGATGCCCGACTACCAAATCGTTAACAATCGAATGTGCTACACCGGGCACGCCACTGTGGGCAAGCCTCGTCGCTCGTCAAAGCCAAAGACGATATTGGCGCACTGGACCGCTTGGCCCGCAGCGCCCTTGCACAGATTGTCGATGGCGCCCGTCGCCACCAGCACGCCCGCGCGCTTGTTGAGCGCGAGGCCAATCTGGGCAGCGTTGGTGCCGACGACCGAAGCCGTCTTGGGCTGCTGGCCGGCATCGAGCACGCGCACAAAGGTGCGTCCAGCGTAAAACTGCTTGTAATAGTCGACGACATCCTCAAGAGCCAGGGAGTCGATGGCCTGCGGCGTGAGCGGCAGCGTCACCGTGGAGAGCAGGCCGCGCTTGAGCGGTGCCAGATGCGGGGTGAAGACGACGCGATCGGTCAGGCCAAGGATTTGTTCAATCTCGGGCGTGTGGCGATGCTTGCCCACGCCGTAGGCCTCCAAGTTCTCGTCAGCGCTGCAAAAATGCGTACGAGCGTTGCAGGACTTGCCGGCACCCGTCACACCGCTGATGGCATCAACGATCACGGGGCCGCTCTGGGCAACCCAGCCAGCGCGCACGGCGGGCGCGGCGGCAAGGCTCGTTGCGGTGGGATAGCAACCGGCGCAGGCGACCAGCACGGGTTTGCCGTCGGCATGGTCGGATGCGGCGGTCTCCAAGTCCCGGCAGAATAGCTCGGGCAGGCCAAAAGCGCGGGTCTTGAGCAACTCGGGGCTCGTGTGCTCAGCGGCATACCATGCCTCAAAGACGGACGCGTCGCTCAGACGGTAATCGGCCGAAAGATCAAAGCAGGAAACGCCCGCGGCAAGCAGCGCGGGCACCTGTGCCATGGCAGCCGTGTGCGGCACGGCAAGAAAAACCGCATCGCAGCTCTTGAGCTCGGGGGCGTCATGCGTGGTGAAAACCAGATCGCTCACGCCAGCAAAGCTCGGATACACCGCGGACAGCGGCTGGCTGGCATCGGCGTTGGACGTAATGGCAACAAGTTCAAACTCGGGATGGCCAAGCACGAGGCGAATGAGTTCGGCGCCGGCATATCCAGCCGCGCCGACGATTCCAACCTTCAAAGACATATCAGACTCCTTGTCTGCGATTTATGCACCGATGCGCATTTCGCAGCGGTCGTTATGAAGTGGGTTGAAACTTTAGCACCAAAAGATGCATGAATACGTAAATGGCTTGCATATTCATGCATTGAAACATTCCCGACACATTCGCTTGAAGGAATTGACAAATGGAGCGGGCTCCGTATTGACCGGCGCCCCTAACGGCGCCGGGCAATACGGGGCCCGCCCATGCGAAAACCAAGTTGTTAGGATAAGCCAGCTGGCTAGAGCTCGACCGGCACCCATTCGTCGTGATTGCAGATAAAAGCCTCGGGATCTTCGACGCTAAAGAAGACGAGCGTGGGGTCGTTAGGCCCCTCATAGTGCTCGCCCAGGCGCTCTAGATGCTTCCACCCGGCTTCGCGCATTTCGTCTAAAGCCCGGTCATCCAAGCCGGCACGCCCGCGCAAGATGAGCCAGCCATGGCCCGGCCACCAACTCGTGGCCTCGAAGCGCTGGTTTTGCAGCAGCTCCTGCCACACATCTTTGGTGCGCGCCGTTACAAACCACAGCTTGCCGTCCTGGATCTGCGCAAACGAAAACGGACGCACATGCGGCTGTCCGTCAACGCTCGTCGCCAAATACCATGCCGGCACTGACGACAGATACTCCAAAACCGTATTCAATCCGTCCATGTGTCCTCCTGGCACTAGCTAATTCAGAACGGGTAGTTAATTTGAGACGCGCTAGAGTTCCAGGCGCTCCTCGCTGCCGTCGATATCGCAGAAGCGCGCGGCAATGTTGCGGACCGAAAAGAAAGCAAGGCGGCCGTCGTTGGCACTCTCGTGTTCCTCGCCAATGCCCACCATGTGCTTAAAACCCGCTTGACGCACCTTGTCGCTCGCAACTGCGTCGTCCTCAAGTGCGGCTTCGCCGGTCAATACGATCCAACATTCCCCCGGCTTCCAGCCCGATACCTCAAACTTAGGATTCGCACTCAGCTCCGCCCACACATCCTTGTCGCGCGATGTGCAAAACCACAGCTTACCGTCATCGACCATGGCAAATGAAAACGGCCTCACGCGAGGCTGATACCCGTCGGCCACATCGGTCGTGGCCAGATACCACGCCGGAATGCGCCTGAGATACGAACAGGCGCGCTCAAGCTGAGCCGTGCGGTCGTTGTCGGTCATAGGGACCCCTTTCTTGCGCTCGAATCGCGCCTAAACAAGTTGAAGATTGATGACGATGACGCAGATGAGCAGCAACGCCGTCACCACCGCCGCCAACGCATCGCTGCGGCCAAATGCAAGCGCATGCAAACGTGCGCGGCCCTGCTCGCCATGATAGCAACGGGCATCCATGGCGGCCGAAAGCGTCTCGGCATGACGGAACACGCCGGTGAACAGCGGAATCGCCACACTGCCGAGCATGCGCACGCCGCCGAGCGGGCCTCCCGTCACGCGCGCACCGCGGCTCGCCTGCGCATCGGCCGTCTGCTTCATCTCGGTGGCAAACTGCGGCATAAAGCGCAGCGCGATACCCATAATCATGCCGAGCTCGTGCGCAGGAAGTCCCACACGCGCAAACGGCGCGAGCAGGCGCTCAAAGCCCGCGGTGAGGTCGAGCGTGGGCGTGGTGAGCGTAATGGCGCTCATGCCGGCCATCATCAAGCTCAGGCGGCACGCCATAAACGCCGCAGAACGCAGCGAGCCCTCGCTTATCTGCAAAAAGCCAAGCTGCCACAGAATGCGCCCGCTCTGGTCGGAAAACAGGTTGAGTACCGCGACCACGACGACGATTGCCAGCAGCGGCGCCATCGATGATAGGACCCGGCGCAACGGCACCCGGGACACGGTATAGATCAGGACAACGAAGATTGCGACCGGGACCAGTCCGCGGAAGCTGCTGACTGTGAGCGTCGTGATCAGAAACACAAAGCCCAAGAGCAACTTAGTTCGCGGGTCCAGGCGGTGGATCGCACTATCGCCGGGATAGTAGCTGCCAAACGAAAACGCCTCCATTAGCAGCCCTCCTCTCGCGCGACCGTCTTGGATTTAGCAATGTCCGCGACGTTAGAAGGACCGTCCGAGCGACCGATCAGCAAATCTACCAACTCGTCGGCCAACGACTCAACCGTATAGAGCCCGCCGCGACGCAGCGGCACGCCCGCTTCCGCGAGCGCCAACGCCATGCGCTGGGCAGCGGGAACACCCAAGCCGATTGATTTAAGCTCATCCGCATGCGCAAACATCTGAGCGGGGGTTCCCTCGGCAAACACCGCACCTTCGTTCATTACGACGATACGGTCGCAGCAATTGGCCAGGTCATCCATGCTGTGCGAAACCATGACAACGGTCAGGCCCTCGCGATGGAGTCGATCGATGAGCTCCAGGAAATCACTGCGCGCCGCCGGATCGAGCCCCGCCATGGGTTCATCGAGCACCAGGACTTCGGGCTCCATGGCGAGCACGCCGGCGAATGCCACACGCCGTTGCTGACCGCCCGAAAGCTCAAAGGGACTCTTGTCGCCGACCGTGGAAAGGTCGAGGCCCACGCGCGAGAGCGATGACTCGACACGACGGTCGACTTCATCTTGCGGCAAGCCAAGGTTATGCGGACCAAACGCCACGTCCTGCGCCACGGTTTCGGCAAACAGCTGACGCTCAGGATATTGAAACACCACGCCGACCTTGGCCTTAACCGCGGCGGCGTCTTTCTTGTTTGACAGATCGAGCCCCAGCGCGCGAACGGATCCCTCCTGGGGGCGAATCAAACCGTTGAGATGCTGGACCAGCGTCGACTTACCCGAACCGGTATGACCTGCCAAGCCCAGGAACTCGCCGCGACGCACCGCCAGCGATACATCGTGCAGCGCCCACGGGCTGCTGGGGTCGTTTCCCCAGAGGGCCTGTTTGTTCGATTTGCCCGCAGTGGCCGAGCGCTTATGCCAGCGGCGGCGCTCGCGCGGGCTGAGCGAATAACTGTACGAAACATGGGATAGTTCGACGACGGGCTCCGACGCGTTGCCCTCGTTGTCTACCGGAACAGTGCCGCCAGCGATTCCCAACTGGGATACGGAAGACTGCCCCGCGATGCCTGCTCCACTTCGCTCGGCATAAGCCTGCACAATCTCAGCGACCATATCCGCCTCACGCACCTGCGCGCAAACGGGTACGCCCTTCTCACGAAGTGCCCTACCTAGACAGCACGACGCCGGCATATCCAAGTTGAGCTGCACAAGTTCGTCTGCCCGCGTCAAGATTTCCTCGGGCGTACCGAGCATGGCAACGCGCCCTGTCTGAAACACGGCGACACGATCGGCCTCGGCGGCTTCTTCCATAAAGTGCGTAATCATCACGATGGTCATACCGCGAGCGTGCAACGCGCGGCAAGCCTTCATGAGGCCCTTACGTCCACGCGGATCGAGCATCGAGGAAGCCTCGTCCAAAATGAGAACGTGCGGTTCCATGGCAAGCACGCCGGCAAGCGCCACGCGTTGCTTTTGGCCACCCGAAAGCGCATGGGTCTCGTGGCGCTCAAAGCCCACCAGGCCCACGCCCTTCAGTGCCTCGCGTACGCGCTGCGCAATTTGCGCCGATGGCACGCCAAGGTTTTCGGGACCGAACGCAACGTCATCTTCGACAAGCGTTGCCACCAGCTGATCATCGGGATTCTGGAACACCATGCCCGCGGTCGAACGAATGTCGTAGACCAGCTCGGGGTCGGACGCATCCATGCCGTTGATGCGTACCGTGCCCGCATCGGGCTGCAACAGTGCATTCAGATGCTTGGCAAACGTCGACTTGCCCGACCCATTGCCACCGAGGATGCAGAAAAACTCGCCGTCCTCGATATTCAGATCGACACCGTCGAGTGCCGACACGGCACCGTCATAGCTAAAGGAAACGCCCCGACACTCAATCATGCGCGGCCTTTGACCTGGTCCTTTTTAGGCGTGATGAGGTTGGAGACTGCTTTATACACCGCCAGCGTCAACACCGAGTTAAGCACGGTCTTGATAAGGTTGAACGGCAGCACGGCAGGAATCATAAGCGGGGCGATCACATCGACCGAGCCATACCAGAACCAAACGCCAATGGTCAGATTCGCAACCATAGACAACGCCGTAGCGGCAATAACGCCGAGCGCCAGGCCAATCACAGCACCCTTATAGGTATGCATCTTCTGGTACACGATAGCCGCGGGGAGAATATAGCCCAGCGTAGCCACCAGGTTCATAAGCGCGCCGACCCAGTCACCCGTGGTGAGCGCATGGATAACGATCGCCATAGCGGCAACGGCAGTGCCGGCACCAGGGCCGTACGCAAATCCACACACCATCGCCGGCACCAGCGACGGGTCATACGTCAAAAACGGCGCCGAAGGAAGGATAGGCAGCTGCACATACATAAACAGTGCTCCCAGGGCGCACATCAACGCCATGGTAACGAGCTGTTTGCTGCTCCACCTATTCGTGTTCTCAAAATGGATATGCTGCGACTGTTCAGACATAAGATCACCTGCCTCTTTCATCCGGACTCTAACCGTTGGTACTGGGATCTCACCAGTTCAGCCGACATGCGAACCAACACACGCACGGGTCGCGGACTCATCGGCTCGGTCGCAGACACCTCGCCTGCGCCACGGTGCCCCTTTGACACCGCCCGATTTACCGCCAGTGGGGAATTCCACCCCGCCCTGAAACAGCAATTGCAAGTGTAGCACGAGCAGGTTCTCGCGCAAGTATGCCAAGGGTAATTTGTGGCGGAGATCAGTTGCCAAAGCAACCACGTCCCCCACCCATCCCAAAGCAACGCGCCTTTCGCGCAAAGCGCGAAACAGCGAAGGGGACACGTATCCCTATCGACCACATCCTTCTCCGCCCGCCGGCCTCAAGGCCGTAAACGCAGGGAATCCGGGGGCGGGACGGGGACTTCTCTCCGGAATATTCCGCAGGACGCAAAGAGGCTCCGCAGCGCGAAGCGCGATGCGGAGCCTCTTTGCATGTCCGAGGACGTTCCGGAGAGAAGTCCCCGTCCCGCCCCCGGATTCCCGGTGGGAGTTCTAGACCTTGTCGGCCTTAGTACATACCGCCGCCCTGCTGACCAGCGGTAGCAGCAGCGATTGCGTCCTCAAGCTGAGTGTTCTTGGGCACATCGGAGACGGTGGCCTCGGTGATGAGGATCAGGCTGGCGACAGAAGCAGCGTTCTGCAGGGTGACGCGGCTGACCTTGACGGGGTCGAGGACGCCCATCTCGATCATGTCGCCCCACTCGCCGTTGGCAGAGTTGAGACCCTGGCCGGCGGGCAGCTCGGCGACCTTGTCGACCACGACAGCGCCCTCAAAGCCAGCGTTCTTGGCGATGGTGGCGACCGGAGCGGTCAGAGCCTTCTTGACGATGTCGACGCCGATCTTCTCCTCGGGGTCATCGATCTCGACGGCATCGAGCGCAGGAGCAGCGTCCATGAAGGCGACGCCGCCGCCAGCGACAATGCCCTCCTCGACAGCAGCGCGGGTGGCCTGCAGGGCGTCCTCGACGCGATGTTTGATCTCCTTGAGCTCGGACTCGGTAGCAGCGCCGACCTTGATGACGGCAACGCCACCGGAGAGCTTGGCCAGGCGCTCCTGGAGCTTCTCACGGTCGAAGTCAGAGGTGGTGTTCTCCATCTCGCCCTTAATCTGAGCGATACGGGCGTCGATGGCCTCCTTGGAGCCAGCGCCGCCGACGACGACGGTGTTGTCCTTAGAGATGGTGACGGACTTAGCGGTACCGAGCATATCGGCGGTGATGTCAGCGACCTTCACGCCCAACTCGTCCAGGGCAGCCTGGCCACCGGTGAGGACGGCGATGTCCTCGAGAATGCGCTTGCGGCGATCGCCGTAGCCCGGGGCCTTGACGGCGCAGACGTTGAGGGCGCCACGGATCTTGTTGAGGACCAGGGTAGGCAGAGCTTCGCCGTCGATGTCCTCAGCGATGATGAGCAGGCCACGGCCAGCGCGCTGGACAGCCTCGAGAACGGGCATGATGTCCTGAACGCTGGAGATCTTCTGGTCGGTGATGAGGATGTACGGATCCTTCATCACGGCCTCCATGCGGTCGTTATCCGTGACGAAGTAAGCGGAGACATAGCCCTTGTCGAACTGCATGCCCTCGACGGTGTCGATGGTGATGTCGAACGTCTGGGAATCCTCGACGGTGATGACGCCGTCCTTGCCCACGACCTCCATGGCCTCGGCGATCTTCTCGCCGACCTCGGGGTCACCGGCAGAGATGGTGCCGACGGAAGCAATCTGCTCCTTGGTCTCGACCGGCTTAGCCTGCTTCTTCATCTCGGCGACGGCGGCGTTGACGGCCTTGTCGATGCCGCGACGGATGGCCAGCGGGTTGGCGCCAGCGGCGACGTTGCGCAGACCGTCGTTGACGATGGCCTGAGCGAGCAGAGTTGCGGTGGTGGTGCCGTCACCCACGGTGTCGTTGGTCTTGGTGGCGACCTCCTTCACCAGCTGAGCGCCCATGTTCTCGATGTTGTCCTCGAGCTCGATCTCCTTGGCGACGGAAACGCCGTCGTTGGTGATGGTCGGGGCACCGAACGTGCGCTGCAGCGCAACGTAGCGACCCTTGGGGCCCATGGTGACGGTAACGGCGTCGGCCAGAGTGTTGACGCCCTTGGCGAGCTTAGCGCGGGCATCGGTGTTGAACGTAATGTTCTTTGCCATGGTAGGTAATCCTCCAAAAGAAATGTGACTCGCGTCGCCGCTTCCGAGTCCTATGCGGCGGACGCGTTCAAAGACGAATCAGAGATTCTGACGAGACTAGGCCTCGACGACAGCGTAGATGTCGTCGGCGCGCATCAGCAGATACTTCTCGCCGTCGACCTTGACCTCGTTGCCACCGAACTTACCGTAGATGACAACGTCACCGACCTTGACGTCCATGGGGATGCGCTCACCCTTGTCGTTGACCTTGCCGGCGCCCACGGCAACGATGGTGCCGCGCTGCGGCTTCTCCTGAGCGTTGCTGGCGATATACAGACCAGAAGCGGTCTTCTGCTCGGCCTCGTCGGGCTTGACCAGAACACGATCTGCAAGCGGCTTCAAAGACGACATGCTTGTCTCCTCCTTTTTGGGCCGCGCGGTTATACCACGCGAATTAACCCTTTTTGTTTGCGTACGCGTTGAATGGTACCCACGAATGGCGGGTTATACAACACGGAGTCAAAAAATCTTATTTTTTGGCACTTAGATTTTCTGAATGCCGGGGGATAACTTAGCGATGCCTCCCGTGTGGCTCCGGAGGGGCGGGGCGTAAGGTTTCCTGCTCGGGCAGTCCTGCTCGCACGAAGGCCACATTAAGTGGCCTTCGGCTCGTGCGGAACTCGCGATAAACCTTATGCCCCGCCCCTCCGGAGCCACACGGGAGGCAGGTTAACTAATTCGAGCCCGGCATTCAGAAAAGTCAGTGCAGCAAAATGGCGATGCGGATGGAATGCACAAGATAGGGGCACGTTGTTGGGACGCGCTCTTTTAAGTTGCGGTGGAATAGTTCCTGTATTTGGGCTTGAAGGCCGATTTTAGGGACTATTTCACCGCAACTGAGGGGTGGGATGTGGAGTTAGCGCTCGTAGATTAAGTTGCCGGCTAGGTAGGCTGCTTGGACTTTGGTAGCTTGGAGCTCTTGGGGATCGATGGTGAGCGGGTTTTGGTCCAGGACTACCAGGTCGGCATACTTGCCGGGCTCCAAGCTGCCGAGGTTTTGCTCGTCGCCCACTGCATAGGCGCTGCCCAGGGTGTAGTTGCGCAGGGCTGTTGCTGCATCGATGCGCTCGCTCGGCAGCCAGCCGCCCTCGGGCCAGTGGCTTTTGGGGTCCTGGCGCGTGATAGCCGTGTAGAGCACGTTCATGCTGGTAACAGCTGTGATAGGGCTGTCGGTACCGAAGGCTTGGCGAATGCCGCGCTGCTTATAGGTCGCAAACGGCCACATGATGCGGCTGCGCTCCAGGCCCAGATCGCGCTCGGGGCCGCCTGGGTCGAGTGTAATATGACAGGGCTGGCTCGAGGCAACGACGTTAAGCTTGCGTAGACGATCGATGTCCTCGGGCAAGAGGTTCTCCAGGTGCTCGAGCGTGTTATGGCCGTGCTGGGGCAGGCCGTACAGTTCGGCGGCCTCCTCAAAGATATCGAGCGCGGCATGGATGGCACCGTCGCCGATGACATGGATGCGCACGGTATGGCCGCGCTCCGCGGCCGCCAGAACCAGCTTGCGCATGCGCTCGGCAGGAACCGTCAGGCGACCTTGATCGCCCGGGAAGCGCGGGTTGGTATAGGGCTCGGTGAGATAGGCCGTGTGTTCGCTCGACACGCCGTCGAAAAACTGCTTAAAGCCTGGCGCCGAGAGCAGCGCGTTGTTCGCGTAGCGGGTCTGCAGCTCTTCCAAGCGCGACTGGTCATCCAACAGCGTGGGGAACAGATGGGCTCGGATGCCCAGCTTGCCGGCTGCCTGCAGTTTGTCGTAGACGTCGTCGCGGATAAAATCGCAGCCCGGCATGGGCATGAGCGACATATCGCATATCGAGGTGATGCCCTGCTCGGCCATACGCCTCATTTGATCGGCATAAGCACTTGCGATGCGATCCTCCCCCAGCCACTCAAGACAGCGCGGTAGCAGCTGCATGGCAGCCGCCTCGTGAGCAATGCCCGTGAGCTCGCCG
Source organism: Collinsella aerofaciens (assembly GCA_048532905.1). Lineage (GTDB taxonomy): Bacteria > Actinomycetota > Coriobacteriia > Coriobacteriales > Coriobacteriaceae > Collinsella > Collinsella aerofaciens_CB. The sequence continues at coordinate 82,307 of DBGFTB010000045.1, forward strand.
TTTGCGTCCTTGTCGTAGCTGCCGCCTGCTGGTGGCTCGCTGTCGCGCGTGACGCCAAGTGCCTCGAGTGCGCGGCTGTTGAGCCAAAGCGTGTGTCCGTCGCCCGAATACATAACGCAGGGACGATCGGGGAATGCCGCATCGAGCGACGCCTTGGTTGGATGCTCGGGCGGGTCCCAACGGTAATCGCGCCAGCCCTGTGTCACAACCCAAGCGTCGTCGGGCAGGTCCTGGGAAAACTCGAGCGCATGTTGCACCAGCGCCGCCTCGGACGTGCCCATATCCATGAGCATGTACGGCGAGGAACCGACCGAGGTATGGAAGAAATGCAGATGAGCGTCATGGAAACCGGGGCAGACAAACTGCTCGCCGTAGTCGACAACTGGCGCGGCGGCAGGGGCGGCGGCAATCACGTCATCGGGCGCGCCGACCGCGACGATGCGATCACCCGCGATGGCGATCGCCAACTCGCGGGCGGCATCGATGCCGTCTTGGGCGGTAAAGACGTTCTTGGAACGGATAATCCGATCGATATGTTGCATGGGCATCCCCATCTCTGGCAGGAAATTCAACACCCCCGAGTGTACTCCCCCGCCCTTGCAACAAAACCCCAAGCGGCAAACGGCAACTTTACCAGCCCTAGCGGCAGGTGGCATACTGGAAAGAGCCTGTACGATTTTGCGATCAACCCAGCAAGGAGCAAATCGACCATGACGAAGACCAAGGCACAGCAGATTATGGCGGCGACCGAGGCTCGCGCGGCTGACGACGTCACCGCAGCCATCAAAGATATCGCTACCGAGTTTGAACCCTATATCATCAAGCAGCGCCGGCACTTCCATAAGCACCCGGAGCTGAGCCTTGCCGAGGAGCGCACGACCTCCGACATCGCCAACCAGCTCGACGCCATGAATATCCCCTACGAGCGTCCGCTCAAGACGGGCCTTGTGGCGACCCTTCGCGGCACCGCGCCCGACGCCTATCGCGAGGACGGCACGCCACGCCGCCGCATCCTGCTGCGCGCCGACATCGACGCCCTGCCCGTCACCGAACAGACCGGCGAGGAGTTCGCCAGCGTCAACGAGGGCTGCATGCACGCCTGCGGTCACGACTGCCATATCGCCATGATGCTCGGCACGCTGCAGATTCTGCGCCACATGACCGATGACATCCACGGCGAGATTCGCATCGTATTCCAGCCCAGCGAGGAAAACGGCCAGGGCGCCAAACTCATGATTGGCACGGGTGTGCTCGACGGCGTCGACGGCGCCTACGCCGCGCACATCTGGAGTGAGGTCGACGCCGGCACCGTGAGCTGCGAGCCCGGCCCACGCATGGCCAATACCGACTGGTTCCGCATCGACGTTCGCGGCACCTCGTGCCATGGCGCCATGCCCCAGCGCGGCCACGACGCCGTTATGGTTGCCGCCGAGATTGTCAACGCCCTGCAGACCATCGTCTCGCGCGAGATTAGCCCCTACGAACCCGCCGTCATCACCGTCGGCGAGCTGCACGGCGGCACCGCGCGCAACGTTATCGCCGGCACGGCGTACCTCGCCGGCACGGTGCGCACCTATGGCGACAAGACGCATGAGGAAATGCCGGAGCTCATGCGCCGCATCGTGGAGCATACCGCGGCAGCTCTGGGCGCCGAGGCAGAGCTCACCGACTACACCATCGCCAACTACAAGGTCGAAAACGACGCCGCCTCGAGCGAGCGCTGCCGTCAGGCTGCAATCAAGTGCCTGGGCCCCACCGGCCAAGGCCATTATCGCGGCACGCTTTCGGGCGAGGATTTTTCGGAGTACCTGCGTCGCGTACCGGGCGTGCTCGCCTTTGTAGGTACGCGCAACCCCAAGATTGGCGCCACGTACGCCCAACATTCCTGCTTCTACAAGATCGACGAGACCGTGCTGGCAAAGGGCTCCATGGTGGCCGCCCAGTATGCTATCGACTTTTTGGCCGAGCCCACGCAAGAGGAGCTCGACGGCCCCGCGATTACCGCGGTCGCCGAAACCAACCCCGATCTGGCCGCCAAGTTGCGCTCTGCCAAAGCGACGACCGCCGAGGCTCGCGACGCCATCCATGATGCCCGAACGGCTCGCCATGCCGCGATCAAGGGCATCCACGACGCACGCGCTGCTGCACGCCGTGAGGAGAAGCACGACGAGTAATCGATTCGCTGGCATCTCGCAGTCATAGCCACATCGCGATGTCAAAGCGGGGGCGGACGTTTCGACACGTCCGCCCCCGCTCATTCTTCAAGCGCTATTTCTGCTATTTCTACCCCGTCCCCAAATGGCAGACGGCATGGCTACTCGTCCTGAGGTTCCTCGTCGGAGCTTGGCTCGGACGCCGACTCAGGTGCAGGTGCCGGCTCAGGCTCAGGCGCAGGCTCGGGCTCAGATGCCGTCTCAGACTCGGGCACCAGTTCAGGCTCGGGCGCCGGCTCAGGCTCGGTCGCGGGAGCGGGTGCAGGTGCCGGCGAAGCATCCGGAGCACCGTAACCCGAAGGAGCGGACTTCTTCTCGAAGGGCAACACAAAAGTCAGGACGTCGTCCTTATCCTCATCGGCCCACTCGCTTGCATAGCGTGCGGCCCAATAGCCAACGGCACGGTGCTTGAGCATCTTGCCAAAGACCGTAAGAAATACGGTGACGAAAGCGACCAGCACCAAGAACAGTGCGAGCGTGACGCCACCGCCGGTAACAATTGCCTCAATACCCGTAGGACGATAGTAGTAGCTATACATACCGACAGAGGCAATGGCGCCAAAGACGACCGTCAAGATCCATGTGACAACGTTGGCGACCAGGCCCGTCAAAAACTCGGGAAGGAACGAAGCACAGAACAGCTTGGTCTTGTTGTGCTTAAACGCCGCCCAGACCTTATCGAGCGAAAACGCGCTCTCGACGCGACCGGTCACCGCAAAGTGCATCACGGCGATGTCGGCGAACATCTTAAAGAAGACACCCAGAATCGCCGAGGCAATCAGAGCCAGGACAAGCAGGCCGAGCGAACCGAACAGCGCTGCCTCGAGTGCATAGGAGCCATAGTAGGAGTACGAGCCTGCGGCACCAAGCGCCACGCCCTCCACCAGCGAAAGCACTACACCGATAACGGGAATGGCAGCGATAACCTCGAGCACGATCGAAATAACGCTCGAAAAGACTCCGAGACCAAACGACGTGGAACGCATGAGCGGACGGTCCATGCCGTCATCGACCTTGAGCGACAGATCACGGCCCCACTCGATACCAAAGCCGGAACCGCACACGCTCGCAATGCAAGCTGCCAAAAAGCCGATGGCAGCTGCAATGCCGCCAATAACGGGAATAAACAACACGAGCACCGACACAACGCAAATCAGCGCCGGCAAAAACGCGATTTGGCATACACGCTGAAGCACGCCCGGAGTCTTAGTCATATCTTGGAACGCCTGAGCCACACAGCCCTTTGGCGCATTCGCCACGGGCGGCTGCGGAACAAACT
>DBGFTB010000046.1:0-1685 GCA_048532905.1 Collinsella aerofaciens
CCCGGCATGCTCGGCATGATCGCCTTCTGGCTGTACTACTGGCTGCTGTCCAAGAAGATCAACCCCATGGTGCTGATCGTGGCCACCATGGTCGTGGGCATCATCGGCGCGTTCTTCGGCGTGCTGGCGTAAGGGCCCGGCTGCATAGATTTTCGTTGCAACCTGGAAAGGGGATGGAGCAGGCCTATGCCCTCCATCCCCTTTTTGTATAGAAGGAGTTCGTATGTTCGCGAAGGATCGCGAAGCAATGCGCCTGACGCCGGCAGAGGTCAAGCTGATTCTTATTGAGTCCCTGCAGTGGTGCGCCAACAACGCGGTCTACTTTTTGGGGCTTATCGGTGCGGCCACGTATGATCTGGCCGGCACGGCCTTTTTGGTTGCCGCCATTACGCTCGTGCGCAATCTTATGACGTCGGTGGGCAATATGGTGTCGGGTTCGGTCATCGACCGCTTTGGACCGCGCCGGACGTCGTTTGTGACGTGCGTGATTACGGCAGTGCTATCGCTTGGTGTGGGGTTAGCGCCGTTGTCTGTCCCCGGGCTTTTGTTTGCCGCGTGCGTCTTGGGACTTGCGGGCGGCTTTATCAACACCTGCACGCATGCGTTTCCGGGATACCTGGAGTCGACCACCGAGGGCCGTACCCGCGTGAACGGCCTCATGGTGTTCTACAGCAATATTGCCTATACCGCTGGCCCGCTGCTCGGCGGTGCCATCGTGAGCTGTTTTGCCACGCAATCGGTCTACCTGCTCATGGCGGGCATGATGGGTGTGGCGGCCGTGCTCTCCTTGGGCTGTCACGAGTGCGTTGTTCCCGCAAAAGGGGAAAAGCCGAAGGGCGGTATTCTGGGCGGCATGGCCGAGGGTGCGCGACTTACGTTTCGCGACCACGACCTGCGCCTCATCTTTATCTCGGGCTTTTTGGGATTCTTTGCGTTTGGCGCGTTCGATTCGCTGGAGTCGTTGTTCTACCGTGATGTGCTCAACGTGGATATCGTCTGGCTGGGCTGGCTGTCCTCGGTCGTGGGCCTCACTTCCTCGGTGGGCGCGTTCATCCTGACCAAGCTTTCTGCTCGCCATGTCAACCTACGATTGCTGCTCGGCGCGCTCATGGCCGTGGGCATTGGGTCCATGGTGTACGTGGGCACCGATATGCTGGGGGTCGCGATTGTCGGTCAGGCGATTAACGGTCTGGCCTGGGGGTTCCTGGAGCCGCTGCAGATGATCTTGATTCAGGAGCGCGCCGACATCAAATACCTGGGTCGCATTACCGGCTTTGTGCGCTTTGGCCTGATGAGCGCCGGCGTGGTGCCGCTGCTGGCGGCTCCGTTTTTGGCGGAGGCTTTGGGCGTCCAGACGGTACTGTTTGGAGCATCGACCATTATTGCGCTGGTAGGAACGCTGTTCTTTGTCGCACAAGGGAGACGCCGGGGGCGTTAGCTATACATCAAATTCTAATTTAATACCACTCACCAGAGAATTTCGACCGTTCACCGAGGATTGGAACAGATTGAAAAGTGGTATTAAAAACACATTGGGTGTATGTCTATAATTGGTATCGAAAAGAAACGCGATGTATAGATTCGCGTGCAGGACAGAAAGGAAAAGCCATGAAGGAAACCGAGAAGATCGAGATCATGCACTTTAGCCAGGAGGGCTATCTCGAGGACGGCAAGGCGCTCTACGA
>DBGFTB010000047.1:0-45650 GCA_048532905.1 Collinsella aerofaciens
TGGCATTTATTACAAACCCGCAGGAAATGCGCGCGCGAACAACTACCGTTCACCGATTTGTTTGGTATTTTTCCTTGCCTTTGTACGACGTTCACTCTAGCTGTTATGCCAGCTTTAGCAGGGTAAAGTACCCCTGAGACCCTACAGAAACTGCGGAGCGGCCACGGGATTTCCTTCCCATGGCCGCCCTGTGGCATGGCTAGTTTTTTAGCTTTGATTGCCGCTTGGCATTAGGCGGCTGAGGCGGCCTTGTCGGTCGCTGCCTTGCTGTTGCTCTGCTGGCCCTCAAAATGCTTGTGGCACCAGCTGGTAACGAGCGGGGTCAAAATGGCCGTCACGATAGCGCAGGCAGCAACCTGTGCCGTAGCCGTCGCGAGCACAGCACCACCGTACATGGCCTCGTTGACGCTTGCCATGGCGGCAGGCGTGGCCACATTGGCTCCGGCGCAGCTCGAAATGGCCGCACCTGCGACACCCGTACCACCCGTGAGCTTATCGACCGCGATGACGGGAATTGCAAAGACCACCGAGCAGATCACGCCGAGCAGAATACCGGGAAGACCGCCATTAATGAGCTGGCCAAAGGTCATGGTCGAGCCCATGGCAAAGAAGACGAGCACGATGATGGCGGAAAGTGCCGGCGCCATCATCTTCTTAAAGCTCGGGAAGAGGTTGCCCAGAATAATGCCGACGACGATCGGCAGGATGGCGCCCACGAGCGACCAGCCGATCGGAGCCTGACCGGCAGCGCCGAGCACGATCATCGTGACCGGAGGGCCGACAACCAGCGTGGTGATGGCGACGGCGCCACGCTCGGCCTCATTGCCCATGGTGCCCATCAGACCAGCGTACATAGCGTTGTTGGCGCCGGTGCAAGCCGCCAGCATCACCATGGCAGAGATGCCAAACAGGTTGTCGTTGAACACATAAAGGATGAGCAGCGACACGGCAACGACCACGATCTGCTTGACGGCGATGATGATGGCGCCGCGTGCAGCGGCGGCAGGAGCACTCTTAAACGAAATCGTCGTACCGACGATGAGCAAAAAAGCGCCCACGAGCGGGCCTGCGCCCTGCTGGGTCATACCAAGCGTAAAGCTGCCGAGTGTTTTGAACAGGTCGGGGAATAGCGTGTTGAGCAGGCAGCCCAGCAAAAGCGGCACCAAAATATTGGCACCCGGGATGGAGGACATCTTAAAGAACGGCTCCTTTGCCGCCGGCGCCTCCACCGCAGTCGATTCACTCATATATATCTCCTTTGGATGCATGCGAATCGTAGCCGCACGCGCCTATGTCAGAAAGAAGGCGACGGTCCCGAGTCGCAGGAGCCGTCGCCGAATAATCATCGCGGGGTATTACCCGTCCAGGACGATGCCGCCGTCGCAGTCACCGATCTCGCCGTTCACGAAGCTGGCGAGGTCGGAAGCGAAGAACAGCACCATCTGCGCAGGCTCGCTGGCCTGGGCAGCGCGGCCCAGAGGAATACCGTTGATGATGCGCTGAGAGTTCTCGTCAGAGAGAATCGAGGTCATATCGGTCAACGTGAGCGACGGGCACACGGCGTTGCAGCGAACGCCAAACTTGCCGCCCTCCTTGGCGACCGCCTTGGTAAGGCCGTTGACACCGGCCTTGGAGCTCGCGTAGGCAGCGGTGCCAAGCAGGCCGCCGCCGATCTTGCCAGCAACGGAGCTCACGTTGACGATAGTGCCGGCATGCGCCGCCTTAAAGTGCGGGTACACGGCGTTCATCATAGTGAAGGTACCGTTGAGGTTGATATCGATAGTGCGGCGCCACTCGGTGTCATCGATCTCGTCGAACTTCTTGGTGCTGATGACGCCAGCGCAGTTAATCAAGATGTTGGTTTGCGGCAGGTCCGTAAAAATCTGCTCGACGGTCTCGCGCGCCTTGGGCGCATCGGCGACATCGAGCTGATAGAACTTGTTGCCCTCGCCAAGCTCGGCCACTGCGGCCTCGCCCTTAGCAGCGTTCCTTGCGATGAGCGCGACATGTCCGCCGCCCGCGACGATGCCCTTGGCGATCTCGAGGCCAATGCCCTGAGTGCCGCCCGTGACAATCGCGGTCTTGCCCGTGAAGTCAAATGCCATGACTCCATCCCCCTTTATGTAAGGTGTCTCCTTGCGGGAAGTTGGAGCATCGCACGTGGCGATTATATGAGTCCCAGTCGTCATGGTGGTGACAACCCCTCGCCTAACCGCGTGCATAATAGTTCTTTGAAACGCTTCAGCAATTGAATGATTTTAAGTCTTAATGCACTCTTAATATTGCCTAGCGGCCAAGTAGATTTTTGGGACATGCCTAGAAATCCACCGAATGGGATGGTTGAGCGGTGGTATCATCTTTCACCGAAAATAGTTTCTAGTGTTAGGGGTTTTCGGTGGAAGATACCGATTTCCGTGAACTTGGGCGTCAGCTCCTTACCGAGTTCGGCAGCATGCATCAGCGCATTTCGCGCTTTGCGGACAAAGCCCTCGGCGGCGAAATGGCCGTCATGCGCGCCCTCATACTCGCCGGCGGTTCGCTCACGCCGAGCGAACTCGCTGATCGCGCCTGGGTCTCGAGTGCCCGCATCGCCAATATCCTACGCGCTCTCGAAGCCAAGGGCTGGGTCGAGCGCGAGCACTCAAAGACCGACCGTCGTCGCGTACACGTCACGGTGACCGACAAAGGATTCCAGGATCTCGAAATCAAACGTCGGGAATTCGAGAACCGCACTGCGGCTTTCCTCGAGCAGCTCGGCGAAACAGATACCCAAGAGATGGTGCGTCTTCTAAGGCGTGCCAACGAAATTATCGACCGCAATCAAGAAAGGAGAGATGCCGAGTGAGGATTCTCAAGCTCTTTAAAAAGCATATCCTGGCACTATTCGCAGCTATCGTACTTATCGTAATCAGCTGCAACGCTGATCTGGCGCTGCCTACCTATATGAGCGACATCGTCGACGTAGGCGTGCAGCAAGGCGGCATCGCCTCGCCCGTGCCCGACACCATTCGTGCCGAATCGCTCGATGACCTTGAGCTCTTTATGAGCGCCAAGGACGCCAAGGCTGTGGAGGCCGTGTTTAGCAAGGCTGACAAAAACGGCATTCGAACGTATGAGGGTACCGAGGACGAGCGCGCCGACGGCAGCAAGCTCGCCGACATTATGAGCCTGCCCGAGACCGTCGTCCTTTCGCTCAACCAGGGCATTGACGCCAACTCCATGGGTGACATGATGGGCTCGTCCAGCGAGAAAGACAACAACGCTGCCCAGACCATGCCCACCCCCGAGCAGATGGCTACCATGACGCCCGAGCAGCTCGCCGAGATGCAGCAGAAGGCCGCAGCCGCGCAGAGCATGCAAAAGCAGATTGATGCCGACGGCGGTAAGATCACTATGAAGAGCCTGCGCCTGGGTGTCGAGGGCGGTCTGGTAGACCAAAGCAAGCTCGTCGAGGGCGCCAACCAAATGGCGGACAAAATGGGCTCCATGTCAGGCTCCATCGTCACTCAGCGCGCCGTGAGCTATGTGCAGGACGAGTACAAGGCACAGGGCATCGACCCCGCCGACGTGCAGAACGCCTACCTGAGCCGCATGGCGACCACGATGTTTGGGCTGTGCCTGGTGTCGCTCGTCGCCACCATCCTGACCGGTGCCGTGGCTTCGCGCACCGCCTGCTCCATCGCCCGAGACCTGCGCCGCGAGACCTTCAACAAGGTGATGCACTTCTCGCCGGCCGAGGTGGGCAAGTTTAGCCAGGCCTCGCTCATCACCCGCTGCACCAACGACATTCAGCAGATCCAGATGGCCGCAACCCTGTTTATCCGCATGTGCCTGATGGCACCGGTCATGGGCATCGTCGCCGTCATGCGCGTCCTGGCCAACCACACCGGCCTGGAGTGGACCATCGCCGTGGCCATCATCGCGGTTTCAGCCGTTGTCGGCGTGCTTATGGGCCTCACCATGCCCAAGTTCAAAAAGATGCAAAGCTTTGTGGACCGCGTGAACCTTACCGCCCGCGAGCTGCTCGACGGCCTTATGCCCATTCGCTCGTTCAACCGCGAGGAGCATGAGCTCAAGCGTTTTGACAAGGCTTCGCTCGACCTAATGACCACGCAGCTTTACACCAACCGCGCCATGAGCTTTATGATGCCGCTCATGATGCTCGTCATGAACTGCATCACCGTGCTTATCGTCTGGTTTGGCGCGCAGGGCGTGTCCGACGGCGTGATGCAGGTCGGCAACATGATGGCGTTTATCTCCTACACCATGCAGATCGTCATGGCGTTTATGATCCTCACCATGGTTTCGGTCATCCTGCCCCGTGCCGAGGTCGCAGCCGAGCGCGTAGATGAGGTCATCACCTGCCCCACGAGCATCAACGACCCTGCCTCGCCCAAACTGCCCGCGGCCAGCTCGCCGCGCGGTGAGCTCACCTTCCGCGACGTGAGCTTCCAGTACCCCGATGCCCGCGCCGACGTCATTAGCGGTGTGAACTTCACCACGCATGCCGGTCAGATGCTCGGCATCATTGGCTCCACGGGCTCGGGCAAGTCCACGCTCGTACAGCTGATTCCGCGCCTGTACGACGTCACGGGCGGCAGCATTTCGCTCGACGGCATCGACGTGCGCGACATGACCCTTTCCGAGCTGCGCCGCCGTATCGGTTATATTCCGCAGCAGGGTCGCCTGTTCTCGGGCACCGTCGAGAGCAACCTCAAGTTTGCCGGCGACATGGTAAGCGATGACGACATGCACAAGGCGGCATGCATCGCCCAGGCCGAGGACTTTATCGCCGAGCGCGAGGGCGGCTACGACTCCCCCATCAGCCAGGGCGGCTCCAATGTCTCGGGCGGTCAGCGCCAGCGCCTGGCCATCGCCCGCGCCCTGGCCAAGAAGCCCGAAGTCGTGGTGTTCGACGACTCGTTTAGCGCCCTCGACTACAAGACCGACGCGCGCCTGCGCGAGGAGCTGGCCAAAAACGTTACCGACGCCGCACTCGTGGTCGTGGCCCAGCGCATCGCGACCATCATGCACGCCGACCAGATCATTGTGCTCGACGACGGGCACGTGGTGGGCACCGGTACGCACGAGGAGCTGCTGCGCAGCTGCCCGGCGTACCTGGAGATCGCACAGTCGCAGCTTTCCGCCGAGGAGCTGGGGCTTACCCAAGAAGAAATTGCAGCCGTCACGGAAGGAGGCGAGCGCTAATGGCAGACGAGACCAAGACTCAGATTCCCAAGCCCACCCGCCAGCGTGGTCCCATGGGCCGCATGGGCGGCATGCGTCGCGGCGAAAAGGCCAAGGACTTTAAGGGCACCATGAGGCAGCTGCTCGGCTATATCGGCCAGCACAAGATTGCCGTGTTTACCGCCGTCGCCTTTGCCGTGTGCTCGGTCATCTTTAACATTGTGGGGCCCAAGGTGCTCGGCCAGGTTACCACCAAACTGTTCGAGGGCTTGGTTGCCAAGGTCAACGGCACCGGCGATGTCGACTTTGCCTGGATTGCCAAGACGCTCGGCTTTTTGCTCTGCCTGTATCTGGCGAGCTCTATCTGCAGTCTAATCCAGGGCTGGCTCATGACCGGCGTCACGCAAAAGATCTGCTACCGAATGCGCAAGGAGATCGCCGCCAAGATTGCCGTCGTGCCGATGAGCTACTTTAACGGACACAGCAAGGGCGACGTGCTCAGTCGCATCACCAACGACGTCGATACGCTGGGTCAGTCGCTCAACCAGAGCGTGACGCAGCTCATCACGTCGGTGACGCAGATTATCGGCGTGCTCGTCATGATGCTGTCGATCAGCCTGCCGCTCACCGGCGTCACCGTGCTCACGCTGCCGGCCGCCGCGATTATCTTGATGGTGATGATTCACTTCTCGCAGCCGTACTTCCGCGAGCAGCAGCAGGTCCTGGGCACCGTCAACGGCATTATCGAGGAGGATTTTGCCGGCCAGAACGTCATCCAGGTGTTCGACCGCGCCGAGGCCTCGATCGAGGAGTTCGACCGCCAAAACGATCGCCTGTTTATTAGTGGCTGGCGTTCGCAGTTCCTGTCGGGCCTGATGATGCCGCTCATGAGCTTGGTGGGCAACATGGGCTACGTGGGCGTTGTCGTAGTGGGCGCACAGCTCGCACTGACCGGCAATGCCACGCCCGGCGACATCCAGAGCTTTATCCAGTACGTGCGCAACTTTACGCAGCCGGTGCAGCAGCTGGGCAACGTGAGCAACACGATGCAGTCGATGGCAGCTGCCACCGAGCGTGTGTTTGAGTTCCTGGCCGCGCCCGAGGAGGAGCAGAAGGCCGACGCGCAGATTCCCGAGAAGCGCCCCGGCCACGTGGAGTTTGACCATGTCAAGTTTGGCTACACGCCCGACAAGACCATCATCCATGACTTTAGCTGCGAGGCTAAGCCCGGCCAGACCATCGCCATCGTCGGCCCCACCGGTGCCGGCAAGACCACGCTCATTAAGCTGCTGCAGCGCTTCTACGATGTGGACGGCGGTTCGCTGCGCGTCGAGGGTGTCGACGTGCGCGACTGGGACCGCGCGGCGCTGCGCGGCGAGTTTGCCATGGTGCTGCAGGATACCTGGCTGTTTAACGGCACCATCCGCGAGAACATCCGCTACGGACGCCCCGATGCAAGCGATGCCGAGGTCGAGGCCGCCGCGCGCGCTGCACGCTGCGATCACTTTATCCATACGCTTGCCGGTGGCTACGACTTTATGATCAACGAGGAGGGCACTAACCTATCGCAGGGTCAGCGCCAGCTCGTGACCATCGCCCGTGCCATTTTGGCCGACCGCCCGGCGCTGATTCTGGACGAAGCGACCTCCAACGTCGATACCCGCACCGAGGAGCTCATCCAGCGCGCCATGGATGCGCTGATGCAGGGCCGCACGAGCTTTGTCATCGCACACCGCCTGTCCACGATCCGCAACGCCGACGCGATCTTGGTAATCCGCGACGGCGACATCGTCGAGAAGGGCACGCACGACGAGCTGCTCGCCCAGGGCGGCTTCTACGCCGACCTGTACAACTCGCAGTTCGACGAGGCGGCGTAAATTCTGCCGCAGGGAATGGGTAATTCCCGAGAGCGGGGGCGCAGGACAACCTGCGCCCCCGCTTTTTTGCTCTGCGGCCCTCGAACCACCTCCCCTGGAACCTGATTGGCAGCCCCTTCGAGGCCCCGTGGGCAAAAAAGGGCAAATATGAGTACTGTTACCTTTTTAGTAACAGCCAAAACAGCCCCAAATGCCGTTTTCACGGCTTACACGCGTCCCTAAATTGATCAAACAGCCCTATAGCGGACTTATATGTGTTTGCGTTAATAAACATATTTTGCTGTTATGTCTATTATTTTGCGAAGGCAATATGATACTAAGATAGCAACCGTACTCATATTTGGCATTTTTTGCCCACATGGTATTTCCTGGGGAACTGACAACAGCCTTAGGGTCCCGCGCGGCGCCGCTCCCTCCCGGCATTCGTCAACGTTTACCCAGATAAAACCTGCCAAAATAAACCTGTCCCTTTTTGGCAGGTTTTGGGGTGACGAGGGCTTGCACTTTAGCGTGCGACAGCGGATAATGCCGTGCATTCGACAATGTTCTCGTTGCCATCAATTGATTGAGGAGGCCCCTATGGCCATGGAATTCAAACGCAGGCTGCCGATCCCCATGGAGATCCGCGAGGAAATGCCGCTTTCCGCCGAGCTTACCGCTAAGAAGCAGGCATTTGACGCCGAGGTCGCCAAAGTCTTTACCGGCGAGGACGCACGCAAGGTGCTCATCATCGGCCCGTGCTCTGCCGACCGCGAGGATTCGGTTCTCGAGTATATGAATCGTCTGGCCAAGACCGCCGAGGAGGTCAAGGACAAGCTCATTATCATTCCGCGCGTCTACACCAATAAGCCGCGTACCAAGGGCACCGGCTACAAGGGCCTGCTGCACAACCCCGACCCCGAGGCGCCCGATGACCTACTCGAGGGCGTCAAGGCAATCCGCCATATGCACCTGCGCGTTATTGAGGAAACGGGCTTCTTTACCGCCGACGAGATGCTCTACCCGTCCAACTACCAGTACCTCGTCGACCTGCTGAGCTATGTTGCCGTGGGCGCACGCTCAGTCGAGAACCAAGAGCATCGCCTGGTGTCGAGCGGCATTTCGGTACCCGTCGGCATGAAGAATCCCACTGCCGGTTCCACCACCGTTATGCTCAACTCCATTTACGCCGCGCAGGCGCACCAGAGCTTTATCTTCCGCAACTGGGAGGTCGAGTGCGACGGCAATCCGCTCGCGCACGCCGTTATGCGTGGCTACATCGGTCTCGACGGTCGCACCTACCCCAATTACCACTACGAGCACCTGGAGCGCCTGGCCGAGCGTTATACCGAGCATGCCGGCTACGCCAACCCGGCGGCGGTCATCGACTGCAACCACGACAACTCGGGCAAGCGCCCGCTGGAGCAGTACCGCATTTGCAAGGAGGTACTCGATAGCTGCCGCCGCAACGAGTCCATCTCCAAGCTGGTCAAGGGCTTTATGATCGAGTCTTACCTTGAGGACGGCAACCAGCCGGTCGATGGCGGCGTCTTTGGTAAGTCGATCACCGACCCGTGCCTGGGCTGGGAAAAGACCGACTACCTCATCCACGAGATCGCGGAACGGGTGTAGGTTACGGCGTTTTACCAAACGCCGTAACGGCTCGACGCTGCGCGGGCCGCATTTGGACAATCTGACGTTCAACTTCAAGGGCGCGACCAGAAGGTCAGCGCCCTTTCGTTTCACGTCACCTTGTCTCAAATGCGACCCGCTCGCTGTCCGTCCTCTACCTGCGGCGTTATCTTGCTCCGGATGTGGCAGTTAGGGACGCTCCTTTTCTGCCGGCGGTTTGGGACACTCCTTGGGTAGCCGTTGGGGACGTCCCCAACGACTACCCGGGGGAGTTGCCTTCCCTCGTGGCGGTCTTCTAGCAGAAAAACCAAGTGAGTAGGCTTTTTGCAGAAGGCCGAGCACGCCCTAAAACGCCACAGCTCTAACCTGCGGTTTCATCGATCATTTGTCGCGATGTGCTCGGCAGGTTCAAAAAAGTCTACTCACTTGTATCTGAGACGCACCAGATTGGCAAAAACCGCCGCGAAAGGGCCCCTGGTCCCTTCGCGGCGGTCATACGCCTCTAATTTTGCGACGATTTTGCCCGCTTGTTATTCGCTGTAGCGGGTGGCGATGGCAGCTTGCGCCATGCCGGTGCTCATGAGATAGGTCACCAGGAAGTAGCCGCCATAAGCTGCCAGGAAGATTGCACAGGTGAGGCCAACGGTGCCGCCGATGCTCATATTTCCGAAAATGCTCACCAACTCGATGATCACCTTAAGTGCCACAAAGGAGTGCGCCAGGCCCACTGCCAGCGGGAACAGGAAGAATACCGCTTGCTGTGCCATCACCGAATGGCGAATCTGGCGGTCGTCACAGCCGATCTGCGCCAGCACACGATAGCTGCGGCTGCCGTCGGCCACGTTGGAGAGTTGCTGGATCGACAGAATCGCCGCGCATGCAACGACCAATACAAAGCCGATGTAGATGGCTAGGTAGCTAATAAGACCGTTCATTTGCGCTGCTTGCGTGTACATCTCGGAGCGTGTGATGAAGGTTCCCCACGACCCCGGCTCCTTGCCGTCAACGAGCAGATTGTCGAGCAGAGTGTATTTAATGCTCTCGTCTGCCTCGGTCGTATCCATCCCCTGTTTGTAGTTAACGAGCAGGCTACTGGAATACGGCTGCAGATTAAGTTGGGACAACAGCTCGTCGGCAACGACGACGGTGCCCGGATTACTACCCATCGCTGAGTTGGCGATGGCCGCAGTGTCCTCGTCCGACTTATCGGTTGCGGGCTTGAGCGTATGCCCGCCCAAGGTAAGGGCATGGCCGCCAGCCATATACTTGGTGTACAGGTCGACCAGCTCGCCGCCCATATCACACGTGAGCAGATACTGGTCGTGACCGATGTGCACCGGCTCCTCGCCCATCATCTGACGCAGTTTGTTGTACTGACTCGCCGGCGTCACATACAGACCCATCGCATCGGCATTGCTACCCCCGAACGCCTTGGGAAGCTTTTCGCCCATGATCTTGCACATCTCACTTGGGGTCACCGAAGGATTCGAGCCGCCAACTGGGTAACTCAGATACGAATCGATCTGCACATGCTCACCGGCAACATCGGCGATATTGACCTTCTTGCCGGTCTCGTCGTTGTTGCCCGCCGACTTGCCCTTACCGTGCCATGCGGAGTACAAATCGACCGTACTATCGGCCAGCACCATGCGATCGGCCTCAGACGGATTGACATACTCTTTGTAGTAGTCGAGCGTATCGGGCGTGTAATAGACATACGTCTGCGACATGTCGGCCGGATTATAGCGCTCCAGATTCTCGTTCATCACGTTGGCAATCGACATACCGCACGTCACCGAGGTGATGGCCAAAAACAGGAGCATCGCGATGACGCCCATCGAAAAGCACACCGTATTGACCTTGGCCGAAAGCTGACGCACGGTAAACATATTGAGGCCACGCCAATACACGCTGCGCAGGCTCTGCAGCAGCTTGATGAGCATGCCCGAGAGCCCCCAGAACAGGGCAAAGGTGCCCACGGTAACCATAGCGGTCGTAATACCAAACTGGTTCATGGCCTCTTGCAGCTTGCTGTCCGTCGCGGTTAGCGGGAACCCATCACGTAACAGACGGTAATAGGCCACGCCCACAAGCGCCACACCCACGACAAAGATGGCAATCGCAATCCAGGGGTTGCGTGTCTTGATGCTCTCGTTGCGACGCTCGGCACCCATAAGCTCGATGAGTTTGGTACGACGCACGGCGCGAAGGTTCAGCAGTAGCGTGAGCACAAACATTACGAGCATGCAAGCAAGGGTCAGGTTGAACGCATGCACCGAGAAAAAGAAGTGGAAATTGGCGATCTGTGTCTTAAAGAGCGAGGCCGTAAAGAACGTCATGAGCTGGGAGAGTCCCACACCCAGCACAATGCCGGCGACAAAGGCCACGACCGAAACGATCACCGTCTCGAGCGCCATAATCGTGGCGACGCGCCCGCGCCCCATGCCGAGCACCTGGTACAGGCCAAACTCCTTCTTGCGGCGTTTCATGATGAAGTTATTGGCATACACCATCAAAAAGGCCATGACACCGGCCAAAAAGTACGTCAGGTTGCCGAGCATGCTGCCCATAACCTGCGCCAAGGCCTTTTCATCGATGCCGGCGATGTCGACCTGCATCGAGATGGTGTTAAAGGCATAGAAGACCGTGACGCCCAGGGTGAGCGTCAAAAGGTAGACGAGGTAGTCGCGGCCGGCGCGGCGGACGTTGCCCCAAGCGAGTTTACAGAGCATCGGAGCCCTCACCGCCCATCATGGCAACGACCTCCATAATGCGGTCGAAGAACTCTCGGCGGTCGGTGTCGCCGCGGCGCAGCTCGGTGAAGATCTTGCCGTCGCGGATAAACAGCACGCGGCTCGTGTAGCTGGCAGCAAAGCTGTCATGCGTGACCATGAGCACGGTGGCGCGTAGGCGGCGGTTAAGGGCCTCCAGGCTCTCGAGCAGCAGGCGAGCGCTCTTGGAATCGAGGGCGCCGGTGGGCTCGTCGGCCATGATCATGGTGGGGTCGGTGACGAGCGCGCGAGCCGCGGCAACGCGCTGCTGCTGACCGCCGGACATCTGGTAGGGATACTTGTCGAGCACCTGACTGATGGACAGGCGCGCTGCCACATCCTGCACGCGGGCCGAAATCTCTGCCGAGTTTGTGCGGGCGATGGTGAGCGGCAGGGCGATGTTCTCGCGTGCCGTGAGCGTATCGAGCAGGTTGGAGTCCTGGAAGATAAAGCCGAGCTCCTCGCGGCGGAACTGCGAAAGCTTAGCCTGCTTCATGCGCGTAACATCCTGCCCGTTGATGCGAATGGTGCCGCTCGTGGCGCTATCGATGGTCGACACGCAGTTGAGCAGGGTCGACTTGCCCGAGCCCGAAGCGCCCATGATGCCAACAAATTCGCCGCGGTTGACGGTAAAGCTGACGTCGTTGAGCGCGCGGGTCACGTTGCCCAGCGCTCCGTATACCTTTTCGAGATGCGCGACCTCCAGTACCGGGGTCGCCATGTGCGTGGTTTGCATACCGAGTCCTTTCTTGCAATTAGTCTACGGCATCTATAGTCGCAAGAAGACGAGTCGGCTACCATCGATATGGCTTACGCTTGCCTTACCGTTGTGTAAGGTACGGGTAGCTACCCTGCCACGTGTTGATGTTGAGAGAGGACTCCTGTTGAAGACTGTTCATGTTGCCGCTGGGATCATTCGCAAGGATGGATCTGACGAGCTGCTTGCCGTGCAGCGCGGCTATGGCGACATGCAGGGATTTTGGGAGTTCCCAGGCGGCAAGCTCATGCGCGGCGAGACGCCCGAAGACGCCGTACGCCGCGAGCTCATGGAAGAACTGCAGGTAAAAGTCACCAACCTGCGCGATTTCTATACCGTTGAGTACGACTACCCCGATTTCCATCTCTCCATGGAGTGCTACTACTGCTCGATGGCCAAAGAGTCCGGCGAGCCCCAGAAGCACGACCGCCAGCTCGATATCCGCTGGATTCCGCGCACCTCGCTTGCCACCGTTGAGTGGATGCCCGCCGACAAGGGGCTCATTGATGCTCTGATTGAGTTGAAGGAAGATCGGCTTGAGGCCAACGGCGCTGCCAACGACGCCGAGGCCACCGCGACCGACGAGCCCGCCACCAAGCCCAAGCGCACACCTAAGCGCCGTAGCAAAAAGCGCCCCAAACCAGGTCTGCTCGACGGCATCGATACCTCGGACCTCTCCGCTGACGAGCGCGAACTGGTCCGCCGTCGCGCCGCCATCAAAAAGTCCATGAAGGGTAACAAGCGCGCCAACACCAAGCCCGAGCTGCTCGTACGACAGCGCCTGCGCGCAGCGGGCCTTACGGGTTATCGCTTGGAATGGAAGGTTCCCGGCAAGCCCGACATCGCCTTCCCCGGCCGCAAGATCGCCATCTTCGTCAACGGTTGCTTTTGGCATCGCTGCCCTAAGTGCAACCCGAGCCAGCCCAAGCGCAACGTTGAGTTTTGGGAGGCAAAGTTCCGTCGCAACGTCGAGCGCGACCACGCTGCCGTGGCAGCACTCACTCAAATGGGCTGGACGCCCATAACCATCTGGGAATGCGAGCTCAAAAAAGACCACATCGACGCCACGATGGAAAAGGTCATCGAACAAGTACGCGGCGCCGCACCGCAGCGCTAGAAACGAGCCGTCCACACGCCCCACACAGGCAAGCCACATCCGCGCCACAAACCTTAGAAAGCCCTTAAGCCCAAAACCTTTCAAGAGTGTTACTCGATAGCTTTTACCTGCGGTTTCATCGCAACGTCAAACCTCATTAAGCCTTTCTTTAGCGCTTCTTTGCAGCAGCCGCGGCATAATACTGCCAACGCACGGGACCTAGCAGCACACCCCGTGCGCAACCTTTTGGTGGACATCGAGGAGGCCGCATAAGCATGCATTCTTCCAATGACGCAGCACAGCAGCCATCCCTAAATCATGCAAACCTTTTCTCCTTCCCCCCGACACAGAGAAACGGCCTCCTCGACTCCCCCACCACAAAAGCCAAACGCTCAACCGACCAGAGCCACAACTTGCGAGCATCGTTCGAAAAGCTCCAAGCATCCCTAAACAAGTCATTCCCCAACCAAGCCCGGGCATACTAACCCCTCATCAACAAAGCGCCCCTCGCGCCCCACCCCTTCAGCCCCAACGCCACAAGGGCGATCGAGCAGGACGGCTTGGGCGGGTCCCCGTACTTAGTTTCCAAAATCATTCCGCAGCGCGAAGGCCCCCGTTGCCAACGCTTCGTAGAAGCGAGGCAACGGGGGCCTTCATGCGCGAGGACGTTTTGGAAACTAAGTACGGGGACCCGCCCAAGCCGTCCGGTGGGATCAGAGTACCCTTGCTGTTACTCTGCTTTGCCCACAGAGTTGAGGTTGGTCATGCGGATCTTAACCAGCTCGGTGATCTCACGCATACCCTCCTTGGCCGGCTTCTTGGGATCGAAGCAGGCGGGGTTCTCGGCCATGTAGGCCATGAAGCCCTTGGTGTAGGCCTGACGCAGCTCGGTGGCGTAGTTAACCTTGCAGATGCCGTTCTTCACAGCCTCGGCAACCTGCTCATCGGGCACACCAGAGGTGCCGTGCAGAACCAGCGGCACGTCGACGGCGTCGCGGATGGCCTTGACCACGGACTGCTCGATGTGCGGATCGCTCGTGTACACACCGTGGCTGGTGCCAACACCAATAGCGAGGGAGGTGCAGCCGGTACGCTCGACGAACTCCTTGGCCTCGGCAGGATCGGTGTAGGGGCTCTCGCCCTCAACTGCGGGACCGTCGTCCTCCTTGCCGCCAACCTTACCGAGCTCAGCCTCGACGGGCACGCCCATGGCGCGGCCAGCGTCGGCGACGGACTTGGTCAGGGCGATGTTGTCCTCGAAGGACTCGTGCGAACCGTCGATCATGACAGAGGTATAGCCGGTGCGGAAAGCCTGCATGCAGCGGTCATAGCCATCGCCGTGATCGAGGTGCAGAGCGACGGGCACGGAAGCGCGCTCGGCAGCAGCCTTGACCATGCCGTAGAAGTAGTCCAGACCAGCGGACTTGATGGTGCCCGGGGTGGTCTGCATGATGACGGGGGACTTGGTCTCCTCGGCAGCGGCCAGAACGGCCATAACAAACTCGAGGTTCTCGACGTTGAACGCGCCAACGGCGTAATGGCCGGCCTGAGCGTCCTTGAGCATCTTTTCGGTGGTAACAAGTGCCATGAGCGTTTGCTCCTCTCCCTCGCCCGCATCTGGACATCGGGCGTAGTTGTTCGCAAAGCGTTTTACCTTGCGTTTTACTGCGCTCATTGTATGAAATTCAGCGTCTTTGCATGTGCGAGATATTGAGCCCATGCAGGTCAATA
Source organism: Collinsella aerofaciens (assembly GCA_048532905.1). Lineage (GTDB taxonomy): Bacteria > Actinomycetota > Coriobacteriia > Coriobacteriales > Coriobacteriaceae > Collinsella > Collinsella aerofaciens_CB. The sequence goes on from DBGFTB010000047.1 coordinate 15,031, forward strand.
CAGTCGTTTTTGAAAAGTAAACGGAAGGAATTGGGGCCGGGCGGGCGTGTTCGATATTGAATTTTGGGCGTTCAGCGTCTTTCTTTTATAGAAAAGATAAGTAATCGAAAGGCGTTTTCTTACTCAAAAAGAAAATGAACGAAAATAGAGTCAACACAATTCCTGCAAATTTAGCCGAGAATGGAGCAAGCATGGCCCATGCAACAACCCGAGCTTTTGCCGACGAACGTCGCGCCGCCATCATGGAGATGCTCGAACATAACGCCTCCGTTCAGGTGGCAGAAATCGCCCAGACCTTTGGCGTGTCCTCCGTCACGGCCCGCGCCGACTTGGACGCCCTCGCCGAAGCAGGCAAGCTGCGCCGAACGCACGGCGGTGCCGTATCGCTCCACAAACGCCTGACCGTCTCCACGCAGGATCGCCGCATCAATGTCAACGTCGCCGCCAAGCAGGCCATCGCACAAAGCGCCATCGAGCTCGTCAATGACGGCGACACGCTGCTCGTCGACTCGGGCACCACGGCGCTCGAGTTCGTCCGGCTCCTCGATCAGCGCGACGGTATCACCGTCATCACGGCAGACATTACCATTGCCGATTACATCGACGAGAGCATGCCCTCAGTCGATGTCGTCATGCTGGGCGGGGCGTTGCGCAAAGGCCATCGTTATTTGTACGGACCGCTCACTATGCAAGCGCTCCAAATGGTCCATGCCGATCTGGCCGTCATGTGCCCCGGCGCCTTTGTCTCCAGCTGCGGCTTTACGACCGACTTTCCCCAGATGGCCGAGACCAAAACGGCTATGATCGCCGCGGCCCATCAAAGCGTCGCCCTCATGGACGCCAGCAAGGTTAACGGACGCGGCATGTACCGCTTTGCCGAGCTGACCGATGTCGACACCATCGTGATGGACCGTGACCCCGATCATGCCGTCGCCACCTCAATCGCCGAGATCGTCGACAACGCCCGCCCAAATCTCCTCATCGCCGGCGCTTAAACAAAAACCACCACAAAGGTCTCCTTTGTGATGGTTGAGCGTCAAAAGTGAATGTGTCGCTACTTGGAAAGCTCGTCGGCGAGGGCCTCGATCTGAGCGCGCGAGGCGTCGTTGAGCGAACCCAGGACAGTCACCTTGTTCTGCGTCAGGGTGATGTCCTTCATGCCCTCGAGCTCCTTGGTCATAACCTTGGCAGCCGCGGGCGCCCAGGAACCGGACTCAACAAGCGCCACGGTGCGGTTCTGGTAGGCATGCTCGGCAAGTGTGTGGATAAAGGTGCTCATGAATGGGAAGATCTCGCCCTGATAGGTGATGGAGGCGAGCACCAGGCGGTCGTAGCGGAACGCATCCTCAACGGCCTCGGCCATGTCGTCGCGAGCCAGGTCAAAGACGGAAACCTTCTGGCCGCGAGCCTCAAGCGCTGCGGCGAGCTCCTCAACGGCAGCCTTCAGATGGCCGTACACGCTCGCATAGGCAATCGTGATGCCCTCGTCTTCGGGCTGATAGCTCGACCAGGTGTTATAGGTGTCGAGGTAGTAGCCCAGGTTCTCGGTCAGCACGGGGCCGTGGAGCGGACAGATGATCTGAATGTCCAGGTCGGCGGCCTTCTTGAGAACGGCCTGCACGAACTTGCCGAACTTACCGACGATGCCAAAGTAGTAGCGGCGAGCCTCGCAAGCCCAGCCCTCGGGATCCTCGATGTCGTTGGCGCCAAACTTGCCAAAGCCGTCGGCACTAAAGAGCACCTTGTCGGTGGACTCGTAGGAGAAAATCACCTCGGGCCAGTGAACGTTGGGAGCGCCGATAAACGTTAGGCTGTGGCCGCCCAGATCGAGCACATCGCCCTCTTTGACGACCATTTTGCGCTCGGGGAAGTCGGTGCCAAAGTAGTTGACCATCATGCGGAAAGCACCCATGCTGGCCACGATCTGCGCCTGGGGATAGCGCTCCATAAAGGCAGCGATACCGGCGGAGTGATCGGGCTCCATGTGATGGACGACCAGGTAGTCGGGCGTACGGCCATCGAGCACGGCCTCGAGGTTGCCGAGCCACTCGTCGACAAAGCCAGCGTCGACCGAATCGGCGACAGCGATTTTATTGCCCAAGATAACATAGCTGTTGTATGCCATGCCGTTCTCGGACACATCGTACTGGCCCTCGAACAGGTCGATGTCGTGATCGTTAACGCCAATGTAGCGGATATCCTTGGTGATCTCCATCAGGCAAAGCCTCCTAGATAGACAAAAGAGCCCGTCTATCATAGCACTCGTCTTCATAGCCACGGCTATCTGCCAGCATCCTTATCGATTGTTATTGAGGCGGAATATATCGCCATTGACCTGCAAAAACTATGTGCGCGGAGCTGCCGTGGTATGTCGAATAATGAGCTGGCCGGGAATACGGATGGCAACGGTTTTGCCCGCCGTACCCGCCTCGGGAACCGCATGCTCAAACACCTCGCGTCCGCGCTGATGTAGATCGAATCGCACGGTCGTGAGCTCGTTGTGTGCCACAAAATCATCGAGCGAATCGTCGACGCCCACCACGCTCACGTCCTCGGGCACGCGCAGGCCGCTATCACGCAGCGCGGCAATCGCGCCATTTGCCATCTGATCGTTTGCCGCATAGATCGCCGTCATGGTGTGATCGTGCTCGGCCAGATACCTGCCGGCCTCGTAACCGCTGTTGGCAGACCAGTCGCCCTCGAGCGGCTCTGCCGGCTCGATGTGTTTACGCTCGAGCGCATCCTGCCAACCGGCGCGACGAAATTGCTCGTCGACCGAGAACGACGGGCCGCCGATATAGCGAATCTGCTCGTGCCCCAGCTCAAACAGGTGATCCATAAGCAATAGCGAGCAGCCGTAATGGTCGGAATCGACCGTGGTCACCCGCGGGTGCGCGTACATGGTAACGATGACCGTGCCAATGCCCGGCAGTGGATCAAACGTCTCAAAATCGGGCGCCATGCGGCTCATGCCGATGATGATGCCGTCCACCGGCAATGCGGCCATACGACGCGTGGCCTCGGCAAGCGAAAACTCCTCGGTCTTGGACATCTCGACCAACGTGATGGCGCAATTATGCTCGCGAGCAGCGCTGGCGATGCCGTCGATCATTGAGAGGTTGCCAAATTTGGTGACATCGTTGACACACAGACCGACCGAATGGTAACGGCCGTCGCGCAGCGAGCGACCGGCATAACTCGGACGAAAGCCGAGCTCTTGCATAGCTGCCTGCACGCGCTGGCGCGTCTGCTCGTTAACGTTGGGCAAGCCGTTGGCGACGCGCGAAACCGTCTGCTGCGAAACGCCGGCAGCGCGGGCGACGTCGGCCATGGAGACCGGACGCGAACTGGTATCGTTGGACGGGCGCCTTGCCACAGGATCACCTTCACCCTTGCGAGATCTGAATAGCGTGAATGCCGGCCCGGGCAGAAATACATCCCGCGCCGAGGCCCGCTATCGTCGGACGCATGTTAACGTACTCTACTTTTTCTATCTGCATCTCTTCTGCTTTATAAGTCCATACGGCAGTACCGTTCACGGCTGAATTTCTACCGATTACCAGATTCTCAAAAAGTGACAAGCGATGTGTTATGAGTACGTTAACATAGCCCGTAACGTGCGGTATTGTGAACACTTGGTTCATGCCGCTTCAAGTTGTTAACGTACTCATAACGACGCAAAACCCACCCGTGCGCGCCAAGGAAAGGACTCCCATGACCACCCCCGACGAAAAGACATTCACCACGCTCACCAAGCTGTTTGAGGAGGAGTTTGGCCCCATCGGCGACCGCCAGGTGCTCTATGTGCACGCGCCCGGCCGTTCCGAGATCAGTGGCAACCACACCGACCACGAGGGCGGCCACGTCATCGCCGGCTCGCTCGATGTCGCCGTCGACGGCATCGCCGTGGCAACCGACTCCAACAAGATTCGCGTCGCCGACGAGGGCTATCCTACGTTTGAGATCGCGCTCGACACGCTGGATATTCAAGAGTCCGAGAAGGGCACGTCCGCGAGCCTCGTCCGCGGCATGGCCCACGAAATCGCTGCTCTGGGCGTTGAGCCCCAGGGCTTCGACTTCGCCTTCACCTGCTCCGTTCCCTCGGGCGGCGGCCTTTCCAGCTCCGCTGCCGTCGAGGCCGCTTACGGTCGCGCCATGGAAATCCTCTGGGGCGCACCCGCCATCGAGCCCGTCGCGCTCGCGCAGATGAGCCAGCGCACCGAGAACAACTACTATGGCAAGCCCTGCGGTCTGATGGACCAGGCCGCTGTGTGCCTGGGCGGCCTTGCCTACATGGACTTTGAGGACCAAGCTCAGCCTAAAACCCAGAAGCTCGAGCTCAACTTTGAGGACCACGGCTATGCGCTCGTGCTCGTTAAGGTCGGCGCCGACCACGTGGCCGCCACCGACGACTACGCCGCCGTTCCGCGCGAGATGCAGGACGTCGCCGCCGAGTTTGGCAAGGCGCGCCTGTGCGAGGTAAACGTGGCGGACTTTGACGCCAAGCTCCCCGAACTGCGCGCCAAGCTGGGCGACCGTGCCTGCCTGCGCGCCGTTCACTACTGGTACGAAAACGGCCTGGTCGACAAGCGCTGGGCTGCCCTGAACGCCGGCGACATCGACCAGTTCCTGGTCCTGACGCGCGAGTCCGGCGCCAGCTCTGCCATGTACCTACAGAATGTCGTTGCCAAGCTGGGCTCCGAGCAGCCCTCGATGTATGCCCTGGCACTGGCCGAGCACGTGCTCGACGGCCGTGGCGCCGTTCGTATTCACGGTGGCGGCTTTGGTGGCACCATCCAGGCCTTCGTGCCGCTCGACCTGGTCGACACCTTTATCACCAAGATGAACGGCTGGCTGGGCGAGGGCTCTGCCCGCCACTACGCAATTTCTGACAAGGGGGCTTACGCGGCATGGCTGTAATGACTGACGTGCGCGAGGCCGCGCAGAACCTGATCGAGTACGCTATCCACCGATCGATGATCGGCCAGGACGATCGCATCTGGGCGTATAACACCATTCTCGAGTGCATCGGCGCTACGGGCCCGGCGCTCGACATGGCCTGGGCGCTCCAGGTCGAGAAACTCTCGCTCTTGCACCCCGACACCCTGCCCAACTTTGACCTTGAAGGCACGCTTGCCGCGCTTTCCGAGGCCGCCGTTGTCAACGGTGCCGCCGAGGACACGGCATCGGGCCGCGACCGCATCGCCATGCGCATCATGGGCGTGCTGATGCCGAGGCCTTCGGTTGTAAACGAGGAATTCAACGGACGTATGGGCGTCAACGAGCCCCGCGCCGCGACCGACTGGTTCTACGGCCTGTGCTGCGACGCCGGCTACGTGCGCCGCGCCGCCATCGCGCGCAATATCAAATGGAGCACCCCCACCAACTGGGGCGACCTGGAGATCACCATCAATCTGTCCAAGCCTGAGAAGGACCCGCGCGACATTGCCGCAGCCGGTGCCGCCAAGAACACGGGCGAGAAGTATCCTGCCTGCCAGCTCTGCATCGAAAACGAGGGCTATCCCGGACGTTCCGCCGCAGCCGACGGTGGCGCTCATCCCGCTCGCCAGAACCTGCGTGTTATTCCTATTGAGCTCAACGGCGAGCGCTGGGGCTTCCAGTACAGCCCGTACGCGTACTTTAACGAGCATTGCATTGCCATGAGCTCGGAGCATCGTCCGATGCACGTCGACCGTAAGGGCCTCTCCTGCCTGCTCGATTTTGTGGACCTGTTCCCGCACTACTTTATCGGCTCCAACGCCGACCTGCCCATCGTGGGCGGCTCGATCTTGTCGCACGACCACTTCCAGGGCGGCGCGCACGAGTTCCCGATGATGCACGCAGCCGAGGTCTCGCAATTTAGCGTGCCCGGCTTTGACCAGGTCACCGGCACCGTGCTGCAGTGGCCGCTCTCAGTGCTGCGCCTGCGCTCGCACGACCGCGCCCAGCTGCTCGATGCCGCCGAGAAGATTATCCTTGCCTGGCGCGAGTGGACCGACGAGTCCGTGGGCGTCATCGCGCACACGGCCGACGGCGTGGCACACAACACCGTGACGCCCGTCATCCGCCGCGTCGACTCCCGCGGCAATGCCGGCGGCGAGATCTACGAGGCCTACCTGGCGCTTCGCTGCAACATCACGACCGACGAGCATCCGCTGGGCGTTTTCCACCCGCATGCCGAATACCACCACATTAAGAAGGAGAACATCGGCCTGATCGAGGTCATGGGCCTGGCCATTCTGCCACCGCGCCTGGTTCCCGAGCTCGGCGCCGTTCGCGAGCACCTGCTGGCCGCCAAGGTCGACGCAAGCTACGATCTTGCCGCCGCGCTCGAGAGCGACGACCTTTGCCGCAGCCACGCCGCATGGGCAGAGGATGTCTTTGCCCGTCGCGCCGATGAGCTTACTGCCGATAACGCCATCGACATCCTGCACGAGGAGGTCGGCGTGGTGTTTGGCCACGTGCTCGACAACGCCGGCGTCTTTAAGTGGGACGAAGCCGGCCGCGCCGCCCAGCAGCGCTTCATCGACTCGCTGTAGCACGCGAGCTCGAACGCACGCACTTAACAAATAGCGCCTACACGACCACGGCGCCCGCCGGCAACATCGCCGACGGGCGCCGTTTTGTTGGTGTAAGGGTAGCTCGACGGAAGCAATGACTACTTGCGACCAAGGCAACGCCGATGTCTTGGCAATGCCAGCGAGCGGGTCGCATTTGAGACAAGGTGACGTGAAACGAAAGGGCGCTGACCTTCTGGTCGCGCCCTTGAAGTTGAACGTCAGATTGTCCAAATGCGGCCCGCGCAGCGTCGGCAGGTTACGGCGTTTGTAAAACGCCGTAACTCGACGCCGTAACTCTAAAGCTCCGTTACTTCAACGCTGTTGTAGACCTCGTCCCAGCGGTCCATGACCAGGTGGCCGGTCTTGGGATCCATGGCGTTGAGCTTGCCGCAGGTATTGGCGGTCTTGAGCACCGTGACGTCGTCGGCACCAGCAGCAATGGCATGCGCAAAGCCGGCGATGGTCGAGTCGCCGGAACCCGTCGCGTTCACAGCCGCAATCGCGGGCGTCTTGGCGCGGAATGCGCGACCCTCATGGAAGCCCACCGAACCGGCAGCGCCCATCGAAACGACAACCCAGGGAATACCGGCAAAGCGGCCATCGGCGGCGAGCGCCTCGCGCAGGGCATCGACATCATCAGTCGTAAAGGACGTACCCAGCAGGCCGTTAATCTCGGTCAGGTTGGGCTTTACGAGCTCAGGCTTGGCGTCGGACTCCAGCGCGGCCTCCAGCGATGCACCCGAGGTGTCGAGCAGCACCTTGGCGCCCGCCTCCTCGGCGATCTTGACGAGCTCGGCATAGTAGCCGGCATCGACACCGCGCGGCAGCGAGCCCGAAAGCGTCACAACGTCCGCCTTCGCTGCAAGCTCGGCAAACTTGGCCGTAAAGGCCTCGAGCTCGGCCGGGGCGATCTGCGGGCCGCTCTCCAAAAGCTCGGTCTGATTGCCCTCGTGCAGAATATTCAGGCAAATGCGCGTCTCACCGGCGATGGGCACAAATTCGTTCTTGACGCCATCGGCATCCATGAGCTCGGCCATATAGGCACCCATGTGGCCGCCGAGCAGACCGGTCGCGAGCACGTCGTCGCCCAGCTGCAGCAGCACGCGGCTCACGTTGAGGCCCTTGCCGCCAGCGGTCTTTTCGGGCGTCACACGGTTCACGTCGTCGATGATCAACTTATCGAGCTGATAGCGCGTATCAATCGACGGGTTCATGGTAACGGTCAGAATCATGTTGAACTCCTGTTCCGGGGCGGCATAACCCGCCCCAAACATACGATAACTCGTTAAAGGATCTCAATCTCAAAGCCACGGGTGACGGTCTCTCCCGGCTTGGCCACCAGGCAGCCACGCTTGTGCTCCAGAATATCGTCCTCGTCGGAGCAGGTGGACAGGCCGCCCCACGGTTCAACAGCCACAAAGTCGCCCTCGGGCTTGCTCCACACAATCAGGTATGGCATATCGGGGAACGTCAGGCGCACGCCCTTGTCCTCAGTTTTCTTGGTCAGCGTAACCACGCGGCTCTCAAGCACGTCAAAGATGGTCTCCGCGAAGTCGAAGAGTTCGTGGGTAAGCGGCAAGTCGTGGCCGACCATCGGGTTCTTGCTGCGATGCTCAACATCAATCAGGCCCGTCGAGGGAACGGCAGTACACAGCTCGTCGGCCTCGCGCTGCTCAAAACGGAGCTCATAGTCGTCATAGGACTCACCCTCGTCGAGCGGGCACTTAAAGCCGGGGTGACCGCCCACAAAGAATGGCATGTCCTCGGTGCCCTCATTGGTCACCTCGTACGACACGGCCACCTTTTCCGAATCGATCGTGTAACGAGCAACGATCTTAAACGGATACGGGTACTGCTCGAGCAACTCGGCATGGTCGGCAGAGCTTAGGCTCAGCGCAATCATGTTGTCGCCCTGCTCCTCGAGCTTCCACTCCTGTTTGCGAGCAAAGCCGTGACGGGCAAGCTTTACCTCGCGGCCGCCCATGGTCATTGCGCGACCGTCACGAAGGCCGCCGCAGATCGGGAAACAAATGGGTGCCTGGCCCGACCACACCGCCGGGTCGCCCTGCCACAGGTACTCACGGCCGTTGGCCGCAATAGAAGTGAACGATCCGCCAGCCGTGCTCAGTGCCACACGAATAGAACCGTTATCAAGAACAAACTCCATAGGAGCCTTCCCTTTCTTACGACAGCCCGCCAAGTCAATAGGGCTGATAGAAAACCGGCCCGCGCCCCCTCACAGAAACGCGAGCCGTCAACGGACTAGTTAATTACGCCGGATACCCGCTAATCATGGTATTCGCCGCGGTCCCACTTCTCGAGGAACTCGTCAAAGAAGTGCGGGTCAGCCTGAGCCTCGGCGTCGGCCTTGTTGCAGGCATCGATCTTGGCGATCAGGGCATCGTGCTCGGGGGTCTTCTCGTAGGGCTCCTCCAGGAAAGCAAGCATGATGTCGGCCATCAGGAACTCGCCGGTGATCTTGCCGCCAAAGCCCACGATGTTGGCGTTGAGCTCGCGACGGGCATACAGGGCAGAGGTCATGTCGCGGACCAGAGCGCAGCGGGCGCCGGGAACCTTGTTGACGGCGTTGGTGATGCCGATGCCGGTGCCGCACAGGGCCACGCCAAAGTCGGCCTTGCCGCTGGCAACGGCCTCGCCCACGGCCTTACCGTAGATGGGGTAGTGCGTACGGGTGTGGCTGTAGGTGCCGCAGTCGAGCACCTTGTAGCCAGCCTGCTCCAGGCGGTCGGCCAGATAGATCTTCTCGTCCGTAACGATATGGTCGCAACCGATTGCGATGGTCTTCTTCATCAGAACGTCCTTTCGTCTGAATTCACAAGTTGAGGTAGAAGTTCGAGTTCTCGGTGGCTCTCGTTAGGCCATCTTGTTGAGCATGTCGACACGGATCTGGTGACGGCCGCCGGCGTACTGGGCGCGCAGGAACTCGCGGGCGATCTTCTTGGCGACCTCGGTGCCCACAACGCCCGGGCCCATGGTGACCATGCGCGAGCCGTTGTGCTCGCGGGTCATGTAGGCGGAACGCTCGTCGGAAATGTTGGCGACGACCATGCCCTTGATCTTGACGGCGGCCATATAGGAGCCGACGCCGTACTTATCGAATGCGAAGCCCTGGGAATCCTTGTGCTCCAGCAGGTCCTTGGCAACGGCGGTCGCGGAATCGACAAAGTCCGCGGCAGGGGTCTCGGAATAGTCGACGACCTCGTGACCGTCGGCGATGAGCATCTCCTTGATGGACTCCTTCATCGACATACCGTCGGCATCGGAAGCGATTACAACCCTCATGACATCCTCCTTGAGAGATACGCAGGTGCGTAGTTTCTGTTTGGAAGTGTTGAATCGCGTTCAGGTCCGGGCATCTGAATGTGCGGTTCTTCACTGTTCATGTTTATTTGAACACATTCGAACAGTAACTGCAACAACTATTTGTTTATCTTTGTTCTTTTTTGAACAAATACCGTTTACGGATGATTGCTGACCGTTTGAGCCGGGCGCGGACGTAGCGACCATGTGTTCAACAAACAAAAGGGCGGCCGAGAACGTGTCTCGGCCGCCCTTCGGCGGTATTCCCCGGTATATACAGCTGTTTTAGCTACTCGGACTGCCCGCCCTTTTTGGCGTGCTTGGACGGAGCACTCAGAAAGCGGCCCGTCAAATAGTTCGCCGGGCCGGAAATATCGATCCCCAGCAGTACGTGTCCCAGCCACAGAAACGCCACGAGCACCAGCAGCGGGATAACGCACGAAGTCACGATCATCACGATGACGCCTTCAATCAGATCGGTCACCTGCCGCACGATCTCATCGGTCATCTGCTTGGCGCCGCTGGTCACCGACGTAACAAGGCTCGAGGCCCCATCAGTCAACTGCTCGAGCACGTTTTTGGACTCCGTGGCCTCGGATTTTTTCTTGTTCGATTTTGAGCTGGTCTCGGCTGGCTTGTCCGTGGTGTCGGCCGCGTCCGCAGCCTCCGCAGCCTTTTGCTCAGCTTGCTCAATACTTACGCGATACGTTTCATCGACCTTCTGCGACACCCATACGCTCGCGGGCACGAGCGCCATGCCGATCACGGCAACCACCAGCACGCGCGTCGCCACACGGCGCAGGACAGCGCTCGTGCTCCAGCGCCCGTGAATGCCGAGCGACACCGCAAAGAGCACCAACGCAAACGGGATTAAGATGCCCAGGCCAACCGACCACAAAATGGTTAGCAGGTATTTCTCTAGGTATAGCACGGCAAGCACGATACCAAGGTTGCCTGAAAGCTGCGCGAGCTGCTCGGCAACCGGCGTTCCCGTATCACCCGGCAGCGCGGTAATGCCCGCAGACAGCGCCACGCACGAGGTCGTGAGCGCCAGTACGTTTCCTTTCTTTTGATCGATGACCTCGATGGTGGAGTCCCAAGTTTTGGTATCGGCGAAATGCGGACGAGCTACAAAGCCCGACAGCAGCGCCAGGACCACGAGCGCAACGATAAAGCCAATCTGCAGCTTTTTGTTTGCGCACACGACATCGGACAGACTGGGCTGCAGCTCGGTTACCGTCGTGTGCTCGGTTATCTGGACAGGACGCCCATGAGCCATCTCGTGCGCGCCTCTTTTTTGTATTGACCCGTTATCCGGCATTTGGATACCTCCTCATTCCGGCCTGTATTGCGGATGGAAGTATACCCACCCTGCGAAAAACCGAACGGGAAGACGAACGGAGCGCACCAAGACTGTCCCCAATGACTATCTCGGGATGAGTTGCGGTGGAATAGGGATTGTTTTGCGCCCGCCGGCCCCTATTCAGTCCCCATTTCACCGCAACTTGGAGGAGGACAGAAAAAGCCCTGCCGCGGGTAGCGGCAGAGCTTTTGGAAGGGGACTTGGTTGTGAGAGTTCGTTAGGCGAGCTTGGCCTCGAGCTCGGCGATGCGCTTGTAGGCATCGATGGTAAAGCGGGTCTGCTTCTCCAGAATCATAGTGGTCATGAGAGTGTCCTGAGCGTGAGCCATGATGAAGGTCATCTCCATCTCGCCGCCGCCGGCCTCCTGCGAAAGCAGCTTGGTCTGCGTGTCGTGGGCACCGATGAGCGCATCGCTGGCATCCTTGTGCAGCTGCTCGGCCTTCTCAAAATCACCCTCGCGAGCAGCATCGAGCGCTGCAAGCAGATCGGTCTGGGCGTCACCTGCGTATGCGACGATCTCGAATCCAACCATCGAGATTTCTTCTTTGGTTGCCATATTGCGTTCCTTTCACATATGAACCAATGGAGAGCATCGCGTCCGGGCATACGCGCTGCGTTCTGTATGGCAGAAACATTAACATTCAAACAAAAAAGAACAACGCAAAACGCAATTTCGAGCTATGAACGGTTGCTTTTCACCCGTGAACGGTTTTTAAACTGTTTTGAACAATATCAAACATGATTAGTGGAAGCCCAAACAGGACCGCACCCTAACGCAAATCGCGCACCGTATCGCCCTCTACGAGCACGCCGGGGATCAGCATGTGCTCCACGCCAGACGCAACCTCCTCGGCACCGGCGATCTTATCGACTGCCCACATGCCGACGCGCTTGTTGTCAAAGCGCACCGTGGTCAGGCGACGGTCGGGCACGATATCGCCCAGGCTGTCGTCAACACCCGCCACGCTCACATCCTCGGGCACGCGCTTTCCGCGCGACTCGAGTCCGCGAATGCAGCCGTAGGCCATGGCGTCGTTGGAGGCATAGATGGCCGTACAGGTCGGATCATCCGCCAGGGCCTGACCTGCGGCATATCCGCTCTGCGCCGTCCAATCGCCACGGATAAGTCGCGGTGGCTCAATGCCATGCGCGCGCAATGTCTCGCGCCAGCCTTCCTCGCGCCGCATGCCCGAAAGCGAGCGCTCGGGACACGAGATAAAGTGCACGGTCTTGTGCCCCCGCTCCAGCAAGTACTCGACCACCTGGCGCGAGCAATCGAACTGGTCGTTATCGACCGTTGAACAGAGCGGGTGCTCCAGCATGGTAACGAGCACCGTCTGCATACCGGGCAGCGGCTCAAAAGTGCCAAAATCCGCCGGCATGCGATTCATGATCACAACCATGCCGTCTACCGGCAGCACGCTCATGCGTGACGATGCGCTCTCGAGGGTATAGGGATGTCCATCTACCTTAGTAAGGGTGATGGCATAGCCATGTTTGTCGGCCGCGGCGGCAAAGCCCTCCATACGGTCGAGGTTACCGGTACCGGTAATGTTAAACATGGCGACGCCGACGGTCTTAAACTTACCGCGGCGCAGCGATCGACCGGCAAAGTTTGGGCGATACCCCAGCTCGCGCATGGCGGCACGCACGCGTTCCTTGGTCTCGGGGCGCACGCTGGGCGAATCGTGCACGGTGCGCGAGACCGTCTGCTCCGAGACGCCCGCGAGACGCGCCACATCCTTAACGGATACCGATTTTTTAACAGCGGCCATAGGTCGATCTTTCTATGTCAACGATGCCATTGGTAGCACCCTGCGCAGTCATTTTTAACGCCTTCAAGTATATCCAACGCCTCCCCCACCATACGCTCACCACCCAAAACCTACCGTTCACCGACATTTTTGCTTCCTCGAACGGCTTTTGTCGACCAAATGTTAACGTTGCCATTGTGCAAACACAGAGCCACCGGGCGGCTCAAACGTTTACGCGTAAGGAATCGACGGTTCGCGTCTTTTTTTGTATCGCAAAATGGCAACGTCAACATTTTGGCAACCGAACGCCAAAAGCTACCATCGTTGCTAACCCACCGACTCTTAGGAGCATTGCATGGAGCAACTCATCGCCATCATCGAAAAGGGCCAGCCCTTTTTCAACGCGATCGCCCGCAACAAGTACCTCAAGGCGATCCGCGACGGCTTTATCTCCGTCATCCCCATCATCATCTTCTCGTCCATCTTCTGCCTGGTAGCCTCGGTCCCCAACATCTGGGGTTTCTACTGGCCCGATGACATCAACAACGCCCTGTGGAAGTGCTACAACTACTCCATGGGCATCCTGGCCATCGCCTGCGCCGCCACCACGGCCAAGCACTTCGCCGACGCCCAGAACCGCGATCTGCCCAAGAACAACCAGATCAACTTCATCTCGTGCATGTGCGCGGCCATCATCGGCTTCTTGCTCCTTTCGAGCGACACCATCGCCACGGACGCCGCCAGCGGCTTCAACACCACCTACCTTGGTTCCAAGGGCCTGCTGACCGCTTTCATCGCTGCGTTTGTGACTGGCATCATCTACAAGTTCTTCATTAAGCGCAACATCACCGTCAAGATGCCCGAGCAGGTTCCGCCCAACATCTCGCAGACCTTTAAGGACATCATCCCCTTCTCCGTCTGCATCACCGTCTTTTGGGTTTTTGACATCGTCTTCCGCGCTGCTTTTGGCTTCTGCTTTGCCCAGGGTGTCATCCAGGTGTTCCAGCCCCTGTTCACCGCTGCCGATGGCTACATCGGCCTCGCTGTGATCTACGGCGCCATGAGCCTGTTCTGGTTCGTGGGCGTCCACGGCCCCTCGATCGTCGAGCCCGCCATCGCCGCCGCTCTCGTTGCCAACATGACCGACAACCTGGCTGCGTTCCAGGCCGGCCAGCACGCTTCCGCTGTCCTGACCCAGGGTGCCCAGTACTTCGTCGTCTGCATGGGCGGCACCGGCGCCACGCTCGTCCTGGTCTTTATGTTCTGCTTCCTGGCCAAGTCTCAGGAGATGCGCGCCGTCGGTAAGGCCGCCATCGTCCCCGTCTGCTTTGCCGTCAACGAGCCGCTGCTGTTCGCCGCACCCATCGTGCTCAATCCCGTCTTCTTTGTCCCGTTTGTCTTTGCCCCGATCGCCAACATCTGGATCCTCAAGATCTTTATCGACTTCTTGGGCATGAACGGCTTTATGTACACCCTGCCCTGGACCGTCCCCGGCCCCATCGGCACCATCATGGGCCTGGGCTTCCAGCCGCTCGCCTTTGTGATGCTCGCCCTTATCCTGGTCGTCGACTTCGTTCTGTACTATCCGTTCTTCCGCGCCTATGACGCCCAGAAGTGCGCCGAGGAGGCCGAGATTTCCCAGGAGGAGCTCGCCGCCAAGAACGCCGAGAAGGCTGCCAAGCTCAACGACGCCTTCCAGGGCAAGGCTGACGCCAAGAGCGTTGCCGCCGGCGCTGCTGCCGAGGCCGTGAAGTCCGACGCGCCCGCCGCTTCTGCAGCACCCGCTGCCGAGGCAACGACCGCCAGCGACCTCAACGGCAAGCGCGTGCTCGTGCTCTGCCAGGGTGGCGGCACCTCGGGCCTGCTCGCCAACGCGCTGGCCAAGGCCGCCAAAGAGCGCGGCATCAATCTTGAGACCGCTGCCGAGGCCTATGGCAACCACGTTGACATGCTCCCCGACTTTGACCTGGTCGTCCTGGCCCCACAGGCCGCCAGCTACCTGGCCGACCTGCAGAAGGACTGCGAGCGCGTGGGCAACAAGTGCGTCGCCTGCCGTGGCAAGCAGTACATCGAGCTCTCCCAGAACGGCGATAAGTCTCTCGCCTTCGTGAGTGAACAGCTTTCGAAGTAAGTAACGCTTAGGGCCAGCCGACCATCCACAGCCGGCTGGCCCTTCGATTTAGACGATTGGATCATCATGTCCGTTAACCCTGCTAGCGTCACCAACCCGCCTGCGCAGTTTCCCGAGGACTTTGTCTTTGGCGGCGCCACCGCTGCCTACCAGGTAGAGGGTGAGACCCGCACTCACGGTAAGGGCAAGGTTGCCTGGGACGACTTCCTGGAGGCCCAGGGCCGTTTCTCCCCCGATCCCGCTTCGGACTTCTACAACCAGTACCCCGTCGATTTGGAGCTGTGCGAGGAGTTTGGCATCAACGGCATTCGCCTCTCCATCGCCTGGAGCCGCATCTTCCCCAACGGTACCGGCGAAATCAACCCCGAGGGCGTCCAGTTCTATCACGATCTCTTCGCCGAGTGCCATAAGCACCACGTTGAGCCGTTTGTCACGCTGCATCACTTCGACACGCCGCTTGCCCTCTTTGAGAAGGGCGACTTCCTCAACCGCGAGACCATCGACGCCTTTGTGAACTTTGCCACCTTCTGCTTTAAGGAGTACGCCGACCAGGTAACCTACTGGTTCACCTTTAACGAGATTTGGGCCGATGCCTCCAACACCTACATCGAGGGCACCTTCCCCGGCGGCGTCAAGGCGCATCTGGCCGAGGCCTTCCAGTGCGAGCACAACATGATGCTCGCCCACGCCAAGGCAGTACTGGCCTTCCACAACGGCGGTTTTAAGGGCAAGATCGGCGTCATCCAGTCGCTGGAGTTTAAGTATCCGCTCAACGAGAACGACCCCGCCGACATCAAAGCCGCCAACAACGAGCACGTGCTGCAGAACCAGTTCTTGCTCGACGCCACCTTCCGCGGCGACTACGCGCCCGACACCCTCGAGTGCGCCAACCGCTTGGCTGCCGTCTCGGGCGGCACCATCGAGATCCTAGACGAGGATCTGGAAATCATGCGCGAGGCCGCGCTCTACAACGACTACCTGGGCGTTAACAACTACCAGTGCCGCTTCTTGAAGGCCTACGATGGCGAGAACGACCTGCACCACAACGGTACGGGCGAGAAGGGCACTGGCCGCTGGCGCGTTAAGGGCATTGGCGAGCATGTGAACAAGCCCGGCGTCCCCACCACCGACTGGGACTGGATCATCTATCCCGAGGGCCTGTTCGATCTGCTCGTCTACATTAAGCAGCGCTACCCCAACTACAAGCAGATCTTCATCACCGAGAACGGCATGGGCTACAAGGACCCCTACAAGGACGGTTTTGTGGACGATCAGCCGCGCATCGACTACATCGAGCAGCACCTGCGCTGGTTGCTCAAGGCCATGGAGGTGGGCGTCAACGTGGGCGGCTACTTCCTGTGGAGCCTGCAGGATCAGTTTTCCTGGACCAATGGCTACAACAAGCGCTATGGCTTCTTCTACGTTGACTTTGAAACCCAGAAGCGCACGCCCAAGGCAAGCGCATACTGGTATAAGCACGTGGCGCAGACCCGTCGTCTGGACTAGTGACTGGCGGGGTTGCCCGCTCACATAACCTGTCCCCATTTCTCAGCCGGGGGCGGCACGTCACACGGCGCGCCGCCCCCGGCCTTTTTTGGGCGGACCGTGTCGCACGTTTGTCTCGATCTGTAACATCTAGCCGAGTTTTTGGGTCCTAGCTGTTACAGATTGAGACGAACAGGATTGCTCTTTCCGAAGAATCTAAATCTGTAACACGTAGCCCGCTTTTGACCGTCTACCTGTTACAAATCGAGACAAACGGAGTAGGACCTAACCCCGTATGTCCCTAACAGTCGAGCGTTCGACCAGCGTGCTCGGCACATGAATCGCCTCGATAGACGAGCTCTCTCCAATCGCCGCCTCAAACGCAAGCTTACCGACACCGCGCAAATCAAATCGCAGCGTCGTCAGCCGATTGTGAGGAACAAGTCCCTCGAGTGCGTCGTCGATACCAACCACGCTCACGTCGTCGGGCACGGACAGGCCCGCGTTCTCGAGCGCGGCGATAACGCCCAGCGCCATCTGGTCATTTGCCGCAAGCACGGCAGTCGGCGCCTGCGACCCGCCGGCAAGCACCTCGGCCGCAATCCGCTCGCCCATGGCGTACCCACTGTCCGCACTCCAATCGCCACGCAGCATCGGAGCGGCATCGACATGAGCACGACCCAGCGTATCGCGCCAACCGGCCTCACGAAAACGCGAGGAAATCGAGTTTTCCGGACCCGCCACAAACCGCATATTCGAGTGACCATGTTCCAGCAGATAATTGGTCAACAGCTCGCACGAACCATACTGGTCGGAGTCGATCGTCGTGCAGCGCGGATGCGCATACATGGACAGGATGACCGTTCGCACTCCCGGCTGGGGAACAAACTCCTCAAAATCGGGAGCCATGCGGTTCATGTTGAGAATCATGCCGTCGACGGGTCGCTCGACCATGCGGCGCGAGGCATCGGCAAGTGTATAGGGCTTGTCGCCGCCCATCTCGATCATAGTGACGGCAAAATCGTGCTCGCGCGCCGCTTGCATGATACCCTCGAGCGTCGCCAGGTTACCGACACGTGTGATGTTGTACATGCACAGGCCAATAGAACGATACGACCCGCCGCGCAACGCCGCTCCAGCAAAATTGGGACGAAAGCCCAGCTCTTCCATGGCGGCCAGCACACGCTTGCGCGTCTTTTCCGTCACGTTGGGCATACCGTTGACCACGCGAGACACAGTCTGGCGGCTCACGCCAGCGAGCGCCGCAACCTCTGCCGCGCTCGCCGAATGACCATTCCTTGTCTGCTGAGCCATGCCTTCCACGCTAACCTGCTTCCCAACTATTCCCCGCGCCCATGGCGCATCGTACATACATCGATAACGTGCTCATGATACCCGAGCCATATACCACAACATGAAAACTTCTGTCAATCAAAACCGCTTACCGAACAAATACAACCGTTCGCGGCTGTTTGAAGTTGTTTTGTTTCTATACATCCCAGCCGGATGTTAACGTGCTCATTGTCAAATGTTCACGTGCTCATTTTGGTTCTAATCATTTTAAGATAGTGTTTATCGGGCTTTTTCACCGCTGAACGCTAACCAGGGAGCCTCCTGAGCGCAAACGCACAATATCGAACAGCGAGACGAGAGGGTGTATGCATATGTCTTTGCTAAACCGCGTACAGCAGCTGCCGAAGGGCTTTGTTTGGGGCGCCGCAACCGCCGCGTACCAAACGGAAGGTTCCACGAAGGTGGCAGGCAAGGGTAAGACCATGTGGGACGATTACCTTGTCGCCCAGGGTCGCTTTTTGCCCGACCCGGCCAGTGATTTCTACAACCGCTACGAGGAGGATATCCGCCTTTCTGCCGAGCATGGACTCAACGCCATCCGTGTGTCCATCGCCTGGACCCGCATCTTCCCCAACGGCGACGATGCCGAGCCCCTCGCCGAGGGCGTTAAGCACTACCACGAGCTGTTCGCCTGCTGCAAAAAGTATGGCGTCGAGCCCTATGTGTCCCTGCATCACTTTGACTCCCCCGCCGCCCTGTTCAACCAGGGCGACTGGCTCAACCGCAAGACCGTCGACGCCTATGTGCGCTATGCCGAGTTCTGCTTCCGCGAGTTCCGCGAGGTCAAGAATTGGTTCACCATCAACGAGCTCATCAGCCTCTCGCACTCCCAATACATCCAAGGCAACTTCCCGCCCAACCATCACTTTGATGTGACGAGCGGCATCCAGAGCCAGCACAACGAGCTCGTTGCCCACGCCCGCGCCGTCAACCTGTATAAGGATCTTGACGAGACCGAGCACCTGGGCGGACGCATTGGCATGGTCAACGTCCTGACGCCGGCATATCCTGCCACAGACTCGCCCGCCGACCAGCACGCCGCCGACCTGTACAACGCCTTCTACACCGACTTCATCATGGACGGCGCCTTCCTGGGTCACTACTCCGCGCGCACCCTCTCACTCATCAACGAGATTCTGCGTGCCAACAACGCCACGCTTACGGTTGAGGACAGCGACATGGAGGAGCTCGCCAAGGCGGCGCCCCGCAACGATATGTTCGGCCTCAACTACTATCAGTCGGCGTTTATCGCCGCCTACGATGGCGAGTCCACCAACAGCTTTAACGGCACCGGAGACAAGGGCACCTCGTGCTTTAAGTTTAAGGGCGTCGGGCAGCAGGTCGATATGCCGGGTATCCCCACCACCGACTGGGATTGGCTCATCTACCCGCAAGGCCTCTACGACACGCTCAAGCACATCAGCGCCACCTATCCCAACCTCCCCGTCATCTATATCACCGAAAACGGCCTGGGCCACAAGGACCCCGAGCCCGACGCAAACGGCATCGTCGCCGATCCCGAGCGCATCGACTTTGTCGACCAGCACATGGAGAAGGTGCTCCGGGCGCGCGCCGAGGGCGTCGACGTCCAGGGCTACTTTATCTGGAGCCTGCAGGACCAGTTCTCGTGGGCCAACGGCTATAACAAGCGCTACGGCCTGTTCTACATCGACTTCGACACGCAAAAACGCTACATCAAGCAGTCGGCACTCTGGTACAAGGAGCTCGCCGACACTATGGCGGACGCGCAGTAGCGCATCGCCTCGCTTTCCCCCGAGAGGGGAGCGGCCCTATGCGATACAAACCCAGCCGCTCCCCTCTCTCCCCCTGGGACCGACCCCGCCTGCACCCGGGCTTTTAGCAAGCGGGAGACCATATAGGTTTTCAACGTCCATGCCATTAAGATTTCATGCAAAGAGGAGCGTGAACTATGGAATCGATCGTTAAGTTCTTGGAGAAAGGTCAGCCGTACTTCGACAAGGTCTCTAAGAACATCTACCTTCAGGCCATTAAAGACGGCTTTTTGGCAGCAATGCCCATCATCCTGTCTTCTTCTGTCTTCCTGCTTATTTCGACCCTGCCGGGCGTTGTCGCCACGGTCGGCGGCTTTACGCTGCCCGACTGGTGGAACGTCGACGTCGTGAACTTCTGCAACAAGGTTTACAACTTCACGATGGGCGTCGTGGGCATCATGGTCGCCGGCACCACCGCAAGCGCGCTGACCGGCTCCAAGAACCGCCGCATGCCTGCCGGCAAGGCCATCAACGCCACGAGCACCATGGTCGCCGCCATGTGCGCTATGCTCATCTTGGCCGTTACCCAGACGAGTGCCAAGATCGACGGCGCCGATGTCTCGGTGTTCTTTACCGACAACATGGGCACCAAGGGCCTACTGAGCTCCTTTGTCGCCGCATTTGCCACGGTCAACATCTATGCCTTCTGCATTAAGCGAGACATCACCATCAAGCTGCCCAAAGAAGTCCCCGGCGCCATCGCCCAGAACTTCCGCGACATCTTCGCCTTCAGCTTCTCCATCCTGTTTGTCGCCGTCATCGACGTTATCTGCCGCACCTGCTTGGCCGTCCCGTTTGCCAACGTCATCTCCACGCTGGTGAGCCCGCTGTTCGCCGCTGCCGATTCCTACGCCGGCCTCGCCCTCATCTGGTTCATGATCCCGCTGTTCTGGTTCATGGGCATCCACGGCCCCTCGGTCGTTAAGCCTGCCCTCAACGCCGCGCTGTTTGGCAACATCACCACCAACCTCGCCACGCTGCAGGCCGGCGGTCACCCCGCCCTCGCCCTGACCGAGAACTTCGGTAACTACATCGGCGAACTCGGCGGCACCGGCGCCACGTTCATTGTCCCGATCATCTTCCTGCTCTTTATGCGCTCCAAGCAGCTCAAGGCCGTCGGCAAAGCCTCTGTCGTACCCGTGATGTTCGCCGTCAACGAACCGCTGCTGTTCGCCGCGCCCATCATCCTCAACCCGTACTTCCTGATCCCGTTCCTGTTTGCCCCCGTGGCCAACGTCCTCATTGGTAAGTTCTTCATCGACTTTTTGGGCATGAACGGCTTTATCTATGCCATGCCGTGGGCACTCCCCGGACCGATCGGCACCTTCATCGACACCAACTTCCAGCCGATCTCTCTGGTCCTGGTTGTCGTCCTGCTGGTCGTTGACTTCTTAATCTACTACCCGTTCTGCAAGGCCTACGACAACGTCCTGTGCAAGCAGGAGGCCGAGACCCTGGCCGAAGAAGAGGCCGAGGAGACCAAGGCCGTCAAGACCGCTGCCGCCCCCGCCGTTGAGGCTCCTGTTGTCGAGACCGCTTCTGCCACTGAGGCCTCCGCAGCTCCGTCCGCCCTTAAGGGCAAGGATCTGAGGGTTCTGGTTCTGTGCGCTGGCGCCGGCACCTCTGCACTGCTCGCCAACGCGCTTAAGGAAGGCGCCGACGAGCTGGGCATCGACATTACCGCCAACGCCGGTGCCTACGGCAGCCACTACGCCATCATGGACCAGTACAACGTCATCGTCCTGGCTCCGCAGGTTCGCACCTATTACAACGAGATGAAGGCCGACACCGACCGCCTGGGCATCACGCTGCTGTCGCCCAAGGGCAAACAGTACATCGACCTCACTAAGGATCCCAAGGGTGCCGTCGCCTGGATCGAGGAAAACCTCGAGGCATAAGACGCTGACGCCACCTGCCGCTCGCAGAAAAAAAATGGCCCGTGCATCGATGCGTGATGCGCGGGCCATTTTGTTTAGACCGTACCCGTCCTCCTGTTCATCTTAATCTGTAACATCTAGCCGAGTTTTTGGGTCCCAGCTGTTACAGATCGAGGTGAGCGCACAGGCCAAGCCAAAAATCTCAATCTGTAACATGTAGACCGCTTTTGACCGCTTAGATGTTACAGATCGAGACAAACAGATGGGTCAATCCAATCAATCTAGATCTGTAACACCTGGCTGGTCATTTCACTCCTAACTGTTACAGATCGAGACAAACAGGCCGAGCACGTCTACGCCCGCAAGTCCTTTACGCTGGAACGCTCGACCAACACGCCCGAGACGAGCGTACGGCTTCTGGAGCTCGGGGCTTCCAGACCTGCGACGACCTCGTTAAGCGCACGGACGCCCAGCTCGCGGTGACGGAACTTCACCGACGTCAGAATCGAGTTGGGAATCGTCTTGTAGAGCTCATCGTCGAAGCCGATCACGGACACGTCGTCGGGCACACTGAGCCCTTTGTCACGTAGAGCCATCATCACGCCGTTTGCCATGCAGTCGTTAGCGGCGAGGACCGCCGTGCAATCGGGCTTATCGGCAAGCACAAGGCCCGCGGCATAGCCACTATCCGCATTCCAATCGCCTTGCAGAGGCTCGGGCGGTTCAATGCCATGCGCCTCGAGTGCCGCACGCCAACCTTTCATACGACACTGGCTCGACAGCGCCTCTTTCTTACCAGAGACGAAGTACACGTTCTTGTGCCCGCGATTTAAGAAGTACTCGCACGCCATGCGCGCACCACCCTCTTGATCGTCACTAACGGTAGAGCAGGTAGGATGCTCCATCGGCGTGATAATCACCGTCTTGAGGTCTTTCGGTGCCTCAAAGGTATCAAAGTCATCGACCATCTGACGCAGGTTGAAGATCATGCCATCAACAGGCAGCTGCGACATCCTACGTGCCGCTTCGGCAAGGGTCATCTTCTCCCCCGCCCGCTTTTTGATCATCGTGAGCGCAAAGCCGTGTTCTTCGGCGGCATCTGCGATACCGTCAATCATGTCCACGGCACCGCCCGACAAGTGGAACAGCACCACGCCGATGCACCCGTAACGGCCCAACTTGAGCGAACGCGCGGCAAAGTTGGTTCGAAACCCGAGCGCTTCCATTGCGGAATGAACCTTATCGCGTGTCGACTCTCGCACGCTACCGGGCTCGTTGATCACACGCGAAACCGTCTTGAGAGAAACACCCGCGGCAACTGCCACATCATTCATTGAGACATTTTTCTTGTCCATCGTTGCCACTACTTCTCCAGTCGGTCTTGCATCGCTTGGTTTTTTGCGTTCTAGCATACACTACCTGCCTGACTGATAAATCAACCGTTTACCGGACAATATCGACCACTCACCCGTATATCCTTGTTGCTCTTCCAAAAATGTCTTACGTTGTCATTAACGAAATGACAACGTTGTCATTTCGCAATGCCTTCCTTAAGCAGGAAGGTTTCCGGGCAGTCCTGACCATCCATCGACGACCAGTTCCATCCACATGCATCGCGCATCAAGTAGCAAAGGAGCTCTATGGACGCCATCGTAAAGATGCTCGAGAAGCATCAACCGTTCTTTGAGAAGATCTCGAGGAACGTCTACCTCCAGGCCATTAAGGACGGATTCCTTGGGTGCATGCCCATCGTCCTCACCTCTTCGATCTTTCTGTTGATCGCCACCCTTCCTGGCGTAGTTGGCATCACGCTGCCCCAGCCGCTCATCGACTGGTGCAACAAGCTGTACAACTTCACCATGGGCGTCATGGGCATCATGGTTGCCGGCACCACTGCCAAGAACTTCACGGCGTCCATGAACCGTCGCATGCCCGCCGGCAAGGTGCTCAACGACGGCTCCACCATGGTTGCCGCCCAGTGCAGCATGCTGCTGCTCGCTGTTACGCAGTTCACCACCAAGTTCAACGGCTCCGAGCTTTCGGTCTTCGATTGCACCAGCATGGGCACGCGCGGTCTGTTCTCCGCCTATATCGCCGCGTTCATTACCGTTTGGGTCTACAAATTCTGCGTCTCGCGCGATCTGACCATTAAGCTGCCCAAGGAGGTCCCGGGCGCCATCGCTCAGAACTTCCGCGACATCATCCCCTTTGGCGGCGCCGTCATTATCTGCGGCATCATCGATGTCGTCGTGCGCAACCTCATGGGCGTTCCGTTCTCCGAGCTGCTTATCAAACTGCTCTCCCCGCTCTTTACCGCTGCAGAAACCTATCCTGGCCTTATCCTTATCCAGGCAGCCACCGCGTTCTTCTGGTTCATCGGCGTCCACGGCCCCTCGATCGTCCAGCCGGGCATCGACCCCATCCGTCTTGCCAACCAGGCCGAGAACCTGCAGGTTCTGCTGGCCGGTGGTCACCCCGCCCACTCCCTCACCTTTAACATGTCGCTCGTGGGTGAGTTCGGCGGCACCGGCGCCACGTTCATCGTGCCGCTTCTGCTGATTCTCTTTATGAAGTCCAAGCAGCTCAAAGCCGTCGGTAAGGCCTCGATTGTTCCTGTTGCCTTCGCCGTCAACGAACCGCTGCTCTTTGGCGCGCCGATGATCCTTAACCCCTACATGCTCATCCCCTTTGTTGCCGCCGGCTGCGTCAACGTGAGTGTTGCCAAGTTCTTTATCGACAACGTGGGCATGAACGGCTTCTCCTTCGTGGTGCCTTGGGCTACCCCTGCCCCCATCGGCATCTTCATCACCACGAACTTCCAGCTTATCGCCCTGGTGTTTGTCGCAATCATCATCTTGCTGGACGCCATCATCTACCTGCCGTTCTTGAAGGCGTACGATAAGCTGCTCTGCGACCAGGAGGCCGAGCGCGCCGCCGAGCTGGGTCTCGAGTCCAATGGTGCCGCTGCCATCGCCGCCAACGCCTCTGCGCCCGCTGTCGAGCAGACTACCGCTTCCGTCGAGACGACCGCCGCTTCCGTCGAGACGACCGCCGCTGCCGCCGACAGCAAGCCTGTCGCCGATCAGCCCAAGCCTGCCGCCGACGCATCCGCTAAGAAGGACGTCGATGGCCTGAAGGTCCTCGTCCTGTGCGCCGGCGCCGGCACCTCTGCCATGCTTGCCAACGCCATCAAGGAAGGTGCTGCGCAGACCGGAGAGAACATCGCTTCCTCCGCAGGCGCTTATGGCCAGCACACTGCCATCATGGATCAGTACGACGTCATCGTGCTCGCCCCGCAGGTTCGTAGCTACTACAACGACATGAAGGCCGACACCGATCGTCTGGGCATTAAGCTGCTCGCTCCCCGCGGTAAGGAATATATCGACCTCACCCGCGACCCCGCTGGCGCCATCAAGTGGCTCCGCGAGAACCTCGACTAGTTCCTCCCTCTGTTGGTGCCCGGATCCCCAGTTCGGGCACCTCTCCCTATTCGTATCCCACAGAAAGGATGACTCATGACCAACCCCATGCAGTTCCCCGACGGCTTTGTGTTTGGCGGTGCCACCGCTGCTTACCAGGTTGAGGGCGAGACCCGTACGCACGGCAAGGGCAAAGTGCCCTGGGACGATTTCCTGGCTGCTCAGGGTCGCTTCTCCCCCGACCCCGCAAGCGATTTCTACAACAAGTACCCGGTCGATATCGACCTGTGCCAGCGCTTCGGCATCAACGGTATCCGTGTCTCCATCGCTTGGAGCCGCATCTTCCCCAATGGCACCGGCGAGATTAACCCCGAGGGCGTCGCTTTCTATCACGAGCTTTTCGCCACCTGCAACAAAGCTGGCGTTATCCCCTATGTCACGCTCGATCACTTCGATACGCCCGAGGCCTTTTACCAGAACGGCGGCGAGGGTTTCCTAACGCGCACGACGATCGACGCCTTTGTCGAGTACGCCAAGTTCTGCTTTGCCGAGTTCACCGAGGTCAAGCACTGGTTTACCTTTAACGAGATTCCCGCGACCGCCGAGGGCAGCTTTATCGTCGGCAACTGGCCGCACGGCGAGAAGTATCGCCTGGACAAGGCTTTCCAGCTCATGCACAACATGATGGTGGCCCACGCCAAGGCCGTCGTCGCCTTCCATGAGGGCGGCTTTGAGGGCGAGATCGGCATTGTCCAGAACCTAGAGCCCAAGTATCCCCTCGATCCCAACAGCGCTGCCGACTGCGAGGCCGCCCGCATGGCCGACGTCATCAACAACCGCTGGGTACTCGACGCCACCTTCCGTGGCCACTATGCAGCCGACACCATGGAGGCTGCGACCAAGCTTGCCCATATCGCCGGCGGCGAGCTCGACGTTCGTGACGAGGACATCGCCGCGCTGACCGCCGCGCTCCCCTACAACGATTGCCTGGGCGTCAACACCTACAAGTGCCAGTTCCTGCGCGCCGCCGAGGGCGAAAACGACATCAACCACAATGGCACTGGCGACAAGGGCTCCTCGCGCTGGTTCCTCAAGGGCGTGGGCGAGTCATGCGTGCGCGAAGGCGTACCCACCACCGATTGGGACTGGATTATCTATCCCGAGGGCCTGTACGACCTACTGCTCCGCATTAAGAACGATTACCCCAACTACAAAAAGATCTACATCACCGAGAACGGCATGGGCTATAAGGACGACTTTGAGGACGGCTTTATCGACGACGCTCCTCGCATCGACTATATGCGTCAGCATCTCGCATGGATCCTCAAGGCAATCGACGGCGGCGTAAACGTCGACGGTTACTTTGTGTGGTCGCTGCAGGACCAGTTCTCCTGGACCAACGGCTATAACAAGCGCTACGGCCTGTTCTACATCGACTTTGAGACCCAGAAGCGCTATCCCAAGGCAAGCGCGTACTGGTACAAGAACGTCGCGGAGACCGGCCTGCTCATGGCCTAGTTTCCGCCGCATACCCCCTGTCGGCCGCATGCGAATCCCTCCACGGGTTCGCATGCGGCTTTTTTGTTTTGGTGGGCCCGAGCGGATCATTCGTCTCGATCTGTAACATCTAGCAGGGATTTTCGGCCCTAGCTGTTACAGATCAAGACAAACAGAACGCCCGAGCAGAAATATCTCAATCTGCAACACGTAGCCCACTTTCGACCGTCTACCTGTTACAGATCAAGACAATAAGATAGTCAAATCCGAACTTTCCAAGCAGTTATGAAGCATGGTTTCTAGTTTTCGGTATCACGAACATACTTTCGGTATCATTTAATGGTATTATGATTTCGAAAGTATGTTCGTGATACCGAAAGGAGCCGCATGCGCCAGTTCGATTACACCACAGTCCCAGCGGAACTCGAAGCAACTCCAATCACCAACCTCCTCCTCTCGATACGCGAGCATAAAGGCCGTCAGCTTGCTCTGAGTCAAGTCAAACCCGAGCTTCTATCGTCCCTAATGGAGGAGGCTAAGATCCAAAGCACCCGATCCTCCAACGGACTTGAAGGAATTGTTACCACCCAAAAAAGACTCAAAGCGATCATGGCGTATTCCGCCAAGCCAAGCTCCCGTGCAGAGGAAGAAATCGCTGGATACCGAGATGTGCTGTCGCTTATTCACGAGCAACACGATTCCATTCCCGTAACGCCATCGGTCATTCTGCAGTTGCATCGTGACCTCATGGCGCACACGGCAATCTCGTATGGAGGCCATTGGAAAGATGGCGATAACGAAATCGTCTCCATTGACGATCAAGGTAATCGATTTGTGCGCTTTAGGCCCCCTTCGGCTCTAGCAACCCCGGGACTTATTAAAGAAGCCTGCCAGTCCCTCAACGATGCTTTATCTCGCCAAGTTTGCGATCCCCTCCTTATATCGCTCCGCTTTATCTTCGATTTTGTTAGCATTCATCCCTTCAACGATGGCAATGGCAGGATGAGTCGGCTCCTTACAACGCTGCTGCTCGAAAAGACTGGATACGACGTTGCGCGTTACATCAGCATCGAGCGACTTATTGAAGACAACAAAGCGCTTTACTACAACGCCCTCGCTGCAAGCTCCACTGGATGGAATGAAAATCAAAACACCGAAGTACCCTTTATCCGTTTCATGCTCGGAACAACCCTGGCCGCCTACCGACAGCTCGAGCAGCGTACCTTAATTGAATCAAGCACTCGACCCATGTCGAAGCAAGCGCGCATCGCTGTTCTATTTCAACAGAGACCCGGCGTCATTAAGAAATCCGACATCCGGTCCAGCTGCCCCGATATCAGCGAGGTAACCGTTAAACGAACCCTCGGCCAGCTTGTTAGTTGCAGCGCAATCGAAAAAACAGGAGCGGGTCGTTCGACGGGCTACATACTCAAAGACGTCCATGCTCTAGAACTATTCTTGCAATCCACAATACCCGATAGCGAGGCCGCAATAACAAAAGAGGCTCCAAAGGATAAGCTCCTTGAACGTATAAACCACGCCGAGGATGAAAGCAGAGAGGAGCTCTATGAAGACTACGATTCATTCTCAAGGGACATAAAGACGAAATACGGAGTCTAGTCATATCCCAGAATAGCCTCATCCTTGTTGCCCAAAATTATTTGCGCGTCAACGTGAAGCGGTAATCCCCGCGCCGGCGGGGGGGCAGAAGTATCGCCTGCAGCGTTAGTTAGCAGATGACCTGCGTGTGTTCCTCGATGGCGACACGATCCTCGGCGGCGATACCCGGCTCGCACACCACGGCGTCCAAATTGTCCAAGCGGCAGAAGGTGTAGAAGTCGCGCTTGCCGATCTTGCTGGAGTCGGCGATGAGGTAGCGCGAGTCGGCCTTGCTAAAGGCGAGCTGCTGGATACGACCCTCATCCATATTAGACGTAGACACGTCGCCATCCAGAATGCCGTTGGCGCCGATAAACGCCGCATCGATACCCAACGCACGCAGAGTATCCTCGGCCGTTGGCCCCACAAAAGCGGCGGTGCGGCGACGGTACATACCGCCCACGAGGCACAGGTCGCAGTCTTCGCGCGCCTCGAGCAGGTTAAACACCGAAAGCGAATTGGTCACAATGCGCAGGCGAAACGCCGGCAGCATCGAGGCCATCTGCTCAACCGTGGTGCCCGTGCCCAAAAAGATGGTCGAGCCTTCCTCGATAAGCTCCACAGCACGGCGCGCAATCTGCAGCTTTTCCTCGGCATGCTTGGTGCGCTTTTCGCTGTGTGAGTACTCATGGCGCAGCATAGCGTGGGGACGGCCCTGTGCACTGCGGGCTCCGCCGTGCACGCGCTCGATCTCGCCTAGGCTCGCAAGCTCCTCAAGGTCGCGACGGATCGTCATGTCCGAGACACCTAACGCATCCGAAATCTCCTTAACCGAAACCGTGCCCTGCTCATCAAGCAGCTGGCGAACCCTATCCTGTCGCTCTGCCTTAATCACGATGAATCCTCGCCGTTCTATGCGTGCATATCATTCAAACAGTAACGAACAAATTGTATCAGACCCGTGCGCGTCAAAAATGAACGCCCGCACAGCTCCAATCATCACTTTTTTGAGAAAAATACCCCCTGCTTTAGTGGGGTGTAGTGATAATCTCGCCTGTTCGCGCTACAGTTTGTCGGAAATACCTCGATGTTAGGAACCAAATGATCACTTCCGAGCTTTTCGGCACCGCGCCGTGCGGTACCCCCGTTCATCGTTACACCCTCAACGGGCCCGAGATCTGCGTTCGCATTATGGACTATGGCGCCACCGTGCTTGGTGTCGACGTGCCCGACATTCCCGGCAACGTGCGCGATGTGGTGCTGGGCTTCGATAAGCTCGAGGATTACTTTGACAACCCCGCCTGCTTTGGCGCGACCATCGGCCCCGTGGCAAACCGCACCGCGGGCGCCACGATCACCATCGCCGGCACGGACTGGCATATGCCCGCCAACGAGGGCGCCAACAACCTGCACAGCGATCTTGAGCACGGTCTGCATAAACGCGTGTGGGACGTTGAGCTCGACGAGGCCCATAACGCCGTGCGCATGACCACCTCGCTTGAGGATGGCGAACTGGGCCTTCCCGGCAACCGCACCTTTACGGCTGTGTTTACCGTTACGCGCACCGGTGTCTTCCGCATCGAGTATGGTTGCGAGAGCGACCGCGCCACCTACGTGTCCATGACCAACCACACATACTTTAACCTTGCCGGCCATAACGCCGGCATGGACTGCGAACATTTCTTTGTCGCCAACGCCGCCCACTACCTGCCCATTGATGACCAGAACATTCCCACCGGCGAAATCGCTCCGGTCGAGGGAACACCGTTTGACTTTCGCGAGCTGCGCCCCGTCGCGCCTGGCATGGAGGCCGACGATCCGCAAATCAAGCAGGCGCGCGGCTACGATCACTGCCTGTGCATCGATGGATATCAGTACGGCCGCAACCTGCGCCGCGCCCTGCACGTCGAGGAGATGTGGACCGGCCGTGAGCTGGACTATTACACCACTGCCCCGGGCGTTCAGCTCTACACCGGCAACTGGCTGGGCGACGAACACGCCAAGGACGATGCTAACTATGGCTGGGGCGCCGGCTTTGCCCTCGAGGCCGAGATGTACCCCGACACGCCGCACCAGCCGCTGTTCCCGCAGGGCATTGTGGGCCCGGGTCACCCCTACAGCAATGTGATCGAGTACCACTTTATGAGGCACTAAGCCCACAACGCGACATATCACACAGCATCGCCCGCCGGCATCACCGCCGACGGGCGTTTTTTCATCTTTTGGGCTCATTTTCGCTGTGACTGTATGAGTGACATATCAAAACTATGCCCATTTACTACGTTTAGCCCGGGATGCTCGACTATGCACCGGTTTTTGTTAAATTCGCAAGCCGTCTACCTGCACTGATAATTGTTCTCGGGGGAAGCGGGCACTGCGGGGCGCGGCAACGGCGCGCGATTTCCGCGTCGCAGCGCTACCCTGATGCTGAATGCCGGGACGATGACCCACTGACCTGCTGACGCCTC
>DBGFTB010000048.1:0-24917 GCA_048532905.1 Collinsella aerofaciens
CATGCCGGGGGCGGACCGGGACGGGTTCAACGGCAGGCCCCGCCGACCGATTGCAAGCGGTCGGCGGGGCCATTGTGGCTCTTGACAGCGGATTGGGTCATATGAGCGAAAACGCCCCTAAGCGAGCAAGGTGACGTGAAAGAGGAGGGAAGCGTACTTCGGTACGCGACCGACGATTGAACGTCAGATTGCCGCCTAGGGGCGTTTGCAGCGTCGACAGGTCCGTCGTTCGTCAGAACGGCGGAACAAAACTTCTGATCATGCCGCCGAAGTTGAAAGGCAGATTGCCGCTCTGGCGGGCTTGCAGCGTCGAGCCGTTACGCGGTTTGGTAAAACCGCGTAACCAAAGGCGCAGCGTCGGCCGGTCCGCCGTTCGTCAGAACGGCGGAACCAACCCTACATCACCATGACGTAGCGGCTGCCCACGTAGTACTGCTTACCCATCAGGACCGGCTCGCCATTGGGGCCCGTGAAGCCGGCACGCAGGTTGAGCAGCGGATCGTGCGGAGCAATGCCCAGCTCGGCCGCCTGCTCGGTATTGGCACGAACGGCCTCGACCGTGCGGTAGCCAACCGAGACAATCGGCGTTCCGCCAACACGCTCGACCTCGGCAAAAATCGACTTGTCCTCAAGATCGGCCGTCAACAGCTCGCGGTAGGCATCAAACGGCACAAAGATGTTCTCCTCAAAGATGGGCTCGCCGTCGGCCGTACGCACGCGCTTGATATGCAGCAGCAGCGCATCCTTCTGCAGGCCAAAGAACTCCATCTCGTTTTGGCGCGCCGGAACGATCTGGCGATCGATCACGTGCGCACCGGCCTTCATGCCGTTGCCGGCACACAGCGCGGTAAACGTCTGCAGCGTCGAGGCGTGAAACTGACGGTTGATGTGCGGCGTGGAGACAAAGGTGCCACGGCCCTGCTGCTTAACCAAGTAGCCATCGGAGCACAGCTCCTCGACAGCGCGGCGCACCGTAATGCGGCTCACGTCGTACTGCTCGGCTAGCTCAAGCTCGGACGGAATACGTTCCTTGGGTGCATAAACACCTTTCTCGATCGCATCCTTGATTTCGTCGTAAATCTGCTGGTAAAGCGGTGCATTTTTGGGCGCAGGCATATCTAATCGCTCTTATCGAAATATCGAAATAACTAATACGTATATAACGTCTAGTTTTATATTACCTCATAATGATAAAACGATACACCCTCCCTACCAAAAAGCGACAGCTTCATTTTGGTAGGTTTTATCTGGGCAAACGAGAGCCCTCGAAAGCAACGGGGCTTTCGGGGGGCTCGTTCGGATGGGTTGCGCAGGACCGGCAAAATGCCAATACCCTACTTGCCGTCATCCTGCTGCAGGCTGTCCTGTTCGCTGAGGCGCGCCTGCCTGCTGGCCATGCGTGCGGGCTTGTCGGGATCGGGAACGGCCGTGGGCATGGGCTCGTCGACATGACCGCCCCACCAGCCGCCCACAAAGTTGAGCGTGTGGAACACGTTGATCACGGCGCCGGGATCAACGTCGCACACCAACTTGATAATGTCCTGGCTCTCGTAGGTCGAAACAACGGTGTTCAGCAGGTACATCTTTTCGCGGCTGTATCCGCCGACGACCTCGGCGCAGCTAATGCCGTGCTGAAAATGGTTTACGTAGGCAGTCATGACCTCGTCTGCCTTGCACGTCGTAATCTGCAGCGTCACGCGGTCGTAGCGACGATAGAAACTGTCGATGGTCTTGGTCGAAATAAACTGGAACACGATGGAGTACGCCGCGTTGTCCCAGCCAAACATAAAGCCAAAGATCGCCAGGATAAAGCAATTGAAACCAAAGATAACGCCCCAGATGGTCTTGCCCGTGTGGTTGGAGACCCACAGCGCGATAAAGTCGGTGCCACCGGTAGATGCGCCGGACTTTAGCGCGATGGCAGCGCCCAGACCCGAGACCACGCCGCCAAAAATGATGAGCATAATCTTGTCGCCCAAAAATGGAGCGAAGTGAAAGACGTTGAGGAACAGCGACGAGAGCACGACCTGCATCATCGAGAAGATGACGAAGCGCTTGCTAATGCCGCTC
This sequence comes from Collinsella aerofaciens, assembly GCA_048532905.1. Taxonomy (GTDB): domain Bacteria; phylum Actinomycetota; class Coriobacteriia; order Coriobacteriales; family Coriobacteriaceae; genus Collinsella; species Collinsella aerofaciens_CB. The sequence continues at coordinate 2,071 of DBGFTB010000048.1, forward strand.
CAGCATAGGAGCGCCACGGGAATGTTGAGCGCAAGCATGCCGAGCGAGATGTCGATGTGAACGCCGCCCAGCGAGGTAACGCGATCGAGCAGGACCGCAACGCCGGTGAGGCCGCTCGGAAGCAAGTCGGCGGGCTGAATGAACGCCTGGATCAGGAATGTCTGGAGAACGGCGGAAATCGTGACCGCCACGGCAGTAATAGCGCGGCGGACGATGGTGAGGCGGCCGAGTACGAGCACTCGGTCCGTGAGCTGATCGATGGCGTTCGCCACGCAGGCTCCTTTCGAAGGCAGATGTAGTTGTGGGGTATGTCCGCGATTGTAGCATGGAGCGTGCGGGGGCGCTTCAATTCACCCTCTCTCGACAACCAAAGCGGGACCAGCAACCCCACGACCAAAGGCCCAAATTACAAGTGAGTAGACTTTACGCGACCTGCAGAGCACACCCAAAACCGCCACCCCTGTGACCTGCGGTTTTACTAGAGCAGATGCGCTTTGTGCTCGTCCTGCACCAAAAAGTCTACTCACTTAGTCCGAATCGAAGCCAAACGGATCAAAATCGAAACCAAATTGAGCCAGTCCACCGCAAAAAACGTTTGAACCCGTGCTTCTCGCGGCGGATTGACACTACAAAGCGGCCAAAATGTCGGTCAGATTATCAATAACGGCATCGGCTCGCGATTGATCGAGGTTGACGCCCTCGTGCGGGCGCAGTGCCAGGACGCGGGCGCCGGAACGTTTGCCAGCCTCGATGCCCAAAGGCGAGTCCTCGATAACCAGGCACTCGGTAGGCTCCACACCCAGCGCCTCCATGGCACGCAGGTAGATCTCGGGGTCGGGCTTAAACGCACTGCACTCGTGACCGCTGATGGTGTAGTCCAGCACGTCGGCGATACCGGCAATCCCCACCAGCTCGTCAATGAGCTCGCGATAGGACGAGCTTGCGATGGCGCACTTCACGCCGCGCTCGTGCAGCTTGCGCATCACCGGCTCCGTCTGCTCGTTGAGCAGCTCGGCATACGGAACGGGATGGTCTGGGCTGTAGACCTGCTTGTACTCCACGCGCAGGCGCTCGCGCAGCTCAACATCGTCAGGTACCAGCGACTTCCAAATGGCGGGCTCGTTAGACCCCGAAAGATCGGGGATCTCGTCAAAGTGAAAGCCCTTCTCTTCCATAAACGCCACGCGACGACGGTTGTAGAACCACTCGGTATCGACCAGCACGCCGTCCATGTCAAACAGCACTGCCTTGATCATACGTATCTCCTTTCGATAGCAAAAAAGGGGACGGGGCGCAAACCCCATCCCCTCTCAATCAACCCGTAAGGTCTACTTACTTGTGATTAGTAGGAAAGCTTCCACATGTAGCGACGCATGGTCAGCGGGTGCTGACGGGCCTCGGCGATCTGGTTGCCGTACTCGCGCATAACGGCGAGGTGCAGCAGCGGGTTGAAGTAGGTGACGACGCTCGCGGGCACGGCGTCAGCCAGGCCGTAGTCCTTGGAGTCGATCAGAGCGACCTTGGCGCCCATGCGCTCAAGGAAGGTGAGGGCGCGGGCGTCCATCGGACGGGTAGCGCCATCGGACATGAAGAAGACGTAGGGCTTACCCTCGGTGGAAACCTCGAACGGGCCGTGGAAGTACTCGCCGGTGTTGTAGGCGGCGGCGTCGATCCACTGCATCTCGGTGAACAGGAAGGCGGCGTGAGAGTAAGCCATCTTCTCGGAGGCACCAGAGGCCATGAAGTAAATCATCTTGTCGTCCTTGAAGTCCTCAGCGAACTTCTTGGCGAGCTTCTTGCAGGACTGAGCAGCGTTCTCGCAGAGATCGAAGACGTTGGTGAGGCCGGTGATCATGTCGTCGTACTTGTCATAGCCCTCGGTCTGCTGAAGGATCTCGAGAGCAAGAGCGATGGCATAGCCGGGCTTCTCGCACTTGGCAGCGAAGTTGGCGTGAAAGCCGTGAACGATGACGTGGTCGGCGTCGACGGTCAGAGCAGAGCCAGCCTTGTTGGTGAGGGAGACGACCGGGCAGTTGTGCTTCTTGGCGGTCTTGTTGGCCTCGACGGTCTCGGGCGTGGAGCCACCGAGGGAGCAGGTGATCACGAAGGTGTGCTCGTTGACCCAGGAAGGCGTGTCGTAGTTGAACTCGTTAGCGGTGAAGATCTGAACGTTCAGCTTGTCCGTGTTGTTGGCCAGGAAGTACTTGGCGGGGTACAGGTCGGACATGGAAGCACCGCAGCCGACGAAGGCGACACTGTGGATCTCGTGGTTGGACAGGACGTCAGCGACGATCTGCTTAGGGAGGTTAAGGTCGATCTCGTACATCTGACACATTCCTTTCGATTTTTGCGGCGCCACATTGCCGGGCGCTCGCAGGGTTACCGTGGTTTGGACCGAGTCGCCGGTCCGTTGAGGATGCGACAAGGGGACTGTCCCATTGTCGCATTTTGGGGATGGAAGCCTGCCTGGGGTATGGGATGCCAGGCAGGCCCCCGGGGGAAAGCGGTTAGGCGCTTGGTCGCGACTAGGCCAGAATGCCGGCCGCGGAGAGGGCGATGCCGCCCACGATGGCGATCGCGAGAAGCCAACCGGTGTTGACGTTCTTCTTGATGAGCCAGTACATAAGGCCGGTGAGGCCGAGGGAGATCATCTGGGGCATCATGCCGTCCAGGATGTCCTGGATAACAACGGTGCCCTCAGCGAACTGCAGCGGGGTGGTGGCGCCGATCAGCGTAGCGATCATGCCGCCCACGGACATAAGGCCCACGATGCCGCAGACATACATGAGCTTCTCCATGAGGTCGCCGCCCTGAAGCTTGCTCAGGTACTCGTGGCCGCCCTGATAGCCCATCTTGGCTGCGAACCAAGTGATCAGCACAGAGGGGACGATGGAGATGAGCATGGCCAGGATCGGGCCCATGATGGAGCCCTGCTGAGCCAGCTGAACGCCCAGGCCAAAAGCGATAACGCGGATGGTACCCTGGAAGAAGGAGTCACCGATGCCGGAAAGCGGACCCATGAGGGAGGTCTTGACCGCGTTGATCGAATCGGGATCGAAGTTCTCGGGATCCTTGGCGTACTCCTCCTCCATGGAGGCGGTGAGGCCCAGGATAAAGGCGCTCGTCTGCGGGGTGCAGTTGTAGAACGCCATGTGACGGTGGTAAGCCTCTTTCTTAGCAGCGAGCTGCTTGGGGTCGGACTCGTCCGGATAGAGGCGGTCGAGCGTGGGAACCATGCCGTAGAGGAAGCCCATGTTCATCTGACGCTCGTAGTTCCAAGAGGCCTGGATGGCCCAGGAGCGCCAGAAGAACTGGCTGACCTTCTTGTTCAGGGACACGTCCTTGGTTGCGGTTGCCATAGTGTGTTCCTCCTTAGTCTTCGTCGTCTTCGAGCGGATCGTAGTCGGAATCGACACCGGCGGCTGCATGGGAACCGTTGAACTTGAAGCCCATGAAGACGACAGCCAGGCACACACCGATCAGAGCGACCGCGATGACGGACAGGTTGAGGTAAGCGGCGAGCAGGAAACCGATGAACAGGAACGGAGTCATACCCTTCTTGATCATCATGGTGAGCAGCAGGGCCAAGCCGTAGGCAGTCATGATCTTGGTCGAAACGTTAAGACCAGTGGACAGCCACTCGGGAACCATGTTGACGATGGCCTGAACCAGGTCGGTGCCAACAAAGACGGCGAGGAAGATCGGCAGGAAGTACATGATGGCGTACAGACCGGAGCCGGCGCAGATGTGCATACGGTAGGCGGTCTTGAAGTTACCGTTATCGATCGCGCTATCTGCCACATGGGTGAGGGCGGCGATGATGGAACGGAACACGATGCCGAGGAGCTGACCCAGGACGGCGACCGGGATGGCGATCGTCATGGCGGTCTCGGCGGAAGCATCGGTCAGGCACGCAAAGGCAGCGGCCACGATGCCGCCCAGGACCATATCGGGCGGAACGGCGGCGCCGACCTGCACCAGGCCCATGGACACGAGCTCGACGGCGGCACCGACGGCAAGGCCGGTGGGCACATCGCCCAGCAGCAGACCGACGAGCGTAGCGCCAACGAGGGGCTGCTCGAAGTTAAGACGACCGAGCAGGCGGGAGTCCCACATGCAGAACACGCCGACGAGGCCGACGAGCACCGCACTGATGAACGTATTCATACCCTTCTCCTTTCAGTCAGGCAAAAGCCTGGTTGATTACAGCTTGGCGTCGATGTCGACGCTCTGATACGTAGGGGTCTGCTGGACATAGAGCTTGATGCCCATGTCGAGCAGCTGGTTAACGTCGGCCTTCTGGGTGGCGTCGAGGAAGACGGAGCTGTCCTTGCCGCCGACCTGATCGGCACCGTCGTGGTTGGCGGTGGCGCCCAAGTTGATGGCGTCGAGCTTGTAGCCCTGGCAGAACTGCAGCATCTCGGCCGTGTTGCCAAAGACGAACATGACGCGCTCGCCGAGGGTGTTGAGCTTGTCCATCTTGGCGAGGGCACGCTCGACGGTGAAGACGTTCAGGCGCACGCCCTGGGGCTTGGCCAGCTTAAGAGCGCCCTTCTTGATGTCATCGTTGGCGGCAGCGTTGTCGACGACGATGATGCGCTCGGCCTGAACCTTGGTGGTCCAGGTAAAGACGACCTGGCCGTGCAGCAGACGGTAGTCAAGACGTGCGAGGACGATCTTGGCGGGACCGGAGCTGTGACGGGACGCCTTGGCCTTCTTGGCGGGAGCCGCGGCGGGCTGGGCCGGTGCGTTGGGGTTGGTCAGACCGTTGCGGGCCTCGTTGATGAGGGCCGCGAGCTCGGCGCCCTCGACGGGGACGGGGCTCATAGCGAGCGTGAGCGCCAGCGGGATGTTGAAACCACTGACAACCGTGAACTTCGTGCCGTTCTTGGAAAGCTCGACCATGTTGTTGTTGACCGAGCTGCCGAGCATATCGGTCAGCACATAGACGGTGTCGTCCGCGTTGAACGTGGCGATCATGGCGTCCACCTTATTGGTGATGGGCTCCTTGTCGTCACGAGCAAGTGACACGACGTGGACGTTCGACACGTCGCCGAGAACCATCTCGAGCGTGTCTTTGGCGCCTGCGGCCAGGCCGCCATGAGATGCGAGAATGATCTGATTCATCTTGCCTCCTCCTTTTCGTTATGGTCATTATAACGTCTTATACGTTGCGGATATTGCTAATTAGTATAAAGACCGTTCGCGGATGAAAATCGACCGTTGACGGGTTTAACGTACTTGAAACGTTGGGGCTGGGTTGGCCGGCGCTGGCTGGATAACCCGAGGTCAGACCCTGCGCGCAATCCTCTATCGCACAAAGTACCAGGGGCTTTCCTGCACGGTGGGCTCCAGCGCGATGCCGGTGCGCTCGCGGAACAGATCCATGTCCTGCGATTTCTCCGTCCACCACGCGTTGGGCTTAAAGGTCATGCTCTCAACGATATGGCCGACAAAGGCACTGTTGCGCAGCTTGGAGAAATCGGTGTTCATGATCAGGATGGACGCGAGCACCAGCACGATGCCCAGGACCTTGATCGCGCCGGCGGGCTCGGCATAGACACCAATGCCCACCAGTACGGTGACGACCGTCTCGAAAGACATTACGACGGGAACTTTCGATGTCTCGAGCCCCATGGACAGACCCTGCATATATAAGATGTAGGCCACGGCTGTGGGGATGAGTCCAAAGCCAAGGAACAACAACAGCAGCTGTGGCGACATTGCCGCGGCGACATCCGGCCACGGAGCCGCGATAGCTGCCATAACCGCACCGCCAAAAACAAAGCCCCAAAACGTGACAGCCAGCGGGTGGACCGTCTTGGTTGCTATCCGGCTAAACACCGCAAGCGACGCACCGCAAAAGCCTGCAATCACGCCCGACGTGACGCCCCAAACCGAAAAATGAAAACCGGAAAGGTCGCCATTGGTCACCGCAAGCACGCAGCCAACGATGTTAAAGACAATGGCAACGAGCTTGTTGGGGGTCACGTCCTCGCGATAAAGCACGCGGCCGAGCATGACGCCAAACACCGGCGAGGTGTAGAGCAGCACCGAGGCCGTGGACATGCCCACCTCGCCCATGCACTCGTAATAGCAGGTGTTGGCGACGGCCAAGCCGACGATACCGACAAGTGCGCAGGGGACGAGCTCTTTGGGGCTTGCCTTGAATAGCGCCAGGGGACCCTGAGCCACGGTAGACCCCTCACCCGGACGGCAGCCCATAAACATCAGGACCGGCGCCAAGACAAGCGCTCCGACCAACAAGCGAAAGGCAGCCATGCTCTGGGACGAAACGCCCATGGCCGCAATGCCGTTTACAAAGATTCCGATGCTGCCCCACATAAGCGCGGCGATCAGCACCAGCACATAGCCCAGATTGCTTTTCTTCAACGCAGCCTCCTCGGTATTGTTTCCAATATGTTTCACACTACGTTATAGTCGTTATATACATTTTTCAAGACACAAATCGCCGAACGGAAAAATCTGCTCTACCGCTACAACCCATTGGTGCAAGGGGGTCAGGTTCATATGCGCCAACTTGGTGTAAAGTAACCTGTCCCCAATGCACCAATCCCTTAACAAGCACGGCGACGCCGACGTTTTGGCAACATCAGCGAGCGCCCGTCATTTGAGCCAAGGTGCCGTGAAATGAAAAGGCGCTGACCTTTTGGTCGCGCCTTTGAAATTGAACGGCAGATTGGCCAAATGCCGGGCGCGCAGCGTCGGCTGGTCCGCCGTTCGGTAGAACGGCGGAACTAATACTCCTAGTAGTCAAGCTTCCACATGTAGCGGCGCGTCATGTAGTCCTTGTGGGTGACGGCAGAGAGCGCGCGCATATACACGTTGTTGAGGATCGGGGCAAAGATCAGGTGGTTGAAGTACTCGCTCACGCTGTCCTTGATGTCGTTGAGGCCGAGCTCCTTGGCGTCGAGCTGATAGACGCGCTCGCCACCGTACTGGTTGACGAAGCGGATGCCGCGCTCGTCGTTGCAGCGGCTGCGGCCGACGCTGATGAGCTGGAACAGCGAGGTGCGCTTGTCCAGGATCTCGAAGGGGCCGTGGAAGAAGTCGCAGGTGTTGATGGTGCAAGAGTCGATCTGCAGCATCTCCTGCACGTTGCAGATGCTAAAGACGTAGGCGGCACCAAAGAGCGGACCCTGAGCCATCACGTTGATGCAGGGCTTGTCGGCGTTCTGCTCGGCCCACTTGGCAGCGAGCGGACGGGTGTACTCGACGGCCTTGCGATAGATGGGATCGACCAAGTCAAACGCGGCCATAGCGGTCTCGTACTCGGCATAGCCCTCGGTCTGCTGCGTGAGCTCCATTGCGATCATGGTCACGACGGCGGAGTTGGTGCGGCCCATGCAGGACTCGTCGACGGCCAGGCTGTCGTACTGGATCTTGTAGTCGCAAACCTCGGTGAGACCGGACTCGTCAACATAGATGGCGATGGTGCTGGCGCCGTGGTCCTTGGCGACCTGGGCGGCGACGATGGTCTCCTTGGTGCCGCGCATGGACACGACGACGGCCAGGGTGTTCTCGTTGACATAGGCCGGGGTGGCGTGCACGAACTCGTTGCTGGTGTAGCTGGAGCTCACGACCTGCGTGGCCTCGTGCTCCATAAAGTACTGGGCAGGATAGTTGCCGCCGTTGGATCCGCCGGCGCCGATCCACACGACGCGCTTGATGCCGCCCTTGTCTGCCTTGTCAGCCAAAACCTGGGAGACGACATCCTTAACCTGTTCCTGAGTAGTCATCGCGCATCAGCCTTTCTTCTCGTTTGATGCTCTCGATGGCATACAAGTTACATACATGTTTTGGTTATGTCGACTAGTTGTATGCTATATTTATTTTAGAAATTTTGCTGATGCGGTTTTCGATAGCTAGCTACCAGCGGTTTTGTTGTTGTATTGAATACATGCTTGATTAGATACGCATATAAGTTAGATACAGGTTGATCGCATGAACGCTTCGTCTAAAAAGAAACTGGCCCAATACGAGCGCTTGGCGGGTACGCTTCGCGACCGCATCGCCGCCGGCATCTACGCACGCGGAGACAAGCTGCCGTCCGAGATGGAGCTCATGGACGAATCGGGGCTGTCGCGCAGCACCGTGCGCCACGCCCTTAAGGTGCTCGTTGATGAGGGCCTGGTGCGCACCGAGCGCGGGCGTGGCGCCTTTGTGGCCGACACGCCCGCGCTCCACGAGAACAACCTGGTGTTTTCGAGCTATACCAAGCAGGTCGAAGGCCAGGGCATGAAGCCCACCACGCGCACCGTGGATTCGGGCTTTGCCAAGGCCGCGGGCAATGCGGCCAAGTTCTTCGATGTCGCCGTGGGCAGCAAGCTCGTCAAACTTGTCCGCCTGCGTTATCTGGACGATGCGCCGCTGTGCCTGGAGACCACCTATCTACCACCGAGCTTCGAAGCACTCATCGATCGCGATATCAACGGTTCGCTCTACGCCACGCTGCGCCAGGAATTCCATCGCGCGCCGGCACAGGGACATAAGACCTTTGAGGTGTGCTATGCCTCGCAAAACGAGGCGTTTTTGCTCAACGTTGGGCGCGGGCAGGCGCTGATCCTGATCACCGACTACGTGTACGACACCGACGGCCGACCGCTCCATGTCTCCAAGCGCATCCAGCGCACCGACCGTGCCAAATACACCGAGCCCATCGGCTAACCTGCCAAAATAAACCTGTCCCTAAATGGTAGGTTTGGGGAGGTCGGGGAACCAGGTTGGTTTGGGTTGGTTGGGGACGCGCTCGGCTAGGACCAACTCCATCCAGCACATGTCGTACCAGCGGCCGAACTTTTGGGCGCAGCGGTCAAAGGCGCCCACCAGGCGATACCCCATATGGGCATGGAAGTCCTGGCTGTTGTGCGTCAGGTACTCATCGTCCTTGTCGTGCGGCACGGCGATGAGGGCGCACATGTTGGTGATACCCATCGCGATCAGGCATTGCTTGAGCGCGTCATGCAGCTTGCGGCCCAGCCCGCCGTGGCGCACATCACGCGCCAGGTAGATCGATGTCTCGACCGACCAGTCGTATGCCTCGCGGCTGTTGAGCGGACTCACATAGGCATAGCCTACCGGACGCCCGTCCAGTTCCATCACCAGATACGGATAGCGCTTGAGCGTGCGCTCGATGCGCCCGGCGAACTCCTCAACGCTCGGCACCTCGTATTCGCAGGTAATCGCCGTCTGGCGCACATACGGCTCATAGATGGCAAGCAACGCCGGCGCATCATCGGGCGTCGCCAGACGAATCGTCGGATCGGACATCTCGGTCATACAACCCTTCTCCCTCAAAAACAAAGGCCGCCTTGCGCCAAACCCAAGCGCAAGGCGGCCCCTCGTCATTACATCAGGCTACAGAACCGCCGCCAACGCGTCGATATCCTCCTGCGTCGTGGCCCAGCTGGTGCAAAAGCGCACCACCGTGTGGGTCTCGTCGTACTTTTCCCAGTACTCGATCGCCGCATGCTCGCGAATGCGCGCCATGTCCTCGTTGGGCAGAATCACGAACTGCTGGTTAGTCGGCGTCTCCAAGAAGAACCGGTAGCCGTGCTCGTGCAGCACGCGACGAAGCGTCTGCGCGGTTTCGATCGCCTGTCGACCAATCTCAAAATACAAGCCATCGGTAAAGAGTGCCTCAAACTGCACGCCCGTCAGGCGGCCCTTGGCCAACAGCGCGCCGTGCTGCTTAATGCGCGGAATGGGATGTGCCGGAGCGTGCATGCCGCAGAACACCACAGCCTCGCCGCAGAGCGCGCCGCACTTGGTGCCGCCGATGTAGAACACGTCGCACAGCTGCGCCAGCTCGGGCAGGGTAATGTCGCACTCATCGGCCGCCAGTGCATAGGCCAGGCGAGCGCCGTCCACAAATAGCGGAATCTCGCGCTTCTGGCACACCGCGTGAATCGCCGCGAGCTCGGCCCTGGAATACAGCGTGCCGTACTCGGTCGATAGACTCACGTACACGGCGCCCGGGAACACCATGTGCTCATGGCTCTCGTTTTCGTAGAACACCTGGAAATAGTTTTCGAGATCCTCGACGTGCATCTTGCCCTCGTAGCCGGGGATAGTGAGCACCTTGTGACCACCAAACTCGATAGCGCCCGCCTCGTGCCCGGCGACGTGGCCGGTCTCGGCGGCAACGACGCCCTCGTAGGGCGCAAGCAGCATGTCGATCACCGTCGCGTTGGCCTGCGTGCCGCCCACCAGAAAAAACACGTCGGCATCGGGGGCCTGACAGGCCTCGCGGATAAGCTGCTTGGCACGCTCGGTGTGCGCATCGGTACCGTAGCCGGGCTGCGGCTCCATGTTGGTGTCGACGAGCGCCTGCAGCACTGCCGGATGTGCGCCGTGGGAATAGTCGTTGTTAAACGCGAGCATGGCAATCCTCTCTTACCGGGTATCGGCCAGATGATTCAAACGGAGCTATTGTACGCCGTTGGGATAGGCAATGCGCGCGGCAAGGCACTCAAGCGCCAGCACCAGGGCAAAGCCGCAGCTCACGTCACTCAAAAAATGCGCTCCGATCACGATGCGGCCAAAGGCGACGAGCGCCGCGACCACAGCCGCCGTCCAAAAGACCACCCGACGGCGCGAGGGCTTTTCCTTAAAGGCCACCGCGGGAAGTCCGGCGAGCATAAGACCCATCGCCGCATGCGCGGTGTGCCCGCTCGCGAACGACTTAAAGCCGTCCTTGATTACGCCGGCGGCGATATAGGTCCACTTGTCGGGATTGCCGATCACCCACCACGGCTGAAAATTGAGCCCCGGCGTGACCTCGATCACGCGCATGCGCGGGCGCGACCACAGCGGCTTGACGATCACGTTGAGGATGATGGCCTGAGCGACCCACACGGCAAGCACCATCAACGCCCAGCGTGTGAGCTCGTCGGGCTCGGTCGTGCGCGTGAGGCGATAGACGATAAGGTTGGCGACGATGACCAGCACAAACGTCAGCACCAACTGAGCCGCGATGAGTTTGCCGCCAACCCTCAGGGACGAAACGATCTCGTAGCCGGTCAGGCCAACGTTGACGAGGATGCCGAGCACAGCGAGCCATTTGCTCCCCCTGGAGTCGGGACGCACCGCGCGCACGAGCATAACGCCCGCGATGCTCGCCGTCAGCTCGAACGGCAGCTCGCCGGCGGCCTCGATAAAGCGGCCGTACATGCTGCCGATATTGAACAGCGCGCTCGAGATCTGATAATCGAAGAAACTGCCCACGCCCAGACAAAGACACAGGACAACCGCGATAATGGCGGCATCTTTCTTATAGATGTACCCGAACATGCTTTCCTTTCGATGGGGCTGGAATCAACCTGCAACGTGGCAGGACAAAGACAACTTCATCCCGCCACGCCCCCTACTTGTTAGTCGTCGTCGCTAGCGCCCAGCTGTTGCAGCAGCATGAGCGCCGCGGCCACCGGGCCGGTGCCGTCGTTGGCGTCGAGACCGCGACCCAGGCCGCTGCCCGCACCGGCGCCTGCCTTGTAGGGTACCGACAGCTTGCGGCTCTTGGGGAAGTTCACCGCGCCATAGCGGGTCTTAAGCTCAAAGGCCACCTTCTTAGGCACGTCGACGCCCAAAAACGTGATGCGACCGCCACTGAGCGTGACGCTCTCGAGCCCCAGACGCTCGCCGCGAATGCGGATGCGCGCGCGATTGAACAGGTTGAGTCCCGCCAACGGCAGCTCGCCATGCGCGGCCTCGGTCTCTTCCTGCACCTCGTCGATGCTCTCCAGGTCCTCGGCCGCTGCGAGCTTACGGTACACGAGCACGCGCTGGTCCACCGCCGGCAGGTACTCCTCGGACAAGAAGTAGTCGGCCGGCAGGTTAATACCCACGCTCGCCGCCTCCACGCCGGCGTCATCATCGCCGCGCGCCTCGGCCACGGCCTGGCCCAGCATCTGCGTAAACAGGTCAAAGCCCACGCTCGACAGGTTGCCGTGCTGCTCGGCTCCCATAAGCGAGCCGGCGCCGCGAATCTCCAGGTCGCGCATGGCGATGCGCATGCCGCTGCCCAGGTCCTGAAACTCGGAAAGTGCGGTCAGGCGCGCCGTTGCCTCCTCGGTGAGCGGCAGCTCGCCCGGGAACATAAAGTACGCGTAGGCCTGCGTGGCAGAGCGACCCACACGACCCTTGAGCTGGTAGAGCTGCGCCAGACCCAAGCGTTGCGAATCCTCGATGATCAGCGTGTTGGCAGTCGCGTTGTCGATGCCGCTCTCCACGATGGTCGTGGCAATGAGCACGTCGATCTTTTTGGTCGCGAACTCGATCATCACGTCCTCGACCTCGCGCGGGCTCATCTTGCCGTGCGCCACGCCCACGCGCGCCTCGGGCGCGGCCTCGTGCACGCGCGCCGCGGCGTCGTCGATGGTCTTGACGCGGTTGGACACGTAGTACACCTGACCGCCGCGGCCCACCTCCAGGCGAATCGCCGCACTCACCACGTCGGGGTCGTACTCCCCCACGTGCACGATCACGGGACGACGCCCGGTCGGCGGCGTCGTGATCAGGCTCATGTCGCGCACGCCGCTCGTGGCCATCTGCATGGTTCGCGGAATCGGCGTTGCCGAAAGCGTGAGCACGTCAATCTGCTCGCGCAGGTTCTTGAGCTGCTCCTTGTGCTGCACGCCAAAGCGCTGTTCCTCGTCGATGATCACCAGGCCCAAGTTCTTGGGGTTCACATCGGCCGAAAGCAAGCGGTGCGTGCCGATGAGCACATCGATCGTGCCCTCGGCAAACGCCTTGAGCGCGCGCTTCTGCTGCGCCGGCGTGCGGAAGCGGCTGAGCACCTCGACCTCGAGGCCAAACGGGGCAAAGCGCTCAAAGAAGGTCTCGTAGTGCTGCTGGGCCAGAATGGTCGTGGGACAGAGCACCATGACCTGACGGCCGGAGTCCACACACTTAAACGCCGCACGCAGGGCGACCTCGGTCTTGCCAAAGCCCACGTCGCCGCAGAGCAGGCGGTCCATGGGCTTGGGCGCCTCCATGTCGGCCTTAATATCGGCGATGGCCTCCAGCTGGTCGCGCGTCTCGTCGTAAGGGAAACTCTCCTCCATCTCAATCTGCTCGGGCGTGTCGGGCGGGCAGGCGATACCGGTAATCGACGAGCGGCGCGTATACAGGTCGACCAGGTCAAACGCCAGCTTTTTGGCGTTCTTGCGCGCCTTGTTGGTAGCGCGCGTCCAGTCGGCTGTGTTGAGCCTGGTCAGGCGCGGCTTGTCGCCGTCGGGGCCAACGTAGCGCGTGATGCGGTCGACCTGCTCGAGCGGCACGTAGAGCTTGTCGCCATCGGCATATTCCAGCAAAAAGTAGTCGCGTTCCTTGCCGCCCACTTCCTGGCGCACGATCTCGCTAAAGAGCGCGATGCCGTGGGTAGCGTGCACCACGTAATCGCCCGGCTTAAACGGGAACGTGATCTGCGTAATGTCCACCTTGCGGCGGCTGCGCGCGCGGTTGGCGTCTATGCGGGCGTTGAGGTCGGCGATCGAGAACACGGCCAGGTTGGCATCGGGCACCACCACGCCCTGCGGCAAGGCGGCATCGACAAAGGTCACACGTCCGCGCGAAATAGTGGGCACGGCGGCGCCGGCGGCAGCCTGCGCGGCGCCCGCCTCGAGCGAGCGGGCGTTGAGCGCGTCGGCCTTACGCTCGCGAATGGAAGCATGGGCCTCCTGACGGGCAGCACGATCGGCGGAATCCGCCGCTGCCACGCGTACGCGCTCGCCAATGACGCCGGCGTTTTCAGGCGCTGCCGTCAGCGACTCCTCAAAGGTAATGCCCTCGTCGCCAAAGGTGAGCTCCATCGACTCGCGCGCACCGCGGTCGGGAATGGCAAACACGCAGGCATAGCGCTTGCCCACGACTTCCTGAATGCGCGTCATAAAGCGATTGTCCGAGCCCGCAATGGCCGGCTGCTCAATCTTGAGCTCTGCCGTAACCGCACCGCCCGCGCGAATCAGGCTCACATAGTTCAGGCGCTGCTGAGCACCAAAATCGAGCTGCTGAGCGCGTACATACAGGCCATCCAGTCGGTCAATCCCCGCCTCGCCGGCACGGGCCTCGATATCCTCGTAAGCGCGCAGGCAGTCGTCGAACAGCGAGCGCGGCTCGGACAGCACCACGAGCGCTTTGCCGCTCACATGCGACAGCGGGCTCACGGTCTGGCCGTACATCACCGGCAAAAAGCGGTCGAGCTCGGGTGTAACGATGCGCGCATCCACCATCTCGAGCAATGCGGCCAGCTTGCTGTCGTCCTGGCTGGCGCGATAGAGCGCCACATGCATGTTGTGGACGGCCTCGTCGGTAAGCGCCAGCTCACGGCAGGGGAAGATCTCGATACTGCCCTCGTTACCGATGGTCTGCCCCGTTGAGCTCACCATGCGGCGGATGCGGTCAATCTCGTCGCCGAAAAACTCGATGCGCACGGGCGCCTTTTCCTGCGCGGGAAACACCTCTACGGTGTCGCCGTGCACGCGGAACAGACCGGGCGCATCGGCGGCGCCGGCACTGGTGTAGCCCATGCCCACCAGGCGCTGCGGCACCTCATCAAAAGGAATCTCCTCGCCCACCGCAAAGGTCGTGGACTCCCAATAGCGGCTCTCGACCGGCGGCACGCAGCGCAGCAGCGCGCGAGCCGAGGCGACCATGATGCAGTTGTCCCCACGCACGATGCGCCCCAATGCCTCGCAGCGCTGCGCCACCACGGCGTCGTCGGGCGCCTGCTCGCGCCACGGATAATCCTTGCGCTCGGGGAAACGGCACACATGCGCCAGGCCCACGTAGGCGACAAGGCTACGAGCGGCGCGATCGGCCGCATCCTCGCCGCTCACAATGTAGACCGTCGGGCGCGGGCGGCGCGCAAACTGGGCGGCCGCCATAAGCGTGCGGCCCGACTGCGACACAGCCAGCGTCACGTCCTCGCCGGCATCGAGTCCGGCCTCGACGGTCTGCAGTGCCTCGGCAGTGTAGAGCTGCGCGGCTATACGGTGAATGAGCATGCTGTTCCTCCGGCATCGCAACGCCAAAAGCCCGCCGGGGCAAGCTCGGCGGGTATGCGGCGGATTTCATTGCCTGTCATGGTAGCGCATGGAGAGGACTCCGGCTCAAGGGCAAACCCAGCCCCGCAAAAAACGCCAGACGAAAATGCGTTCCGCCCTACCCCGCTACGCGCACGCTGGGACACAAATCCGCCAGCGGACACTCGTCGCACTTAGGTTTGCGGGCGTCGCAGATCTCGCGGCCAAAGGTGATCCACTGGTGGTTGACCGACTCCCAATACTCGTGCGGCAAAATCTTGAGCAGATCCTGCTCGGTCTTGAGCGGCTCCTTGGCATGCGTCTTGGGACTCAGCATCAGGCGGTGCGCAATGCGGTTGACGTGTGTGTCCACCGCAATGCCCTCCACGATGCCATACCCCACGTTGAGCACGATGTTCGCCGTCTTGCGTCCCACGCCCGGCAGCTTCACGAGTTCCTTCATGTCGGCCGGCACCTCGCCGCCATAGTCGGCGACGATCATCTGCGCGGCCTCGACGGCATGCTTGGCTTTGCTCTTGTAGAAGCCGAGCGACTTGATGGTGTCTGCCACGTCAGCCACACTCGCCCCGGCCATGGCCTCGGGCGTGGGCCACTGGGCAAACAGCCGCGGCGTCACCTTGTTGACCTGCGCATCGGTCGTTTGCGCCGAGAGCAGCACCGCGATCAGCAGGCGGAAGGGATTCTCGTGATCCAGAAAACACTCGACCGGGCCATAGCGACGGTTGAGACGCTCGCACACCTCGATGGCGCGCTCGCGCTTGGCGACATTGGTCTCGCGTGGCATAACGACTCCTCGGCTCAACGGCACAATAAACTTATGGGCACAATTGTCCCACGTCCGAGACGCTTACGCCTCCAAGAATGCGCCGGTCTGACGGCTCCACAGGCTCGCGTACTCGCCACCCGCCTCGACGAGCTGCGCATGCGTGCCGTCCTCGACGATCTCGCCATCGGCCAGCACCACAATGCGGTCGAGCGCCGCCACGGTAGACAGGCGGTGCGCCACCACAATGGAGGTACGTCCACGCATCAGGTTTTCGAGCGCCTCCTGCACCAGCGCCTCGGACTCGCTGTCGAGAGCAGAGGTCGCCTCGTCGAGCACCAGAATCGGCGCGTCGGTTAGGATGGCGCGGGCGATAGCCACGCGCTGACGCTGGCCGCCCGAGAGCTTGACGCCGCGCTCGCCCACCATAGTGTCAAAGCCACGGGGCAAGCGGTCGATAAACTCCAGGGCATTGGCCAGGCGCGCGGCCTCGCGAATCTGCTCATCAGTGGCGTCGGGACGACCGTAGGCAATGTTTTCGCGAATAGAGCGGTGGAACAGCAGCGCCTCCTGCGGCACGTAGGCAACCTGGCGGCGCAGGCTCTGCTGCGTGCAGCGCGAGACGTCCTGACCATCCACGAGCACGCGGCCGCCCTGAACATCGTCTAGGCGCAGCAGCAGCTTGGTGAGCGTCGTCTTACCCGAGCCCGATTTGCCCACCAGGCCCACGCGCTGGCCCGCCGCCACATGAAGTGTCAGGTCATCGAACACGCTCTCGGCCGCCGCAGCGTCACGGTACGCAAAGCTCAGGTGCTCAAAATCAATCGCGCCCTCGGTCACTTTGAGCTCAGGGGCGTCCGGGTCGTCTGCCACCAAACGTGGCTCGTCCAGCACGCGCGTCATCTCGGCCGCATCGCCCAAAGCGCGGTTGATGCGCTGCATCATGGAGCTTACGTAGTTCAGGCGCATGGTGAGGTTATAGGTGTAGGTAAAGATCATGACGAGCGAGCCGGCCGAGATGCCAAACCACGCGTTGCCGCCCGCCACGAACACACTCACCACGGCCATGGTGATGACGATAAGGCCCGAGGTCGTAAAGTTGCGCTGCATCATGGCGTGCATCGAGACCGTCTCGGCGTCGCGCGCGGCACGATCGGCGGCGTCGAACAAATCGCGTTCAAAGTCCTCGCGCCCGCAGGTCTTGACGGCCAAGATGTTCGTGACCGCGTCGGAGAGCACGCCCGAGAGCTTGTTCTGCGCGGCGGACGTCGCGGCCGAAAGCGGCATGATGCGCTTGTACATAAGCCAGACAAACGCGATGTAGACGGCCATGATGCACACCAAGATCACGGTAAACGTCGGCACCACCGGGGCGAGTGCGGCCACGGTGCAGATGACCGAGGTGATGGTGGGGATGAGCGAATACACCGTCACGTCCACCAGCCCCGTGTAGCCGCTCATAAAACGACTCGTCTGGCTCACGAGCGATCCTCCAAAGCGGCTGGTATGGAATGTCATGGATTGGTTGGAGAGCGTGTCGAAGCATAGACGCGCCAGGTGATAGTTGCCTGCAATCTCGAGCTTGTAGACGGTGTAGTCCTGTAACTTGGAGAGGATCTGACCCACCAGGTTAACGAGTACGAGCGCCAGGATATAGGGGCCGAAGACCTCAAACACCTGGTCACCCGCCACGGGACCGGCTTGAACGCGGTCGACAATGAGGGCCATCACATAGGTATTGGCAAACGTCAGCAAAAAGATGTAGCCCGCCGACGAGAATACCGAGAGAAAGACAATCAGCGGCTGCGTGCGCGTGACACCCCAAAACCGCTGCAGCGTGCGGCGCACGGTGGAGCGACTGAGCGGGCTGGTGCTTCTCTGGGACATGGGCTTCCTTTCGCGTCTGATAGGGCGAAACGCCATTGTTGCACATTGGAGCACGCTTCAGACAAGTGCGATACGAAAAGCGGTGGGGCGCCCGCGTTTGTGCCGGTGCCCCACCGTCTTGTTGCAATTAGTCCTCGTCTTCTTGGTCCGCGAGAAGGCTCGCGGACGTGAGTCCCAAGATCTCATCGGCTTGGTCGGCGTCTTCCAGGGCGTCGATGTCCTTGAGCTTGCGCTCCATGACGTTGGTGCGCGTGGTGATGATGCCCTCGACCGTTTTGCCCGCGGTCTCGATCTGCTGCTGGGCGCGGCGCAGCGCCTTTTGATAGCGCGGCAGCTCGGCCTTGACGGCGGAGAGCACGCGCAGCACGTCGTCGGTGCGTTTTTGCAGCCTAAACGTCTGGTAGCTCATCTGCAGGCTGTTGAGAATGGCGGCCATGGTGCTGGGACCGGCAACGTTGACGTGATAGTCGCGGCCCAGGGTTTCGATGAACCCGGGTCGGCTGACGACCTCGGCGTACAGCCCCTCAAACGGCACGAACATGATGCCAAAGTTGGTCGTTGCCGGCACACTCAGGTACTTTTCGCAGATGTCCTTTGCCTCGCGTTTCACCATCATATCGAGCGTCTTGCGCGCTGCGGCAACGGCCTCCGCATCGCCCGACTCCTGGGCGTCGAGCAGATGCTCGTACGCGTCGCCCGGGAATTTGGAGTCGATCGGCAGCAGCACGGGATCGCCCTCGTCTACCGGCAGCTTGACGGCAAACTCAACGCGCTCCGAGGCGCCGGGCCTGGTGGCAACGTTTTCCAGATACTGGTCGGGTGTGAGGATGTCCGTCAGGATCGCACCCAGCTGCACCTCGCCCAAAATGCCGCGCGCTTTTACATTGCCCAGCACACGCTTGAGGTCGCCTACGCCGGTGGCGATAGATTGCATATCGCCCAGGCCCTTGTACACGGCCTCGAGCTGGTCGCTCACCTGCTTAAACGATGCCGACAGTCGGTCGTTGAGCGCGCGAGAGAGCTTCTCGTCCACCGTCGCGCGCATCTGATCGAGCTGCACGTTGTTGTCTTTGCGGATGGCGCCCAGCTGAGCATCGACCGTCTCGCGCACCTTGTCCAGGCGATGCTCGATGCCCTCGCGATTGGCGCCGAGCTGTTGGGCCGTCTCGCGGCGCAGGTCATCCATCCGGTCACCAGCTTGCGAAAACTCACGTGCGATGGTCAGGTAACGTTGCTGCTCCACGGCCGCATCTGTCGTCTGCTGCTGCGCGATGGCATTGGCCGTGCGGCGAGTTTCGGCCAGCGCGACGTTCAGGGCATCGAGCGCGTTGTTGGCCTGCTCGAGTGCTGCCAGCGTTTCCGCGCTACTGTCGCCACGCTCCCGCAACTCGGCACGCAGGCTCTTGAGCTGGAGGGCGCAAGCCACAGCAACCCCCACCGCCACCAAGGCGATCACAACAAGCACGATATCAATAGCAGACATAAACTCCGCCCAACAAACCCAATCGAGCACCAATCAAAACCGCGATCAATCTTACCCCGCCACACGCACGGATCACCCACTGCCTTGCAGACAAATTTCTCTTAGAGCCGCGGACGCTAAAACGCTAGCTCTCCCAGCCGGTGCGGATTGTTGTTATGACATCGCCTAGGCGCTGGCCCAGGGCTGACAGATGTTGGAGCACTTCGCCGGGCGAAGCGCCGTTGAGGATGCAGGTGAGCGCATACGAGACCAAGAAAATCGCCGCAAGTCCCAGCGGAATGAGCACGATCATCGCCAAGGTACGCAAGCGCTGGCCCACGCGGCGGCGACGCGTGCGACGTTTGTCGAACGCAAGCTCCTGCGCATATAAATCTTGTTGTACGGAATAGTTCTCTGGCGCCGATCCGCCCGCAGGCGAAACCGCAGGCGTGGCATTTTGCGCAGGGGGCTGGGCGGCTACCCCTTGCATTTGCATCTCCATGAGTCGTTGCTGCTGACGCAGCATGCGCTCAGCTTGTTGCTGCGGAGTCTCAAGAAACAAATCCATGCTGGCCTCCAAAATCGGAGCATTCGACGCTTACGCCCAGCATCCCGCACCGCCAATGCCACGGCAACGCAATCCGTAGCAATAGCTGCAAAGTTTCTTGTTGACAAAAGCTGTCGAAAACCTCAACAACTCCCCTACCAGCACTTTCTTTGAGCTTTTTTATCGAATGATCTTTCGCCCTTCCGCCAACCCGCCAACTAACCAAAATCTAACCAAAATCTAACCAAAAGCTTGACGAAAATTGTGGAGACCGGGACCCCTTACAAAAACGTGCCGCCCCATAAGGGGCGGCACACAAACTTTTTTATCAGCTTTTCTGTAGCGAGCACGCGACGACCCAAAGCGGGCCGGGAGGGCCGGACTACCTTCCCTCAACGCGACCCTGCGGAGCCGTGAGCGGGGAGGGAAGGCGATCAGGCCTCCCGCCCTGCGCTCCGCAGCAGCCAGCGCCAAGCGCTAGTAGTTCACCACCTGCTCCTCAAAGTACGCCTTCGGGTGGTTACACACCGGGCACACCTCAGGCGCCTCGGCACCAACGTGCAGGTGCCCGCAGTTCAGGCACTTCCATACCTTCACGCCCTCACGCTCAAACACCTCGCCCGACTCGATGCGCTCGACGAGTTTGTTGTAGCGCTCCTCGTGGGCCTTCTCGACGGCGGCGACACCACGGAACTTCTCGGCGATCTCGGCAAAGCCCTCCTCCTCGGCGGTCTTGGCAAACTCGTCGTACATCGTGGTCCACTCGTAGTTCTCGCCCGCGGCGGCGTCGCGCAGGTTGTCCAGAGTGCCCGGAACGGCGCCGTCGTGCAGATACTTAAACCACAGCTTGGCGTGCTCGGACTCGTTGCCCGCCGTCTCGGCAAAGATATTCGAAATCTGAACGTAGCCATCCTTCTTGGCCTTAGATGCGTAGTAGCGATACTTGGTGTGTGCCTGGGACTCACCGGCAAAAGCGGTCTCGAGGTTCTTCTTGGTTTGGGAATTCTCAAAATCCATAGGTGTACTTCCCTTCAACACGTGCCGCCCATAGGCTTTGAGCGACCTTGTCTTTAGGATGCCCTCAAGCCGCGAATTTAAACCTTACAATCCCGTTCTTCAGATTTGAGCGGGCTACACACTCAACCAGCGATCGCCCTCGGCTCGGCAAAAGCCCTCACGCTCCAGGTCGGCTAGAATGCCCGCAACAAGCTCGCACTCGGCCGGCCCGCGACCGGCTGCCGTCTCCATTTCGTTAACGCCCACCACGGCATCAGCAAGCGTTATCCCCGCCGGCCGCCCATCGCGCGCAGCCAGTAGCATGCGCACAATATGGGCGCGTTTTTGGCGACGCGAGCCCTCGAACTTGGACTGACGACTATAGCCCGCCGAGCGCCTGGACGGATTGGGCAGCGTCTTCTTAAGATACGCGCCATAATCTAGCAGCGCGTAATACCACGCGCGCGGCGTGTCGGCATCGTCTTGAGGCACGGCAAAGGGCGCGATCTCATCCGCCACCGCACCGGGGGCCGCCGGACAGGCGGCTTGAATCAGCGGCACCAGCTCGCGATCGGGAACAGCCGGCACATCGGGAAAGAAATGATGCAAAAAGACCGTGCGCACGTTGGTCTCTAGATACACACCCGGAAGATCAAACGCAAACGACCGGATACCCTGCGCCGTTGCCGGGCCAATACCAGGCAGAGCGACCAAGTCACGCGTCTCACGCGGAAACTCCCCGTCCCAGTCCTCTACAACGCGCTGAGCGGCCCCGTGAAGCGCCAGAGCGCGTCGGTTGTAGCCCATGCCCTGCCAAGCGTCCAAAACATCGGAAGGCGCGGCCTGGGCAAGCGCCTGCACAGTCGGAAAGCGATCGAGCCACACCGGCATGCGCGCCTCCACACGCGGCACCTGTGTTTGCTGCAGCATGACCTCAGAAAGCCAAATGATGTACGGATCGCGTGTGCGGCGCCACGGAAGGTCGCGATAACGCAGGACCCCTTCCGAACGAATCATCGAACGAAAGGGGTCCTGAATCATGGCTATGCTCCTTATGCGGCGCTATTCCTCCCGGTAAGCGCACGCGCAGGTGGCGTACTCGGGAAACGCTTCGCGGTCGGCGAACTTGGGGTCGACGGCCGGGAACTGGCGGTGAGCGACGATGTCGCCGAGCGAAACGGAATCGAGGTAGTCGCGCATCAACGCCTGAGCTCCGGCCCACAGGGGATGATAGCAGCACGCGCCCATGCGCGCACAGTCACCATCGGGCGCGGTGCAATCGTTCATAACCATAGGACCCTGAACGGCCTCGACGACCTGGCGGATAGTGACGTCGTCCGGACTGACCTTGAGACGCATGCCACCGTGGACGCCACGCAGGCTCTCCACAATACCGGCCTGGACCAAACCGTGCTGAATCGAGCGGGCAAACGAATACGGAACATTGACCTCTTCGGCAGCGGTGCGAACAGAAAGCAAACACTCCGGATCCTCAGCAAGCATCGCCAGCATACGAAGGGCGTAATCAGTCTTCCTCGATATGTCCATTTTTCCCCTTTCAAGGAATACGAACAGCTCGAACGAGCTCCGGGGCCGAGCTTGTGTCGAGACGCTAAATGACCGCCAGGACATCCAAATGGTAAATCGGATATCCACTGAGTGCCGCGCTTGGAGCGAAATGCATCAGATGCGGCGCACAGTGCAATTTAGTATAACCTAGCCCCCTGTCTCGTAGAACAGGTGTTGCGCAACAAAGCTGTTGTTCAGACAGATATACTCATTAGATTTTACTTGCGTTCCCGAAGGCGCGGGGGTTCTGGGCGAAGATGCACCAGGGCGATCGTTCTATCGAAACAAAGTGCATCAAACGCAAAAAGCCACGTCCGAAGACGTGGCTTTAATTGCGTTGGCGGGAAGTACGGGGCTCGAACCCGCGACCTCCGACGTGACAGGCCGGCGCTCTAACCAAACTGAGCTAACTCCCCAGGCAGACGTTCGCGTTTGTTTCCGCTCGCGTGCGCTGCGGGGATTAGTATACACAGAAGTCTGTCCGGCGCGCAACAACTTTTTTGAAAAATTTTTTGGGGCCATCCGGGAGGGCTTCCGGGGCTGAGGGCGGGGGTTAAG
>DBGFTB010000049.1:0-96763 GCA_048532905.1 Collinsella aerofaciens
GGGCGGCGTAGGCCGCGGGCCCGCACAGGGCCAGGGCGGCCGCGACCGCCAGCGCGGCGGCGGCACCGGAAATTCGTTTCGTGGAGCGTCTCATGGAAAATCCCCCTAATCTAGCAACGGTTTCCAAGTCTACTAGATTGGGGGGACGGGAGCCAAGCTGCAATACCCCCAAGACACCCGTCTATAGGTCGTGACGTTGTCTATAAACAGGCTCACCGCCCGCGGAATAAAATTCGGCGCAAATCGTTTGAGCAGGCGACGCGCGGAAGGAGCGTGTAGGGCGGTAATATACTGACCGTCAGCCGCGGCATCCTCGCGGAAACCCATTTGTTGCCGGAACTATAGTCCCCGGCGCGGGCTCACCTTATCTCCCCGGCACGGGCTCGATATCCTCTCGGATATCTAATCGTCTTGGACTTTTACCCACCCAAGCACAGTACGGCTTTTACGTGCCGCCACGCAGAGCCTAGCCTGGAACTATTGTCTAAAACATAGGCCTTCAAAGCAACTTAGGTTCAAGTACGGACATGCAAATACGGGCACTGGATACAGGTCTTGACTGTCAATGGTTATCAATCGCATGTGTTTCTGGCAAATTACGCCCGTCTTATGCGTGCGATACAATCAGTCTCACCGAACACCAAACCAGCAACCCGAAGGGACCAACGTGTTAACAATTCACTATGGTGATATGGAAAACGTTATCTACAATACGTCGGTTTACTTCGATAACGTCTATTCGCCCCAGTGGTTTCAAGACGCCTTTGCTCAAAGGATTATTAAATCAATCGATAAAGGCAATGTCGTTGGACCCTGCGCAATAGACACCAAGATCCTAGGCATTATCCCTCCTGAAAGGCTGTCGGGAGGCACTAAGACGCTGTTGCTCATGTACTTCATGCCTCAGAACGTATACAACGCCACAACCTGCAGCGACAATTGCGCTTACTGGATTCTGAGAATTGCCACGCAAAAGGACTTAACCATCAACCTCTACCATCTGATGGATTTTGGAAACGGCAAGTTCACGGCTACCGTTGCAAACACGGGCGATGTCGTTCACACGATGTTCGACCTTGTCCCTATAGCCGCAAAATGCCTAAGGGAAACTCCTGACATGCACTTTCGTTAGGCTCTGTTAGACCAAGATTGACATACATATGTCATCACGGCGCCATATCGTTAGCCTCGTAGACCGCGGGGCAGCATGAACGCCGAGGACCTGGTAATCACCTTCAAGAGGGACATCGCGAGCCTCAGCAGGACCGAACGCCGCCGGCTCCGCCTACGAGGCCGAGCGCTCCCCGCGCTGCGGGTCCGCCGCGGTCGTGAAGAAGGGCAAATCAAAGAACGGCGAGCAGCGTTACCTCTGCCAGGATTGCGGCAGGACCTTCGGCATGGGCAGCGGGCACATCCTGGGGACGAGCAGGCTCCCGAAGGAGACCTGGATGGCCAATGCCGAGTGCTTCGTTCTCATGCTGCCCCTGCGCGAATGCGCGGGGCGCTGCCATGTCTGCCTCAAGACCGCCTACACCATGCGCCACAGGCTCATCGAGTGTCTCTCGGCCTACTCGCCCTCGTTCAAGACCGGGCGGGGCTGCGGCTGCGAGCTCGACGAGACCTACTTCCCCGAGTCGTTCAAGGGCAACCACACGAAGGGGTCATTTACGATGCCACGTCACTCCCGACATCGTGGCAAGCAGGTGCACAGGCGCGGACTGTCGCGCGAGCAGATCTGCGTCATGACCGGCGTGAACGACTCGAACGAGACGTTTCTCCAGGTCTCGGGACGAGGCATCCTGTCGAGGAAACGCGCCATGGACGTGCTGAGGGACCGCATCGCGTCCGCTTCCGTCGTAGCGACGGACAAGGCGTCCGCCTATGTCGACGTCCTCGCGGAGCTCGAGGTCGACGCACACACGGCCTACGATTCCAAGGACCCTTCCGAGGGGACCATCAACCGGATCAACACCGTCCATTCGCTCCTCGATACCTTCATGAAGCCGTTTAAGGGCGTGTCGACGAAGCACCTCGGCACCTACCTCGCTTGGTTCAAGTGGTGCCGGACCTTCATGGCGACCGATTCCGGCACCGCCGAGCGCACGGTCGCGCGACAGCTCGCCAACGGCGTGTGCAGGAGCCGCATCCATGATATGTTCAACGTCCTGCCGCCCTAAATGGACTACTGGACCGAAGCCGCCGCATAGAGGCAGTAGAATGGTCGCATCGCGATATACGAGGAAAGGTGCAGCCATGCCGTCGAATATACCGGCCACGACGATCCGGATCGACCCGGAGGCCAAAAAGGAGGCCACGGCCATCCTGGACGAGCTCGGCCTGTCCATGTCCACCGCCGTCAACGCGTTCCTCAGGGCGCCCGTCCGGAAGGGCGGGTTGCCGTTCGAGATGAGGGTCAAGGCGCCGGTGCCCGACGGGAAGACGGCAAGATAGTCGGCAAATCGACTTGGGCGATGGGACCCTCACGATTGACCCGACAGATCTTGAGCACATCGCCCCTTGCCGGATTCAAACCCGGCAAGGGGGCGATTATCTTGCAATTTCAAAAAGATGATTGGGGCAGAATATCAATCATGGTCTAACAGAGCCAAATCAATCCAACAGTTTAGATAACGGGTAATGATTCGGGAACAGGGCGTTCGGCCGGATGGAACAGATAGATATGGACCTTGAATATCAACTTCATCCGAACACCTCCCATATTCATCTGTACATGTACGGATGAATATGGGAATCCGATACCCTGAGGGCCGGATCGGCCGGCCCCGGGAGATCGGAGGACGCCATGTCCGGAAAGAGCAAGAAGGGCGCAGCGAAGGCGGTCCCGAGGGCCTACGGCAGGCTCACCAGGCACGAGCGGGATACGGTCCAGAGGATGCTGGAGCGCAGGGCCTCGTGCAGGGAGATCGCGAGGGAGCTGGGCAGGTCGCCCTCGACGGTGAGCGCCGAGGTGTCGTCGCACAGGTTCGTCGCCGCGCCCAAGCCCAGGCGCGGCGAGCGCGTCGACGCCGGCACCGACCTGTCGGCAGCCTGCCCGCGCCTGGCGGCGTGGCCGCGCTGCCGCGACGGCTGCGGCCGCTACCGCGCGGTGGGCTGCATGCGCTGCCCGCACGTCTTCTACGAGGCCCGCGCCGCGCAGCTGTGCGCGGACTCGGTGCTCGTCTCGTCCAGGCGCGGGATCGACGCCGACGAGCCCGCCGCGACGGCGAGGCTTGAGACCATCAGGGACTGCCTGCGCCGGGGGCTGTCGCCCGAGCAGATGGCGGCGCGCAACGGCGGGCCGGTGGACCTGTCGCCCTCGACCATCTACCGCTGGGTCTCGGCGGGCTACGACGGCATGACTAACACAGGATGCGCGGGGACGAGAGAACGCTCGCCTACATGGCGAAGCGCAAGTCCGACGGCAAGACAAAGCGAGAGATCATGCGCTGCCTTAAGAGGTTCACAGCCAGGGAGGTTTACCCAACGTTGCGGCGCCCCATGAGGTTGAAGTACGCCCGGGGCTCGATACTGGCGGACATGCGAAAATCGCTCGGATTGACCCAAAAGCAGGTTGCCCGAGAGCTTAACGTGCCGAATGTAAGGCTCAGCGAAATAGAAAGAGAAGTATGCCCCCACGAGGAAATCAGACGCGAATACGACCGCTACTTGAATGCTAAAATGTCGTCCGATAAAGGACTTGACAGCCTATAGCAGCGTCATTCGGCACGCGATTCGTTAACCCTGGGGCTTAAAGCTGCCGAATGTCTACTTCTTTAGTGCTCCATTTACCTCCCCGTTCAATAATCTTCACTTGAAGCCTGACGGTGGCCCAATCATTGGATAACATATTCTTAAATGACAGTTAATCGTCAATCGAAGAGGTCAAAGCGGGGACGGAAAGTGTCGAAGACAAGCAGAAAGCCAATCTCAGCATATGTCGAGCGAAGACTCTGGGCGGAGTCTGCCGGCAAATGCATGAATCCAGATTGTCGGGCCGATCTATTCATCAGCAATGGAGACATTGCTGAACGAGCCCATATCGTCCCATATTGCAAAAGCGCAGAGAACACGTTCGACAACCTTATTCTCATCTGTCCAAACTGCCATACGAATTTCGACAAAAACTCCGCTTTCACGGCAGATGAAGTGAGGAAATGGAAGTCGATTCGTCACGCAGAAATTGATCGCGTTTTCGGAAAGACGTTCAGTTCCTTCGACGACCTGCGCAAAGAGGCCGCACCTCTGCTCGCCCGAAACAAGTCGATATATGAGAATTACTACATGAAGGACAAGCGAAGACTGTGGGATGTTTTTGAAAAGGAAATAATCGTCAACAACCGAAAACTTTGCACGCTGTTCGAATCGAACTTGTGCCTGTTCCAGAACCACAAGGACAATTCCTTCTCCAACCAGGCCGCTGTCCGCGATTTTATCGACCATGCTAAGGAGTTCGAAGCCACCAGAGATAATACGGAAAGACAAAGGTCTATTCTTTTCCCCGAGGTCATCAACTCCATCTTCGGAATCCAGCCCATAGAAGGCGACCTGCTCCCCTCTGCAGAATCCCTAGAGCTGCTAATCAAAAAGCTTGACGAACAGGGGCGATTTATAGATGTTTCTCTAGATGCAGAACATCCATTGTTGCAAATAATAGAAAACGGGAAAGAGGCGGTAGTTTATCTTGACGATACGCCGCGTATCCGACAGATGTACTATGACGCCCGCTGCTTCAGGCGTGCCGAGATGAGGCTAGACAGCTTGATTTTTGCCCTAAAGTACTTCCGCCTGTGCGGAAAGAAAGCAACTCGCAAGTCGAAGACAAACCTTAGAGAATATATAGCGAAAGGAAAATGCTTCTTATTCGTATACGAATACTGTCTGAGCTATGCAGAGTTGGCCCGTTTAGCACCGGCAGAACATACCGTTGTCGTCAACTTGCATAGATGGAACGGTAAGCAATGCATCTCCGAAGAAGCCCAGGTGTTTGCGGGGCAAATTAACGTGAAGCTCCTCGATATGGATAGCTTCTTCCCATTCGTTCGCAAACTATGAACTATTTGAGACTCATAGACATTCTCGACAGCAACCTAGAACTGTTCTCTCAGTTTGATCATGTCTATCTGTTCGGATCTGCGCTGAGTGGTTCAGAGCTCAGTGCAGACAGTGATATTGATTTGCTGCTACTGTACTCGAAATATTCCGATCAACTTGTCTCCGGATGCGAACAGATATCCCAAAAGTTAGGTAACGAGACCGGTAGAGTAGTCGACTTAACGGTCCTCGGCATCGATGAAGAGCGACATGTCGGATTCTTGGATAGAATCTCGCCTCATTATAGAAAGATAAAATGACCATTTGGTAGAACACCTGGCATAGCCTGTCGTACAGAATGCTTTCTGCGTGGATTCCGGCAGAAGAGAAGAAGGCGTCAACGGTCGCGCCTGCATGTTCGGCACACGGCGTATCGCACTCTGGCGGGACCCCGGCTCTGGGCGCCAATCCCGCATCGACAAGATGAGGTACCCTGAATTCATAATGAAGCTTGCGAACTGCCAGTGGTAGCGTGAAACTGAACAAGTGTTCAGTTTCACGCTACCACTGGCACCCGGCGGCCCAAGAGCCTTCGCCCCGCTCGTAGGCCTGGTACCACCCCGTCGGGGATGACCCCTTATCGGGCGAGACGGCGAGCTCGCTGTCGAGGGACAGCCCGAAGCGATCATCCGATGCCGCACAGCAACAGGTCTCCGAGGAGCTCGAATGGACACCTGCCAGCGAGTCCAGCAAGCGGGCAAGAGTTTACGTGGCTGCAGCATACTACAACGTCGTAGGGGCTCAGAGCACCGCCACTACGGCTTTTGGGCAGAATGCGCCTGAGCTGCTCGTGGTTGCGCTCACATGCCGACTACTGGTTGGATCTCATCGCGTCGCAGCAGAACACGCGGCAGCGCCGAGCTCCGCTTTCGAGACACCAGCGCTCCAGGCCCTTCCAATCATCGAACTCGACTCCTCAATCGACTAGCAGGATGCCGAAGATAGCCTCGAAGGCAGCAACAGAGCCTATGAGACTCTCTATATGGTCGAGGCAGGCAACGATGGCTGCCGGAGCTGGCATGACGCTTGCGCAAATAGATTTGGAACGCCCGGGCCACGATGTGTGCGCTCAGGATGTCGTAGGTGTTGCGCTCGTAGCCCTCAACGGAGTCACATTGGACCACGCGCGACCTGTCGGCAAGCGAGAGCGCCTCGAATTCGGCGTAGGTACGGCCAGTGCGGTCAACCCCGTCGCGCCCAGCACCTTCGACATCCCTGCGCTTACGCTTCCTCATACGGTCCTTTCGCGGGAGAAGCAGGTAAGGCGCGCCTGTCCCTCTCCTGATAGGAGCAGGCACTGCGCACGCACACAGGAAGCTCGTCAGCATGTGTGGCCCATATGGTCTCGTAACTCTGCCCCCGCCTAAACAAAGGGACCGCAATCGCGACCATGGCGGCGAGCTCGTCAGCGGTGAGACATAACCCTTCACGGGCCGCGGACAGGCGGGTGCGATAGGCAGCGTCGTAGCGACACTTGGGGTAACCGCACCCACTCCTGTTCCGACAGCCGAGATGACAGGCGTAGGGCCATACCTCTGTGACGGGACAAACTGCGATAGAGCGTACGCGCGCGCAGCGTCTCGAAGGAGTGGCCACGCCCCATCATGTTAGTCTCGTTGATGAGGCGGTTCGCGCATTCCGTGTAACCGTTCGAGATGCGGCTCGGACAATCCCGGTAGTTAAATATGAACTCGCGGTGGTTCTCCACGGCCTTCGCAAGCCCCCGGAAGGGATCGTAGGCCTTGTCATCGGGGATGGATGCCTTCCACGCATCGAATGCATCCTCGGCATCCTCCCGCG
This sequence comes from Collinsella aerofaciens, assembly GCA_048532905.1. Classification (GTDB taxonomy): domain Bacteria; phylum Actinomycetota; class Coriobacteriia; order Coriobacteriales; family Coriobacteriaceae; genus Collinsella; species Collinsella aerofaciens_CB. The sequence continues at coordinate 6,892 of DBGFTB010000049.1, forward strand.
AGAGCGGGTGCTCGTCGTAGATGTCGAAGAAGTCCTCTTTGAGGTCGTATGCGGTCATGAGGCTCGAGCAGCCCGCCTCCGATCGAAGCTGGCACAATGCCGATGCCTCGTAGGGGCCGAGGTCCCGGGCGCGCTTCCTCAAGGCGTAAGCCAGCGACCGCGGCGGCCACTACCGGTGACAGGGCCGGATCGGCTATGCGCCGCCCAGGACCTCGCGCGCTCGATGTCGAGAAAGGGGTGCTCACCCGACAATTCAAGGACGGAGGGCTTCGGCAGGCTGAAGGTGGAGCTCTTCTACGGAAGGGGCTGGGACGATGTTGGCATGGGGGAATTCATGAAGATGCTGTACGCCTATCTGGTCTGGTATCGCGACAAGCGCTGCAAGAGCGACCTGGGCTATATGAGCCCGATGCAGTACCGAAGAAGCCTAGGTCTTGTAGCGTAGGAACACGGTCCAGGATTTCCACCGCGCTCCCAATTGACCGATTTCCCATGAACGGTAACAGGAGGCAGAGGCCGACGCGCTGACCTACCTGGACTTCCCCTACGAGCGCCACGCGAGGCTGCGCACCGACAACGTTCAGTAGCGCGTCAACCTTGAGCCATAGCACAGGCCCTTGAGAGGTTCACGAGCTCCCCCGCGATGCGGCAGATCCTCGGCTGCCCCTCAAAGAGAACGCAGAAGATACGGTCGAGGTCGACCGCGTCGACCAAACCGTAGTGACAGTCCGCATGCAGCGTACAGGCCCTTTCGCGCGGGTCGCCATCCGAGCCCTCGTCCGGTTTATGATGGCGCACCTCGACCCAGAGGCCCTCCGACACGTCGTCGAACTTGAAATCGAGCTCTACCTGAACGCTTTCACCGAATACGTCGCCCAGAGCGAACTCCGGCACCTTCGTCACAAGCCCGTCCATCCACTCAATCTCGATCATCGCGCGCACGTCGCAACCTCCTCCGGTAGGAGGCCGGCACCTTAAGCCGGCCATTATCCATACGGACAGAATGCGACAGCAGGGTGAAGCTCATTCGCACATCAGGGCGACGACCCCTCGCCTACCCCATGCATCGGAACCCCATGTTTCCGCAATCTGATCCGTCGGGCGATTCCCTGCTGGGACAACACGAAACTGGTCATCCTACGCATTAGACCAAGCGAAACCCGTTTTATCCCGAGAAGCCCTCCCCTAGATACCCATTAGCGATAAGGAACGCCGACAGGGACTCCACAGCGTCTTCGTCGCAAATCCGACAACGCCCCTCCCTATCGCACATGGAATCCAAGCCAGCTTCGGGGTCGCCGCAGAACTCATCCAGAGGGGTTATCCGAACGATCGACGACGGGGCACCCCGCCGCCAGCAGGCAGGGAGGCGATAACCTCGCGGGCACCCCGCACGCAGACCCCGAGCGCCTGGTAAACCAGATTATTGAATACGGACTCCTTCAAACCGCCGCCCTGTAAAAACCCATCCCATCGTCCGGCTGGAGTCGACACAGATCGAGCTCCTTCAAAGTCACGGTGAACTCGACAACATATGGGCGCGCGGCGTCCTTCCATCTCCAAACCGCCTCGTTCCCATGCCCGACGACCTCTTCCAGAGCCCATATGGCCTCGGGATACCGCGAAAGCGTGGAGTACTCCCGGATGCACGACTTGTGGATGAAGGAGTTCACGAGGGAGTCTTCCGCCAGAATGTACAGAAGTCCATCTATCGGCTCCGAGGACTCCCGTCCGAGGAAGGCATCATCGACCAGGTCCAGGCTGAGCCTTCTCCCGTCGACAGACACGGTTCGGCTCGCCTTGTCGAAATGAACCCCGCAGCCCTCGAAAAGACGCGTAAGCGCACTAGGACGCGAGAGCACGTCCCCGATTCCGAGAATCCCGCTCTCGCGAATGGACGCGCAGCCATCCGTGTTGGCCGTGACGTGCCTGAGGTGCAGCAGCAGGTCGTCGGGGGCGAGGGACTCCCCCAGCCTCTCCCGGACATCGGCGTACGTCCCAACCTCGTCGCTGCGAAAACGCAGCTGCATATCTCCGAACTCGCACCCATCGATGCGCAGGGCGTCGAACAAGAACCTCTTCACCCCGTCAATGGTAAAGATGCCGAAATCGATCACGCTTATCCCTCAGTCCGATCGCAATCATTTGTTCTGCTAAATGGTGAATCTTCTCCCCAAAGGTTATAGTCTCAGCGAGCTGATCGTTGAGCTTCTTGATCTGCTTGTTCAACTTTACGCGTTGCGAGATATCAACTTGTGCCACGGCTTCCTCTAGGTGAGCGAGCTGCGTGCGGTACCGTTCTTGCTGTTCATGGACATAATTAGTGCGTACGCGGACCAGCAGGTCTGGCTGGTAGCGATGCATGTAAATAAGGCACTTGAAGCCGTTTTTCTTACCGAAATCAAGCATCCAGTAGATGGGGCGCTTCTGGTAGGTTGAGCAGTGATCCTTGTAGAAATCTTTGAGGAAGTAGTTGCGAATAATCTCACGCAGCGTGCACTTACCGTCCAGGGCATCAGACACAAAACGGAGATTCTCTTCCAGAGCATCCTCAGCACACACGTCGCGCACGAAGTCCACGAAGCGGCCGATCGCGTCGAAAATGTTGGTGTAAGGGTGACGCCCCAGCGGCCGCTTAACGAAGAGCGGCCCTCGTCCTAGAATCTGAAATCACCACAACAACAGGTTCTAGGAAAGGACGAGGACCGCTATGGAAATCTTATCAGACCCGACGCCGGACATGCTCGCCATGCCCCGTTTCGACGACGGCGCCATCGACATGCAGGAGCTGCTCAGGCGCCTCGCCGAGCAGGTCGTGAACGCGGTGATGGACGCCGAGGCCGACCAGCTGTGCGGGGGCGGCATCAGAGCGGGCGAGCCAAATAAATACTAATTTCCAGAAACGCTCAAGCGTTCCCTCACGATGGGATCGAAGTCCCTCAGACGCTCGGATTTGATGACGATGCCGAGATTCAACATGTCCTGAACGCTCACGTGGGCAATCGTGGATACGGTGATGTCTCCGAGAAGAGTTCTGATGGGCACAGCCCGAAGGATGCCAAGTAGATAGAGCCTCTTGCCCATGACCACAGCATCGTTCTCCAAATAAGTACCCTCGTTGTAGAGAAAGACCGGGGAACCGCTCGATCCCGGGTAGCACGCCATGTCAACCAGGAACTCTTTCTGCCCCTGATAGTCGTACCTATAGGGCGTCGCCGTGATACCCCGACGGACGATCGGCAGGTTGTTGGCCTCATCCCAAATGCCGTTGGGGTATCCGACCATGGTCACCTCGTCCATACAGCCCATGTCTTGAATCTGCTTATCCGTCGGCAGAAGCTCCAAGCTGAGCGGTATGGTAAGCAGATGCTTCCCCGCCCGGATAAAACCATTCAGTGCGGGACCGATGGGTAAGACGCACAGGTCAACACTTTCGTCAGGGTGTGCGATCCAGTCGCTCTCGGAGCCCCGCATGGTAAGTTGCTCGTTTATATTGAGCAGGTTTCCGTTCTCGTCAGATCTCGAAAAGATGACGCGATACTCGTACGCGCCCTCGACCACGTGCCTGTTGGTCACGATTGCCGGCACATAGGTCTTTCCGTCGTCGCAGAACTTGAAAAAGAAACCCGTTCCAACTGAGCAACCTCCCGAGGCCAACGAAGCTTCGATGTGAATCGTCGTGTGCAGAAGCTGCTCAGATAGCTGCATGGGTTTCCTTTCATTTGGAAAAATAGTATATCGATTGCACCCTGAGATGCCCTTCCGTAATCAATCAGTATTGCCGCTTTGGGCACGTCCTCGCGCGCGGGGGGGGACGCGAGCCAAGTCGAAAAAGGCAGTTAACCGGCGGCTATTCATGCCTTGATTTAGAACCGCTCGAGAATCTCCGCGGCATTCTCTCGCAGATAGATATCTAGGTCCGGCACGGCAAACTGCACGTAGCCCCTCTGTGGAGCCTGAATAACCTCTCTTTGTAGCAGCTTAGCCCTAATAGAGCTGACCTCATTGGTCTTTTTACCCATACGTTTAGCAATCTCAGATGATTTGGACTGCTGCTTATCCTCGCACATGGCCAAAAGATATTTGATATCGTTGAGTCCAAGTCCAGAAATCGCGGGCTCGTGAACAACATCGTGAAAACGAGCCTCTGCCAGCGCAATGCCTTCGATAACATCGCGCTCGCTCACGTTGGCACTTTTGACACGATGCAAGTTGGCGCGCTGCCAAATGGAGTAACCGACCAGTTGTACCAAATAGGCATAGCCCTTCGTGGCCTTAGCGGCTCTCGACAGCAGATCGTCCTCTATGGTCAAACCAGTCGCTATAAAGCTATCGCCCATAGAGAGCGCTACCTCCACCTGGTTGATAGGCGCCAGATCTTCGGGGAGGGCACGACGCAAGAATGTAAGTGCCTTGCCGTTAATAAGATCCATAACACCAGCGGGCAATCCGGCAAATGCGAGAGCAATATCGACTTTCTCCCCTATTAGAAGCTGCACAGCAGAAGCAATAGCGCGCAAATCGTCAATCGGGGCATCCTGCACCTCATCTATTGCAATAAACAGGCCCTTGGAAGACTTTGCGGCCGAGCCAAGCAACTTTCTAAGACTCGACTCTTTTGGCACAACGTCGAATTTAGCGGAAACAAAGCCGGCATTTACGCCGACTGAAGCATTGGTCGCAAGGGAGGATTCTGCAATCTGATCCTTCAGGTCCAGCAATAGGTTGGGACCAGCAGAAACAATAGCCGTCTTCCAGCCAAGCTCTCGTGCACGATCTCTAAGATCACAGAGCAAAACAGTTTTTCCGGAACCCCTTGGCCCGGCAACGCGCATGAGCCTCGCAGGTGCACCAATTCCCGAATTCAAACTCTCGGTAAACTCAAGGGCAATATCATCACGACCAATTATGCGCGGAGGCTCAGCGCCGGCAGTGGGACGAAACGGGTTATGGAATATTGTGGCGCTCACTTGTTTGCCTCTCAAGGAAATCGATTATCGGTCAATCTTAGCTTTATTAGTTTATCGCAACTATATCGGATTATATCGAGTTGTATAAGCCTGTACAAACTTATCGTAGAAGTATCGAGCTATCGTAATGTAAACTAACAAATAGCCTAAACGCTGCCTTCTTCCCAACTCATGGCGAAGTCAAGCTGAGGGCCTTCTAACAACCATTGTCTAAAGCGAGAAGTACTCACTCTCGGAAGACAAGTTAGGCCCCAACCATGGATCACCCGTCAAGAAAAACTCCGGCCAGCGCTGCGTGAACAGTGCCTGTTCGCGTTTCCAACGGCGCAGCTTCTCCTCGTTGGCCTCTTCCCTGCCGCGCGAGGTGAACTCGTAGTGATACAGCTCGGCATAGGGCGTATAGATGGTGCGGTAGCCCGCCTCCCATACGTGCAGGCAAAAGTCTGCGTCGTTAAAGCCAACGGCGAATTCCTCGTTGTAGCCGCCGACGCGCTCAAATACGTCGCGGCGGACCATCTGACAGGCGCCCGTCACGGCGCTGAAGTTGCCCGGGCGCACGGCACGGGCAAGATAACCCTCGCGCTTTGCGGAGAAGTCCTGGTTGGCATGAGCAAGTGCGCCACGCACGGCAACCAAAATGCCGGCATGTTGTACCAGATGATCGGCAAAATAGAGTTTGGCGCCCACCACGCCCGCATCGGGACGCTGCAGATAGCCCATCATCTCTTCGATAAAATCGGGGCTTATGACCTCGGTATCGTTGTTGAGCAGCAGCAGATAGTCGCCCTTGGCATGCTCCACGCCAAAGTTAATGATCTGGGAGTAATTGAACTCACCCGGCCAGTACGCAACGCGCGCGATGCCCTTGCCTTCGGATGCTGCAGCCACGCGCTCTGACAGGGTTTCGTAATACGCAAACGTCTCCGGGGCTTCGCTGTTGTTCTCCACCAAGACGATCTCGTAATTGGTATACGTGGCCTTCTGGGCGATCGACATCACACAGGCGTCAAGCGTCTCAATGTGATCCTTGGTGGGAATCACAATGCTCACCAGCGGCGCAGGCTCCGGCAGCGCAAAGCGCATGCGGTAGACAAACGGCGTCTCGGTCTCCTCGACCGTTCCGCAAATGCCCAGCGCGTTAAAGTGGCGCTGCAGCGCAAGACGACCGGCTTCAATAGCATACGGCTTGCTATCGGCAGAGCCATCGGCGGTCGACCCCGGATGAACGCGCCAGTGATACAGCACGTGCGCAACATGTTCAAACCGCGCGCCCGCCGCAAGGCAGCGGAGCGTCAGGTCGTAGTCCTGGGCACCCGCAACGTCTTCTGGGGACGTGCCGATACGATCGATAAGCGCCTTCTCCACCATCAGGAAATGCGTCACGCAGTTATGGCTATAGAGCAAGTCTACATTGAGCTTGGTCTTAAAGACCGGCTGGCCCCACTCCCCCGTTTTCTGAAACATGTCCTCGTCGCAGAACAGGACCTGGGGACGCTCGCCCTCGGCAGCATTGTTCAGCGCGGCAACATAGTGGAACAACGCGTCCGGCTCCAGAATGTCATCGTGGTCCAAGAACGCGATGTAGTCGCCCATCGCTTGCTCAATACCCGCGTTGGTGTTGACCACAATGCCGCCGTTGCCGGGCAGCCCAAAGCGACGAACGCGCTCGTCGTGGGCGCCTGCCGCAAGGTCGGCAACCGCATCCCATTCAGGTGAGGCATCCATAAGGAGCAATTCCCAGTTGTCATAGCTCTGGGCTAGCACCGAGTCCAGCAGCTCGCGCAGGTAGACTCGATCGGTCTTGTAGCACGGCACCACAATGCTCACGAGCGGCCTATAGGCAAAGGCCGCCGAAGCGACACGCTGGCACGCCAAATCGCCCGGCTTTGTGCGATGCTGCTCAAACCAACGTCGATAAGCTGCGTCGTCTGCACGCGCGTCCTTCATACGGTTCCAGCTGTCGTCGACCATGCCGTTGTACAGGCGACCATCCATGGCGCAAAACCCGCTCTGGATCTGCTCTGTGGGATCGCTCACAATCGCGACAAAATCTCGTATATCCTGAGGCATCTCAACGCTCAGAAACGTTTTATTGACGCGGCATCCGTCCTGCTGCGGCACATCGACCTGCGACTCAAACACATGCACGGTGACATCGATGGCATTCATATGCGTATCGGAGATCTGGAACTCGGGTGCGCACTGGGGGTCTCCCGCCCAGGTAACCTCATAGCGCCACACCGCGCCGGAGTCTGCCGGCAAATAGCGAATGGCATCGATCTCGTAGCGACCGCAGCATTCGCCACGCTGCGCATCGCGGATAAGCGCGCACAGCGCAGGCTTTGCTTTGTAGTTAATCTTGGATTCCAGCTTGGCCACGCGGCTATCGAGGCGAATAGAGCCCAACCTTTGACCACCGGATGCAAAAACGACATCCATCGACGAGCCATCCAAAAACGGAAGTACCATGACGGCGAGCTCGCGCTCGTAACCGGAAACGGAAGGGCAAAGCGCCAGCACACGGCCATGATCGACCGGGAGCACCAGCGACGGCACACGAGAACCGCTCGTCGTCGCATGGACAAACGCTTGAGAACCCTCCCGCTCAATAAGCGCGGCGACATCCTGACCGGCAAAACGAAGCAGCACAAACAGACGGCCCTGGCTGCGGCAAAGTGCCAAACGTTTGATACTCATCTACACTTCTCGCTTTCCCAGGGCGTTCGCTGCCATGCGTTTGCAGGCACCCAGGCGCCCAAACCTCAAGACGTCGTAATCGAACATGAGCTTTTTGCACAAACGAGCAGCAGGGGCCTTACCGATAAGTGCCGCGCGCACCATGGCGGCAACCGAAGGAGCACATTGTGCGAGCGCAGCATCGTTGTCCACGGCAGAACCGTTAAGCGCCGCGGCAACGGCAGCAAACACTTTGCCGCAGTCCGAACCCAGCAACCTCAGCGCATCGTACAGCACCAGATCACACAGGAAGTACGCCAGGTCATCAGCATGCTGTGCGTCGAGACCGTCGCGCTGCCAGTCAGCCAGCATAGCGGAGTAAATCTTCACGTGCTCCAGCAGACGTGTCTCGTCGTCGTAGCGCATGGTGTCCATGAGCGAACCCTTGCGAGCCACGCGATAGTCGTACAACTTGTTCGAGATAAGCGCGGTCTTGTGCGAACGACCGTACACGGCAAAGTCGAAGACCTGGTCCTCGCCATACTTAACGGTTTCGTCGAACACGATCCCGTTGCCCAGCAAGAAGTCGCGCTTGCAGGCGGTGCGCCATGCAAAGGGACGAGACGCTTCCTTAAACAGCAGGTCGGAGCTATAGCCCTCAAACGACACATCGCGCGGGCTAAGCACATAGTTAAGCCACGGATACCCCGCCTCCAGCGGATACGGGTTCGCGCCAAAGGTCAACACGTCGCAGTCCTCGCGCTCAAAGGCATCGACGATCACGCGGCATGCATCGGGCGTAAAGCGGTCGTCGGAATCCAAGAACGCGACAATAGGCGCCGTGGACGCGGCGATGCCTGCATTGCGCGCGCTCGACAGGCCCCCGTTCTCTTTATCGACCAACGTAAAGCGCGCGTCCTTTTCGCAATAGGCAGCCGCAATATCGCGCGAACCGTCCGGCGAGCCATCGTTGACCAGCACGCCCTCCCAATCGGGCATGTCCTGCGCAAGCAGGGAGTCCAGGCACCAGGCCAGGCACTCCTCCACTTTATAGATGGGAACGACAACGGAAATCTTGGGGGTAGCCATAGTCACTCGCTCCTACTGTGCGGCCGGAACGTCATCAGGGTGAGGGTTGTCGCCGTAGGTGCGCTGATACGTCAGCACGCGCCAGACCAGCGACAGGCCGCCAATCTTAAAGTAATGCTTAAACGTATTGAGCTTGCCCGGCTTCTTAAAGTCAAAGCGCGAATCGATATAGGCGCGGGGCGACTTGACCATCAGACGCAAGTCGGTCTCGCCACGCGGATCAAACAGCGACAGGTCAAAGCGACCGGCATCCCAATCGGCCTTGAGCTCGGACGAGGCTTTCTTCCAAAACTGCTCGCGCAGTTCATCGACCAAGCGCTCATCATTCCAACGGTACGTATCGACCTTCATGCGCATTAAAATGCCCTGAAGCTGAGCCTTGAGCTCGGGACGCTCGTCCAAAAAGCGCTGCATCTCGACATACTCGTCGCACACGCAAAACACCTTGTTGGGCGAATTAACGGAGCTCTTCTCGTTATCCTGGCGATAGCACAAAATGGGGTCCGCAATAAACGCGGCACGCTCGGCGCAAGCCCAAACCTTAAAGTTAAAGCCTGCGTCCTGATACGAGGCACCCGGCGTGGGAAGGAACCGAATCTGATTGTCGTTGAGGAACTCGCGCCGATAGATAGCCGACCAAATGGAAGGTTTGCGGTAGAAGATGCCCGGGCGATCGACGGGGCGATACGCGGCGCCCGTCATATGCTCGTCGATAATTCCAAACAGCTCACGGCGCTCGCTGGGCGTGGACCAATACAGGTAAAAGTCGCCCTTAACGACATCGGCATGCTCAGCATCGGCCTTGGCGACCAGCTTTTGGAGCGAATCCTCAAACATAAAGTCGTCGGACTCAAGGATGCCCACGTACTCGCCGCGCGCCATCTCCAGGCCGCGGTTCATCGAGTCGCCGTAGCCGCTGTTGGCCTTGTCGATCATCTTTACACGGGGGTCGCGCTCCATGTACTCGCGGATGATATCTGGCGAACTATCGGTAGAACCGTCGTTGATGCAGATGATCTCGATGTCCTTGAGCGTCTGCGCCACGGCGGAATCGAGGCACTCGCGCAGGTAGCGCTCAACATTGCAGATGGGAACAAGCAGTGAAACTTTAGGGGTATCAGAGTTCTGCAAGAGAACCTCCTGTTGAATAGCGTGTAACAGGGTTATTTTAGCAGCCGAGTTGCGGCGGGCGGCAGCGCTTGGAATTAGAGAAAGCGCTCCAGGCAGGCTTTGAGACCGCGAGTCGAAAGATAGAACAGCGTGGCATCTGCCATCGAAAAGCCCGAGGTCGTCGCAACGAACTTGTGGGCAACACGGCAAACAGCGCCCTTGGCAGGCATATCTGCCCAGTCCGTTCCCAAAAACGTCGCGAGGTCCATGTTGACGCGAGCCGCCACGCGATGGAAGTCATCGGCATCCAAGCGCGCCAGGTCGAACACAATTAGGTCCAAAAACCAAGTTATCAGCTCGCCGGGACACAGGTCCAAAAGACCGTAGGCCGCCCAGCCCTCCAAGACCTCCTCGAGCATCCTCATGTGGGCGTCAAGCTTTTTGGCACGAGCCTCGGCACTGTTGAACTCGTGCGTCGCCGATTCGCTCTCCATCACGTAGTGGTAGAACTTGTCCGGCATGACGACGGTCTTACGGGCAAGCGCATAAGCCGCAAATTGGAAGACGACGTCCTCGCCCAAAGCCAAACCGGGGGCGAAGCGAATGCCTTCGCGATTGAGCAGCTCGCACGAAAAAGCCGCACGGCAGGCATAGGGCTGCGCATTCGAATGGAACAGCAGTTGGGGATCACGGGTGCCGAAGGTACCAGCTTTGGGGCTCATGAGTTGCTGGACGCGCTTGGGGGCAGCATCGGCAGGTTCACAGACGCCGCCAAAAACGGCGGCCTCGGCATCTGCAGACTCCATGGAATGCAGCACGTGCTCGACCGTCCGGGCATCGATGTAATCGTCGGCGTCCACAAAAAAGACGGTCTCGCCCTCGGCGACATCGATACCGGCATTTCGAGCACACGAGACGCCCGCGTTTTCCTGGTCAATCACCAGTACGCGATCGTCGGCCTGCGCGATCTGGCGCAACACGTTCAACGAATCATCAGTCGAACCGTCGTTGACGCAGACAACCTGAATCGAGCGCTCGGACTGGGCCAACAGCGAATCGAGGCATCGCTGAATGGAGCGCGCAGAGTTGTAAACGGGGACGACAATGGTAGCTTTAGGACACGAGGCCTCTCCCATGTCGACCTACCCCCTCAGCGATTCGATGAGGAAGGCAGCGACCACGCCTGGGCCTCCAACCGAGGCGTAATACTTAGCACGCCCCAAGGCACCATCCGTCGCGAAACTCGGATGCTCGTCAACCCAGCCCTCAGGATCTTTGAGGATGGCAGCGAGATTTGCGCGCTTCCACGGCTTGAGGTCGTCAAGCGAAAAGTCCCCGGCGTCCAAGGCCGCTTGGAACTCCTTGGCCATCTGAACCAGGAACTCCTTATAGAACTTAGGCGCCAGGCGCACGTAGTTCCACATGTACGAATCGTACTTAATGAGCTGATTAAACTTGAGCATGCGCGCGACGTCATCACTTGCGTGGTCGCGGGCATAATCCTCTCGAATCCAACGCTCAATCTCGGCATACTCGGAATTGACGCAAAAGACCTTAGCCGAAGAATTGACCGAGGAATTCTCGTTGTCCTGGCGATAAGACAACACGGCATCATGCAGGTAAACAGCCTTATCGGCGCACGCGATCACCTTAAAGGCGAATGACGTGTCCTGAAAGGATGCCCCCGGAGTCGGCAGGAACTTAATGCCGTTGCGCTCAAGAAAATCGCGACGGTACACGGCCGACCAAATCGACGGCTTTTGCTTAAAGAACTGAGTCGTATCGCTCGGGTGCACCGGCTTGCCGCAGTCCTTGGCCTTAAACATCTCGTGCAGCGAACGGCGCTCCTCGGGCTTAGACCAGTAGAAATCAAAGTTAGCCTTCGCAAAGTCGGCATTATTGCTATCGGCGGCCGAGACAAGCTTTTCGAGTGCGTCGGGCGCCATAAAGTCATCGGACTCCAAGATGCCAACGTACTTGCCACGCGCCATCTCCAGACCGTGGTTCATTGAGTCGCCGTAGCCGCTGTTGACCTTGTCGATCATCTTGACGCGCCCATCGCGCTCCATATACTCGCGGATAATCGCCGGCGAGTTGTCGGTCGACCCGTCGTTAATGCAGATGATCTCAATATCCTTGAGCGTCTGCGCCATGGCGGAATCGAGACACTCGCGCAGGTAGCGCTGAACATTGTAAATGGGAATAAGTAGCGACAGAACAGGGCTGCCAGAGGCGTTAGTAGACAAATGTGCTCCTTAGGAAATACCTGTCGTTTCATGGTATCAAAGGGTCAGCGCGCCAGCGGGCGTTTATATAATCTATGGAGCCTCTTGCGGGCAAAGCAGCCCCACATCATGCGGCGGGCCCATGGCAGGTTCCTGCGTTTTATTCAAAGCTTGCCGCCAAGGTGCGCCGAGCCTTTACAATAGGACAGTCCCAAGGACGTATTCGATAGCTTCCGTGCAGCGCTCGCCCGCCGCGCGTGAAAGGATATATTGCCCCATGCCTTCAACCCTTCCCGCCCCCATCGACAAGCTCGCCATCGTTGTCGTCACCTATAAGCGCCAGGAACTCCTGGCCAACCTGTTCGACTCTATGACCAAGCTCACTGCCGCGCCCTGGCGCATCGTGATTGTCGATAACGAAAATTCGCGCGAGACCGAGGCCATGTGCGCCGCATTTAACGAGCGCCTGGCCAACCTGTGGGGCATCGACACCGAGCAGCCCGACGCGCAGGGCGGCACCGACCGCGTCATCTACGCACCACAGCTCGAAAACGGCGGCGGTGCAGGTGGCTTCTCCGCCGGCACCAAATGCGCCTACGACCTGGGCGCCCAGTGGTTCTGGGTGATGGACGACGACGTGCTCGTCATCCCCGAAGGCATCGAACGCTTGGCCAAGTGGACCGACCGCTACGATGTTATCCAGGGTTCGCGCCTGGACTTTGATGGCGGCGCCTTCTTTTGGCAGTACCAGCTCATCCTTTCGCTCGGCATCCCTAACCCCATCGCCAAGTGGGACCTGGGACCCGAGGGCTACCGCGCCATGAACCAGCTATGCTTTGAGGGCGGCATGTTCTCGCGCCGCGTGGTCGACAAGATCGGCCTGCCCGATGCGCGATTCTTCATCTACGGCGACGATGCCTGCTACGGCTACGTAGCCAGCCAACACTTCTCCGCCGCCGTTGTGGCCGACGTGGTTCTCAAGCGCGCCCGCGCCGTCTCTAACTGGGATATCGCCGGCAAGCGCCAGCTCAACTCTACGAGCGACACCAACCGTTACTACATCATGCGCAACCGAGGCTTCCTCGCTCGCTATATGCAGATCTACGGTGACTACCACCCCATGCTGTTCCGCCTGGGCAATGCCGCGACCTTCTGCAAGGAATTCATTCGCCTGGCTGCGGTCGATAAGTGCTTTAAGACCGGCATTCCGGCGCTGCGGCGCGGCATGAAGGACGCCCGCAAGATCATCAAGGATCCCAACTGGAAGCCCATGCCGCCCATGAAGGACACCGAGTAACGGAAGCCGGAAACACCTCGGCGCTTAAAGCCGTTGGCACACCGTAGCCACATGCTGCCCATCAAAACCGAACCCCCAGCGCATGCGGCCAACGCCGGGGCGTGGTACACGAATTTCGTCGATGCCGTCGCGCTCTATGTCGAGTAGCGACTGCACGGCCAGCAATTCCAACCCCAGCGCATCCACATCGGGGTCATACATCATATTGATCGTTATAAGCGGGCGCTCGTCCAGCATGCCGATCGTGTCAGCTACGTCGAACACAGCGCCCGTAGGAAAAACCTGGATGTCCCAGCGACCCGCGCCACACTTTCGCCTCGAAGCAGGATTGGCATAGCCCGGCAAGCCAAAGCAGAGCCCCTGCAAGAGCAGATGATATGGCAGCGGCTTATCTGGGTCGGTCTCACCGATACCCGCATCCCCCAGGATGCGGCTTAGCGCCCGCCTCACGGTATCCTCGTTCCCACGGCACAGCCCGTCGCGAAACGCATCGACATCTCGAGTGTCTTCGGCAGCGCACTCAAACCACTCAACAATCACTAGACACAAGGCCTGGCGAAGCTCTTTATTGGGCAATCGCAAAGCACGGAGGCGATCGCCACGCTCTGGCTCCTCAGTCATATCCGTCGTGAGAAAACCAGACAGATACAGCGCTGTCCACATGCCATCGTCAGGCGAGACATCTGGCTCTGCAGCGCCCAAACAAAGCGGGACCTCAGCGCACCCATGGGCCTCGAGCAAATCAAACAAGACCGAAAGGCGGTCGAGATTCCACCCGGCAACTACCCTACTCAGGCAATCGGCATATCCATACAGATCGGCACGCACAGGCGCCGTGCAGCCTCGGCCAAGAAAACCGATCACACGCTCTGGACTCGAGCAATAGGCCCTGCCAAACCGATACCCCTCGAGCCATTCACGCGCATCATCCAGGTATTCCTCGCGCCCAGCATGATTCAAAAGAGCCTCGACCTCGGCATCCGAAAAACCGAAACATCGGTCACACCACGCCGACAGCGGCGTCGTCAGACAATACGAGCAGCCGCGCGAAGAAAGCGCCGCTTCGGCAGGACCGGGACACTCCCCCATCAGACACGTCAGCCGCAACGAATCGCGCGCAGTGGCAATGGCGTCAAACAGCACACGGTCAAGTAGTTCTGCCGGATCGGCGTCGGAAGCGTCCCTCGCGCTCGCACGGCGAGACCACGCCGCATCGTACCCATCAACGAGCAATACAACCTGCTCATCGCTGGCAATCTCCAGCAGCTCTATGAGCACGCCAAGCACCGAGGCGACCTCGTCCGCGCTCGCCGCGCCACGCGCAACACGTTCGATGTGACGCACCTTGTCTCGAGCTAAATCTGGAGCCTCCAAAAGCGCCAGCAGGCGGGCGCACTCGCCCGAAAGAGCATCGCGCACGACGTCGGCAACAGCGGGGCCACGCCTTGCAGCGCCAGAAAAGTCCAGCGATATCACCGGATAGCAAGCGTACTCATCCCGATAGCGCCCGCCGTTCGCATCCCAAATCTGAGCATCGGCAAACAAACGCTGACCAGAGCGACCGACCGCTGGACGCTCCAGAAAAGCCCTGAGCATCGACAAGTTCATGCTCTTGCCAAAACCCTCGGGTCGACAGCACACCACAACGGACGCGTCGCAGTCCAACACATCGGCAATAAACATGGTCTTGTCAACCAGCATGCAGCAACCAAGGGCCTCCGCATAGTCGTGCATGCCAATGGGCAAAACCACATCGTCGGCACAGCCGATCAAGCGCACGCCAAAGCCTGCAGTACAATCAACATTTGCCTGTTCAGACACCAAAACGTTCCCCCTAAATCGCAACACGATGCCAATTGTAATGACCGCCTCGCGCGTACCGACGACACCGCGCGAACATATCGGGCAACGGTAGCAACAAGAGGTGTGAGGGGGCACAACTAATCGTTGCACAACAAAACGGGGCCCGATGCATTCGCACCGG
Organism: Collinsella aerofaciens; assembly: GCA_048532905.1. Classification (GTDB taxonomy): domain Bacteria; phylum Actinomycetota; class Coriobacteriia; order Coriobacteriales; family Coriobacteriaceae; genus Collinsella; species Collinsella aerofaciens_CB. The sequence continues at coordinate 22,243 of DBGFTB010000049.1, forward strand.
ACCCCGTCCCGACTATTTAGTTATCTGGCAACTGAGAGCCTACTCCTCAGAGTCGTCCTCTCCAGAAGCTTTCTTCTGCTGATCGAGCTTATGCTTACCACTTACGATAGACGTAGCGCCCAGCGTGGCCAAGCTCGCGCTGGCAAGGCTCGCCATCACAATCAGATCGCCCGTCTTGGGCATATTGCCGCCAGATGACTTGGTTGTGGTGGTCGTCGTGGTCGTAGTGGTCACCGTTTTGGAGTCATTTTGCTCTTGGACCTGGTTGTCGGTGTTGCCCTTGTTCTCGTCCTTATCCTCAGATTCAGACTTCTTGCTCTCGTCCTTATTCTGAGCGGACTCGTCGCCCTTTTCTTCAGAGCTAGAACCCTTATCGGATTCAGCCTTCTCGGAAGCCTTGTCCTTGGAGTCGCCCTTTGCGGCTTCGGTCTTTTCCGTGGAAACCTGATCAGAGTTGTCCTTGTTCTGGGCCGAGCCGTTATTGACGCCAGCCATCAGCGAAGAACCCAGCGTAGAACCAAGCTGCTCGGAGAAAGAAGGCTTCTTGTCCGGCGAAGCAACGGGAGCGCCCGGCGCCTTATTCGAGTCGTCCTTGGAAGCATCGGAATCAGGGGTCGTGTCAGAGCCGGAGCCGTTGTTAGAGCCGGTGTCAACGGACGAATCGCTCGAGCCGGTAGATGAGTTAGAGGTGCCAGCGTCGGTCGAACCAGAAGCGTCGCTGTCCGTATTGCCGGCAGAGCTTGAAGGCGAATCGCTCGCAGCAGAGCCGTTCGAATCGGAGCCGTTCGAGGTAGAGCCGTCGTTGGTAGTGCCACCAGCAGAGCCATTACCGTCAGCATCGGTCGAGGGCGCATCCATCCTGTCATCGTTGGCATCGTCACTCGAGCCGTCATTCGAATCAGGTGTCGGCGAGGGCGCCGGCGCAGGCTCGGGCTGCATGGGCGTCGCAGCGGCAGCGGCCTCGTCCTCGGCGATATAAACCAAGCAGTCCTTCAGCTCGTTGCGGTAGCGGTTCTTCCAGCCCTCATAATACTGGGGCTGACTTGAAAACTTGGTGGCGACATTGTTGACCACGCTATTGGAGAGCGCCGTCGCAAACTCGCGGTCGGACATATCGTTGGAAAGATTCGCCCAGCGGAAGAAGTCTCTGCAGCCACCGGTACCGCACATGTTGGTGATGCTCCACACCATACCCTTGACGCAATCGGCGCGGCCGGAGATGTCAATGCCAAGAGCGCTCTTAAGCCACGCCTCGGTCACCGCATAGTACGAGTTGTACGCATACGCATCCTGCAGAGCCGAAAACTCAGCAGGATCGGTGTTATAAGCACCCTGGAAGGCCTCCTGTGCAATACGGCCCAGCTCGGTAAGCTGGTCGTTCTCGTACATGGCATTGCTCGCGTTGGAAATCTCGCTGCCGCGATCAATCGCATCCTTGAGCATGCTGTATTTTTCGGGGCTGTAGTTGTAGACCTGCTTCATAAACGGAATGAGCGACCAACGGCGGTCGAACTGGTAATAGCCCAGCGCGTTGTAGCCGTCACCATACGAAAAGCCCTGGTTGTAGTTACCATGGCTCTCGTACTTGGTAAAGTACTTCATCTCGGTAGTCACGTTGACAAACGAAACGCCCTGGACCGACCTCAGCACGCCCGAGAAGGACTGCTGGGTGTAGAGACCCTTATCGATATCGGTGGCATCCGAGGCAACGCCTGGCGTGGGCTCCTCGGCAGCGGCGGGTGCCGGCGCGGAAACGGCGCCAAACGAAAGCGCCAGCGTCAGACCCGCGACAATAGCAGAATGCTTGGGCTGCATAAGATCCTCCCTGCATTGGTGTAGTTAAAGTGCAGTTTGCAAAGATAGAATCAGTATTGCAGCTCGTCCGTTGTTGCACAACAACCCCTCGGTAAACGGCAACAACCTTCCGCGAAATCTTAAGGAATTAAACAAACTGGTCGTCGGGCGCCATCAGAAGCTCGCCGTATCGCTCCACCAGCCCGTCCCTCAACTGACAGAAAGCGGGGATATAGACGTTCAAGATGCGCTGAATCAAATCTTGAGCGAGCTTGTTGTCGTAGATATGGACGTTCGTATTGCGGTCTCTGAGCATGTCTAGCCAGGCCGCCTCATCAATAAAGTCGTAGAATCGGTACGACTCCTTCAAGATGGCACGAGGAGACCCCGACGCGGCAAGCGTGGCGCCCTCATACTCGAGCAGACGCTTAAGGAGCTTCCAGCTCAGTTCAAATTGAAGATTGAACTTATTAATTAATCCACTCTGAACAAAATCATTGTTGAGATCCTGATTGGGCGCATCCTCAAGATTCGCCAAGGCGCTAACAAAGTTCTCATATTTTTTCATACAGAATCACACCATCCCTGGCAATCTCATCGAGCAATTGCTGCGATAGGGACTCGTCGAGATTGACGACATCTACATCTAAAAGAGTATCAAGATGTTCCTCGATCAAATATGAGAAACGGCCGAAATCCCGGCAACCTGCTACGGCGATGTCAATATCGCTCTTGGGCAAGTTGTCGCCTCGAGCGCGGGAGCCAAACAGCACAACCTTCTCGGCGTCACATTCCCGAGCAAAAACTTCGATTTGCTTGTACACCTTGTCGAGAGATGTCATTTGCAGCCCTTACAGCTTAATGTCAAAGTTGATCTCGGGAACGGCGGCTAGGTCGGCCAACGTCACGCCGTCGACGTATTTTTCGATCACGTCGTCCAGACCGCGCCAGAACTTGACGGTCGAGCACAAATCGCTGCGGGTGCAGCTGTTGTCGATGCCGTCGCACGCCACGGGCGCCGTGCTGCCCTCGACGGCGCGCAGGATGTCACCCGCACGTACCTCGGAGGGATCCTTGGCCATCATGTAGCCGCCGCCCTTGCCGCGCACGCTCTTAAGCAGGCCAGCCTTCATAAGCGGACGAACCAGCTGCTCCAAATACTTTTGCGAGATATGCTCGCGGTCGGCAACCTCGCGCAGGGCAATCTTGCCCTCGCCGTCGCCGAGCGCCGCGATATAGATCATCAGCCGGAGGGCATAGCGGCCCTTGGAAGAAATGAGCATACCTACCCTCCCATCGTTGCTGGGACAAAATACCAGGAGTGTTTGTCCCAAATCTTATGCACGCGGGGCAAACAAACCTGATTATTATGTCCCACATCTAAAAAGTCGAGTGGATTAGTCGGGTTTTCCCTTGACTAACGCCGAACCCATAGTAACTTTATTCCGAGAAGATTCCTAGGGTTTAGTACACCTATGAGTACACCATATACAGAGAGGGACAGCATGAGCGCAAATCCGCTGCTTTCCATCGAAGGTCTGACCGCCTCCGTGGACGAGAAGACCATCCTCCACAACGTCAACCTCAACGTCGCCGCCGGCGAGACCCACGTGCTGATGGGACCCAACGGCGCCGGCAAGTCCACCCTCGGCCACCTGGTCATGGGCGACCCCGTCTACACGGTCAACGACGGCCGCATCGTCTTTGACGGCCAGGACATCACCGAGCTCACCACCGACAAGCGTTCGCGCGCCGGCCTGTTCCTGAGCTTCCAGGCCCCGGTCGAGATTCCGGGCGTGCCACTGTCGAGCTTTTTGCGCGCCAGCATCGCCGGCCGCCCCGGCCTGGAGATGAAGGGCAAGGAGTTCCGCCGCCGCGTGAAGGAGCTCGCGGCCGAGCTCAACATGGATACCGCCTACCTCAACCGCGAGCTGGGCGTGGGTTTCTCGGGCGGCGAGAAAAAGAAGGTCGAGATGCTCCAGCTTCTGCTGCTGCAGCCCAAGCTCGCCATCCTGGACGAGACTGACTCCGGCCTGGACGTCGACGCCCTTTCCACCGTCAGTCATGGCATGGACGCCTACCGCAAGAGCTGCGACGGCTCCATGCTCATCATCACGCACAACACGCGCATCCTGGAGCACCTGGATGTCGACCGCGTCCACGTTATGGTCAAGGGCCACATCGTGCGCGAGGACGACGCCTCGCTGATCCCCTGGATCGACAAGAACGGCTTTGAGACCTTCGAGCGCGAGGCCGCCGAGCAGCGCGCCCAGGCCGAGGCCGCCGCTGCCGAGCAGCAGGCGTAAAGGGGCGACGCAATGACCAAGAACCGCACCGAGGTCGCGGACATCGACCGCAGCCTCTACGACTTCACCTATGGCGAGGAGGGATTTGAGCGCCTCGACGCCGGCATCACGCCCGACATCGTGCGCGAGATCAGCGCCAAGAAAGACGAGCCGCAGTGGATGCTCGACCTGCGCTTAAAGTCCCTCGAGATCTTTAATCGTTTTCCCGACCCGACGTGGGGCCCCTCCATCGAGGGCCTGGACATGGATAACATCGTCACCTATGTCAAGCCCAACACCGACCAAAAGCACGACTGGGAGTCGGTGCCCGACGACATCAAGAGCACCTTTGAGCGCCTGGGCATCCCCGAGGCCGAGCGCAGCTATCTGGCGGGCGTCGGCGCGCAGTACGACTCCGAGCTCGTCTACCACAACATGCAGGACACCGCGTCCAAGATGGGCATCGTCTACTCCGGCATCGAAGAGGCCCTGCACGACCCGCAGTGGGAGCCGCTCATCCACGAGAAGTTTATGACGCTCATCCCGCCCACCGACCACAAGTTTGCGGCCCTGCACGGCGCCGTGTGGTCGGGCGGCTCGTTTGTCTACGTGCCCAAGGGCACCAAGCTCGATTTTCCGCTGCAGAGCTACTTCCGCCTCAACGCCAAGGGCGCCGGCCAGTTTGAGCACACGCTCATCATCGTCGAGGACGACGCCGACCTGCACTTTATCGAGGGCTGCTCCGCACCCAAGTACAACGTGGCCAACCTCCACGCCGGCGCTGTGGAGCTCTTTGTGGGCAAGCGTGCGCACCTGCGATACTCGACCATCGAGAACTGGTCCAAGAACATGTACAACCTCAACACCAAGCGTGCGCGCGTGGACGAGGACGGCGACATCGAGTGGATCAGCGGCTCCTTCGGCAGCCACGTGGGCTACCTCTACCCCATGAGCGTGCTCAACGGCCGTCGCGCCCGCTCGAGCTTTACCGGCATTACCTTTGCCGGCGCCGGCCAGAACCTCGATACCGGCTGCAAGGTCGTGCTCAACGCGCCCGACACCTCGGCAACCGTCGAGACCAAGGGTATCTCCAAGAGCGGCGGCATCCAGACCTTCCGCAGCTCCATCGTGGCCACGCCTAAGGCCGAAGGTTCCAAAGCAACCGTGAGCTGCCAGTCGCTGATGCTCGACGACCAGAGCCGCTCCGATACCATCCCCGCCATGGACATCCGCGCCAAGAACGTCGACATCGGCCACGAGGCCACCATCGGCCGCATCGGCGACGACAAGGTGTTCTACCTGATGAGCCGCGGCATATCGGAGGAAGAGGCCCGCACCATGATCGTCAACGGCTTTGCCAACCCGGTCTCCAAGGAGCTGCCGCTTGAGTACGCCGTCGAGATGAACAACCTGATCAAGCTCGAGATGGAAGGAGCGATCGGATAATGAAACAGGAAACCAACACCGCTGCTACCACGCTCGAGCAGGTCAACGCTATGCCGGCCGCCACTTGGGGCTGGCTCAAGATGAACCAGACCAAGCTCGAGCTTTCGGACGAACTTGCCGCCGCTCCCGCCGAGGCCGTTGAGGTCGAGGGCCTGGACGAGCAGTTTGCCGGCTCGGCCGACGCCTTCGATACCGCCATGGACGCCATGGCCGAGCGCTTCCCCGAGCGCCGTGCCTCCGCCCCCGGCGACGCCGTCGACCGCGCCCGCATCACGCCCGAGACCGAGCTCGACGTGCCCGCCACCTCCGTCTACCAGGCCGGCGCTATCAAGCTCGAGGAGGAGCTCTCCCCCGCTGAGGCCTTCGAGACCGGCATGGGCGAGGCCGCCTACACCTATCTGGCCGATCACGCCACCAAGCGCGTCGTCATCGATGTGCCCGCGTACGGACGCGCCACGGTTACCGTGCGCGTGAGCGGTGTCGACGCCGCCGCGGCCATCGCCGCTATCAATGTCGTCGCCCGTCCGCAGGCAACGCTCGACCTGCAGATCGCCCTGGACTCCCCCGTCAACGGCCAAGGCGTCGTGGGCTCCGTGCTGCGCGTGTGCGCTCACGAGTACGCCACCGTCAACGTAACCTGCACGCAGACGCTCGATGACAGCTGGATCGCGCTCGACGACACCGGTCTGTTCCTGGACGAGGGCGCGCGCGTCAACGTGCAGCACACCGTTCTGGGTGCCGGCGCCAGCGCCACCGGCCTTGCCGGCGACCTGCTGGGCGACACCGCCAAGGTGACCATCGATACCGATTACCTGGGTGCCCGCGAACAGGTGCGTGACTTTAACTACGAGCTGCGCCACCGCGGCCGCAAGACCGAGTGCGAGATCGACGCCAACGGCGTGCTGACCGGCACGTCCAAGAAGGTCTACCGTGGCACCATCGACCTCGTGCACGGCTGCAAGGGTGCAACCGGCACCGAGCGCGAGACGGTGCTTTTGGCCAACAAGGGCGTCGACAACAAGACCATTCCCGTCATTCTTTGCGACGAGGACGACGTCGCCGGCAACCACGGCGCCACCATCGGTCACGTCCGCGACGAGCAGCTTTTCTACCTCGCCTGCCGCGGCCTTGACCAAAACGCCGCCGAGGACCTGTTCATCCGCGCCAAACTGGAGGACGCCGCGCTTTCCGCCACCGACGAGCGCACCCGCGCCTCCGTCGTCCGCCTGGGCAACAACCTGATCGACAACTTTGAAGAGGAGCTCGCATGATCGACACCGAGCACGTTAAATGCGACACCTGTACTGCCCCCGAGCCCATGGAGCTCGACGCCAGCGACGAGGCTTCGCGCGGCTGGCCTACCGTCGACATCGAGACCAATCCCTACAAGGCACAGTTCCCGCTGTTCCAGCAGCACCCCGAGATCGCCTTCCTCGATAGCGCCGCCACCGCGCAGCGCCCTGCCTGTGTGCTCGACGCCGAACGCGACTTCTACCAGCGCATGAACGCCAACCCGCTGCGCGGCCTGTACTCGCTGTCCGTCGAGGCCACCGAGGCCATCGCGAAGGTGCGCCAGCAGATCGCCGACCTCATCGGCGCTCCCCAGGCCAACGAGGTCGTCTTCACCCGCAACACGAGCGAGTCGCTCAACCTGGTCGCCAAGAGCTTTGCACCCACGGTGCTCGAGCCCGGTGACGAGGTCGTCATCACCATCATGGAGCACCACTCCAACCTGATTCCGTGGCAGCAGGTCTGCCGCGAGACCGGCGCCAAGCTCGTCTACCTCTACCCCACCAAGACCGGTCAACTCACCACCGAGGAGGTTCTGTCCAAGGTGGGCCCCAAGACCAAGATCCTGGCCGTGGGACAGGTCTCCAACGTGCTAGGCGTCGAGAACCCGGTCAAGAACCTCGGCAAGCTCGTGCACAAGTACGGCGGCTATCTGGTCGTCGACGGCGCGCAGTCGCTGCCGCACATGCCGGTCGATGTGGCCGACCTGGGAGCCGACTTCTTTGCCTTTAGCGCACACAAGGCCATGGGCCCCATGGGCATCGGCGTGCTGTGGGGCAAGATGGACCTGTTGAACGCCATGCCGCCCATGCTCACCGGCGGCGAAATGATCGATTCGGTCACCGAGCAGGACGCCGTCTGGGCGCCCGTCCCCGAGAAATTCGAAGCCGGCACGCAGGACGCCGCCGGCATCTTCGCCACGGGCGCCGCCCTTGATTACCTGGTCAACACGGTGGGCTACGAAAATATCCAGGCCCGCGAGCAGGCACTCGTCCACTATCTGATGGGCGAACTCATGCAGCTCGACTTTGTCCAGATCATCGGCTCCATCTATTGGGACAACCACCACGGCGTTGTGAGCTTTAACGTCAAGGGCATCCATCCGCACGACGTCGCGAGTATCATGGACATGGACGGCGTCTGCATCCGCGCCGGCCACCACTGCGCGCAGCCTCTGCTCACCTGGCTGGGCGTCGAGAACCTTGCCTGCTGCCGCGCCAGCGTGGCCTTCTACAACGACAAGGCCGACATCGACAAGTTCATCGCCGGTCTGCATCACGTTTGGAGCACGTTCAATGGGTAATCTGTACACCTCCACCACGTTTATGGAGCACAACTCGCACCCCGACTATAAGTACGAGATGGATGCTCCCACGCACGAGCACGACGGCATCAACCCCAGCTGTGGCGACGAGCTCACCTTGCAGCTGCGTGTCGAGAAGGGCGTGATCGAGGAGGCCTCCTTTACCGGTCATGGCTGCGCCATCAGCCAGGCCAGCGCCGACATCATGGCCGACCTCATCACCGGCGAGACCGTCGAGGAAGCTCACCGCTTGGCAGAGCTCTTCCTCGCCATGATCCGCGGCGAGAAGCTCTCCGAGGACGACCTGGAAGACCTGGACGAAGCCGCCCAGCTCCAGGACATCTCGCACATGCCCGCCCGCGTCAAATGCGCCGAGCTCGCCTGGCGCACCCTCGACGGCATGCTCACGGGACAAAATAATCAGTAGTATTTGTCCCAAATCTTAAGAATTTTGTTGGCCGAATCGCTTGACTAAGAGTGGTTCGGCCATTTTCTATTCCGAGAGCTCGGCCTGTGCCTTCACCCGCGCATAAGCGCGCACGATACGAGAGACGGTACTTTTGCCAATCCCGGTATACCGCTCAATCTGGCGCACCGTAAAACCGGCATCGTGCAATCCAAAAATAACGGTATCGCGCTGCGCCGGCGGTGCGACTTTAACCCCACGAAGCGGAACCCCTAGCTCCTTCGCCAACTTGTTGGCAAAGGCGTGGCGTTCCCACTCCGTCTCTTTCATATCGCACAGAGCTGGCTCACTGCCGTCGGGCGTCGAAAGCGAATAGGCAATAAAGCCCTCGGCAGAGCCAAAAAGCTCAAGCACGCAAGAAGGATCAGAAAATCCCCTCACGACATCGGCCGCGTCACCGTCGTAAGCGCACAAATGCTCCGCAAAGCTACTCCAGGGATAACGCTCGATTAGGCTAACGCCCGCCTCCTGCGGATCGGCGTGTACGGAGCGAATAGCCTCCATCACCTGCCAGTCGGTATCGAGCGAGCGCCGGTCAAAACGGTTCTGGAACAGATGCCCTGTGCGCCCCGTGCGTTTATTGAACCGCCGCGCGTACGTCAAAAGCAACCGGTGCATCGCCGCGCTCATCCTGTCCTCGTAATCTGTAAGCACCAAATGCACGTGATTGCCCATGAGGCACCAGGCGATAACCGTCACACCCTCCTCGCAGCAGCACTCGCGCATCAGCTCCAAAAACTCCCACCGGTCTTCATCGCCCTCAAAGATAAGCTGCTTGCCCGTACCGCGGGCACAGACATGGTAAAAGCCGGTAACCGTTTTCCAAACGCGCTGCATGGCGCTCCCTTCGCCGGGATCTGCTTGCCATCCAATACAGCACGATTGAAGCGTGCCATCAAAACATTCACGCAAAACAATACACTCGCGCGGCCAAAGGCAGTAATCAGGCGGCGAACGGCACCGTTGCAACAGGTCAACCCCTGTAACGCTTACAAGAGCTGACCAAAAGCTTGCCCAAGAAGGACCCCCTCTACGGAAGTTCACGACCACATAACATAGGGTTAAACCGTTTCAATTAAAACTTCCGGACTTCTCGCTACGAAAACTGAGCCGTTCGCCGAATATTCCGTGCATTTCGCGGTATTATAGGGGCTGCATGTCATGTCCCTTTCGAAGGGTCGCCCGGCAATCGCCAGCCACGACCCCCAGACGGGACGCCAACACGATAGAGAGGAGAGGCATGCAGTACTCACAGGAAGTGGAGAACATGTGCCCCGTTGCCAAGGGTGCATACCACGGCCCCGCACCCATCCCCGAGGAGGGCAAGTGGGTCCAGGCTAAGGAGATTTCCGACATCTCCGGTCTTACGCACGGTGTGGGTTGGTGCGCACCTCAGCAGGGCGCCTGCAAGCTCACGCTGAACGTCAAGGACGGCATCATCGAGGAGGCCCTCGTTGAGACCATCGGCTGCTCGGGCATGACCCACTCTGCCGCCATGGCTTCCGAGATCCTTCCCGGTAAGACCATCCTCGAGGCCCTCAACACCGACCTCGTCTGCGACGCCATCAACGTTGCTATGCGCGAGATCTTCCTGCAGATCGTTTACGGCCGCAGCCAGACCGCGTTCTCCGAGGGCGGCCTGCCCGTGGGCGCCTCCCTCGACGACCTCGGCAAGGGCCTTCGCTCTCAGGTCGGCACCATGTTCGGCACCAAGGCCAAGGGCGCTCGTTACCTCGAGCTCGCTCAGGGCTACGTCACCCGCATGGCTCTCAACGACAAGAACGAGATCATCGCGTTCGAGTTCCTGAACCTCGGCAAGTTCACCGACGCCGTCAAGGCCGGCAAGACCCCCGAGGAGGCCATCGCTGGCGCTATGGGCCACTATGGTCAGTGGGAGAACGCTGCCAAGTACATCGACCCGCGCACCGACGAGGAGACTCACTCCGTCGCCAGCGTGTTCCCGGTTCACGAGTAGAAAGGGAGGGAAATAACTATGACTGTTACGTTCGAAGGTTACGAGCGCCGCGCTGACAAGATCAACAAGTGCCTCGCCGACAACGGCATCGCCTCCCTCGAGGAAGCTCTGCAGATCTGCACCGACAAGGGCTTCAACCCGCGTGAGATCGTCAACAACACCCAGTCCATCGCCTTCCAGAACGCCGAGTGGGCCTACACCCTCGGTTGCGCTCTCGCTGTCAAGCGTGGCGCCAAGTCCGCTTCTGAGGCTGCCGCCATCATCGGCGAGGGCATCCAGGCCTTCACCGTTCCCGGCTCCGTCGCCGAGGACCGTAAGGTCGGTCTGGGCCACGGCAACCTGGGCGCTATGCTGCTCTCCGACGACACCGAGTGCTTCGCCTTCTTGGCAGGTCACGAGTCCTTCGCTGCCGCTGAGGGTGCTATCGGCCTGGCTCTGAACGCCAACAAGGCTCGCAAGAAGCCGCTGCGCGTCATCCTCAACGGTCTGGGCAAGGACGCTGCTCAGATCATCGCCCGCATCAACGGCTTCACCTACGTGAAGACCCAGTTCGACTACTTCACGGGCGAGCTCAAGGTCGTCGAGACCATCCCCTACTCCGATGGTCCCCGCGCCGCCGTCAACTGCTACGGCGCCGACGACGTCCGCGAGGGCGTTGCCATCATGTGGCACGAGAACGTCGACATCTCGATCACCGGTAACTCCACCAACCCCACGCGCTTCCAGCACCCCGTCGCTGGCACCTACAAGAAGGAGCGCCTCGAGGCTGGCAAGAAGTACTTCTCCGTCGCTTCTGGTGGCGGCACTGGCCGTACCCTGCACCCGGACAACATGGGCGCCGGCCCTGCCTCTTACGGCATGACCGACACCATGGGCCGCATGCACTCCGACGCCCAGTTCGCCGGTTCTTCCTCCGTGCCTGCGCACGTCGACATGATGGGTCTCATCGGCATGGGCAACAACCCCATGGTCGGTGCCACCGTCGCCTGCGCTGTCGCCGTCGAGGAGGCCCTCAAGGCCTAATCGCGCCCGCGCGATGCTCATATATTTGAGCTTTGGAGCCGCTACCTTTCGAGGTAGCGGCTCTTTTTGTTTGCGCTGTCGTAGGGTAGCAAATTTCGATATATCAGTTGGGGCAAAATACGAGATGTGACGAGATAGAGCGTCAGAGCGTCCATGACGCCCACCTGCCATATTTGCCCTTTACCGATTTGCCAAGTCTTTGCGGCCCCATTGCCGATCACCCGTGCGACAATGCGCCGGACGAGAAAGGAATCCGATGGAATCGACTGATGTACTGGTAATTGGTTCTGGTATTGCGGGCCTTTGCGCCGCCATCGAAGCGGCACGCACGGGTGCAACCGTCACTGTGGCAAGCGCCGGCAAGACTATGAGTGGATCGAGCTTCTTCCCGGGTACCTGGGGCCTCGGCCTCATCGGTCCCGTCGACGAAGACGACGAGCAGGACCTCATCGACACCATCCAGACCGTCGGCGGCGGCGTTGCCGACCCCGAACTCGTCCAAACGTTCGTCCACGGCATTCCCCAAGCGATTGACTGGCTCGAGCAAGACCTGGGCGTTAAGCTCAAGCGTCCGCAAAACGCTGAGAGCGCTCAGCAAAAGCAGTTTATCCCCTGCTTTGACCACAAGACGCGCATGTGGCGCGGCCTCACCCGCAAGCCGCTTGAGGACGCTCTGACGACCCGGATCGAGTTGCTCGGCATTCGCCTGCTCCCCCGCCATGAGCTTATCGACCTTGTTAAAGACACGAACGGCAGAGTAACCGGAACCGTGCTCTACGACCTCACCGAAAATCGAATCGTACCCTTTGCTGCCAAGGCCACGATCATCGCAGCCGGTGGCACAGGCGGCCTGTTCGAGCGCAGCCTTACGTCGGCTGATGTGCTCAGCTCCTCGCAGGCCATCGCGCTGGCGCACGGCGCAACACTTACTAATATAGAGTTCATGCAGATGATGCCCGGCTTCATCGAGCCCAAGCGCAACTTGGTCTTCAACGAGAAAACCTGGCGCTACGTACATGTAGACCAGCCGGTAGATATTGCAGACGACAAGCTGGACGACCTGCTCGAGCAGCGCTCTGGATATGGTCCTTTCACGTCACGCTTGGCCTCCCGCGCTATCGATCTCGTCATCGATCAGGCAGGTGTCGAAGGCCTGGCACTCCACTACGACTTCCCCCGCGAGGATATCCCAGAGTTTGTGCAGACCTTTGCCACCTGGCTGCAAGACGAGCACGGCATCGCCCCGACTGACGAGATGCGCGTTGCGATGTATGCCCACGCCGCTAACGGCGGTATCAAGATCGATAAGACCGCATACACGGGTGTTGAGGGCCTCTACGCCTGCGGCGAGGCAACAGGCGGTATGCACGGCGCCGACCGCATCGGTGGCTTGTCAAGCGCCAACGGCATCGTGTTCGGGCGCATCGCAGGCGCATCGGCAGCCCTTGCAGCGCAGAATGCACCTGAGATGGCCCCGAAGGCGGATATCGACCTCCCCCACTACGGCATTGCCACAACAGATGCTGAACGCCTGACACACGGCCTTAAGCACACGATGAGCACCTATTGCATGATCAACCGAACCGAGACGGGCCTATCCGAGGCTCTGCAACAGCTTGAAAGCCTGCAAGACAAGGCCATGGTGCTGAGCAAGCCGCATGCCGATGACAGCGAGATCGCAGCCCTCGCCCGCCTACAGTCGCAGATTCGACTAGCACAGGAAATGGTCAAAGCCATGCGCAAGCGAACTGAAAGCTTAGGTTCGCACTATCGAGCAGACTAAATCGATTCTCACTTTGAGTTTGATCACAACTTCTCAACATGCATCGAGCCCCGTAAGCATGATTCCCCTAAGGAGAACACGCCTACGGGGCTTTAGCCGTGTTTCCCTAAGGGAATCACGGTGCAGATTACTCAGCTCCGTGCCCTTTCGGGTTCGCCCCATGCGTGGTCAACAAAAAACGACCAGCCTGAGCCAGTCGCTTTAACAATCTTTGGGTGGGCCGTCAGGGGGTCGAACCCTGGACCTTGGGATTAAGAGTCCCCTGCTCTACCAACTGAGCTAACGACCCAAAGCTAAAGTCCGTTATGGCGGACTTTAGAGGAGATATCGTGTGGTGGGCCGTCAGGGGGTCGAACCCTGGACCTTGGGATTAAGAGTCCCCTGCTCTACCAACTGAGCTAACGACCCGATATCAACACGAAGCAAGAACTGGGGTGGGTAAAGGGACTCGAACCCTCGACCTACGGGACCACAACCCGTCGCTCTAGCCAACTGAGCTACACCCACCGTGTCCTGTGCGCTTCGCGCTCGACTATTATTGCAAGGAACGCCACGCGATGCAAGCCCCAATTTTCAAGAATTTTGAAAAGAGTTTTTCGAGACCATTTCGAGCAAATCCCACCGGTTTCATAGGAGTAAACTTGCCCCACTGCAAATCCTCGAAAGGACCGTCATGAAAGAACTCTCCAACCGCACGGCAAGATTTACCGATTCGGTCATCCGCCGCATGACACGCATCTCCAATAAGTACGGCGCTGTCAATCTCTCGCAGGGCTTCCCCGACTTCGATCCCCCGGCGCAGCTGCTCGATAGCCTCAGCGCCATCGCCAGCGACCCCAAGCCGCTCTATCACCAGTACTCCATCACCTGGGGCTCCCAGGCCATGCGCGAGGCGCTCGCCGCCAAACAGGAGCACTTTATGGGCATGCCGGTGAACCCCAACGAGAATATCGTAGTCACCTGCGGCTCCACCGAGGCCATGATGGCCGCCATGATGACGGTCACGAACCCCGGCGACAAGGTCGTCATCTTCTCGCCGTTCTATGAGAACTACGGCGCCGACACGATCCTTTCGGGTGCCGAGCCCATCTACGTGCCGCTCAACCCGTCTGCGTTCGACTTTGACCGTGAGGCGCTTGAGGCGGCCTTCCGCGACAACGATCCCAAGGCGATCGTCCTGTGCAACCCGTCCAACCCCTGTGGCAAGGTCTTTACGCGCGAGGAGCTCACCTTTATCGCCGACCTCTGCAAAAAGTACGACGCCTACTGCATCACCGACGAGGTATACGAGCACATCGTCTACGCGCCCCACGAGCACGTCTATATGGCCACGCTGCCCGGCATGTTCGAACGAACCATCAGTTGCAGCTCGCTGTCCAAGACGTACTCCATCACCGGCTGGCGCCTGGGGTACACCATCGCCCCTGCCGAAATCACCGAGCGCATCAAGAAGGTCCACGACTTCCTCACCGTGGGTGCCGCCGCTCCCCTGCAGGAAGCCGTCGTCACCGCCCTCAACTTCGACGACAGCTATTACGATGAGGTCCTTGACCACTATACCGCCAAGCGCGACCTGTTCTGCCAGGGGCTCGACAGTCTCGGTCTTGAGCACAACGTGCCGCAGGGCGCCTACTATGTGATGATGGATATCTCGGAGTTTGGCTACGACAGCGACCTCGAGTTCTGCGAGGACCTGGCCTCAAAGGTGGGCGTGGGCGCCGTGCCCGGCTCGAGCTTCTTCCGCGAGCCCGTCAACCATCTGATCCGTTTCCACTTTGCCAAGCGTGACGAGACGCTCAACGCGGCGCTGGAGAACCTCAAATCGCTACGTGATAAAATCAAGCCGCGCGGGTAAGGACGGCCCGGCAACTAAAGCAACCAAAGAAGCCCCGCACCGCCGAGTTGCGGGGCTTCTTTTTATAGCGCTTTCTTAAATGGTTTAGCGCACTATACTTTAGTCACGGAGCAACTCGTCCCAGAGAGGAATACTATGGCAGAGCAGAAGCTTATCGGAGCGCTCGAGGCCGGCGGCACCAAGATGGTCTGCGCCACGGGCTATGCAGACGGTACGGTCCTGGAACGTGAGCAGATCGCGACCACGACCCCGCAGGAGACCGTTGAGGCCGTCAACGCGTGGTTTGCGAACAAGGGCATCGCCGCGCTCGGAATCGGCGCCTTTGGCCCCACCGCGGTCAACCCCGCCTCACCCCAGTACGGCAAGATCTTGGAGACCCCCAAGACGGCATGGCGCTACTTCGATCTGCTGGGCACCATTCAAAACGAGCTCAATATTCCCTGCGGCTACGACACCGACGTCAACGTCGCCTGCCTGGGCGAGGTCACCTTTGGTTGCGCCCAGGGCCTCACAGACGTGATCTACCTGACCATCGGCACCGGCGTGGGCGCCGGCGTGCTATCGGGCGGCAAGCTCGTACACGGCATGATGCATCCCGAGGCCGGCCATATCCTGGTCACGCGCGACCCGCGCGACACCATCGGCGAGCATAGCGCCTGCCCCTTCCACGACAACTGCCTCGAGGGCCTCATCGCAGGCCCCGGCATTAAAAAGCGCTGGAATGGCAAGAGTGCCGGAGACATGGCCGATGACCCGGAGGCCATGGACCTGCTCGCCGGCTATCTGGCACAGGCGCTCATGACCTACACGCTGTGCTACGCGCCGCAAAAGATCATCATCGGCGGCGGCGTGGCCGACCACGCCCCCATCGTACCGCTCGCGCGCAAAAAGTGCGCCGAGATGCTCAACAGCTACATCGTCACGCCCGAGGTCAACGATATCGACACCTACATTGTCAACAACAGCCTCGAGGGCAAGCAGGGCATCATGGGCTGCCTGGCCCTGGGCGCACAGGCGCTTCAGTAGCAGACGCACCCACAGGGCGTGGCGCGCTCGGCAAATCCAACCTACGGAACGACGCCACCACGCCCCATATAAGCCCTCAAATAAAAAAGGCCGCCTAGGACCAAACAATACGTCCTAGGCGGCCTTTTTGGCGTACATCAGCGACCGTAAGAGATATCGGAGCACAACGCCCGTTGCCGCTCCACAGCAGTCGATCATCACATCGGTGATCATGCCGGCGCGTCCCGGCACAAAGAGCTGAATCGTCTCGTCGATCGAGGGAATCAGCAGCAGGAACACCGCCGTGGGCAGCAGCACGTCAAAGGTGCGCCGGCCCTCAAAATCAAAGGCGTGCGTTGCCAGAATGCCGAGCACCATATACTCGGTAAAATGCGCGCACTTGCGAACAACAAAGTTGGTCACCCATTCATATGGAAGTCCCACGCCGTGCAGGAAACAGCGGATAGCTTCCATGACCGTTAGGCTCAGCGAGCCCGACCCCGAGCCGGGAACCAGCGAATTGCCCCAGATCAAGAGCGCCATCAGGCAGGTCGCGACCGCCCATTTTCGATTGATCTTAACCATGCAGAAGTTATGCCTCCGCGCGGAGCGGCGCGAAGCTGGCGGTGCCGCCCTCGATAACGCTCAGATAGGCACGGCCCGTCCGCTTGGCGGTAGAGGACTGCAGGCGCTCAATCTCTTCCTCGAGGATCTGATTGACGCGCTCGTGACGACGATTTTCCATAATGCCGGCGGCAATAGCCTCGGCCCGCTCGATGCTCTCGCGTGAGATACGGGCGGTATCCTCGGGGAACACAGCGCTGTGACGGCCGACATAGGCGGGGGCAGCAGGCTGAGGGGCAGCGACGGGAGCGGGCTCGTCAATCTCATCCAGAATCGCGGTGGCGGCGGCCCACATGTCCTCGTGGCCCGAGTAATCGGCCATGGGGACATCAACCTCGAGCGAGGCGTCCGGAAGGTCGCCGGTGTCGATGCGATCTTGGGCTTCAATAGATGCGGTGATGGCTGCAGGCTCATCGAGGTCATCGAGATCGATGTCCGCGGCACCGGAGATGATAGGCATGCTGGCGAGGTTTGCATTGTACGGCGCAGCCTCAGCCGCCTGCTGCTGGGCAGGAGCGCCCCAAAGCGAGCTCTCGGCGGCACGGCGGGCGGCAACGGCCTCCTCGTCCGCGGTCATGGCTTCATCAATGTACGAATTATCGGCAAAAGCGTTCGCGTCCGCCGAGGTAGCGTTGTAGGCGCTATTGGCTGCCGCGTTGGCAACGAGTGCCACGAAAGCCGCCGTGCTGCCCGCAGGGGCGGCCTGGGAGCCCGACACGGCACGCGCCGCGGCGGCGATGTCGTCGCGATTGAGGGAGCCGGTCTGCCCGCCGTTGGTGAGCTCGTCGATGGCGACTTGATAGACGTCGCGCGAGCGTGCAGGGTCGCAGCTCACCGGCGAATCGTCGTCGAGCATACTGTCGATCATGGACCAAGCCTCGGCCTCGTCCATAGCATCTGCGGCTCGAGCGATGGTAGGAACACCATCATCGGCATGACGGCGCTGGAACGCACCGGTCAGGCCGGAAAGGAATGCCGAGGTAGACTGCTCCGACTGAGTCTGAGAAGCAGAAGCCGCAGTGTAAGGAGTCGCATCCTGCTGCTGGGCTGGAATCGAGGCGGTCTTGAACTCGCTTTGATGCTGATTGAGATTGGCGGCACCGCCCATGGCATCGGGCTGGAACAGACGCTCTTCACGCTGCGCACGGTACTCGGAGATACCCAGCGAAGCGGCATAGATACCCACGCCCGCCACCGCGCCCACGGCGAAGGGAACCGCACCCGCCACGACCGTCTCATTCACCGACGAAAACGGCAGCGTCGCGGCATACATAACCACGGGAGCGGCAAGGCCGATCCCGCACGAAAGTCCGGCAAGGACTGCTCGTTGTGTTGCATCAGAAGAAGCCATGAGCTCTCCCCATCTTCCAGCACCCAAATCGCATCATTCAGTTGGCTGCGCGAGAGAAGATGAAGCGGGGCTATGCCCCAAAGCAACGGTATATGGTTCGTTTCATCTGCGTTTTCCGTCGCGAAGCTTAAAAGCTATTATGCGAAACCGCCCAGTCTATTGCAAGCGACGATGTCGGATTGAAACGGGAAACCTGCTGCTTGCCAGTCTTATGGTCAAAAAAGCGCGGAGCGGCTATATAGAAAAGGGCCGAGGCTCAAAGCCCCGACCCTTTATTGCATTGATGACTATCGCTGCGTGTAGATGACAACCTAGAACGTCTGCTCGTAGTCGCTGTGTTTTTTGGCCGAACGCACCAGGAACTCCTGGTTGGTGTTGGTGCCCTTAAGACCCTTGATAAACGACGCAGCTGCGCGCTCGGTGTTGTTCATGCCGGCAAGAATGCGACGCAGGCCAAAGACAAACGGGCGCATCTGCTCGTCGACCAGCAGATCCTCGTTGCGCGTACCGGAGGCAACGGGGTCGATAGCCGGAAAGATACGACGGTCGGCAAGATCGCGGTCGAGCTTAAGCTCCATGTTGCCGGTGCCCTTAAACTCTTCAAAGATGACTTCGTCCATCTTGGAACCGGTGTCGATGAGGGCAGAGGCCAGGATGGTGAGCGAGCCACCATTCTCGATATTACGGGCTGCGCCCAGGAAGCGCTTGGGCGGATACAGGGCCGCCGAATCGACGCCGCCCGAAAGGATGCGGCCCGAGGCGGGCGCCGCCAAGTTGTAGGCGCGGGCAAGACGCGTGATGGAGTCGAGCACCACCACAACATCGCCACCCAGCTCCACGATGCGCTTGGCGCGCTCGATGACGAGCTCTGCCACACGAGTGTGGTTGTCGGCGGGCATATCGAAGGTCGACGCCACAACCTCGCCCTTGATGGAACGCTGCATATCGGTGACCTCTTCGGGGCGCTCGTCGACGAGCAGGCAGATGAGGTGCACCTCGGGGTTGTTAATCGAGATAGACTGGCAGATCTTCTTGAGGATCGTGGTCTTGCCTGCCTTGGGCGGGGACACAATCAGGCCACGCTGACCCTTGCCGATCGGCGACACGATGTCGATGGCGCGACCGGTAATGGAGTCCTTGCCGTGCTCCATGCGCAGCGGCTCGTTGGGATAGACCGGGGTGAGGTCGCCGAACTTGGGACGGTTGCGAATCTGCTCGGGGTCCAGACCGTTGACGGTCGTGATTTTGGCGAGGCCGGCACGCTTGTCACCGCCGCGCGAAGGACGCAGCGAGCCCTCGATGACGTCGCCTGTGCGCAGGCGCGCGGAGCGGATGAGGTAGGCGGGCACGAAGGCGTCGTCGTTGGACTTCATGTAGCCATGGGCATGGATGATGCCGGAGCTGTCCGGGCGAATCTGCAGAATACCCTTGATGTCGCGGAAGCCCTCGGCCTTCGCGGCGGTGACGTAGATCTCCTCGATGAGCTCGGCTTTCTTCTTGCCGGTCGTCTCGATCTCGAACTCCTTGGCCTTCTCGCGCAGTTCGGCGACCTTCATGGCCGCGAGTTCCTCGCGCGAAAGCGTGGGCTCGGTGGGGGCGGCGTTGCGCTCCTTGTTGCGCTGCTTGCGATCGCGCTGGCGGTTGCGACGGTCGTTGTTGCGCTCGTCCTTGCGCTCATTGCGCTCGTCGTTGCGCTTATGCTGGCGACGGTTGGGGCGAGCGCCGTCTTCGGCCTCGGCGGGCGCGGCGCCATCGGTTGCGGCGGCGTCGGCATTGGCCGCAGCGGCTTCATTGGCCTCGGCGCCGGAATCGACCTGCGCTTCGACATCAGCCTGCTGCTCGGACGCCCTGGCCTTAGCGGACTTCTTACGACCGCGCTTGGGCTTCTCAGACGCAGGCTGTTCGACGTCCTGGGGCTCGGCGGCATCAGTCGATGCATCGACGGTCGTCTCGGCGGAATCCCCGAACGCACCCTTCTTGGCAGCCTTGGCCTTGGACGTGCGCTTAGCAGCAGTACGATGGCTGCGACCAGGACGGACATCGGCGAGCTCGACATCGGCGGGAGCGGCCTCGGAAGTCGTAGCATCCTGGACGGGTGCATCGGCAGCGGTTGCAGACTCGGCGGTCGCCGCAGCATCCCGAGCGGCTGCAGCTGCGGCTGCGGCCTTCTCTGCCTCGACGAAGGCCTTGGGCTTGCGACCGCGACGGTGCGGGCGCAAAGCCGGATCGACAACGGGAACTTCGCTGGCCTCGACAGGCGCAGCGGGCTCAGTTGGCGATGCGCCCTCCCCTGCCGCGGAACGGACCGAAGCCTCAGTGAGCTCGGGGGTTACCTGTTCAGCAACCTGCTCGGCCTTAGCAGCCGTGCGACGGCGTGTGCGCGGTGCCGGCTTCTCGGTCGGTTGGTCGGCGGCAGGGGTCTCGGGCACAGACGGGGCTGCAAACTCGGTCAGAGCCGCGGCCTCGCGCTCGGCAGCACGACGGCGGGCGCGCACCACCTGAGCCTCGCTAATCTGCGCCAACGCACGTGCCTGCGCGACCTCATCGGAAATCGGCGCCGAGGAGTCAGCTGCAACGGTGCGCTTGGCGCGCGTCGTGCGCGTGGTACGGCGCTTGGGCTTGGTGACCTCCTCGCCGTCAGCAGCAGGCTTGGTCGTGCGGCGCGTACGCTTGGGCTTTGCCGGAGCAGCCTCCTCACCAGTTGCAGGCACGGCCTTCTCAGCCGCTGCAGGCGTAGGCGTCGAAGCAGCCTTAGGCGTCTCAGGAGCCGAGGCTTGCGCGGGCGCCGCGACCTGGTCCGACGCAACCGGTGCAGCGGGAGCGGTCTGCGTCGTCGTTATTTCGTTTTCTTGCTGTTGATCAGACACAGTGTTTGCTCAACTTTCTTTTCAAGCCCTGTGATCACATGCTCCCTGCATAAACCTTCAGGGCGGCTAAACAGTCTAGCTCCGTCAAATACCGACGGACATCATTGATCTGTATCGAGATATTTGCGTCATATACGCAGCGTTAGTGTAACACAACCGCCGCCACCTGCAACTTAGTCATTGGGGACGTTCTTAAACGACTAGTCAAAAGGGACACTCCTCCTCAAAAGCGCCTTGAAATGTCGCGC
The DNA here is from genome assembly GCA_048532905.1 of Collinsella aerofaciens. Lineage (GTDB taxonomy): Bacteria > Actinomycetota > Coriobacteriia > Coriobacteriales > Coriobacteriaceae > Collinsella > Collinsella aerofaciens_CB. The sequence continues at coordinate 43,558 of DBGFTB010000049.1, forward strand.
CAGAGGAGTGAAGCCGTGGCACCCGGAATAGCCGCGCCACCCCTCCGCGAGACAAAATGATCCGTTTCCCTCCGTCCCCAAGGGACAATTTTCAAAACTACGCCGGATTACGGGGCCAGGATGCTGCAAGCCAACCATACCCTGCATTATCAAGAAGCAATAAGCCATCTACCTGCGGGTTTAATTTCACTATTGGCACCATGGTCGCCAGTTGGCGATTCAGCCCCGTAAACCGGTATAGTTGCGATTTGGTAGCATTTCCCAGCAAACCAAATAGTCTCACCAAACGAAAAAAGCCCGACCTCCGCATGGAGATCGGGCTTATAGGGCTCAGCAAAGCCGAACCTACACGGTCAAATGACCCGTAGCTTACATCTGCTCGGGAGCGGAGACACCAACAAGGGTGAGCACCAGGGCGAGCGTCACGCGGACGGCGTCGCAAGCGGCCAGACGGGCGCGCGAAAGCTCGGGGTCGACGGGACGGCCCTCGCTCGGCAGAACCTGGCAGGCAGCGTAGAAGCTGTGGAAGTCGCCGGCGAGTTCCTCGGCAAAGTGCGTCAGACGGAACGGGGCGCGGTCGCGAGCGCAGCTGGCGATGAGGTCGGTGAGCTCGTTGAGCTTACGCGAAAGGGCGAGCTCGGTCGGGTCGGTCAGCAGCGAGTAATCGACGTTCTCACCGATGGCCTTGGCGGCGACGGCCTTCATGCCCATCTCGTCAGCCTGCTCAGGCGTAACGTCAGCGGCACGGCGTAGGATGGAGCACACGCGGGCGTGAGCGTACTGCACGTAGTACACCGGATTGGAGTTGTCGCGCTTCTTGACGGCCTCGATGTCGAAGTCGACCATCTGGTTAGAGCTCTTGGAGATGAGCGTGTAGCGAGCGGCATCGGAGCCAACCTCGTCGACGAGCTCCTGCAGGGTCACCATGGTGCCCTTGCGCTTGGACATACGGACGGGCTTGCCGTTACGCAGCAGGTTGACGAGCTGGCCCAGCAGAACCTCGAACTTGCCGGGGTAACCCAAGGCATCGCAGACGCAGCGGACGCGCTCGATGTAGCCGTGGTGGTCGGCGCCCCAGATGTCGATGACGTGGTCGACGCGCTGGAACTTATCCCAGTGATAGGCGACGTCGGAGGCAAAGTAGGTGTACTCGCCGTCGGACTTGATCAGCACGCGGTCCTTGTCGTCGCCCAGATCGGTGGAACGGAACCACAGGGCGCCGTCCTTGGTATAGAGGTAGCCCATCTTGTCGAGCTTCTCAAAAGCGCGGTCGACGGCGGAGGTGCCGGCGGTCTCGCCCTCGGTGTCCTTCACATACAGCGAGCGCTCGGAGAACCAACGATCGAAGTCGCAATTGACGGCGTGGCAGAGGTCGCGCATGTTGTCGACCATCTTTACGTAGCCGCGCTCGCGGAAGCTCTCCATGCGCTCCTGAGGATCGGCGTCGACCCACTTATCGCCGTCGGTGCGCCAGAACTCAGCAGCCTCGTCGATGATGTAGTCGCCGCCGTAGGAGTCCTTGCCCAGGGTCTCGGCAAAGTTGTCCTGATACGGATGGGTCTCGGGATGCTCGTCGTTCTCGTCGGCGACAAAGGCGTCGCGGTCGGCGATCAAGATCTTGTGAGCCTCGTCGATATCCACGCCCTGCTTGGCGATGATGTCGGCAAGCTGCATATAGCGCGTGCTGATGGAGTTGCCGAAGGTGTTCATCTGAGAGCCGTGGTCGTTGATGTAGAACTCACGCTGGATGTCGTAACCGGCGTGGTCCATAACACGGCAGAGCGAGTCGCCCAGCGCGGCCCAGCGGCCGTGGCCAATGTGCATGGGGCCGACGGGGTTGGCGGAAACGAACTCGACCTGGGTCTTCAGGCCACCACCGACGTTGGACTTAGCGAAGTCCATGCCCTTCTCGCGAGCCTCGCCAAAGATGGCATTCTTGACGGCAACGGAGAGGTAGAAGTTGATGAAGCCGGGGCCTGCGATCTCGACTTTCTCAATCGCGGGGTCCTCGGGCATATGGGCAACGATGGCCTCGGCGATCTTGCGCGGGGCGCAGTGGGCCAGCTTGGCGGACTTCAGGGCCATGGTAGAGGTCCACTCGCCATGAGAAGTGTCAGCCGGTCGCTCGATAGCGCAATCGTCAAGTTCAAATGCGGAAAGGTCGCCGGCCTCCTGGGCCGCAGCAAGCGCAGCGCGTACCAGCTCTTCAATCTTCTCGGGCATAGATCCTCCTTGTGTTAAAGCCCCCGAGCTCTTGGTCGCTCGTAGGGCAAAAGCCAGAGTTTGTAGCACTCTATCACAAGCGACGGGCACTGTCGCAGGGTAAAGCCAATCGATATTGCATATGCACAAAATTGACTACAGCTTGTATGGAGTCACTCAAAGATGCCGGTCTGCCTGCAGATTATGCAGGCGTTGAAAATGCATAAAGGTGTGAATGAGCTGCGTCTGTTATCGAATACTCTTACCTATCGGAGTTGTGTGCTTTTCCTGCATAAAGTGAGAATTTGCGCACGTCAGCGTGTTATTCTAGACATATGTAAATTCGTATAAGTTGGAGGTAGCATGTTCTCAATCGGTCAACACGTCATTCATCCGGGTCAGGGAGTCTGCACCGTCGTCGGTTTTAGGGACGACACGCCGCAGCCCATGCTGCTGCTCGAGACCAAGCAGGGACATGCGCAGACGATCCTCATGTACCCCGTGGCGCAGGCCGATCGTTTGCACGCCGCCATCTCTCAGCAAGATGCCGAGCACCTGCTGAGCCACTATGACGAGCTGGAGTGCGACACCTTCACCGAGCGCAACAGCTCACTTGAGGAGACGCACTTTAAGCAGCAGCTCAAGCTGGGTGCGCCCGAGACGGTCCGCGTGGCAAAGACCATGATGCACCGCATTCGCCAGGCCGAGGAAGCCGATAAAAAGCCCAGCTCCTACTACATGCGCGTACTCAAGGAAGCCAAGCGCCGCTCCATCGAGGAGTTCGCCGTGGCCCTTGGCGTCACCGAGGAGGCCGCCGAAGCCCGCCTAGCCCAAGCCGCCCTCAACTAACCCATCCGCGCCAAAAACCACCACAAAGGGGACAGGCACCTTTGTGGTGGTTTTCTTGTTCTAGTAGTATTCATTCTTATCGATACCCACGAGCACAAGGAGTCTCTTATGGCAGAGCCGCTTACCGCCGGAATCACCCGCGACCGCGCGTTTGAACTGCTTAACGAGCACAACAAAGACCCGTTCCACATCACCCATGGCGAGACGGTCGAGGGCACCATGCGCTACTTTGCGCGCGAGTTCGACCCCGAGAACGAGGAGTTTTGGGGCATCGTCGGCCTGCTGCACGACTTGGATTGGGAGGAGCATGAGGACGACCCCGTGAACCACACCATCTATGCTGCCGAGATTCTTAAGGGCGAAGGCGCGTCTCCCGAGCTCATTCGCGCCATCCAGACGCACACGTCGGACTTCAACACCTCACTACCCAAGCCCGAGCTGCAGATGGAAAAGATCCTGTTTGCCTGCGATGAGCTCACCGGCCTGATCGGCGCTGCCGTCATCATGCGCCCGAGCAAGAGCGTTATGGACTTTACGACCAAGTCGCTCAAGAAGAAGTTCAAGGACAAACGCTTTGCCGCCGGCTGCTCGCGCGACGTGATTTCGCAGGGCGCCGAGATGTTGGGCTGGGAGCTCCCCGAGCTCTTTGACCGCACCATCGCGGCCATGCAGTCCTTCGCCCCCGACCGAGATACCTTCCAGGCCTAACCGTCAACGCCACCTAAAACCACCACAAAGGGGACAGGCACCTTTGTGGTGGTTTTTGTTTGCGCGGGCGTTAGGGACGGACCTGGCCGGTGCCGCGGAGCTTGTATTTGTAGGTGGTGAGGGCCTCGGCGGCAAAGGGGCCACGGGCGTGGAGTTTTTGGGTCGAGATGCCGATCTCGGCACCCAGGCCAAACTCGCCGCCGTCAGTGAAGCGAGTGCTGGCGTTGGAGTACACGGCCGAGGCATCGACAGCATCGAGGAAGCGCTCGCAAGCATCCGCATCCTCGGCAACGATGGCCTCGGAGTGCATCGTGCCGTAGCGGTTGATGTGTGCGATGGCCTCGTCCTCGTTTGCCACGACCTTCACGCTCATCTCGAGCGCCAGGTACTCGCGACCCCAGTCCTCCTCAGTCGCGGCGACGTAGTCATCGCCCTCCACAAGCCCGGCATCGGCGCATGCGGCGCAGGTTGCCTCGTCGCCGTGAATCAGCACGCCGTGGTCATGCAGCACGGTCACGACCGCGGGCAAAAACGCATCGGCCACAGCACGGTCGACCAGCAGCGACTCGGCGGCATTGCACACGCCTACGCGCTGGGTCTTGGCATTAACGATAATGTTGAGCGCCTTATCAAAGTCGGCGGATTCATGCACGTAGATGTGGCAGTTGCCCGTGCCCGTCTCGATCACCGGCACAAGCGACTCGCGCACGCAGCGCTGGATCAGGCCTGCACCTCCGCGCGGAATGAGTACGTCGACAATACCGCGGAGCTTCATGAGCTCGCCGGTGGCCTCGCGGTCGGTGGACTCGATCATCGACACGGCCTCGCGCGGGAAGCCCTTGGCCTCGAGCGCATCGGCCAGCAGCTCGGCGATCATGGCACACGAGTGATAGGCCAGCGAGCCGCCGCGTAGAATGCAGGCGTTGCCGGTACGGATGCAGATGCCTGCGGCGTCGGCCGTCACGTTGGGGCGCGCCTCGTAGACCATGGCGACCAGGCCCAACGGCACGCTCACGCGGGTCAGGTCCACACCGCTCGCAAGCACGCGGTGGTCGAGCACGCGGCCGACGGGATCGGGCAGCTCGGCGAGCTTCTCCAAACCGGCGGCCATGCCCTCGACGCGCTCAGGCGTCAGCAGCAGACGGTCGAGCAGACCGGCCGAAGTGCCCGCATCGCGCGCGGCGGACATATCGAGCTCGTTGGCGGCGACGATGGAGTCGACACCGTTGCGCAGTGCTGCGGCCATGGCGCGCACGGCCTCCTGGCGCTGCTCATCGCTCGCCGTGGCAAGCGAGGCCGACGCTGCCTTGGCGGCAACGGCAAGATCGTGGACATACGTGGCTATATCGACCGACATGGGCGGCCCTTTCTCCTAGAAGTTTGCAACCATGGTAGCCGATTTGCGCATGGCCTCGCCCGCGGCGGTAGAATTGGTCAACCCGAAACACCGCAACGAACGGAAGTACCGCATGGCCCTCATCACTTCATACAACGTCCCCGGCCTCTATGTCGAGGACCACAGCATCGACGTCCCCCTTGACTGGCGCGGCCTGGAGCCGATGCTCCTGGCCGTCGGCAACACCATGCGCCGCGGCGCTATGCCGGCACCAATCGCCGGCGCGCCCGAGAGCATCAAGCTCTTCTACCGCGTGGTTTGCGCGCCCGACCGCATCAACGACGATCTGCCGCTGCTCCTGTTTTTGCAGGGCGGCCCTGGTGGCGAGAGCCCGCGTCCGCTCTCACCCACGAGCGACGGCTGGATTGAGGAAGCCGTCAAACACTTCCGCGTGGTCCTTCCCGACCAGCGCGGCACGGGGCGCAGCAGCTGTGTAGACGGGCGTACGATCGCGGCTCTGCGCGAGCGCGCGACGGCGGCCGGCTCCGATGCCGCACGCTCGCAGGCGGACTTCCTCAAGCGCCACCTCGTCAGCTCCATCGTGCGCGATTTTGAGTACCTGCGCCTGGTGGGCTTTGGCGGTAAGCCCTGGGTCACGCTCGGCCAGAGCTACGGCGGCTTTTTGACGCTGAGTTATCTGTCGCTCTTCCCCGAGGGCGTGGCGGCGAGCTTTACCTGCGGCGGCATCCCCCACGTGCCGGCGAGCGCCAGCGAGGTCTACGCGCACACCTTCCCGCGCATGGCCGCCAAGACGCAGCAGTATTACGACCGCTACCCCGCCGACGTCGAGCGCGTGGCAGCCCTGGCCGATGCGCTCGAGGCACAGAAGCCCGTGCTGCCCGACGGCTCGCCGATGACGGTCGAGCGCCTACAGCTCATGGGCAGCGACTTTGGTATGAAGCCGAGCTTTGAGCGCATGCACTGGATTATCGACCACGCGTTTGTTGATGGCGATGGCACGCTGAGCTGCGGCTCCTCGGTATCCGACGGCTTTTTGATGCGCGCATTCGAGCGCACCAACACACGCACGAATCCGCTGTACTGGACGCTGCAGGAGTTCATCTACGCCGACGGCGACACCATGCCCATTCGCTGGGCCGCGGCAGAGGAAAAGGCACACCGCGCCGAGTTCGACACGCTCGCGCGCCCGCTCATGTTTACCGGCGAGGCCATGTTCCCGTGGATGTTTGAGCAGATGCCCGAGCTCAAGCCCTTCAAGCCCGCCATGGACCTGCTGATGGAAGACACCAGCTGGGACAAGATCTACGACTCGCAGCGCCTGGCCTGCAACGAAGTGCCACTCCAGGCCGCCGTGTACTTCGATGACATGTACGTGGATTCGGGTCTGCAGCTCGACACGCTCAGTCGCGTGGGCAACTCGCATGCCTGGGTGACGAACGAGTTTGAACACGATGGCCTGCACGGCAGCGTGGTGTTCAAGCACCTCTTCAACGAAGCCCTCAACCGAGGAGACCTGCGCCAGATCTTCTAGCAAAGGAGTGTCCCCACCTGCCGGCACAAAAAGAACGTCCCCAAGTGCCGAACAAGTGCCGGCAACGACAATGCCGCAGGTAGAGAACGGAAAGCGAAAACGCCCCTAAGCGAGCAAGGTGACGTGAAAGAGGAGGGCATTGACCTTTTGGTCATGCCCGACGATTGAACGTCAGATTGCCGCTTAGGGGCGTTTGCAGCGTCAATTGGTTATGCGAAGACGATTAAATTATCCCTGTGTATCGCCGGCTTCTCGGCCAGGTTAGCGAGCAGGCGGTTGCTGGCGATCTGGTCCTGGCGGCGACCGGCAGCAAGTTCCAGCACGTCCGAATCGGCCTCGGCGATACCGCGGGCGACAACCATACCGCTCGGGTCGCACACGTCGAGCACATCGCCCTCGGCAAACTGGCCATCGACCTCGCGAATACCCACCGCAAGCAGGGAAGAACCACGGCTGACCAGCGCCTTCGCAGCACCATCATCGACCGTCACCGAGCCATGCGCCTTGTCGCCCAGTGCGATCCACAGCTTGCGGGGTGCGATGTCCAGACGCTCCGCCGGCGGATCGAACAGCGTGCCCACGCTCTCGCCGCGGGCGAGGCGCACGAGCGCATCGGGCTCCTCGCCCGAGCAAATCACGCTCTGAATGCCCGCCGTCATCAGGATGCGGCTCGCGCGAATCTTGGTAATCATGCCGCCCGTGCCCACCGATGTGGAAGAATCGCCCGCCGAGGCAATAATCTTGGCATCGATCTTATGCACGACAGGAACAAACTCGGCCGTGGGGTCCTCATGCGGATTGGCAGTATAGAGGCCATCGATGTCCGAGAGCGTCACGCACAGATCGGCAGAAACCAGGCAGCTCACAAGCGCCGCCAGTGTGTCGTTGTCGCCAAACTTGATCTCGTCGACGGTAACGGTGTCGTTCTCGTTGACGACCGGCACCACGCCCAGCTCCACCAGGCGCAGCAGGGCGTCGCGCGCGTGCAGGTAGGACGTGCGACGCGCCGTGTCGTGACGCGTGAGCAGCACGAGCGAGGTGAGCAGATCCCGTGCATGGAATTCCTCGTCGTAGGCCGACGAGATGATGCACTGACCAGCCGAGGCGCAGGCCTGCAGGCTCGGCAGGTCGCCGACCGGCTTGCGGTCGAAGCCCAACACGGGATAGCCGCAGGCGATAGCGCCCGAGCTCACCACGACCAGGCGCCAGCCGAGCTTGCGCAGGGCTGCGGCCTGATCGGCAAGCCCGCCGATAAAGGTGCGGTTGACCTTGCCGTCGGCGCCCACCACCGTGGACGAACCGATCTTTACCACCATCGTTTTATAAGAAGTCGTCATACGTCAAACCAATCGACTGTTCAGCGAACGGACGAACGGGCAAGCGAGAAAAATGATCCGTTTTCCTCCGTCGCATGCGGATCATTTTGCCCAGGGAAAGGCAGAGGCCGCGGCCATGTTCTTGCGCACGAGCTCGTCGCGTACCTGAGCCAGGCCCTGCTCCATGCCCACCACATAGGTCTGCGGGTACAGGAAGCGCTTGAAAGCTGCGTCCAGATGATCGAGCGCCCAAACACAGCGCTCGCGCGCGTCCTGGATGCTCTCACGCGGAGCCACTGCACTGCCATCGCGCACGATCGGCACCAGCAGCTCGCGATACTCAAGCTCCGACACATCGGTCACCAGGGCGGCATCATTCACGGCCACGAGGGTATTGCCGCGCGCGGCGCCCTCCCCCGCCAGATGGTCCTCGTCGTAGATCATGTCGCAGACCGGGCCGCCAAAGCCGTCGTAATAACGGCGCACGCGCTGCACGCCCGGGATCGTGCGCTTGTAGGGCTGCTCGGAGAGCTTGACCACCGGCGTCCATGGATCTGCCTCGCTCGCACGGCGGGCGGAAAGCTTGTACACGCCACCCAGCGCCGGCTGGTCATAGCAGGTCGCGAGCTTGGTACCCACGCCAAAGCTATCGATGGGCGCGCCCTGGTCCAGCAGCGACTGAATCGTGTACTCGTCAAGATCGTTGGAAACCGAGATCCCCACATAGGGCAGGCCCTCGGCATCAAAACGGCCGCGAACATACTTGGAGAGCTTGGCGAGGTCGCCGGAGTCGATGCGAATAGCCGACAGACGCTCGCCCACCGCCTCCATCTCCTTGGCAACCGTAATGGCATGCTCGCAGCCCTCGCGCACGTCATAGGTGTCGATGAGCAGCGTACAGTTCTTGGGGCTCGACTTGGCAAAGGCGCGGAAGGCCTCGAGCTCGGAATCGAAGCTCATCACCCAGCTGTGCGCATGCGTGCCAAAGACGGGAATACCATAGCGGCGGCCGGCGAGCACATTGGACGTAGAGGAGCAGCCGGCAACGTAGCTCGCGCGCGCAACGGCCAGGCCGCCATCGGGACCCTGGGCGCGGCGCAGGCCAAACTCCGCCACGGGGCGACCGTCGGCGGCGAGCACCACGCGCGCCGTCTTGGTGGCGACAAGCGTCTGGAACCCGACGATGTTGAGCAGCGCCGTCTCAAGCAGCTGGCACTCGAGCGCAGGACCGGTGACGCGCACCATGGGCTCGCGCGGAAAGACGAGCTCGCCCTCGGGGACGGCGTCGATATTTACATGCGCACGAAAATCGCGCAGGTAGTCGAGGAATGCGGACTTGAACATCGCGCCGCCGGCAGGGGCCTCAAGCGAGGCGAGGTAGTCGATATCCTCGGGCGTAAAGCGCAGGTTCTCGACGAGCTCGGGCAGCTCGGCGGTGCCGCACATGACGGCATAGGCGCTGCCAAAGGGATGGTCGCGGTAAAACGCGGTAAAACAACCCTGCTCATTGGCCTTGCCGCTCTCCCACAGGCCCTGGGCCATAGTGAGCTCGTACAGATCGGTGAGCATTGCAATGTCGGTGGGATGCGAGATGTCGGTCAAAGCCATGGGGCGACCTTTCGGATGTGTGGTGCAGAATTTGAGGGTTGGACGAGAGCAGAGCATGCGGACATGACGCCCGATGCGAGTCGGTTAGAGCAGGCCCATGCTGGTCAGGATCGTGTAGCCCATAAAGATGACAAACGCGATGAGGGCAAGGACAATGATGATTTTTTGAGCCGGCGCCATGCCAGGGATCTCGTTCTCGCCCATAGGCTCCTTGGAGGTAACCATGCGCTGGGCAAAGGTCATCTCGTCACGGCTCGGCTTGGGCTCGACGGACTTGGGACGGGCGGCCTTTTTAGGCTGAGGTTTGGGCGCGGCAGGTGCAGGCTTCGCAGCAGCGGGCTTGGGTGCGGGCGCGGGCGCCGATGCGGATGCGGCGTTCGCGGCGGCCTCCTCGGCCTTCGCACGCTCGGCACGCAGGGCAGCCAGCTCCTCACGCTCGCGACGGGCCTCTTCCCGAGCCTCGCGGCGGGCCTTCTCAGCGCGGAGCTCTTCCAACTCGGCGCGCTCCTCGTCGGACAATGGTTGGGACTCAAGCTCGGCCATGGTATAGCCCTTTCTTTTAAAAAAAGCCGCCGACACAATGTCAGCGGCTTATCAAATCCATGGGTGGAGACGAAGGGAGTCGAACCCTCGGCCTCTGCCATGCGACGGCAGCGCTCTCCCAACTGAGCTACGTCCCCAGGACAAGTCGATATTTTACCTACGGCTCGCCAACTGTCAACGCCCAATAACCAGTCTTTTTGGGACGCGGCTATTTTGACAACTTTTCGAACAGGCGATCCTCTCGATGATTTTTTAATCCCCGTCCCAGAAAAATCATCAGCGTGCGCTCTACTTTGCGCTGGTGAGGACGCCGGTGGTGTCGAAGGCGGGGGTGAAGCTCTCGTCTACCGCGCCGCCCTCTTGCCAGAACATTGTCGTAAAGCCCAGGTCGTCGGCATGGTCGAGCACCTGCTCGTACTCCTCGCGCGTCACGGCGCGCGCCAACTCGCCGCCCTGCTCGCGCATGAGCGCATTGGGCGTGTACTGGTTCATGACCGAGATCGGCACGTCGCCCACCGTCTGCCACACCAGGTCTAACACGCGGCACGAGTCATCCGCATGCCCCGGCAGCACCAGGTGGCGTACGATGATGCCGCGCTTCATGAGCCCGTCGTCATCCACCAGCTCTCCCCCGCGGCGATCGATCTCGCGCGCCATCTGGGCCAGACCCGACACGGCCACACGCGGGTAATCCTTTATATGGGAGAGCGACTGCGCAAGCGCCGCATCGGCATATTTAAAGTCGGTGAGCCACACATCGACCAGGTCGCCCAGCGCCGCCACGGCACTCGCGCGCTCGTAACCACTCGTGTTGTAGACGATTGGGATAACCAGTCCGCGCGCCCGTGCCGCGGCAATCGCGGCAGGCAACAGGTGCGCATAGTGCGTCGCCGTCACCAAATTGATGTTGTTGGCACCCTGGTCCTGCAGTTCCAGCATAATCTCGACCAGGCGCTCAGGCGAAATCTCAAGGCCAAAATTGCCGGTCGAGATCTCGTGGTTCTGGCAGTAGATACATTTGAGCGAGCAGCCGCTAAAGAAGATCGTGCCCGAACCGGCCTCGCCCGAGATAGGCGGCTCCTCCCACATATGAAGCGCGGCGCGGGCCACCTTGAGCGTGTCGTTAGCACCGCAGACGCCGTGCGCGCCCTCATCGCGCGCCGCACCGCAACGGCGCGGACACAAATGGCAGGCGGGCGAAAAAAGTTCGGTCAACGACGTCGGCATAAAACCATGCTCCAAAACAACGATTCAGCAGCTCAAACGTAAAGGGATCAACCCCACAGACGGCTCGAGCCCAAGGCGCCGTAATCGTCCGACACGATTTTTGTAATGTCAAGACTGGAATCGATAAAGTGCCGCTTTATGATGTAGGTATTCCGCCCCCCGCGGAGCAACTGGGTGAACCGTCGCGTTTATTTAGGGAGCCCACACAGTCGTACCTAGTACAGGTATCCTTCGTTGTTAAGGACGCTGGAACAGTCGATGAGGGCACCCACCTGTTTTAGGTGGGTTCATTTTCGTAACGTGGGGGGTGGTTTTCTTTTGCCGAAAAACACCATTACAGTCCATATGGATCCCCGCCGGCATCCCGACAAGCCATCGACAACATCCCAATATCTGGTAAGCGCGTGATTATCGCTGCGTGCAATTCCATGTACCCCCCTTGGTCGAGTATTATGGTTCGGCTATGCCCTTTGCGCATGGCGTTCTTCTGACCTTTTCCTTCGACGCTTGGCGGTTTTTAGATTCATGGCTTCATCCCCGAGCTACATACCGTACCTATGCGTGGCAGCGGCGGCCTTTATCACGACCTTCCTCGCGGTGCCCCTTGTCAAGCGCTTGGCAATTAAGCTCGATGCCGTCGACTATCCTTCTAAGCGCCGCATCAACACCAGGCCCATCCCACGTTTGGGCGGAGCGGCGGTGTTTTTGGGCCTGGTCGTTGCCTGCATTGTGCAAATCCTAGGCACCTGGCACCTAGGCTGGCCGCCCGTTTTGGTGCCGCACCCGCGCCTTCACATTAGCTATCCCATGCTGGCGCTCTCCTTTACCGTCATCTTTGCGACCGGCGCTATCGACGACGTCTTCCAGCTCACGCCCAAGCAAAAGCTGGCCGGACAGGTCCTCGCCGCGCTTATCGCCTGCATGGGCGGCCTGCGGATCGGCGTCATCGTCAACCCGTTTGCTCCCGGCGAGATCATGCTCGGATGGCTCGCCTACCCCATTACCGTGATCTATCTGGTGGCATTCACCAACATCATTAACCTCATCGACGGCCTCGACGGCTTGGCCACGGGCATCTGCGGCATCGCGTCGTTCACCATGTTTTCGATGGCCGTTCTCTCGGGCCGCATCGACGCCGCCGCGCTCTCCATTGCGCTCTTTGGCGCCTGTCTGGCCTTTTTGCGCTACAACTTCAACCCCGCAAGCATCTTCTTGGGCGACTCGGGGTCGCTGCTTCTGGGCTTTGCGTTGGGCTCCATCTCGCTGCTCAACGTGAGCCGCACCGCCGCACTCACCTCGCTTATCATCCCGCTCATCGTTGCCGGCGTGCCTATCATCGACACGTTTAGCGCCATCGTGCGCCGCAAGCGCGCCCACATTAGCATCGGGCAGGCCGACAAGGGCCACATCCACCACCGCCTGATCCAAGAAGGCTACAACCAAAAACAGGCTGTGCTGCTCATCTATGCCTGGTGCATCATGCTTTCGGCCGGCGCCGCCGCGATTAACCAGGTCGAGGTGCCCATGCGCGTGCTCATCTTTACCGTGCTCGCCATTGGCTCGGCGGCCTTCGCCAAGCACCTGCACCTGTTTGAGCCCGTGCTGCGCCACCATTACAACAAGCGCACGCACGAGGACGAGCTCGTCACCCCCGACGACCCCGCCTTTAAGCAGGAGGAGCAGGCAGCTGAGGAACGTAAGGAAGAGCGCCACCACAAGCTCTAGGGCAAGCTGCCGAGGATGTGCCAAGGCACCGTTGGCCAAGCGCGGCCGCGCCGCGCCCATCGCACAAGCCACCCCTCTCCCGCCCCTCGCCTACTTACGCCCCGCCCCTCCAATAAACGCGTTATCATCTTGACCCATGAACATACGTTAGGAGCAATCATGCCAAACGAGAACAGCTACGAAGTCGCGCTGCAAAAGAGCAACGCCATTCGCGAGGGCCTGGCCAAGACGCCCGAGAAGTTCACCATGCTTACCGGCGACCGCCCCACCGGCCGTCTGCACCTGGGTCACTACTTTGGCACCCTCAAGGGCCGCGTGGAGCTGCAGAACATGGGCGCCAGGACCAACGTACTCATCGCCGACTACCAGGTCATCACCGACCGCGACACCACCGAGCACATCCAGGACAACGTGTACAACATGGTCATGGACTACCTTGCCTGCGGTATCGACCCCGACAAGACCATGATCTACGCGCACTCCGCCGTGCCCGCCGCAAACCAGCTCATGCTGCCGTTCCTGTCGCTGGTGTCCGAGGCTGAGCTGGCGCGCAACCCCACGGTTAAGGCCGAGATGGAGGCCTCGGGCCACGAGCTCACCGGCCTTCTGCTCACCTACCCGGTGCACCAGGCCTGCGACATCCTGTTCTGCAAGGGCAATGTGGTGCCCGTCGGCCGCGACCAGCTGCCGCACATAGAGCTCACCCGCACCATCGCCCGCCGCTTTAACAACCGCTACGGCAAGGTGTTCCCCGAGGTCGACGCGCTGCTGTCCGAGACCCCGCTGCTGCCCGGCCTGGACGGTCGCAAGATGAGCAAGAGCTACGGCAACGCCATCAACATCTCGATGACCGCCGAGGAGACGGCCAAGCGCATCAAGAAGAGCCAGACCGATTCCGAGCGCATGATCACGTTCGATCCCGAGAACCGTCCCGGCGTGTCCGGCCTGCTTTCGACGGCCGCCATCTGCACCGGCCGTTCCGAGGTCGAGATTGCCGAGGAGATTGGCATGGGCGGCTCCGGTCAGCTCAAGAAGTACGTAACCGAGGCCGTCAACGAGTACTTCGCGCCGATCCGCGAGCGTCGCCAGCGCTACGAGAACGATCTGGACTACGTGAAGGACGTGCTGCACGAGGGTAACCGTCGCGCCAACGAGATCGCCGAGCAGACCCTGGCCGAGGTTCGGGACGCCATGGGCATGGTGTACTAGACCGATCTGCTGGCTTGAGCTTTCGATTGCTATAGGGCGGACGCTACGGCGTCCGCCTTTTTTGGAGCCGGACCGCTTCGGCTCCGTCCATCGCACTCCCCCGACAAACAGGAACAGGCCCGCCGGCAGTTAGCTGCCAGCGGGCCTGTTCCCGAAGTACACCGTTGAATCGCACAGAGGGGAGGGATGCGAATCAAACTCAACAGGGCAGGCTTTTTCATCGCCTATTGCCTGCTCCGTTGCTGAAACCAATATAGTTCGCCGTGGTTTACTTTCTGACGGCAAAGTACGCCGCCACACCTTCTCCATAAGTTAGCTCCGGTAAACCTGCAACGGAAAACCACCACAAAGGGGACAGGCACCTTTGTGGTGGTTTTGGCCACGGCAGAGCCGCTAGAGTCCGGCAGGCCAGCGACAGGCGGCCAAATCGACGTGCATGGGATCGATAAACGTCACGCCCTCCCCCATTAAGAGCTCACGCTGGGCATCGGGGCCGCCAAAGGCAAAGCCCTCACAGATACGGCCGTCGGCAAACACCACGCGATGACAGGGAATTTGGCCGGGCGCGGGTTGCTGTGCAGCGCATAGCCCACATAGCGCGCGCTCCGCGGACGACCGGCAAGCAGCGCCACCTGACCGTAGGTGGCAACCATCCCCTCGGGAATCTGCTCGACCACCTCATACACCCGCTCAAAAAAGCCCTCAGACGCCATCGCATGCTCCTTTCAACCGAAACAAGCATAAACCACCACAAAGGTCCCCTTTGTGGTGGTTTTGACCGGAAAGCTAGTTGGCGGGGCGGAAGAAAGCTACGGCTACGGCGCCGGGGCCCACGTGGGTGCCGATGGTGGCGCCAATGGTGTGGATGGGCAGCTCGTTCTCGGTGTGTCCAGCCCACAGTGCCGCGCTGTCCTCGATATACTTCTTGAGCACGGCGTCCGAAAGGCCCGTATAGCCCAGCGCCAGCGGCATGGAAAAGTCGACGCCGCCCGCTTTTTCGACCTTCTGGTTGAGCAGGTTACGGCCGTTCTTGGAACCGCGCGCCTTGCCCAGCTGCACGATCAGGCCGTCCTCGGCGGCCACCACGGGCTTAACGTTGAGCAGCGTGCCCACAGCGCCCGCAGCAGCAGACAGGCGACCGCCACGCACCAAGTACTCCAGCGTCTCGAGCAGACCGATAACCACCACACGGTCGCGCACGGCCTCGACGGCCGCCGCGATCTGGGCCGCACTACGGCCCTCGTCCACCAGGCGCAGGGCATACTCGACCAGGACACGCTCACCCAGAGTGACGTTGTTGCTATCCACCACGTACACGTCGCCGCCCGGCGCCTCGGCAAGTGCGGTACGGGCACTCTGATTGGTGCCCGAAAGCTTAGCGCCCACGGTAATAATCACAGCCTCATCGCCGGCATCACGCGCCTCGGCAATAGCCTGCGAAAACGCGTACGGGTTGACCTGGCCGGTCTTGGGCAGCTCATCGCGCTCCACGAGCATCTCGTAAAAGCGCTGGTGATCGATGTCGACGCCATCCATGTACACATCGGTGCCAAAGGTGACGGACAGCGGCAGAACACGCAGAGCGGGGTGCTCAGCCGGCGACATATCGCTCGCGGAATCGGTAATAATACGAATGGACATAGCGAATCCTTTCTTGCGCAGGTCCCGCGCGGGGAATTTTGACAGCAATGCCCCGGCACGGTATACGCGCTCAAACGGGACTATGCAGTTGTTAATTGGAAGCAAATGCCTTGGCGGCCTTAGATCTCGCGCAGGGTGTTGAGAATCGTGCGCAGCGACGCATACATCTGCTCGCGCTGCTCCACACCCATAGCCTTACCGGTGGTATCGAGCACCTCGCGAATGATGCGGTCCGCCTCGCTCATGCTCTCGCCGCCCAGAGCGGTCAGGCGCACCGGAGCACGATACTTAACGGCGGCATCGCCCGAATCATCGACCTCGACGTAGCCACCCTCCTCCAGATGCGCGAGCGTACGCGAGACGGCGGCGCGGGTCACGCCTGCCATGCGAGCCAGGTCGGCGCCAGTCAGGCCGTCCTTGCTGCGCTCAAGATAGTACAGGCACATAACGTCGGAGCCCTTGAGACCCAGCCTTGCACCCTCAGACGTCTTAATGCGCTGGATCTCCTTGTAGAGCCCGCTGATCAGTCCGACAAAGTCCTCGAAACGTGTCTCGTCGTTCTGCTGCATGGGAGACGACCGCCTTTCGCTTGCATAATGCTTACGGGTAAACATCTTAGCCGTATCCAGCGACCGCCGGCCCTGCGTGCCTCATTTGTTGACCCATCAACATAAAAATCACCACAAAGGACAGGCGCCTTTGTGGTGATTTTGGGCATCAATAGGTTCTAGGCGCCGCTACAGCTCCATGCAGGGATTGTCGCGGGTCACAAGCGTCTTAACGACAACCGTCGCTCCCAAATAGCGCTCAAGCAGCTCGGCTAAGCGATCGATGGCGGCCTGGCAGTCCCCCATGCGCTCGGGCTCTACGCACTCAATCGCCAGGAACGCATCGGCCGAATCATCGGACAGAGCCGTTCGAACGCCGTCGCGCCAGTTCCAGCAGCGGCACACGGCGCCCGCATCATCGATGTAGGCGAGCTCGCCGGGCAGCGTCGGATCGTCCGCCTCCTCGCCAAGCGGCAAGAACGCATCGCCACCGTCGGTCACCTTCAAGCGAAGGTCTCCCTCGATCGCATGCAGATCCTCGCCTCCCACGGGCAGCGCGTAGGTCAGCGACACCGTGTTGTAAATATCCACCGCGGGCGTAATGTGGCCCACCGGCTTGCCTTTGAGCACGCGTTTGAGCAAGTTCTCTATCGAGCAGCGCGCGCCTTTCTTGGTCTTGAACAGACGATAGGCCTCGCGCCATGCCTTGACCGGTGCGTTCTCGCTGATAGTGTCGCTGGTCAGATGACGCTCCGCATCGATATTGGCGCGGTCGAGCAACGCCGCAATCGCATCCACGTCCTCTTGAGGAATCTGAGCCGTGGGCTTCATGCCCTCCACGACCACAACACCGACCGCTGCCTGCGGAAACAGCTCCCAGAATGAATCCTCGGCAATAAAGCTCTTCATACGCTCTCCCTTCATTGTGCGCGCCCGAGTGAGGGCGCCTAAACAAAAAGCGCCCTTACAACGGCCACCTTCAAAGTCCTACGGTGCCGTCACAAGAACGCTTGCGCTGTCCCCATCCGGAGAAGGGGACGATATGTCAGGCGTATTGTAACCCGAGTCATCCACGCGAGCAAAACCACCACAAAGGTGCCTGTCCCCTTTGTGGTGGATATGGACTCACGGCGAAGCTAGTGTCGAAGTCCCAGCAGCCCGCGGCCGCGATGACGGGCCTCGGCGGACACCTGGACGTGCGGGCCGGCGGCCTTGACGGACTCGGGCAGGTGCGAGTACTTCTTCTCGAAGTTCTCCTCGAACATCACCGCCAGGTTGTGCGCGGCCTCGTCGTAGCGCGCGGTGCTCTGCCAGTATTGGCGCGGCACCAGGATGCCATCGGGCACGCCGTGGCACGTCGTGGGAATGTCGACGTTAAAGATGTCGTCGTGCACGAACTCGCTATCCTCGATGGTACCGTCGAGGGCGCGCGCGACCAGCGAGCGCGTGTAGGCCAGCTCGATGCGATGACCTACGCCGTAGCCGCCGCCGATCCAGCCGGTGTTGACCAGGTACACACGCGTGCGGCCGTCGGCAATGCGCTCGCCGAGCATCTTGGCGTAAACCATGGGGTCGAGTGGCATAAACGGCTCGCCGAACAGCGAAGAGAACGTGGGCGTGGGCTCGGTGACGCCGACCTCGGTGCCGGGAATCTTAGCCGTAAAGCCCGTCACAAAGTGGTACATGGCGGCGTCGGCCGTCAGGCGCGAGATGGGCGGCAGCACGCCAAAAGCGTCGCAAGTCAGGAACAGCACGACACTCGGAGTGGTGCCCATGCCCTTAGTCCACGCGTTAGGAATGTGCTCCACGGGATAGGCCACGCGCGTGTTGTGCGTGATCGAGATGTCGTCGTAGTTGGGCTTGCGGTTCTCGTCGAGCACCACGTTTTCGCAAATGGCGCCAAAACGGACGGCGTTGAAGATCTCGGGCTCGTGGAAGGCGTCCAGGCCCTCGCATTTTGCGTAGCAGCCACCCTCGATGTTGAAGATGCCCATGTCGGACCAGCCGTGCTCGTCGTCGCCGATCAGCAGGCGCGTGAGGTTGGCAGAAAGCGTGGTCTTGCCCGTGCCGGACAGGCCAAAGAACACGGCAGTCTCGTGCGTGACGGGATCCATGCTGGCCGAGCAGTGCATGGGCAGCACGTCATCCTCGACGGGCAGCAGATAGTTCATGACGCTAAAGATCGACTTTTTAATCTCGCCGGAGTAGCCGGTGCCGGCGACCAGAATCACGCGTTCCTGGAAGTTGATGACCACGGCGGCGCTGGAGTTGAGGCCCTTGATGGCAGGATCGCACTGGTAACCGGGCGCTGCGAGCACGCAGAAGTCGGGCTCGCCGGTGCGCGCGATTTCGCGGGCGAGCGGACGGGCGAGCATTTGCTTAATGAAGAGTGCCTGGCTGGCACGCTCGCAGGCAACAAGCAGGCGACGCGTGTGGTTGCGGTCAGCGCCCGCCATGCCGCGCGTGACGAACACGTCGCGCTCGTTGAGATAGTCGACGATGCCGGCCTTGATGGCCTCATAGCTCTCGACGGACAGTGGGCGGTTGACCGCACCCCAGGCGATCTTGTCGTGAACATCGGGGGTGTCAACGATAAAACGATCGTTGGGCGAACGACCAGTGCGCTCCCCCGTCTCGATCACGAGCGCGCCATTAGAAGCCATACGGCCCTCTTTGCGATGAATAGCGTGCTCGACAAGCTCTGCCGCCGGCAGGTCCACCAGCAGACGGGGTTGATTCTCGGCGGGATCTTCAACGAGCGTAATACCAAAGTTGGACAGAACTTCTGCAGGGGTAACACCTGGCATGGGGCCTCCTTTAAAAACGCGACACGTGGACGCGACGCGCACTTTACTCACGTAAAGCCCGTTGTACCCGATATGCAAAAACGTTTTTGCGGCAAGGGCGGCAAGCCCGCCCAACGGTCAAAAATCGCAGGCAAGCGGCCTAGTCATTGGGGACGTTTTTAAACGCCTAGTCATTGGGAACACTCTTGAACAGGCAACATTCAAGGAGCGCCCCCGGATGCCGGCACTTAGGGACGTTCCCAAAGTGCCGGCACATAAGGAACGTCCCTAAGTGCCGACTACCGAATGGCGCCGCCGAAATTATCGAACAACCTGTTCAAAAACACGAGCGGACACCGCGGTGTCTATACTAGAGCGCAGCAATAGAAAGGACCCCGCTTTGAGCATCACGCCCCTCGATAGCATTCGCCGCGCCATCGCCCGCCGTAACGGCATCTCCAACCCCGCTGCATCGAAAGACGGCGCCGCGAAGGCCCAGGGCGGCCGCATCGAGAACGGCCTGTTCCCCGCCTCCCACACGGCCGAAGAGCTCGCGCGCATCCAGGAGCTGAGCCAGCGCAACGCCGGCGGCCCCGACAGCAGCCAGGCCACGCGCCGTCGCCGGCGCGAACGCGATCGGGAGCCCAGCCCCGTCCGCCGCATGGTCAACGCTTGGTGGAACCGTCTGCTCGGCGCCGTCTACGGCGGCGGCTTCTCCATGCAGGAAGCGGAATACGAGGAGCACGCCACCAGTCGCGACTATCTTTGGAACACCCTGGGCACCGCCGTATGGGGCATGGCGTTTCCGCTGCTCACCATTGTGTCGACGCAGCTCGTGGGCGCCGAGGAGGCCGGCAAGTTCTCCATCGCCTTTGTTACCGGCACGCTCATCATGATCGCGTGCAACTACGGCGTGCGCAACTTTCAGGTCTCGGACATCGACGAAAAAACCTCCTTCGCCTCCTACCAGCTCAACCGTTGGCTTTGCGGAGCGCTCGCACTAGGCTGCGGCCTCACGTACAGCAGCGCACGCGGCTACGATGCGCAGATGGCCACGATCGGCCTGGGCGTCTACCTCTATAAGGTGATCGACGGCATCGCCGACGTGTACGAGGGCCGCCTGCAGCAGGCCGACAAGCTCTATTTGGCCGGCATGAGCCAAACGCTGCGTTCCGCCGGCGTCATCGCGGTCTTTAGCGTGGCACTGTTCCTCATGCGCAGCATGCCCATCGCGGCCATGGCCATGGGCATCGCCGCGATTGCCTCGCTCGTGCTGGTCACCGCCCCGCTCGCCCTGCTCGAGACCGAAAAATCACGCCGCATGAGCCTGCGCGAGGCTGGCCACCTGTTTATCCAGTGCGCCCCACTCTTTGGCGCGCTATTCCTGTTCAACCTTATCGAAAGCATGCCCAAGTTTGTGATGGAAGGAACACTGGCCTACAAATACCAGCTGTACTTTAATGCCCTGTTTTTTCCAGCTCAGGCTATTCTGTTAAGCATTGGATTTGTCTATAAACCGCAGCTCCTGCGCTTGTCGAGCATTTGGGCTAATCCTCGCAAGCGTCGTCGCTTTGACCTGATTATTGTTGCCGTTATGGCGCTGATCGTGGTCATCACCGGCGTGTGCGCCGCATTTATGGCAGGTCCCGGTATTCCCCTCATGAGCTTTATGTACGGTCTCAGCTTTGAACGCTACCGTACGCTGGCGCTGCTGATGGTCGTCGCCGGCGGCGTCACCGCGGCCATCGACTTTATCTACGCCATCATCACGGTGCTGCGCCACGCTGGAGACGTCACCAAGATCTACCTGATCTGCTTTGCCGTGAGCGTGGTGCTCCCGGTGATTCTAATCAATCTGCTCGGCCTAATGGGCGCCGTCGTGAGCTACCTAGCCATCATGGCCCTACTGCTGGTACTGTTGATTATCGAGTACGCCCACATCCACCAACGCATCGAACGCGACCGCAACCCCTACGGCGCCTAATTAGCTGCCCCCGGTCACCGGAATTTGCGATGGAATCACCCCGGCTGGGGTCACATTGCGAACAGTATGCATCACGCAAAACTAAGTGAGTAGACTTTTACCGAATCCCCGACTACACCGACAAAGCACAAGTCCGTGACCTGCGGTTTTATTGAGGAAAATAAGTTGGGTGCTCGGCATTTCCAAAAAAGTCTACTCACTTAGCCAGCGGGCAGCCAAATGATTATTTAATCCCCGTCCCAGGGAAATCAATTAGCGGGCAGAAGGGCAAAAGTAGTCAAAAAAAGCCCCATCCCAAATTAGCTACCCCTTGCACCGATTATTCGCCCGGGTTGATGTTCGCGTAGAACTCCGCCCCGTCGTCCAGGCGCAGGATGCCCACGCGGCCGAACTCGGAGCCGGTGGCGGCGGCGCAGTCGATGTCGATGCGATCGGGCACACCGGCAGTGTCCTCGCCGCCCAAGCGCACGATCTGCCCGCGTCCCGATTCCTCATCGAGCCCCGCCAGACCACCGACCTCGCAATAGCGCCCAAGCGATACCGTGGGCGTGTGGCCGCTCACCACGACCGGGCCCTTGCCCTCGGCAGAAAGCAGCCCGGTCGGCACATCCCAATAGCCGTGACGAATCCACAGCAGGTCATCGGACGACTGTACCGCGAGCATCTGCTGCAGCAGCTCGCGATCGGCACCCACCGCTCCAACGCCATCGGCACAATCGACGCCATGCTCAAGCAAAAACGCGCGCGCCGCCTTCATCTCGATTCCAGCATGTACCAGCAGATACGGGCGCTCCTCGGTCTCGACCACCGCGTAGAGCGGCAGCGCGGCCATCCATCGCACGACCTCCTCGTATGCCTCAAATTCCATGTCGTTGAGCTGCTCGCGCGTCGTCCAGCCACCGTTGATATCCCAGGTCTCGGCATCGAGCGGATCCTGGCCAACGATGGCATCGAGCATGATCTGCTCGTGATTACCCTTGAGCACGCGGGCGTTGGGCAGCGAGCGCACGAGCTTAATAACGCCGACCGGATCGGGCCCGCGATCGATCATGTCGCCCAGCACGTACAGCGTGTCGTCGGAAGTCAACGAGATCTTAGACAGGGCCTCGTCAAGCGCACGCACGTGCCCGTGAGCATCAGATGTCACATAGATCGCCATGGTACGCCTCTCCTTGCATTGCGGCCGAAGCCCGGTGCCGCAACTAAAACTTCAAGTTGAACTTAAACGTTACCCATTGTACTCCGTTGCAATAAAGCTGGAAAGGGTTTCCGAGCAGAGGCAAAGACGGCAGCCGTCTATGACGATATCGCGCACGCCCGCAATCCAACCCCATAAACCCACCATCTTTGGGTACAAATAACCGCAGACAACTGACCGTGCCACGCCAACCACCCAGGAGCGGACACCATCTATGAACCAGATCCTTCTCTTTATCGGCCTCGTCATCATTTTGTGCCTGACCATCAAACCCGTCGGCAAAAAACTCCCCTTCCCCACCCTGCTCATCTTTATCGCGCTCGGCATGCTGTTGGGCGTCAACGGCCCGGCGCACATCGACTTTAGCGACTACGCGCTCACCGAAACCGTCTGCAGCACGGCGCTGCTGTTCATCATGTTCTATGGCGGCTTTAACACCAACATCGACCGCGCCAAGCCCGTCGCCGTGCCCGCGGTGCTGCTGAGCACGCTCGGCGTCGTCATCACCGCAGGCATCACCGGCGTGTTCGCCCACTTCGTGCTGGGCTTCGACTGGATCGGCGGCCTGCTGCTGGGATCAGTCGTGGCATCCACCGACGCGGCGAGCGTCTTTAGCGTTCTGCGCGAGCACAGCCTGTCGCTGAAGGGCGGCACCGACTCGCTGCTCGAGGTCGAATCGGGCTCCAACGACCCCGTCGCCTACATGCTCACCGCAGTGCTCGCCACACTCGCGGCCGGCGGCGACATCAACATTCCCGCACTGCTGGCCAAGCAGATTATCCTGGGCGCGGGCCTGGGCCTTGCCATCGGCTGGGCGGCGGGCCGTCTGATTGAACGCGCACACGCAACGGCCGAGGGCGCGCAGACCATCTTCTTGTTCGCCGTGGCGATCGTCGCCTACGCGCTACCAAGCTATCTGGGCGGCAACGGCTTTTTGGCCGTATACCTGGCCGGCATTGTGCTGGGTGCGAGCGACATCACCGGCAAGGTCGAGATGGCGCACTTCTTTGACACCCTCACCGAGATGGCCGAGATGACGATCTTCTTCTTGCTCGGCCTGCTCGTCACGCCCGCACGCCTGCCGCAGATGCTGCTGCCGGGCCTGGCGCTCATGGCGTTTATGCTCTACGTGAGCCGTCCCATCGCCGTCGGCGTGCTCCTGGCGCCCTTTAAGACGAACCCCCGCCAGGTCGCGCTCGTAAGCTGGGCGGGCCTGCGCGGAGCAGCTTCGGTCGTGTTTAGCCTCTTTGCCGTGGTGGCCGGCGTTCCCGGCGGACACGACCTATTTGACCTGGTGTTTGTGATTGCCGTGTCGAGCATTGTGGTGCAGGGCTCGCTGCTGCCAGCGGTGGCGAAGAAGCTCGATATGATCGATGCGACCGGCGACGTGCGCCGCACCTTTAACGACTATCGCGACGAAGACGGCATGTCATTTGTAAAGCTCAAGGTGGGTGCTGGCCATCCGTTTGCCGAGCGCTCGCTCGCCGATATTGGCAGCGCGACGGACATGCTCGTGGTCCTGGTGCTGCGCGACGGGGCGCACCCGGTGCTGCCCAACGGCGATACCGTGATCCAGGAAGGCGATCTGCTGGTGATGGCCGCCCCAACGTTCGAAGAGCGTGCCGAGGTTACGCTGCGCGAGGTCACCGTAACCCCCCACGGTCGCCTGGCCGGCCAGCGTCTTCGCGATGTGCCGCAGGGCAAGCACCCCTTTATCGTGGTGATGCTCAAGCGCGACGGCCAAACGATCATCCCCGACGGCAACACCCTAATATACGCCGGCGACGAAGCCGTCATTGCCACACTGGCGTCGTAGCCATCCCCACCCATAAGTTGCGGTGAAATAGGGACTGAATAGGCCTCTGAACAGCCATTCCAGTCCCTATTTCACCGCAAGTTATTGAGGGGATGGGTTGAAAAACATTTGAATTGACACCGAAATGAAAAAAGCCGGGGAAAACGTCCCCGGCACTTGGAAGCCCTCTCTTTTGAGATGACCGATTTCTTTATATCACGAACGCTAGTTAGATGCCATTCATTGAGGGCTTTATCAGGCGCGCCATCCCATCCCATCCACATGGCGCCATTTGAAAGCCGTCCGATCTCATGCTATAAAGAAATCGGTACCCTCGAATAAAGGGACCTCCAAGAGCCGGGGGATGTCCCCCGGCATTTTTTATGCGAGTCAAGACTAAATACTTCTCGGGAAAACGCCGGCCCATTGCGTCAGCAATTTACGAGCCGCCCTACCCCACCTCTTAACGGCTAAGGACTTTTCGCAGGTAGTTTGACGAACATATGTTTGCATACTATAATTTTACTTGAAAGCGCCCCTCATCTCGTGGTATAAAGAAGTCGGTTCCCTCCAAGAGAGGGGCCTCCAAGAGCCGGGGTCTTACCCCCGGCATTTTTTTGCAAAAATGGAGGCCCACCATGAGCGAACTCTCCGTCTTTGTTGACGAATCTGGCGACCTCGGAGGCGTCTCCAACTACTACCTCGTCACCCTCGTTTTTCACGATCAAAACGATGCAATCGTTGAACGCATTGACCACTACGAGCGTGCCCTTTCGCAGTCCTCGCTTCCCAATACGCCTTTTCATGCAGGACCCCTACTGAATGGAAACGGCGACTACAAAGATCTTCCCAAGGAGCAGCGAAGGCACATGCTGAGCGCATTTCGCGCGTTCATTCAGCATCTCCCCATACGTTACCTCTGCCTGCAATACCGAATGAGCGAATTCGCCGGCAATCAAAACGGTCTCGCGGAGAGAATGAGGCGAGACCTCACGGTTGAACTTTTTGACCATCTGGAATTCTTCCAGCGATACGACACCGTTAAGATTTACTACGACAACGGTCAACCGATCGTAACGGAGGTCATCCATTCTGCACTCGAGTACGTTCTAGCAAGGGACGTCATCGTATACCGAGAAGCCACGCCGCGAGCCTACCGGCTATTCCAAGTTGCCGACTACATCTGCACGATCGAGCTAACGGCTATCAAGTTTGACAGCAAGGAAGAAACCAAGACTGATCGGCTATTTTTTGGAACCCGAAGGACGTTCAAAAAGGGATTTCTCTTATATCTCAGGAACAAAAGAATGAACTGACCCGGGGTCACCAGTCGTCAGACGCTCCGTAGTCATCGTCGACGGCAAAGTCGCGGAGGTCGAGGCCTTCGCGTTCGGCTCGGGCTAGGAGCTCTTGAGGGGACTCATCCTCGATATCCATCACGTCGAGCATGGCGGCCGGAAAGCCCACGCCGGCTGCACTCCCCGCACGGTCGAGCAGGCTCTCGCGCAACTGATCTACATCAACTTCGATTTTCATGGTGCAACCCCCTATCGAGCCAAGCCCTTACTCACTAGCACCGAGCGCATCCACAACAGCAACAAAAGCCGCAACCTGCTTGTCGTCCATCTGCGCAGCCAAACGCCCCACGGGCTCATCGTAGGCGAACTGCACCTTATCGATAAAGCAATCCCAAGCACGCTCATCCACACGCACGGCGGCCTCGCAATACTGGCTGAGCTTTTTGAGTCCATACCAAAACGCATTCACATGGCGCGCAGGATCCTCATCCAGCACACCATCGTAGCGACGCCCGTTAAACTCGCGCATGCGCGCCACGGCAACCTTGAGCGAATCGCCGCCCTCGGCAGAAGCCTCATCCACCAGCTCGGGAATCGCAACCTCACGCCGAACAGTATGCCTGGTTGCACCATCGTACTCGCCCACCAGCACGTCCTCATCAAGCCGAGAATCGTAGTCCAAATAGCTCGTGCCACAACAAATGCCGTGCGGCGAGCCCGTGCCAAACGCGCAGAACAACCCGCCGTCGGCAACAACACGACGGTAGGTCTCAAACGACTTCTTAACCTGAGCGAGCAACTCGGAAAGCTCCCCGGCATCGCACGCAGTCTCGATCGCAACGCACGCAAGCTCGGGCAACGATACCGGCTCCACCATGCTCCCCGCAACGTGGGCGGCGCGCTCGGCCCGATACGCCTGCGCCGCCAAGCGCGCTCGCTGCGCAGCGCCACGCACGTTGGTAAGTTCACGCTCCAACGCCACGTCACCAGCAACATCGCCCGCAAACCCGTCAGTGCCCTGCGGCCCGGTCGCGCTCAGCTCAGACTCAAACGTCGCTGTGATCATACCCGCAAGGTCCGTTGCGTCGGCGGCACAACGCAACTGCTCCAGCTGCGTGCACAGCAGATCGACATCTAGGGGCACGGCATCCACAATGCGCACGTCACTCAGACGCGCCACGTCCAGCAGCACTATAGCCCCCGCAGCATCGTACGCCGCACGAACCCTGTCCGCCGTATTGGCGCGCAGCTTTACCTCGATAAACGCAAGCGTCTGCTCCAAACGGACCAGCAGCTCGGCCTTGTCCTCCATACGCAAAAAGGCAGCATAGCGACGCTCCATCCGCAGCGGGCCAACAATGCCCGCCCGCTTCCGAGCGCGTGCAAGCGCAGCGCCCTCAACACGACGGACATACCCGTCAACAGCCCGTACGGCAAAGTCGCGCGCAGTGTGCTCAGCAGCCTCGACGCCCCTAAGCACGCCCAGCAGCTCGCGGGAGCGCGCCTTGCGCACCAACTCCCCGCGATCGTACTGCTCAAGCGCCGTCTGACGCTTGGCCACCGACTCAAAGCCAAACAGCTCGTCGAGCAGCTCACCAACAGAACGCTCGTCTGCCACGGCAGGCCTCCTCACGCAATACGCACCAACATGCTCGCGGGGTGCCCGAACACCGGACGCCCCGCACGCCCGCACTCCTACAAATCCAGTGCCTTCTTCGCGGCGTCGACCGGGTCGCCATCCATGTAGAACACCGGGCTCAACCCCGAAATAATCTCGGACGAAACGCTCTGAAGGCCCGCGATGGCACTCAGCGGCAAAATCACGCGCTTGGCGCCGGCGTTTTTGGCCACGCGCATAATGTCCTCGAGCCCGCGGATCTCGTCCATAGAGCCCGACATGCGCAAGATTCCCGGAATCGCCAGCGCAGGCATCACCGGGCGGTTGCACGCCGCAGAGCAAAGTCCCACAAACTCGGCGAGCGAAACTTCCTCGGACAGGCCCTTGCTCTGCAGGTCGTTGTAAAACAGCAGGTAGTCCTTGGAGCCAATGTGCATGCCCGGCGCCACGCGGTTCGCCAGGTTCACAAAGTTGTCGAACGCGGCTTCCAGCGTATCGCGCACTGGCTTGTTAAAGGCCACGCCCTCGTACTTAAACTTGCACTCGCCGGCAACGGCCTTGTTCTCCAGCTTGTATACGGCAACCTCGCCGCCCTGCGACCTGCCCACGCCAAATACGTGGCCGGACAGCAGCGGCCCGTCGGGAATCAGCGTGTCCTCGGTCTGCTCGGGCACGCGCACCACGTGCACGTCCTGCGGGTTGTCGGCATCCATATAGCCCAGGTTGACGTCGATAAACTCGACGCCTGCCATAATCTTGAGCTGCTCCTTGACGCGGCGACGGCCCTCGATGGCGTAGTCCAGCAGCCAGCGCACATCGTCCTTGTCCATGGCCTCGTCGGGGAACAGCAGCTTGGCAAGGCCGCTAAAGGTCTTGCGCACGGCAATCTCGTCACGCTTGTTAAAGTCGCTGTTAAAGCGGAAATACCGGTCGATATGGTGCGTAAAGTCTTTGCGGCGCATCTCCTTGCAAAACTCCGACAAACAGTCGGTGATCAGGCCATAATGCCCGGTCAGCAGGCTCGAGCGCATCTTGGGAATCTCCCAGCCCGGCAGGTAGTAATGGATACGGTCGAAGAAGGCCGAATCGTTGTTAAACTCCGGCGGGAACGGATCAAACAGGTGCGTGGTCTTAAGGACATTTTGCACGGTGTCGTTGATGTTGCCCTCAAAGACCATGGAGGCGTCGGCGTTAATCTGATCGCGGCCGCGTGCGTAACTGCCACTCGCCATGTAGTCCTTCATGATCTGCACGGCGTTGGTGTCCTTAAACCGCATGCCGGCGACCTCGTCGAAAGTCACGCAATCCCAGTGGCCCACCAGGCCCACGCGATCGGCGCGCATGGAGTTCATACGGCCGAACAGGTTGGCCGTGGTGGTTTGACCGCCCGAAAGCAAAATGGCGTAAGGCGAGACCTCTTTGTAGATATGGCTCTTGCCGGTGCCGCGGGGACCCAGTTCGCACAGGTTGTAGTTGCGCTCGATAAGCGGCACCATACGCTCGATAAAGTGCAGGCGCTCTTTCTCGGAAAGCTCACTGGGCTCATAGCCAGCGGAGCGCAGCAGCATGTTGAGCCACTCGTCGCGCGAGAAATACTGGCGCTCTTCGACCATGGCATCCAGGTCCAGGTTGGGCATCTGAATGGGCGTGAGCGACGCCACGCTAAACGGAGAGTCCTCGGGTCCGCGCTTTTTGCGCTTGGCCTTGGAGCGGCGCGGCGCATCGTCGCCAAAGACCTCCATGCCAAACTCGTCTTCCTCATCCACGGGATGACGATACTCAATGCTCATAATGCACCAAATTCCGCCCTGCAGAATCTTGGAATAGTCGCGCACGTACTCGGCCGGCA
The DNA here is from genome assembly GCA_048532905.1 of Collinsella aerofaciens. GTDB lineage: Bacteria > Actinomycetota > Coriobacteriia > Coriobacteriales > Coriobacteriaceae > Collinsella > Collinsella aerofaciens_CB. The sequence continues at coordinate 72,550 of DBGFTB010000049.1, forward strand.
TCACAAACGGCTCGATGGTCAGATTGGCAAACGAAGCCACGTAGATGTCTTTGTACTCGTCGAGCTTGGCCGTCACCTTATCGATGATGGTAAAGCGACCCAGCTCTCGAATCTTGGACTTAATGCGCTCGGACTCGTCGGGACGCACGTAGTTATCAGTGAGGATCCTGCGGATGCGATCCAGGCCCTCTGCCACGGCTTCCTCGTCATCGGTCGAGCAGTACATGCCCAGCAGGTACTCCAGCACAAAGGTGGGCACGTTGGCGCCGCGCTTCATAAAGGCCGTCAGGTCCTTGCGCACGATCTTGCCGCCAAAGTGCTCGAGCAGCTTACCGTCCAACCCGTCCATGTCGTAGCCCTCATCCTCGGGAGCCTCGGCCGCGGCCTGGTCATAGCCATCGGTCGAAGACTCGTCCTCGGCGGCCACCGCAGCCTCAGCGGGCACATCCACGTCAATCGAGGGGACTTCCCACAGATCGTCGTCATGGCTATCAAACATAGGGCACACTCCTAAAAACCAAAGTCAGCAACAGGGGCAAACGAAACAGCGATGGTATACGTCTCGCGCCAAACGATCTTGCCCGTTTCGCGCTCGCGGCAGACCAGATAGTACGGACCCTTGGCCGAGAATCCATCCGCTGCACGCAGCGCAAACTTGGCATGCACGACGCGCTCCTGCGAGTTAGCAGAAGTCTTGTTGGCATGCGCCTTGACTGTATCGCTCACCTCGTTGCCGCTTGCGTCGGTAAACACCAGCTCATACTCGCACGGCAAGACCTTGCCTTGGGCGGGTTCTTCCTGGATCAAGTTGACCGAGAAGAGCGAGTTGGTCACTCGGCGTCCCTCGCTTAGCACGCGCAGCGTCGCCACGCGCGTATCGACAAAGTCCTTGGAACCCGAGCGCGCACGCCAAAATCCGATAACGGGCACGCAGAGCTCCTGCAGGCTCATGCCGCCGTGGACGTAGTTGTTAGTGCCGCCGGGACGCTTGAAGTGCACGTTCTCGCGCGGGGCAAATCCCTCAAAACCGGCACCTAAACGTCCCATGCCAACATTAACAAACACCTCGCATGCCTCTTCCGAAAGCTTGGCCACGGCCTCGTTGGGCACCACCAGATGACGCTTGCCGTGCATGACAGGAGCGTCAAGGAAGGGAAGATCTGGCTTGCCGAGCATCTGGCACTCGTTGAGCTCACGACGCGTGTAGATGAAGCCGTGATCCGCCGTCATAACAACACGCGCGCCCGGGGCGTCGGTGCACACGCGGCGCGCCAACGCAGCAAGTTCCTCCACGGTGTCCGCACAGGCACCGAAGACGTCATCCTGCGTAGCGGCCTTCTCGCCCGTGGCATCGATCTTGTTGTGGTAGAGGTAAACAAGTCTTGAGTCCTTGAGCAGCGCCTTACGCTCGGTTCCCGCCATGTTGAGGTATGCGCTCGAGCGCAAAGCGCGGGCCGTAGGCTCAACATGGGTAAGCACGGCCTCGCGTTGCGGAGTCGTTGCGGTGGGCTTGCCGTCAGCCAGCACAAACGAACCATCCGCTGCAAGCCCAAGCGCCTGATGCGGCAGCAGCGCGGGCATGCCCACCTCTGTAATGGAGGGAAAGACCGCCTGCATGCTAGAAACCTTGACGTTGCCGCCGCGCTCGCGCTCGAGCAGCGCCGCGACGTCGCAGGCCACCTCATAGCGCAGCGCGTCGCTCACGATAACGACCGTCGTTTTAGCAGAGCCCACAAAGGTGGGCAGCACATGCCAGTAGAACTCATCCTGCCGTTCGGGACCCTCGATGTAGCCGCAATCGGCCCACTCCCCTTGCGCAGCGGATGTCCAGCAGGCATTGGCATCCGCCAAGAACCAGTTGCTGTAGAGATTCTCCGCCCAGTCCGCCACAGCGCGGGTGGGCTCCTCGAGCACATCGCACTCGACGGAGCGCGCCCGCAGATACGCGGTGCACATATGACGATAGGCGGCATCCATGGCATACCAATCGGACGTGTAGGCATCCCACACCTGCTGGGGCTGCGCCAGATGGAACCCGCCCGCGTGCGCCTGCCTAAACGCACACATATCGGCCACAGCGGCAAGCAGGTCAAAGTAGCTCTCGACACGACGGTACCAGCTTAGGTCGCAACGGTGCGCAGCAAAGGCACGCGCATCCTCAACACGGTCTGCACCTTGCGCAAACGAGCAGAACAGCTGCGAGAGCACAGCCTCATTGACGCACGGAAACACATCAAGCGAGGTCAGCACATCGATCGGCAAGGTCTCGAACCGTGCAAAGAGTCCGCGGGCGTCCTCAACCAAACGGCAAATCTCAAATAGGTCCTCGCTCGATGCCTGGGTATCGGCGGCCTGGTCCCACGTACGCACCGCCTCAAGGCAATAGGGCCCATAGGCGGGAGCCACATGGCTCTCAAGCCCCTTGAGCGCTCCCTCGGGAAGCGCGGTGGATGCCGCCGTAAGAAGCACATGGGATGCAAGCATAAGCAATGAGTCACGCTCGTAAAGCGGCCCATCAAACCCATAGCAACGCACGATGAAGGCAGAGAGCACATCACGCACGCAGTACTTGTCCACCAACTCGGCCAGCGCCTCGGGACCCTCGTGCAGCAGCATGGTCATACAGCCACGCAGCACAAACGCGGGGCGCGCGTCACCAGGCTCTTTACCGCCAAAAATCACCGTAAGGATGCCGAGTTCGATATCGGATGCGCCCGAGGCATGCGGAACACACGCGGCAAACTTAGCGCAGCGGGTCTTGGCATCAAAGAACGTCTTGTGCTCGCGCAGGCTCTCGCGCACGGCGTCGATATTCTCGATGCCCAGCTGATCGGCCAAAAGCGAAAGATAGTCAGCCTGGAACTGATCGGCATACAGCTCAACATCGGCAAGCCAATCACCTTCAAGCCTGCCGCGCGGGCAACGGCGATACAGCAAGATATCGCTCGCAAGGTCATCGCGGTTGATGAGCTTCTTGACGGCAAACATACGGCCCTCGCAGGCCTCAACAAAGCGCACCGGGCGCTCAAAGTCACCGTGAGCAGGCATTACGCCGGCATCGGCCCCCACGCCGTCGAAACCCTCGGCAGCCAATCGCTCAAACTCAGGAGCAAACTCGCCGTCCGCATCGTGCCAAACCACAACACGGCGCGGCGCGCATGAGGACAACGGCTGCAAAAATCGCAGCTTGAGCTGTTCTTCTACATCGATCTTGGGCATGAATATCCTTACCGTATCTGCAGTTACTTAATCTTCGCCAGCACATCCTGAAACTTGGCGTAGTTGACCTTGACGCCGTCATCCAGGTCGATCTTAATCATCTGGTCTGCCAAGTGGTGCAGTTTCTCCTCGTAGGCAATGGTCTCTTTGAGCTGGTCGTTGAGCTTTTTGATGCGCTTATCCAAGCGCACGCGCTCGCCGCGCTCGGCACTGACAAGGGCATCGTTGGCATACCCGATCTGGGCACGGTAGCGCTCCTGCTGCTCATGCACATAGTCGGTGCGGATACGAGCCAACAGGTCAGGCTGGTAGCGATGCATGTAAACAAGGCACTTGAAGCCGTTCTTCTTGCCGCTGTCGAACAACCAGTAGATGGGGCGCTTCTTATAGGTCTGGCAGTGGTCCTTAAAGAAGTCCTTCAAAAAGTAGGTGCGGATTACCTCGCGCGGGGTACCCTTGCCGCCGAGTGCCTCGGCAATAAAGGCCAGGTTCTGCTCAAGCGTCTCCTCGCCATACACGGTGCGCACAAAGTCGATAAAGTAGCGCACGATGTCATCATCAAAGTACTCGTCATCGGTAATGGGCAGCACGTTATCGCTATCGGGCATAAAGGTCACATGGTCAGAGTTGGGCATCTTGGCCAGATAGTCATCGACTGTGGCGCCCTGATCGGCCAGGACCAGCCCGTCCACATCCAGCGAATAGCGGCCAAACATGCAGCCCACGGCATAGCTAATGAGCGAGGTGATCTCGTCGCGCTTGGTACGCACGTATTTGTTACCCTTATAGCTCTCGGGAATCTCGTCGGCGGTGTCGAAGATGCGCGCCACCGAGACGTACTTATCCTCGACCTCGATAGGCACCTCGCCCTCCATGTTGTAGATCTTGGCAAAGATCCGGTTGAGCTCTTCCTCGTTAGCGCGAAGCTGCTCAAAGCGAGCATTAACTTCGGCCTTGCGCGCCTCGTATTTATCGGCCAAAAGCGTTGCCATTGTGCTGCCTTCCGTTTCCATGGTCTTGCAATTAATCGGTCACCGTAAAGGAATCAGGCTCGGAGCTCAGCCCTATGCGCCGCGCGACACCCGCGTATCTCTTGCTCGAAAGCAGCTGATTCGTCTTAATTGCGCGATATGAAATCGCTCTCCTATCCAACGGAAGCTTTCAAATCGACTTCATGCCACACGTATCTGCCAAACACTCCCAATGCTGGACTAAACTCAAATGCGCATTCTCGAGATTCGCTCCTTTCCGAAATTACAAGGAGCAATCGAGATCCCCCCAATAGATCGCGAGCGTTCCCACAGCGACAAATCGCATGGTAATCTTGCGAACCGACTGTCTTCTCGGTAATCAAAAATGAAAGCGTTGCTAAACCAGACGGATCAAAATAAGGGGTACCATGAGCGGAAACGTTGCACATGTGCGGCTCCCCACACATTATTAAATCGAGCTGCAAAACCGCATCCGTTATCGCAAAGTCCTCTGACTTTTCCTGCTCAACGCACTTCAGTTCAATGCATATTTCTCTGGTCTCACCACGGAGAAAACGATCGACCGCCTGTAGGTCGTAATTTTGAGGTTCATAAATACAACAATCAGACATGGTTATTACCTTTCGAAACTACAGCGTCCTTGCGGAAGCAGCTTATCTTTGGATAATTTGATTTATTGCACTTCCGGCAATAATACCCACGGCATCGGCAGTCCACTTCAGTGCCGTAGGCGTCTCATTTATAGCCTTGTCATTCTGACCGCGGCCAATCAAAGCAAGGCCCTTTTTCGTTATTTGTAAGCCAACACCTTCTTGTGAAAACGCCAAATAATCGGCGTCTTTCAACGATTGAATGCACCCAGCGATATCGACTGCCGGAATACCCCAAGCAGAAACGTCGATTTCGGAAATACGCTCGTTTTCAAGCTCGATTATCTGCCACAGCAGCTCCCTTATGATGCATGCATCTATGGGACGCTTCGCATCACAGGGGATGATCCACCTGAACGGGAAGGAGGTTTCTTTTACCGCACCAGAAATCAAATCAGCTCTACACCAGGCGGAAACATCTCGTTTATCGGCGTTCCACTTTTCAGCACACTCCGCTGTAGTTCGTTTCGTCTCTTCGACAAGTTTGTAGGATTTAGCCACAATGCTCACCTACAACAGCGGATGACGTTTGAAATCCCAGGAGGTTTCAAACGAGTCCCAATCGGCATCAGCAATGGACACCGATTGGTCGGCATAGTCAACAACTTCAGTGTCAAGAGCGCTTGAAGGAGGCATCGGAAGCGAGAGGACATCACCAACCGTTGTATTCAAAGTCGGATTAATCGCATCAAGTAGCTCTGAAGCAATCGATGAGTTCAGGAACGCCAAATCGATAGACAAAGCTCTTTCGCTATCTTGATTAGACATGAAAACTGTCGGGGCACCAGAAGTGAACAGCTCACCTTGGTCTTTTACTCGAAACGAGCAGCGACCCGACGTGATTAAGCCCCAACAAATTCCCTTCCTTTCGATGGACCCAGATTTAGGAAGGCCGCCATGCTGGTCATAAAAATCGTTAGCTTCATCAGACCAGTTCACTACGTCATATTTCATTCCAGACCATCTAGAGAAACCGCCGCCGTTCGACAACGGCATCCATAACCTCCCAATTAAAGAAGCTGGGACCTCCCACCAATTCCTGACATATTTCTCATTGTCATGAGTTTTTAAACGGCCACCTGACACATAAGCAGACTTCATCGTTCCTAGCTCAAACATGTGCCCATATTTCTCGGAAAGCCAGTAGGCGATGGGAGTGCCGGGAATCTGCTTGAAGGTCTCGGCGTCGCGGCGGTAGAACTCAGTCTCCCCAGCAGAGAACGAAACAGGGTTCCCAGCCGCATCCAAGTCTTTAGCTTCGATTCGACAATAAGAACCAAGGCTATTTGTACGGCAATTAGCAAACACCGTTGCAGAAGTATTGAATGCAATCCTCATCACCATATGCCCCATGTAGCACATGGAAACGATTGATTTGCTGTCAAGAACTCGACGCCTCATTGCCTCAAAGCTACTCAGAAACATCCAAGATGCCATCGTAACCATCGCTGAATAGCCGCGGTCCTTCGCCAGGTTGAACCCGCGCTCGATAAAGCACGTGCAGAGGTCGCTCTTCACGTCGGGGTAGTTCTTCTTGACCCACTTGCTCATGAAGGGGTTAAAGCTGCTGCTGCCCATATACGGAGGATTCGCCACGACGCAGATAAAACGACGGGACAGTTTCTCGCAAATGGCGACGGCGCTTTCGAGCTTAGTTTTGGTCGCAGAAGCAAAAAGGTCATCGGAACAACTCGCGGCGGCAGCCTTGAGCTCGTCGATCTCGTCCTCTGAGGGACTGAGCAGCGAACCAATCTCGCCCAAATGACTCAGCTCCTCGGCGAGCTTCTTGTTACCCGGCAGCTCATCCTCCCCTAGCGGGATGCTCGAGAGCACGGTAACGTCGGCGCGAACGCCACGCCTAAAGAAGCGACGGTCGTGCTCGCGGGCGCACATGGCAAGCGCCAGCTCCGCGATCTGTGCCGCGCGGGAATCGATTTCCATACCTGCAAGGTTTTTAGTAAGAATGAGCTCGGGAATCTCGCGCTCACGATAGCCGCGCTCCTCGTACATATGGAAGAGCAGCTCAAACGCATAGACCAAGATATGGCCCGAGCCGCATGCGGGGTCGCAGAGGGTTATCTCCTCGGGACTCGAAATGCGAATGAAGTCCTCGTGCTCAGCATCGGGCTCGATGTAATACTCCATGCGCTCGCGTAGCGAACTCCCCGGATTGTTGAGCATCCACAGACGGCCGAGCGAGTTCTCGACCATATAGCGCACGATCCACTCGGGAGTGAAGAGCTGCGTGGCGGGCGCGATGTCCGCCGCCGCTGCCTTGCGCTTGGACTTGAAGAACTCGTCTTTAACGTCGGCATTGTAGTACTGATACATCCAGCCCAGAACGGTCACGCCCTTGCGCCAGTCCTCGTCAGTGAGGACGGCATTGAGTTTGCCCACCACACTGTCAGCCATCATGAGGCCCTGGGGCAACAGCAGCTCCATGGCTCCGCCCACGCGTTCAAAGACGCCCGGCAGGCAATCGGCAAGCTCCTCGCACTGAGCAACAAACAGGTAGCGCCACAACGGTTCATCCAAGCCCGCCATCTTGAGCTCGGCTATGCGATCGGTATCGGCCGTCGTTATTTCCACGTCCAATGCGTTCTCCACGGCCTCGCTGCCATGGCTGCCGTCCGCACAACTTAGCATGCGCATGCGGCTGGGAAGCCATCCGCATGCATCCATGAAGCGAATGGCCACGATGCGGTTGAACCAGGTGTAGGCCGCACGGTCGCGCAGCGCCTCGTGACCCACCTCCGCCTGCATGCGCAGCAGTTCGTCGCGTTGCTCAATCTCAGCCGGACTTAGGGGCAGGCCGTTGACGGTCTCGGACCCAACGGGCGCGGGTGCAGGTTCGGTGATGCCGTAGCGCACCATCTGCGCCTCCACGCCTTTGATGAGCTCCGTACGGGCCCAGGTGCAGAAGCTCTTAAGAGCAGAATCGTTCATGGTTGATGAGCCTTTCTAAACGCCATAAGCCACCGGTGCGCGCTTTGGCACCAGTGGCTCCGCGGGTTAGTTGATACGGATCTCGTCGTTTGCAGCGAGCGCCTGCATAAGGCGGGAGCGCAGGTCGTCCACGTAGCGCTCCACGTCCTCTGCGGACAAGAGACGACTCGGCTTGGCCAGATCGGCGCGGCGTACAGTCTTGATCTTGCGCTGGGGCTTGGGCGCGGGCACGGGAGCAGATGATGCGGCGCCCTTGTTGGAGACCTTCTTGACCACCTCGCCCGTACTCATGACCTCGGTGGTGCGGCGCTCGTTGTCCATACGCACGCGGGCCTCATCCACAGCGTCGTACATCTCGTTGGCCGCCGCACTGAGCCAGTCGCCCCAGTTAGTTGCAACAACGCTCAGTTCGTTGAGACTTTGAGCGCTGTGGGCACGGTTTTTGAACGACTCGTATTTGGTGCCGGCGTCTGCTATGGCATCCTTGGCCTGATTGACAAAGCCCTTTTGACTCTCGGCCTGCGTCCGCAGGTCTTGCAGATCGCTCTCGATGCGACACAAAAACTCATTGCGGCGGATGCCCAACAGCTTTTTCATGTCATCCTCGACGGGATCCATAAGCGGCTGCAGGTCTTTAATACGGCCGTAGGGCTTGGGATCTTTGAGGATCTCACGAACCGTCGCCACGTTCTCCACCGCACCGGGAATGTCATCGGAGGCATACTCGATACCCTCGGTGCGGCTCAAGAAATCCTTGGCGTGGTCAAACGCTGTTCGTTGGTTGGACTCGAAGAACTCAACCACCTTGTCAAAGTCTTCCTTGGCATCGAGCAAGCGCTCCTCATGCTTGGTGAACGTGGTCAAGAACGCCTCGGACTCGTTCTGGTCCTTAAGGACGTCGGCCACCTCCGAGCGCATCTTCTCGCACTCGCTCTCGCCAGGATACGGATAGAGCGGTTTGATGCCCGTATAGTAGTCGCGTGCCATGGCGAGGCACGACTCGCGCAAGTCCTCAAGGCGCTCCTTGAGCTCGACCACGAGCCTATCCTCGTTGGAGGGCACGGTCTTGAGATCAAACAGGTCACACATGAGTTCGCCCGTGGCGCGCAGCAACCGGTCGCTCATGCGCATGCGCAAGCGCACCTGAGCCTTATCGGCATCCTTGCGCAGGAGCGCCACCATGCGGCTGTCGTTAGCTTGAACCGTCTGACCGCCAAACAGCACCTGCGCGCGCTGCTCCACCACAAGCTGCGCCACCACATTTGCGATGTCGACCTCGCGCCAGCCAAAGGGCCTTTGCTGGTACTGGCGCTGGATATCGCCCATAGCGGTATCCAGGTGGCGCTGGTGCTGCACTTTGAGGTAGTCCTCGACCTCTTTGAGCGCACGCGTGTTACCTGCATCCATGCCAGCGAGCCCCACTTGAACGTTGCCAACCAGAGTAGAGCGAATATCGGAATCGCTCGTGACCGGCGCGCCGATATAGTCGGCCTTTTCAAAGACCACATCGCACAGCTGCGCCAGCACCTGCTCAAAGACCTGAGCGGGTTTGGCAGCACGGATCTCAATCATGCGCCCGTTGACGGCGCATCGTGCATGGAGCACCGCCTCAGCCAAAAGGGCGTCAGCCTCTTTCTCGTTAAAGTCCTTCTCGCGCATTTTGGCCTCGACAATCTGGCGGGTACTCGGCGGTAGCTCCTGCAGATTGCGCGTCTGGGCGTACATGCGAATCTTAGCGGCGTTGACGAGTGGGGCCCAATAATCCACCTCGTCGCTCAAGGCCACGATGGCCTTATCCACGGATTTCAATGCCAGCTCGGCATCGTCCGAACGGCCCAGATCGCTGGCCATGGTCACCACGGAAAGTTCCATGCCGCCCATGCTGGTACCGTGGATTGAGCCGTCCACATAGCGGTCAAACGGAAAGTCGTTGGCCCCGCGGTTGAGTTTGCGCGCAGTGTAGATGCTTTCGAACAGGCGCTTCTTGATGTACTCAATCACCTTCGCGTTGTCGATCGGGGTGCGTGCGATCTCCTGCGCTATCTCCTGCTCCTCGTCGGTGAGGAAGCTATAGGTATCGCCCTGGCGTGCCACGTAGCTCTCGCGCTCCAAGCGGGCGAGAGATTCCTTGACGCGGTCCTTAAGGGCGCGCTTGTCCACGTCCAGGCTATCGATCATAAGGATGGAGATGTTCTCGACCGTGGCCTTGACGTAGCCGATGTAGCGGATCAAGTACAGGAGCTTAAGCACCCGGACATCGTAGCTCTCAAGACCCTCTGCGTTTTCAGCCGCGCGCTCCGCACAGACGACGACCTGAATGATGCCGTGCTCCAAATCCTTGGAGATTGTGTCGAAGAAGCGCCAGAACGGCACGAGTGCACCAGTCTGGTCATGCTGGATGGCCTGAGCGCTCTCCTGAAACGCGCTCAGCATGGAGCGCTCGCCCGTGGACATGTGCTTGGCCTTAACACCGTGCTTGCGTACCTCGGTCATCACGTCGGGCAGAAGCTTAAACTGGTAGCCCACAAACGGGTAGCTGGCCACAAAATCCTTGGAGTTGGCGAAGCCGGCAAGGTCGGAGCGCGAGCCACCCTCAAAGGTAAAGTTGTTTTTAAGCACGGCGGCGTCTTGCTCGTAGACCTGTGCAAGCATATCGGCCGCCGGCGCGGTCTTCTCGAGCACACGGCGCTGGATGACCTCGTCCACGCTGGAGCTGGAGAGCGAAAGGCGGGTATTGAAGCGGCCCTGGATCTTTGAAAAGTCGTTGCCCACGGGCAGGCTCAGGTTGTCGATGGCCTCCTGGCTCGTAACCATCACCCACACGCGGCCACCGCAGGCGGCACCCAGCTCCTCGACGATGGTCTGAAGACTCAGCATAAGGCTTGGGTCCTTGTCGTTTGTAATAAACTGACCCACCTCGTCGACCATAAAGAGCAAACGGAAGTTGCCGCCGTGGGCCGCTGCCTGAGCGTCTACGTAGTCCTTGACCTTTTTGGCAAAGACATCAGGGGCCAAAACCTCGTCCTCAGAACCCTCGAGCCAGTTCCATGCGGCCTTTTCGCTCATGCCGAGCACGCTCTGCAGCACCTCGACGACGTCGTCCTCAAAGTAGCTGTAGGTGTCGCGGGTCTGGAGCCAGGACTCGCCGTTGACGCGCTCAAAGGCCTCGCGGAACTCCTGGGTCTTGCCCAGGGAATCGATGTGGTCCTCGAGCTTTGCAAGCTTTAGGTCCTCGCCGTAGAAGCCGCGCGCCTCGTAGAACATGCGCTCAAAGCCGCGAAGCAGCGCCGTGGGGGCCGTATCGCCCTGCTTCCACTGGCCCGCCTTGCTATCGATGTTAAAGAGGATAGCTTGCGTGGGCACCGAGCAGGCGCGCTCCATGGCAGCCGCGACCATTGGGTCGACGATCTTGCCGTCAAAGTAGCGGATGGCGTTCTTACCGCCGATCTGGCGATTCTCGAGCAGGTAGCTCAGCATCTTGAGGAAGTGCGATTTACCGGAACCGAAGAAACCACTGATCCACACGCCGATCTTGTCGGTGCGCACATCGATGGCATCGCCGTAGGCCTTGAAGAACGTGGCAAAGTGCCTCTGCAACTCGCGCGTCACCACGTACTCGTCAAGCTCCTGGCGGATGGACCCATCTTTTGAATCCTGGACCTTGACCACGCCGTTGATGGAGCGGTTGATGTCTTTTGCAAAGAGGTCGCGAATGATCGTGTTGTCCATGGGTGCTCCTTTGGGTTTGGGAACGTTATGGCAAAGAATTGTTACCGGCGGCAGGGACTTGTCTGCGGGGAGCCGTGCTTACGAGATATCGATGGCGCGGTAGTAGTTGTCGGCCGGCAGACGGTTAAAGAGCTGGAAAGAAGAGCCGTTGAAACTGCCCGGATAGGCGGCGACCACAGGCACCTCATCAAAATCCGCAAGCATGCAGTGGAGAAGCGTGTGTATGCGAAAGAACGGGAAAACCTCGCCCGCGCCGGTGATGAGAACGACGTCTCCAGGCGCGTGCGGCTCGGTCTGCTCAAGGATGTACGCGGCGACTTTCTCGGGCGAGGCGAACTTGGCCACGTCCTCGAGCACGCGCTGGGTACCGCGGCGCTCCTCTTGGTGCGGGATAGCCTTGAGGACACGGCGCTTTTCGAGAATTGCCAGCACGGCGTCGTAAAGGTTCACGACCTTGAGCGTGCACGGAAGCTTGTCGGCCTCGGCATCGCGTGAAAGGGTGTCAAATAACGCACGCGCCTCAAACTCCAGCGCGGGGTCATAGCAAAAGGTGTGGAAGCCGATCTCATTGCCTATGCCCTTGTTGGCCAAAAAGTCCTCGCTGCACAGGCACTCGCGCAGAAGCTGCGCACGGCGCTCAAATTCCTGACAGACGCGCTCGGAGCGGGCATGCGCCGCCACGACGCTCTTGCGAGAATGGATGCCGATATTGGTGGTGAGATCGGTCGCCGGGGTGATAACAGGGTCGACGGCGCTTTTGACGGGAGCCACGCTACATCACCGCCCTGCCGGTAAGGGCCGCGATAAGCGACTGCTCGCCCAGCTGAACCAAGGCTCGCTCGACATCGGAATCGAGGAAGAGTGGTGACAGGCGCTCGGACTCCGGGCCCTGGCCCTCGCCGATAAGGCCGGCATGGCGGAGCGTCTGGCGGAGCGAGCCCTTAATGCGCTTGACCGTGGCCTCAGTCCAGCGGGCCGCGTCCGGATACTCCGTGGTAAAGCGTGTCATAAAGGCGTTGAGGTCAACCGCCGTAAAGGCATAATCGAAGTTTTGTAGGCGCTCCCCTACCTCGACGAGCACCAGCTCGCGCACGATATCGTAGCGGCAGATCATGCTGTAGAAGATGGCCTGGTCCGCCTGCGTTGGAGTGCCGGATACCATGAGCCTGGTTAGGGATGACGCAGCCTCGACGGCGGTTTTGGGGTCGATGCCGCGCGCGGCGCATACGGCGTCCGTGGGCACCATGGCGTCAAGGCGGCGAAGGCACACGGTTGCGCGGTTGGCGACCATGCGCTCCGTGGGATATTGAAAGAGGTTCTCGCTCTTTACGCGTACAATGACCTGCTCGTCGCTTGCGCCCCGCATACGAAGGGCAGCGACGATGCGCATCTCATGCGGGAGGAATTGCTCGCGGGTGAGCACCCCCCCCCCGAACGCTTTTTGTGGTTACATCCACAGTACACGCTCCAAGGGTGTCAAAGGCTGTCACAAGTGCGCCGCAACCCGGCAGGCAGGCGCGGCGCACATGACAATAATCATACCTGTTGGTAAAAAAGTTACCACGCCCAGAGTGTCAAATGTTGAGCAACAAAATTTAATCCGGTTAACGGTCATTTTCGCAGCCTAGAAACTTTAACGAAGTCGCCCCAAATCATACTTGCCAGACAACCGCGCTTACGAATGCAGGCACGCACACGCCCAACGCCACCCTCCGCTACGCTCAACATAGAGTTCTACATATGATTCTATGTAAGGAGTTTCATATGCCTGTCGTAAAGCCTATTTCCGATCAGACGCGCGCGCTAACTACCATTCAGGAACGCGAAGATCACATTCAACGTACCATCGCTCATGGTTACGACGACCTCACCAGCGGTCGTGTGCGCCCCTGGAAACAAGCGAAGGCCGAGGCGGATCGGATGCGAGCCTCGAGATAAGCCCTCCCCCATGTAACCATCCTGTAAATCATAGCGGCGCAGTCGAGTTTTACCGTGATGCGGTCGCGCCTGGCGCTCCACTGTGCTAAAGTATCCCGAACGTTCAAACGACTACGAGGGGGAACTAGAAGATGGCACGTGTGCACAACTTCTCAGCTGGCCCGGCCGCACTGCCCACAAGCGTGCTCGCCGAGATCGCCGACGAGATGATGGACTACCGCGGTTGCGGCATGTCCGTGCTCGAGATGAGCCATCGATCTAGCATGTACCAGCAGATCATCGACGACGCCGAGGCAACCCTGCGCCGTCTGCTGAGCATCCCCGACAACTACCGTGTCCTGTTTTTGCAGGGCGGCGCCACACTACAGTTTGCGGGCATCCCGATGAACCTCATGCGCCGCGGCCGCGCCGGCTACGTCGTGACCGGCAACTTTGCCAACAAGGCGTACAAAGAGGCCGCCAAGTACGGCGAGGCCGTGCTGCTCGCGAGCTCCGAGGACACCAATTTCGACCGCATTCCCGCCATGACCGACGTCAACGCGCGCATTGCCGCCGAGGCCACGGGCGACGGGCTCGACTACGTCTACATCTGCCAGAACAACACCATCTTTGGCACCATGTTCCACGAGCTGCCCGATTGCGGCGACGTGCCGCTGGTCGCCGATGTCTCGAGCTGCTTTCTGTCGCAGCCGCTCGACGTCGAGCGCTACGGACTCATCTACGCCGGCGCGCAGAAAAACGCCGGCGCCGCGGCCGTGACCGTGGTCATCGTGCGCGACGACCTGATCGCCGACGGTCCGGCCTTTGCGCAGACGCCGCAGTACATGGACCTTAAGACCCAGGCCACCAAGGGCTCCATGCTCAACACGCCCAACACCTTTGGCATCTACGTGTGCGGCAAGGTGTTCCGTTGGGTCGAGCAGACCGGCGGACTTGCCGCCATGGCCGAGCGCAACTGGGCCAAGGCCAACCTGCTCTACGACCTGCTCGAGCAAAGCGAGCTGTTCCATGACACCGTGCAGGCCGACAGTCGCTCCATCGCCAACGTCACGTTCCGTACTGGCGACGCCGAGCTCGACGCCGCCTTTGTTGCGGGCGCGGCAGAGTACCAGATCCAAAACGTCAAGGGCCATCGCCTCGTCGGCGGCATGCGCGCCAGCGTGTACAACGCCGTCACCATGGAAGACGTGCAGGCACTGGCCACGTACATGAAGGACTTCGAAGCGCAGCATGGTTTGAGTCCGCGATCTAACTAGCCCGCAACCCGAGGGCCGACCAGCCACCTCAGACCACCCTGTTTAGATCAAAACCTGCTAAGGAGTTTTTCCATGCGTAAGATCAAGACCATCGACGACATCACTAAAGACGGCAAAGTCGAGTTTGGCGAGGGCTACGAGCTTGTAAGCACCGCCGAGGAGGCCGACGCGATCCTGATGCGCTCGACTAACCTGCACGGCTACGAGCTGCCCGAGGGCATCCGCGCCATCGCCCGCTGCGGCGCCGGTGTCAACAACATCCCCGTCGAGGAGTACGCCAAGAAGGGCGTCGTCGTCTTTAACTCCCCCGGTGCCAACAGCAACGCCGTCAAGGAGCTCGTCCTGGGCATGCTGGTGCTTTCGAGCCGCGGCGTAGTGCAGTCGATGAACTGGGTGCGCGACAACGCCGACGACCCCGAGATTCAGGTCGATGCCGAGAAGGCCAAGAAGGCCTTTGTGGGCCGCGAGCTCAAGGGCAAGCGCATCGGCGTCATCGGCCTGGGCAACGTGGGCTCCAAGGTCGCCAACGCCTGCGTCGACCTGGGCATGGACGTTTACGGCTACGACCCATTCATTTCCGTCGAGCACGCGTGGGTGCTGAGCCGCGAGGTGCAGCGCGTGGGCACGCTCGAGGATCTCTGCCGCGGCTGCGACTACCTCACCGTGCACGTGCCCAGCAAGGCCGACACCATCGGCATGATCAGCACCGAGCAGATTAACCTGCTGGCACCGGACGCCGTGCTCATCAACTACGCGCGCGAAACCATCATTGACGAGGACGCCGTCGACGCCGCCCTGCGCGAGGGCAAGCTCAGCTGGTTTAGCTGCGACTTCGCCACGCCCAAGACGGTCAAGATGCCCAATACGTTTATCACCACGCACTCGGGCGCCGGCACCGGCGAGGCCGAGGCCAACTGCGCCGACATGGCCATCAGCGAGCTCAAGGATTACCTGGAGAACGGCAACATCGCACACAGCGTCAACTACCCCGCCTGCAGCATGGGCAAGGCGCGCGCTGCAAGCCGCATTGCCTGCCTGCATGCCAACGTGCCCAACATGATCGGTCAGATCACGGCCATCCTGGCCAAGGACAACGCCAACGTGCAGCGTATGACCAACGAGTCCGCCGGCGAGAACGCCTACACCATGTTCGACACCGACGAACACCTAGACAGCAGCACCATCGAGGCGCTCAAGCAGATTCCGTCGATGTATCGCGTGCGCGTGATCAAGTAGCGCCGACTGACCTGACGGGCAGCTCCCCATGTGGCCTGCCCGTCACTGACATTGAATGCCCGCGGGGGTGCCTTTCGCACGAGAGGCGCCCCCGTTTTTGTGAGCGCTCCATTAAATGCACCGAGCCGCTTCTTGGCATACAATCTGTATGTTGACCTAACTATCTGTGAGGTGCCTATGGTTGATACAGATTTTGCCTGGCGGCTTACGCAAGGGCTCGTGCGGATCGACAGTTCCGACCCAGGTGCGTATGAGGGCGAGATTGAACGCTATATCAAAGCGTTGGTTGAGGAACGGTTGGCGCAGCTGAGCCATCCGGTACTCGATGCCGTGCAGGTTGAGGAACTCGAGGTGCTGCCCGGGCGCCGCAACCTTATGGTCACCGTGCCGGGACTGAGCGACGAGCCACGGCTCGTCTATATCTGCCATATGGATACCGTTACACTGGGCGATGGCTGGGACGCGGACATTCCGCCGCTCGGAGCGATCGTGCGCAACGATAAACTCTATGGCCGCGGTGCCTGCGATATGAAGGGTGGCCTGGCCTGCGCCATTGCCGCACTGGTCCATACGCTCGAGCGCGTGGCGGCAGAAGGCAAGCTGCCCCGCCGTGGCTTCTCACTCATTTGCTCGGTCGACGAGGAGGACTTTATGCGCGGCTCAGAGGCCACGATCGATGCTGGCTGGGTCGGCTCGCGTGAATGGGTGCTGGACACCGAGCCCACCGACGGACAGATCCAGGTGGCGCACAAGGGGCGTACGTGGTTCGAGATTGAAATGACTGGCGTGACGGCGCATGCGAGCCAGCCCTGGAAGGGCGCGGATGCCGTCGCTGCCATGGCCGAGGTCGTGTGTTCGCTCCGTCGCGCGTTTATGGCGCTGCCCGCGTACGATGAGCTGGGGCCTTCGACCATCACGTTTGGCCAAATCGAGGGCGGATATCGCCCCTACGTCGTACCCGACCGCGCCAAAGTCTGGGTCGACATGCGCCTGACCCCGCCGACCGATACGGCCGCCGCGACGCGCATGGTAGAGCAGGCCATCGCCGTCGCCGAAGCCGCCGTTCCCGGTTGCCATGGCAGCTACACCGTAACGGGCGACCGCCCCGCCATCGAGCGCGACCCGAACTCTCCCCTTCTAGCAGCGCTCAAGCGTGCCGCCGATGACGTGACGGACGCGGACACGACCGTCGGCTTCTTTACCGGCTACACCGACACCGCCGTCATTGCCGGCAAGACAGGTAACCGCAATTGCATGAGCTACGGTCCCGGGTCGCTCGCGCTCGCGCACAAGCCCAACGAATATGTGCCCCACGCCGATATCGTTCGTTGTCAGCAGGTGCTAATCGCGCTCGCCGATAACGTGCTCTGGGACGCGAGCGGCCAAGTTGGGGCATAATAAGCCGCGAACAAACCGACTCGTGCGTTAGGACCGCCCATGAAAGCACTTCCGTTTCCCTGCATCCGCCCGGCTCAGGACCGCGTGCTCGAGGCGCTGCCTGCAATGGGCAGCATCCTGAGCGGCAACGATGCTCTGCGCGGAGCCCTTGCCGATGGTCTGATGCTCAAGGACCCGGGTGCGGCGTATTACGTGTACGAATGCTCGGGCGAGCCGGGACGTGTGACGGGTGTCGTGGCGATCTGCCCGGTTGGTGCGCTGGCGGGCGGCGACGCGGTTGCCGCCGATACGACCGCCGCTGCGCGCGCAATCGCCGACCTCAAGGTACAGCCCCGTCCCGTAACGCTTGTCTACGAAGCCTCTCCCGTCATGGATATCATCCTCGGCGCCGCAAAAGAGGGCGCTTCACTCTATGCCGTCACCGACCCCGCCGGCATTACGCACCGCGTGTGGGAGGTCAAGCGCGAGGACGCCGTCGGGGCCATCCGCGCCATGCTCGACCAGGCGCCGGAGCCGGCACTGGCCGACGACCCTGCCTACGCTGTCGCACTAGTCGAGGCATCACAGCTCCTGGCCGACGATGCACGTGCCGCCGGCACCTACACGGGCAAAGAGCCGTTCAACTTTGCCGTAGCTGCGCTCTTCCCCGCCGCGCAGGTCAGCGGCGGCGCGGCGCAGGTTCCGACGGGTCTGCTCACGCACCAGGTCGCGCGGTTCTAGCAAGACCAGACCGTCCAGCACAAAAATCGGCAGCCCAACAAACAGGGGGCGGAGATGCAGCAGGTACATGCATCTCCGCCCCTTTTGCGTCGAGAAGTTATGCCGACGACCCGTGCCGCCGCGCTCGCGTTATCCGCGCTGCGGACCCGCAGTAGCCACGAGCGGTTCAAGCCCCAGCTCGCGCGCGTAGTCTTCCTGCGTAAAGACTTCGACCAGTTCAAACGTATCGGCCGCATCGTCAAACGCAAAATGCAGCACTGAGCAGTTGCCCGGCACGCGTTCGCGCTCGTCGGCCGCCGCGCCCCGCACGTGGTCCAAAAACTCCTTGATAGCCGAACCGTGGCTCACCGCGAGCACGCACTCGTGGTCCGGACGTCGCATAAGATCGGTTATCGTCGCCGCCATGCGCTCGCGCACCTGCATCTGGCCCTCGCCGCCAAACTGACGATAGAAATCTCGCCACGGGCGCTCGGGCATAAGCATCACGCGCTCGGCCTCAAAGTCGCCAAAGAACCACTCACGCAGACCGTCCAGGCGCTCGTACGCCAAGCCCGGCCACAGGTTGGCGATAGTCTGCTCGGTGCGATGAAGTGTGGAGGTGTAGGCATGATCGGGTTCAATGCCGCGCGCACGTAAGAACATGCCGGCACGCGCCGCCTGGTCGCATCCCAGCTGCGTGAGCGGCGAGTCACTCCAACCCTGAATAATGCGCTTAAGGTTGAATATTGTCTGCCCATGACGAACCAGATACAGGTCTTTATTCATAGGGGTCCTTTCGTTCGTTACCAATCAAGGAGCGAAAACGCACCGTCGCAATAGCCAAAATGAAGCACGGCACCGTTGTCGGGTAGCTCTCCCCTGCCAGTCACATACTCAAGAAACTCCTGGCAGGAAGAGCCGTGGGAGACTGCCAGCACACAGTCGTGCTGCGGCCTGGCCATGATGTGGGACAGCGCCGCGACCATGCGCGACTGAAGCTGCACTTCCGACTCGCCACCAAAGGCCACCGGATAATCACCCCAGGGCTGCGGCGGCATCTCGCGATTTGATGTACCCTCCAGCGAGCCCAAATGCCACTCGCGCAGGTCATCGACCAGCTCTATCGAGCAGCCCTCACCAGCAATTAGCTCAGCCGTATGCCGCGCCCGGCCCAACGGCGAGGAATACACACGGTCAAAGGTCACGCCACGCGCCTCAAACGCCGCGCGCGTCGCCAGCGCCTGCTCGCGCCCGCGCGCCGTAAGCGGCGAATCGTGCCCACCCTGCAAAATGTTCTGCACATTGAGCTCAGTCTGCCCATGCCGCACCAAATACAAATCTGCCACACGTCCTCCCCTCGCACCACCGCAAAGGGGACAGGTACCTTTGTGGTGGTTTACCGCCGGATCACACCGCGGTGACGCTCAGCTACACCAGTACGTCGGCAAGCGGGCGCTTGGGTACGTGGTGCACCTGCGCCTCGTCGCGCCAGTAATTAATTGAGCCGTCGGGGTTGGAATCGATCGCATCGATCACCTGCGTCTCGGCCGGAACGCCAAACGCCATGATCAGCTTGAGCTCATACTTGTCGCTATCGAGCCCCATGGCATCGATCGCGTGGGGCGTAAAGGCCTTGAACATGCAGGCAGCCACCTCGGGCGTGGCGCTGCGGGCGGCGAGCATCATCGTCTGCGCGGCAATGCCCGTGTCGACCTCAGTAATAGGAGCGGCGGGCTTACCCGGAACGGCGCGCTCGGCAAGAATCGCGATGTAGCCGGTCGGGCGCTCGCCCTCATCGGGACCCGGCCAATCCTTGAGCGCACCGGCCCATGCAAGCTCGTCAAATACACGCGCGCAGTCCTCTGCACCGCTTACCACATGAAAACGCAGACGCTGAGCATTGGCACCACGGGGAGTCAGGTGCGCCAGCTCCGCCAGCTCAAGCAAAAGCTCACGCGGCACGCGCATAGACTCGTCAAAGCGACGGCACGTGCGGGCGCAGCGAACCAACGCATCAAACGCGTCCAAGCCGAGCTTTTCGCAACCCTGCTTTGCCATCGACTCAGCGCTTACCGGCGCTGCGGGAACTGCTTCGTTCATAGGGACCCCCAATTTCGGGCAATTGTTCTTAGGAAAATCTAACCTAAAACGTAGGCAATAACGAACAGGGCTGCAATGTTCTACACCTGTTGAATAGAAAATCGCGACGTGGGGAACAACGGAAACAATTCGGGGCCTTTGGGTTACGTTTCGCCCTCCCCGACCCATACGCCAGCGCCTTTAGGCGATACTGGTTGTAACGATCAAGGCTTACGCCGCACGGAAAGGAGACATTATGGGCATCTTTAAGAACGATGACCAAAAATCGAGCCAGTTTGGATTTGACGAGAAAAGCATGGCAGGCAAGGCCGTCAAGGCCGTGCGCTGGATTTACGCCATCACGGGCGTCTTGGCGCTCGTCGCCGGCATCGCACTGCTGTTTGCGCCCGCCAAGTCCCTCGTCTTCCTAACGACCGTCTTGGGCTTCTACTTTGTGATCACGGCCGCGATCAGGCTGTTTACCGCTGTTTTCGAGCCACTGCTGCCCACCGGCTGGCGCGTGACGAGCATCATCTCCAACCTACTCATTATCTTGGGCGGCGTCATAATCCTGCGCAACCAGGCCTTCTCGACCGCGACGCTCACCACGATGGTGGTTATCGTGGCCGGCTTTGGCTGGATCGTCGAAGGTGTCATGTCCATTCTGGAGTCCGAGCTTTCGTCCAACCGTGCCCTCGCCATCCTGAGCGGCGCGCTCTCCATCATCGCCGGCATGTTCGTGTTTATCTATCCGCTGTGGTCGGCCAAGATGCTCGTCATCTTTAGCGGCGCCGCACTGCTGGTGTTTGGCGTAACGCTGATTGTTCGCGCTATTCAATTTGGCAAACTGGTGCACTAGATGCCGCGAACGCTCTTTATTGATGCCGACGCCTGCCCGGTCACGCGCGAGTCGATTGACTGCGCGCGGCGGACGGGTGTCGCCGTTGTTATCGCCGGCAACAGCACGCAAAACCTGGAACGGCACATTCGCCGCGACGATCCGCGCGACGCCGAGCATGCGCGACGCGGATTTTGGGTCACGACGCTCGATGTGAGCGTGGGCGCCGACAGCGCCGACTTTGCCATTGTCGAACGCCTGCAGGCGGGCGACGTGGTCGTGACGCAGGACATTGGCTTGGCGAGCATGGTGCTCGGGCGCGATGCCGCCGCCATCGGCGTGCGCGGGCGCGTCTACGATAAGGCGACCATCGACATGCAACTGTTTATTCGCCACGAGGAAAAGAAGGTACGCCGCGCCGGCGGACGCACTCGCGGACTGGCGGCATTTACCAGCGAAGACCGCGCCCGCTTTAAACGCAACCTCACCGAGCTGCTGCGCTAACCAAGGTAGATTTTTGGGACATGCCCGGAAATCTGCTTTTTTTGCTTTGGGCGGTATGAGCGCTCAAAATCCATGGCTCAACAAAAAACGGGCTTCAAAATGCCATGCGTCGCCGCATTGTGCAGGCGCCGAGCATGGCTATTTTGAAACCCGTTTTGTTAGGCCCACTTAGAGGCCGAAGGCGGATAGGATGAGGCCCCAGCCGGCACCGATGACGTACATCATGATCAGGAACAGGACGTTTTCGCGGGCGCTGCGGTTGGTGCGGAACAGCACCAGGTAGCCCACACCGGCAGAGATGAGCGTGCCGGCGAGCATCGGGGCCAGCTGCAGCGCGCCTTCCAGGTACAGTTGCGTGATGACGACGCTGGCCGAGCAGTTGGGGATCAGGCCGACGAGTGCCGAGCCCAGGACGGCGAGCGTCTCGTTGCCACGCAGGAACTGCTCGATCGCGGACTCGCCGAAGGTCTCGAGCACGGCGACCAGGACCAGCGTCACCAGGAAAATAAAAACCGAAACCTGCACAGTGTGCGAGATGGCGCTGCGAATAATCGACAGGAGGGGCGCGCCCTCGTGAGAGTGGGAGTGACCGTGGCCATCATGGTGTTCATGCTCGTCCTCATGACCGTGATCGTGGCCATGTCCGTGTTCGTGCTCGTCCTCGTCTTCATCGCAACCGCAATGGTCGCGCTCGCACAGCTCATGGATGTGATCGGCGCTCACGCCCGCCTCGGCCACCTCGTCGATGATGTCACCGCCAGTGTGGTCGTCGTGCGCGCAGTTCACATGAGCCGGATTAGCAGCGGTCCCCAGCACGGTACGGCGAATCGCCGCATGTGCGCGAGCGTTACGACGCAGGCCGCGAATGGCGGCGTCCACGATAAAGCCCGTGACCAGCGCGATCAGTGCCTTCGAAGCCAAAAGCATCGCCATAGTCTGCACGGGCACCTGCTCTGCGAGCAACAGCGGCAGCATCTCATCGGAGGTCGAAAGGAACACCGCCACCAACGTGCCCAAGGTCACGACGCGACCGGCGTACAGCGTGGCCGCCATTGCCGAAAAGCCGCACTGCGGCACCATGCCCAGCAACGAGCCAACCACGGGGCCCGCGGCACCGGCGCGCTTGATGGCGCCGTTAACGCGGTCGCCCGCAACGTGCTCCAGGGTCTCGAGGGCCAGATACGTCACCAACAAAAACGGCACCAGCGACAGCGTGTCCCTGCCAGCGTCGAGCAAAATATCAATCAGCAAATCCATGAAGGATGGAACCTTTCGTGTCTTTCGGCAGCATTGTAAAAGTCCTAGCGGTCAACTAGGGTATTGTAGTTGACCTAGACGTGGTGCCAATAGTTGCCCATGGTAAACTATCATCTCGCCATAACTCAATGCCACCGAACCGCGCGACGCGGCCCGTCCAAGGAGCAGTCTATGAACGTTTCGCAAGCACTCGAATACGAGCGCCAGCCGTTTATCCCCATGTTTATCTATGGCGATCACGGCGCCATGGAGTCCGAGCGCCAGAAGGGCGAAGAGGCCCTTAAGGTGCTCGAGACCGAGTACTTTACCGCCGAGGGCGACCCCGGCTTCGACTTTGCCACCGTGCGCGACCTGGCCGACCGCAACCGCGACCTGTGCGACCAGATTGGCGAGGCACGCCTGCGCAACGTGACGCCCGCGACGCTTTCGCGCGGCCTGTCCGATGCCGACACCTGCGCCGCCATCGGCAAGATGCAAAAGCGCACCGCCGCGTCCGTCATGCGCGAAATCCGCGGCGACCGCGACGCGCTCGGCGTCGCCTACGCGCGCAAGCCCATCCAAGGCACCGTGCTCGGCATCGACATCGAGACCACCGGCCGTGCACCCGAGCGCGGCTACATCATCAACGTGGGCTGGGAGATCATGGAGCTCACCAGCGACGCCGTCCCGCACGACGCCGAGGCACACTACTGCGGCCTGCCCGATATCTACCGCGGCGAGGATGTGCCGCTGTCGAATATCCACCACATCACCTGGGACGACATCGACGGCAAAACGCCCTTCCGCGAGAACAAAGAGCTGCAAAAGCAGCTGCTCAAGCTTATGAAGAAGTACCCGTACATGGCGCATAACGCCGCGTTCGAGGACAGTTGGTTCAAAATTCATCTGGACGGTTACGCCGAGGCACGCCGCGCCGGCAAGATTATCGTCATCGACTCGCGCCAGATCTGCCGTAGCCTGGATGCCGACGTCCGCTCGCTCCCCCGCGAGTCCGCCCCCGCAGCGCTCGAGAACTGGGCCCGCCGCCGCGGCACCCTCGCCGCCGACGCCAACGAGCAGCATCTGGGCCTGGACGACACCGACCTCATGCTCCGCACCGTCCAAGCCGAGTTCAACCTCAAGAACCTGTTTGCCAAGTAGAAACGTCTACGACAAACTCCGGCGTAGATCACGGGCGGCCTCGCAGCGGGAAACCCCGCAGCGGGGCCGCCCTACGTTCCACAAATAAACCTGCCATCACAAATTCTGAACACTCATTGCGAACGATTTCGGCCAATTCCCGACACGTAATTCGTTGTCGGATGGTGATGCATCACTATCAAATGTGCGGCAATTGTTAGCGCCGGGCGATTTTAGCCGCTAATAGTCAAACTATTTTGACCAATCCCGGTCACCGAATAATGGCCACCGTGCCTCCCCGCCGCCACTACGCTGGTGGTGCCAACACGCCGGCGTTAGGAGGACCATTGAGGT